>NZ_JBHUFV010000015.1:0-568866 GCF_042681425.1 Nonomuraea mangrovi | reverse complement strand
ACGTCGGCGAGGAGCCGGTCGGGCCGTCGCGGTCGTCAGCGGGGAACTCGGGCACTACGGTAAGCGGCACGGGTGTGCCTTCCCGACCGACGTTGGCGCGTCGGCCTTATCTCGAAACCATGATCAGATGATTCGGGAAGGTACACCCCTTCCCGGCAGATCCACAGGTTTCGATCATTGCTCCCGAGGGGGCTCCCCTCCCTGCTGACGCCTACTTTCAACCCGGAGCGCCGACTCCCATACAGAGGCAGTGCGCAGCAGGGTGGGGCTGACGGTGGGTGGTGGAGGGCCCGGACCGAGAGAACGCCTGTGTCGATACCGGGCCGGGAGCCTCTCTGCTAAGGCCGTGCGCCTCGGTCCGGACCCGCCACCACCCGCTTTGCCAAGATCGTGCCGTGAGTCAGCCACAGGAGTCACCGCTCACTCATACCGGGGCCGCCGAGCCCTTACGCAGTGCGCGGGCCTGCGGCCGGCTGGGGCCACGAACTGCTGATCGGATGTCGAGCCGTCGAGCTCTCTCATTAGGGCGTGGCGTGCCCCTGCATGGCTCACCTGGGCAAGGCACTACGAAGGAGACATGTTGACGATCACGTGCGGGATCGACTGGGCGGAGAAGCATCACGACGTCGCCCTGGTCGACGAGACGGGCAAGCTAGTGGCCAAGCGCCGCATCGGCGACGACGTCGACGGATGGCGGACGTTGATCGAGCTGCTGGCCGAGCACGGCGATCGCCCCGAGGCCCGCATCCCGGTCGCGATCGAGACCAGCCGCGGCCTGCTGGTGTCATGCCTGCGCGCCACCGGCCGCACGGTCTACGCGATCAACCCGCTGGCAGTCGCCCGATACCGCGAACGGCACACCGTCGCCCGGTCGAAGTCCGACCACGCGGACGCCTTCACCCTGGCCAACATCCTGCGCGTCGACGCCGAACACCACCGGCCGCTGCCCGACGACTCCGGTGTACACCGGACGTGAGGACACCGGGGAGGCGGCGATCCAGCCGACCACCTCGCCGGTCTCGGTGTCGGCGGCGACGTAGCGCAGGTGCGGAAGCTTGCCCTCGGTGAAGCCCTCCCAGCTGGAGGCGACGGTCTCGAAACTGGCCTGTCCGGTATCGAGACCGGCCTGGTAGATCGACAGCACTTGAGCGGCGTCGGCCTCACGCATCGGCCTGATCTCCAGGCCAGGTCCGATCGCGGGCTTGTGCGCCTGGACGATGGCCGAACGAACGCCGTCACCGTGGTCGGCGGTGAGGCGGATCGAGATGCCGACGAAGCCTGCCTCGCGGAGCAGGTTTCGGTACTCCTCGACTGCCAGCGATCCGGCCACACAGCCCACTCGCTGCTCGGCGGCGGCCCGCCGTACCGGATCAATGGGCCCGTCGGTGACCACGTCGCTCACCCCGAACCGCCCGCCGGGCCGCAGGACGCGGAAGGCCTCGGCCAGGACGGCAGGTTTGTCGTCGGACAGATTGATCACACAGTTAGAGATGACCGCGTCCACCGCCTGGTCTGGCAGTGGGACTGCCTCGATCGTGCCGTGCAGGAACTCCACGTTGGTCGCGCCCGCCTTGGCGGCGTTGGCGCGGGCGAGTTCCAGCATGTCGGGGCTGGCGTCCAGGCCATAGGCCTGGCCGTATGGGCCAACCCTTCGCGCCGACAGCAGCACGTCGATGCCGCCACCCGAGCCGAGGTCGAGCACGGCCTCCCCGGCGCGCAGCTCGGCGACGGCCACCGGGTTGCCGCATCCCAGGCTGGCCCGTAGCGCTCCCTCCGGAAGGCCGTCGGTGTCGTCGTATCCGGCCGTCCCGAAGCAGCCCTGCTCGAACTCCTCCGCCCCGCAGTCGAGGATCACCCGGCCGAGCATCGCTGCCCGAGCCAGCCCGGAGTAGCGTTCGACGATCTCATCGTGAGTCATCGCGACTCTCCTTCACTCGCAGACCGGTGAAGCCGGGACCGGGTTGCCCATCACCACGTCGGCGGCGGTGGGGAAGCAGCTCACACAGGCCTCGTTGATCCGGTACAGACTGGCCGTGCCCTGCCGCTCGACCAGCACGAACCGCAGCTCGGCGAGGATCTTCAGGTGGTGCGACACGGTCGACTGGCCGACGCCGGAGACGCTCACGATCCCGCCCACGGTCATCGGCTCACGGCGGCGGGCCAGCAGTGACACGATCTGGATGCGCGTGGCATCGGCCAGCGCTTTGAACCAGCTCGCGTACTCCTCGGCCTCGGCCCGGTCCAGCGGCTTCGCATCCTTGTTCATCGATAATCGACGATAGTCGATGACATCTCGGAGGGGAACCCCCGCCCAGGAACCGCGAGAAGGTGGGTCGTCGCGTTGGGCGCCGGGTGGCCAGATGACATGGACGGCGGCCCGGCAGAATGGCGCCATGTCTGACATCCCGCCGCGAGCCGCATGCCGCTCGGCAAGAGGGGCGCGAAAAGCTGGACGCGGCCCCGCACACCAGGTGCGGGCGGCAGGGAACGTGAGGGTGACGTGAGCGCAAACGACATCACCGCGTCCGATCGCCGGGCAGGTTCGGTGCCGCTGGTGTTCGCCGCCGGCGCGGCGGTGGGTGTGCTGGGCGGACTGATCGGCCTGGGCGGCGCGGAGTTCCGACTGCCGCTGCTGATCGGCCTGTTTGGCTTCGCGGCGCTGTCGGCAGTCATCTTGAACAAGGCGATGAGCCTGGTCGTGGTGCTCACCGCGCTGCCCGCGCGCCTGGCCGCCGTCCCCTTCGCCGACCTGAACGCGCACTGGACGGTCGCGGTCAACCTGCTGGCAGGAAGCCTGCTGGGCGCATGGGCGGGCGCGTCGTGGGCGGTGCGGATGCGCACCGCCACCCTCTACAAGGTGCTGGCCGCCCTGATGGTGCTCATGGCCGGCGCCCTGGTGCTCACCCACACCACCACCTTCGGCTCCTTGATGCTGCCCGGCCCGATGCAGGCGGCGGCCGGGGTGGCGGCAGGGTTCGGAATCGGCGTGGTGGCCGCGATCATGGGCGTGGCCGGCGGGGAACTGCTGATCCCGACGATCATGCTGCTCTATTCGGTGGACATCAAGACCGCCGGCAGCCTGTCGCTGCTGGTGTCCCTGCCCACCATGCTGGTGGCCTTCGCCCGCTACAGCCGCGACGGCAGCTTCGCCGTCCTGGGCGCCAACCTCCGCTTCGTCGCCATCATGACCGCAGGCTCCATCGCGGGCGCGCTGCTCGGCGGCCTGTTGCTCGGCGTGATCCCCGACCTCGTTCTCATCCCGGCCCTGGCCGTCGTGCTGCTGATCTCAGCGGTCAAAGTGGCCCGCCATCGCCCGCCAAGCATGTGACCGCGACGGACCTGGTGCCTCCCGCGCAAAACCGAAGGGCCAACGGTCAGCGGCCCAGCGCCGCAGGCAGCGCGCGGAGCGTGGCGCGCCCCTAGGGTAGATCGGATGACCCCCGCCTTCCGTCGTTACGTCACCGCCGATGGCTTCAGCCAGTTCGGCACCCAGGTCACGCGCGTGGCCCTCCCGCTGGTCGCGCTGCTGGTGCTGGACGCGGGCCCGTTCGAGCTCGGCCTGCTCAGCGCGGCCGAGATGATCGGCTTCCTCCTCTTCGGGCTGCCCGCCGGCGTGTGGGTCGACCGGTTGCGCAGGAAGCCGATCCTGGTGACGGCCGACGTGCTGCGCGCGGTCGCCCTGGCGTCGATCCCGATCGCCGCGCTGTTCGAGGCGCTCACGCTGGCGCAGCTCTACGCGGTCGCCGTGATCGTCAGCACCGGCACGGCCTTCTTCGACGTCGCCCACCTGAGCTTCCTGCCCTCCATCGTGACCAAGGAGCAGCTGCCCAAGGGCATGGGGACCCTGGAGTCCGTGCGCAGCCTCTCCGTGCTCTTCGGCCCCGGGCTCGGCGGCTGGCTCGTGCAGGCGCTCACGGCGCCCATCGCCATCGTGGTCGACGCGGTCAGCTACCTGATCTCCGCCACCCTGCTGGCGAGCGTCAAGGCCAAGGAGACCCCCTCCGGCGGGCGTGTGAGCCTCATGGAGGGCCTGCGCTACGTGCTCGGCCAGCCCATCCTGCGCCTGATCGGCTTCGTCGGCGCCATGGCCATGTTCATCAACGGCATCTGGGCCATCGTCCAGCCGTTGTACCTGGTCGCCGAGCTGGGCGTGAGCGCGACGGCCTACGGCCTGATGATCTCGGGCGCGGGGGCCGGTGGCCTGCTGGGCGCACTCCTCGCGCCACGCGTGATCGCCCGTTTCGGTCACGGCCCCACGATGTACGGCGCAGCCGTCCTGATCATTCCGCTCAATGTGCTCGTCGCCTTCACCGGACCCGGCTGGCGGCTCGCCCTGTTCCCGATCGGCATGGCGCTCGTCTTCCTGGTCGCGGTCATGTACAACGTCGCCCAGGGCAGCTACCGCCAGGCGATCTGCCCCGAGGCCCTGCGTGGCAGGATGAACGCCAGCCTCCGCTTCCTCATGTGGGGTTCGCTGCCGCTCGGCGGTGTCGTCGGCGGGCTGCTGGGCGAGGTCGTCACCGTTCACCAGCTCCTGTGGATCGCCTGCCTCGGCACCGCGGCGGCCCACCTACCCCTCGTGCTGGCTCCCGCCGTACGAAAGCTCAAGATCACGGACGACGACGGCCGTGTGGACGACGACGCCAAGCAGGACAGCCGCGCGTAGGTCGTCAGGGGCGTCGACCTCACCGAGGCCGACGATGCCTATGCCTAGGTCAACCCCTACGCCGACCTCAATTGGCGGTGCACGCGCTTCCCCGGCGCCGGATGATGGTCGGTCCTTGTCGCAGGTCAAGGTGCTCGTCCTCGCTGCGCTGTGGGCGCTCCACCTTGACCTGCTCCTGCGGCCGACGAGTTCGGCGGCTATCGGGGAAGAGCACGCCGGTGGTCAGTTGGGAGCCTGCTGGCTGGCCTTGGCGGCCTGGGTCTGGGTGTAGCGGTAGGACACAGTTCCGGTTTCGATGATGTTGGAGTTGCCCCGGTTCAGTAGACACATCAGGGCTTGCGACTACGCGGCAGCATAGTCGAGGTCGTGGATGTTCTTGAGCGCGTGTCGACGCTCGTATTCAGTGGGGCTGAGCTGGCTGTTGGCGGAGTGGCGGCGGCGTGGGTTGTAGAACCCCTCGATGTAGCTGAAGAGGGCTCGTTCGGCTTCTGACCTGGTGCGGAAGGCGCGCCGGTCGATCAGTTCGCACTCCAGCGAGGCGAAGAAGCTCTCGGTGATCGCATTGTCGAAGCACGTCCCGGTTCGGCCCGTCGACGGACGGACGCCAGCCTGCTCACAGCGCCGGCCGAAGGCGACCAGCGCCGACAACGCGGCGGCCGAGAGCTTCAACGCCACGCTGAAACGCGAGACACTCCAAGGCCGCACCAGCTGGCCGACCGCACGCCATGCCCGTGGACGTGGCCCTCGAAGAACGCCTCTTGCGAGCAGGTCAGGAACATCCGATGCAGGGCCTTACCCGACCACGAAAGGCGGAAGGAGAACAGGTAGCAGCGAGTCAGCTTGCCGGCCAGCCGGATCCACACATCCCCGAAGTCCACCTCGGCCTCAACACCCGGACGATGAGTCTGCTCGATAAAGCCCGGCACCGGCCCGCGGCCTGCCTCCATCCGGATCTCCGCCCGCCGCTGCCGCACGTAGTCGCGGACCATCGGATAGGAGACCTCCACCGCCTGGTGCTCCTCCACCAGCCGGTTCCGAATGCGGACCACGGTATGCCGCTGCTTGCGCGGGGCGTCCAGATCGGCCCGCAGCATTGCATCGATGACCGGCTTGTAGAGATCCAGCCGCGACGGGCGCGGAGGTGGCTTCTTCCGCTCCGGCGGCCAGGGCGAGGCCAACGCCTGGGCCACCGTCCGCCGATGCACACCGTACTTACGGGCCAGCGCCCGCGCCGACATGCCTTCCAGCCGAGCGTCCCGACGGATCGCCGCGAACAGTTCGGCTTTGCCCTTGTTGGCCATCGGTGCCCCCTCGCCATGCGGAGCACCCCGATCGTCTCACCGGCCGGACGCCCTTGGTACCAAAACTCACCGACAACGTTTTCCGGCTCAGATGGGTGGAGCCCCACCTGACCGACATCTGGTACCAGTCCTCACTTACATAGCCATCCCGAGCCGGATCTGTCGCACAGGTCCTGAGACCTGACACGCCGTCAGCTGTCCTGTGTCCTGTCCCGGGACATGCTTGACGCGTCAGTCCCAGGACATGTTTGACGGGTGCCGTTGTCGGCCGATCTTTCGTGCGTCGTTTGCGGGCGGCGCGCGCCAGGAGGCCAGGATTGGCCCTGGCGGATGTGTCCATTGTCGAGCAGAGGTATCGGGCGGTTCTGACTGTGCTGGCCGGTGGATCGGTGACTCAGGTCGCCGGCGAGGCCGGATGGCCGGGATGGCCGGGATGGCCCGGCAGACGTTGTCTCGGTATCGGGTCGCCGGCTGGCCGTTTTCGTGGATCGCTCGCGGCGCCCTTTGTCGTCTCCGACGCAGATGAGCGCGGAGGTGGAGACGCTTGTGTGTGAGTTGCGTCGGTACGGCGCTGAGGTGGCGTGCTGCTCCATGGCCATCCGGTCGCGACCAAGATCGGTACGCGGCTGGTATGTGATCACGGGCACATGCTTGCCATCTACCGCGTCCGGTGGCACACCCCAGAAACGCAAAAGACCTGCATTTCTGCAGGTCAGTGCGTGTATCACTAGCTAGATCGAGTGTGCCCCCTGCAGGATTCGAACCTGCGCACCCGGCTCCGGAGGCCGGTGCTCTATCCCCTGAGCTAAGGGGGCTCGACGACTGACAACGTTACCAGCATCCGCCCACCACTCTGCACCACGTTAAAGCTCCCGGCACACATCCATCGAAAACCGCACGTGACCCCCTCTCCACGGGTTACCTTGGCGGCCGTGGGCGAGGATCTGGGCAGGGTACTGGTAGTAGACGACGACGAGGTCATCCGGCAGCTCATCGCGGTCAATCTGACCCTGGAGGGGTTCGAGGTGGCGACCGCGACCGACGGCCAGGACTGCCTGGATCGGGTCATGGACGTGATGCCCGATGTCATCACTCTCGACGTGATGATGCCGCGGCTCGACGGCTGGGAGACGGCGTCGAGGTTGCGGACGGAGGAGGGCACCGCGCACATCAAGGTGGTCCTCATCACCGCGAGGGCCCAGGAGTCCGACAGGCGTCGCGGCATGGGGATCGGGGTCGACGCCTACCTCACCAAGCCGTTCGATCCGGCTGAGTTGATCGAGGTCGTCAGGGAGCTGGCCGCGAGGGCGAAGGCCTAGGGCAGGAGTCCCTGTTTGCGGGCGATGGCGGCTGCCTGGGTGCGGGTGGAGGCGTCGAGTTTGCCCAGGATGTTGGAGACGTGGACGCTCACCGTCTTCTGCGCGATGAACAGCCGCTCGCCGATCTCCCTGTTGCCCAGCCCTTCGGCGACCAGTGCCAGCACTTCCACTTCGCGAGCCGTGAGCCCTCCTGTCGAGGTCGCTCCGACGAATCTGGCGCGGCGGCCGTATTCTTCGAGCGCGGTGGCCAGGGGCACGGCGCCGAGCTTCCATGCGGTTTCGCGGGCCTGCGCCCATTCTTCCTGGGCCGCCGTCCTGTCGCCGGTGGCAAGCAGGGCTTCGGACAGCCGCCAGCGGGAGCGTGCGACCTCGTAGACGAAGCCGTAGGAGAACGCCTCGACCACCTCGCGCCACTGGTCGGGGTCGGTGCGGCCGAGGGCGCGTGACCATTCCGCCTCGGCGCGCAGCCGCCACGCTCGGCCTTCGAGGCCCATCTCGCCCCGCTCGCCGTCGGGCCCGGTGGAGGCGGCGTAGCGGGCGCGGGCGATCAGCTCGTCGGCTCCTTCGGTACGGCCCAGCTCGCTCAGCACCGCCAGCCCGGTCGCCGCGACGCGGAGGGTTCCTGGGTCGCTCGGGGTGAGGATGTCCATGACCGCTTCGATGTGTTCGAGGGCGGCGGCGGGGTCGCCGTTCCACAGGGAGTGTTCGGCGGCGAGGCTGCGGGACATGTAGGTGACGAGCGGGTCCGGCCAGAACGGCTGGAGCCAGGCCAGGCGCTCACCGACGCCAGGAAGGCCACGGGAGACCTCGATGAACAGCGCGAACGAGGACAGCACGGACTCGGGGACGGTGCCGACGCGGGTGGGGAAGCCGGCGGCCATGGCCTCGGCGTCGTCCCACTGGCCTGAGACGTAGTGGATGAGGAAGCGGAGGAAACGCAGGTCGGTGCCGTAGGTGCTCCAGGACAGCCCGGTCTCGGCGGCCAGGGCGATGCCGCGGTCGGCGACCTCGGCGGCTTTGTCGAGGCGGCCGAGCTCGTAGTGGACGCGCGTGAGGTTGAACAGGGCGCGCAGGTCGATGGCGAGGTTGCCTGAGGTGCGGGCGGCAGCCGTGAAGAAGAGGTTCTCGGCGCGGACCCACTCGCCGCGCAGCTGGGCGGCGGAGGCGAGGGTGATCAGGGCGCTGGCCTCGGCGTCGGCGGCGCCTGCCGAGCGGGCGGTGGCCAGGGCGCGTTCGGCGAGGGGCTCGTGCTCGGCGTGGCGGTGGCTCCAGGCCAGGCAGCGGGCGAGGGTGGCGAGGGCGCGGGCCAGGACGGCGGGCTCGGTGGCGGTGGCGACGGCGGACTCGGCGACGGCGATGGCCTCGTCCTCCTGGTCCATCTCCGACAGGTAGTTGGCCAGGCGCTCCTGGACCTCGGGGGTCGGCGGGACGGCACGCAGGCGGGCGATGGCGCCGTGGTTGTCGCCGCTGTCGGCGGCGGCGATGGCGCTGCGCATGGCGAGGACGTGCTTGGGCTCGCCCGCGCGAAGCTCGGCGTCGGGTACGCGATCCCAGAGCTCGAGGACCTGGTCGTAGTGGCGGTGGGCTTCGGCGGGGGCACCGAGCCGTTCGGCGATACGGCCCGCCTCGGCGGAGGCGGTGAGGGCGCCGACGAGGTCGTGGCCCGCGAGGTGGTGGTGGGCGAGCTCGGCGGGCGAGGTGAGCCGCGTGGCGAAGGTGTTGTGGAGGCGGGTGCGTTCGCCCGGCAGCAGGTCGGTGTAGACGGCCTCCTGCAGGAGCGCGTGGCGGAAGGCGTAGCCGTAGCCCTCGACCAGGAGCAGGCCGCGCGAGACGATCTCCCTGACGGCCTCCTCGAACTCGCCGACGGGCAGCCCTGAGACCTCGCGCAGCAGCGAGTCCTCGACTCTGCGGCCGGCGACGGCGGCGGCGCGCAGCACCCGCTGGCCCGGCTCGGACAGCAGCTCGACGCGGGACAGGAGCAGGCTGGCGAGGCTGTCGGGCAGGGCCTCACCCTCGGCCATGGCGGCGAACAGCTCCTCGGCGTAGAAGGGGTTGCCGTCGGCGCGGGAGACGATCTCGCCGAGACCGCGCGCGCCCACCTCCCCCAGTGTCGCCACGTAGTCGGACATCTCGCCGGAGCCGAGCGGGCGCAGCTCCACGGCGGTCACCGAGGGCAGCCGCTTGAGCTCGGCGAGCACGGGACGCAGCGGGTGGCGGCGGTGCAGGTCGTCGGTGCGGTAGGTGCCGACGACGCAGACCCGCTCGGACTGCAGCATGCGGCTGAGGAAGACCAGCAGGTCGCGGGTGGAGCGGTCGGCCCAGTGAAGGTCCTCGATGACGAAGAGCACGGGCTGGACGTCGGACAGCATGCCGAGCAGCGACCCGAACAGCCGCTGCTGGGTCAGCCCGGAAGAGGAGGCCGCGGCGCTGCCGTCGTCGAGCAACCGGCCGAGGATGGGGCGGGCGGCGACGGCCTCGGCGAGCGCGGGGTCGCGCAGCGCGTCGGCCAGCGGCAGGTACGGCAGGGCGTCGCCGAGCTCGGCGCACTGCCCGACCATGACGCGGAGGCCGCGCCGGCGCGCCTCGGCGACCAGTTCGGCGGCCAGGCGCGTCTTGCCGATGCCCGCGTCGCCGCCGACGAGGGCGACGCCGGCCCTGCCGTCCAAGGCGTTCTCGAGCACGCGAACGAGCCCGCCCAGCTCAGCGGATCGCCCGATCAGTAGCCCGTTCACCCGGCCACTATGCCACGCCTGGGCGACATTCCGATTGGACCAGGGAACTCACCATCCATTGGTCTATAACTATGGACCAAAGGTCTCATACCTTACCCACATGCTGCTCTTTCTCGCCGCTTCGCTCACGCTGGTCCTCATCCCAGGGCCCAACCACCTCTACATCGCCGCCCGCGGGCTCTCGCAGGGCAGGGCGGCGGCGCTGGCCAGCGCGTTCGGGGTGGAGACGGGAACGCTGGTGCACATCGCGGCGGCCGCAGGCGGCCTCTCGTACCTGATCGCGCAGTCGGCCACCTGGTTCGGGGTGGTGAAGTGGGCGGGCGTGGCCTACCTGGTGTACCTCGGGGTGCGGACGCTGACCAGCAAGGACGAGCTCACGACCCGTACGGCCGAGCCGCAGCCGCTGGGCAAGGTGTTCCTCGAAGGCGTGCTGGTGAACGTGCTGAACCCCAAGGTCATCCTGTTCTTCCTCGCGCTCCTGCCGCAGTTCGTGGACCCGGGCTCGGGCTCTCCAGCGATGCAGATCGTGCTGTTCGGCGGGACGCTGCTGCTACTGGGGCTGCTGTCGGACATCCTGTACGCGTTCATGGCGGGGGCGCTGAGCGGGCGGCTGGCGAAGCGGGCCAGGGGGCTGCGCTACTTCAGCGGACTGGTCTACATCGCGCTGGGCGTCGCGACCGCGTTCACGGGCAGGCGCGCCGCCTGACCCTGCCCCAAGCCGACCCGAGCGACACCGACCGCGCGACGCCGGCCGCGCGACGCGGGCCGCGCGACGCCAACCGGGCGACACGGTGTCGAGCGCGGCAGAGCCGGGTGCCGACGGTACGGCAGGCGCCACGCAACGGTGCGTTGCTATGATCGGCCGCATGGCACCGCGCAAGCAGCAGGAGATCTTCGGCGCGACTCTCGCCCTCCTCGCCGAGCGCGGCTACGAGAGCCTGACCATCGAGGGTGTCGCCGAGCTCTCGGGAGTCAACAAGACGACCATCTACCGCTGGTGGCCGTCCAAGCCCGCCCTCCTCGCCGCCGCCCTGGTCGAGGCCGACGCGCTCGCCTTCGACCCGCCCGACACCGGCACGCTGCGCGGCGATCTGGAAGCCCTGGTCGACAATGTGATCGCGCTCCTCACCGACCCGCCGTCGAGCGACATCGCGGTGGCGGCGCTCGGCGCGGCCGTCCACCATCCGGAGCTGAACGTGCGGGGCTTCTTCGCCGACAGGTTCGCCCGCGAGCGGGAGATCTTCGAGCGGGCACGGGCGCGGGGCGAGCTGGTGCACGACACCGATCCGATGCTGGTGGTGGACCTGCTCGCGGGGGCGGTGTGGGTGCGGGCGGTGTTCAGGGGGGCGCCGGTGGAGCCGGGGTTCGCCGAGCGGGCCGTGTCGGCGGTACTGGACGGGGTGACACCCAGGTCCTGACAAGGGAGGATGTGTCGCGACTCTCGAGGAGCCGCAGTGGTCCGACGCCTGCTCGCCACGTCCCTGGTCACGGTGCTGACCGTCACCGCGTGCACCGCCACGCCCATGACAGTCCCGCGCGCCGCCGGTCCGGTCACCGCCCAGAGCGCCACGAACCCCGCCGAACCGGGCACCGCCCAAGCCGCCCCCAGCCCCGCCGAACCGAGCGCCGCCCGAACCGCCCCCGACCCCACCGGACCGAGCATGGCCCGGACCGCCACGAGCACCACCGAACCGAGTGCCCCTACAGCCCCGGCGACCACGCGGCGGGCCGCGGGCGGGCTCGTGATCGTCAGCGAGAAGAGGGAAGGCCGCCTGGTCACCCTGGAGGTCGACTCCGCGGCCGTCGGCGGGCGGGCTGAGATCCAGATCCTGCTCCCCACCGGCTGGCGTCCGGGAACCGCCTGGCCCGTCCTCTACCTGCTCGACGGCTGCTGCAGGTACGCGGGCACCGCGTGGGTGACCGACGGCCGCGCCGACGAGGTGACCAGGGACGCGAGGGCGATCGTGGTCATGCCGGAGGCGGGCTACGCGGGCTTCTACAGCGACTGGCTCGACGGCCCGCAGTGGGAGACCTTCCACCTCACCGAGGTCCGCGAGCTCGTCGAGCGGAGGTACGGCGGCGACGACAGGAGGGCGATCGCGGGGCTGTCGATGGGCGGGTTCGGCGCCCTGTCGTACGCCGCCAGGCATCCCGGCATGTTCAGGGCGGCCGCCTCCTTCTCCGGCCTGGTCGACGTCGGCAGGCAGGACCTCGACCACCTCACCGCGCGCTCCGGCGACGACCCCGACAAGCTGTGGGGCGACGACCTGGCCGCGCACAACCCGACCGCGCTCGCGGAGAAGCTGAAGGACATCCCCGTCTACGTCTCCTGCGGCAACGGCGAGCCGGGCCCGCTCGACGGCAGGAACACGCCGAAGGACGGCGGCGAGGAGTTCATCGAGAAGGAGAACCGCGCGTTCGTCAAGGCGGCCAGGAAGGCGGGCGTCGAGGTCACCGCGAACCTGTACGGCCCCGGCACGCATCGCTGGCCGTACTGGACGAGAGAGCTGGAGAGGGCGCTGCCGATGCTGCTCGGCGGTCTCAACTGAGGGCGGCGGGGATCCGGTCCAGGGTCGGGTACGGCACCAGCCCGTAGGCGTAGAAGTCGACGGCGGCGGCGCCCGCGGCCTTGGCGCCGCGTACCTTGGCGAGGAGCCTGTCGGCGGTGTCGCTGTCGGGGTGTCCGGGCCGGACGACGGCCCGCACCTCGCGGTCCTTGCCGACCGAGCGCAGGTAGGCGGCAACGTCGTCGGCGACCCTCGCCGCATCGCGGGCGTAGGCCAGGACGCTGAAGGACGGCACGAGGTCGCCGAGCGCGACCAGGTCGACGCCGAGCTGCCACGCGTCGTGCGCGGCCAGGCCGGGCGAGGGCAGGCCGTGCTTGTAGCCCTTGACGGCGCCCGTGGCGTCGACGAACGTGAGCTGCGACCCCTCGGCGGAGACCGCGGCCGACACCTCGGACACCAGGGAGGTGACGGTCTCGGAGCGGGCGCGGGCGTAGTTGACGACGTCGGGCCCGGCGTAGGCGGTCAGCGCCGCCCTGGTGACCTCGCCCTGCGCGGGCGGTTCACCGTCCAGGACCGCGCCGACGATGCGCGAGCACTCGTCGCGGGCGACCTCGGCGTTGACGCCCAGGTCGCTCGCCCTGCGCATGCAGAAGTCGCAGAAGCACAGGGCCATGAGGTAGGCGTCCATGGGTCCCAGCGGGACGAACGAGCGCTCGGCCTTGAGCGGGCGGTAGTGCAGCGACTCGGCGACCACGCTGTCGACGCCCAGCCTCGCCACGGCCCTGGCCAGCGCGACGGCGTAGAGCCTCACGTCGGGGTGGGCGGGGCACAGGTCGGTCGGGTAGCCGCGGTCGCCGAAGCAGTTGCGCACGGTCACGTCGGGGTGTTCGACCCCGATCGCCTCGTTGCGCAGGAACACCGTCCAGCCGTGGAACTTCAGGCCGCGCGAGGAGCAGGCCTCGCGCAGCCCTTCGAGGACGTCGAGGTGGCCGGGGGCGGGCCGCAGGCGCAGCTCGCCGAACAGGTCCTCGGGCAGCGGGAAGTGCGCTCCGTCGTGGCGGAGGGTGAGCCTGGACAGCCCGTGCGGGGTGACGTCGCGGGTGCGGTGGTGCACGACGCCGACGGTCACGCCGCCCACGCCGTAACCGCGGATCCTGTCGAGCGTCTTCTCCATGCCCTCGCTGCGCAGATCCTCGGCGAAGACGTACACGGAACTGTCCACAGGCGAACCCTACGCGCTCTTGTGCGCGACGAAGTCGATCTCCACCAGGATGTTCATCAGCTCCGAGCCGACCGTGGTCCTGACGGGGTACGGCTGGGTGAAGTAGGACTTGTAGACCTCGTTGTAGGCCGGGAAGTCACGGTGCAGGTGCTGCAGGTGGACGGTCGCCTTCACCACGTCGTCGAAGCCGAGGCCGTGGGCGGCGAGGACCGCGCCGAGGTTCTTCATGGTCTGGTGCGTCTGGGTCTCGATGTCGTCGCCGACGATCTCGCCGGTCCGCGGGTCGAGCGGGCCCATGCCCGAGGTGTAGACGAAGTCGCCGACCACGAGGCCCTGCGAGTAGGCGCCGACGGGAGGAGCGCCGTCGGCGGTCCTGAGTTCCTTCTTCACCGGATCTCCTAGAAGTGGGTGTTGATCGTGCCGACGACGGTGTAGTCGTCGTCGACGAGGGGGAGCACGCGCCACTTGTCGAAGGCGGTGCAGGGGTGCGAGATGCCGAACGCGACCAGTTCGCCCACTTCGAGCGTGCCCTGGACGACGGTGTGCTGGTCCTGCATCTTCACCACGGTGAGTCCTGGTCTGCGCGGGACGGGCAGGCCCTCGTCGTAGGGGGCGTCGCGCTTGCCCATGCCGATGATCGCCAGGCCGGGCTCGGGAGTGGACAGCACGTGCGCCCAGATCTCGAAGGCCGGCTCGAGCGAGCCTTCGACGCGGTTGAAGGGGGTGCGCTCGCGGTAGTAGCCGTCGTCGTGGGTGACGTAGGCGCCGGCTCTGAGGATGATCCTGGTCTGGGCGGTGACGAGCTCGCGGCCGATCACGTCGAACCACTGGCTGCCGCCGACGCTGAGGATCGGCGCCCTGAGGTAGTCGACGGCGTTCTGCAGGATCGCCAGATATTTCCTGACGTCCTCGGCGGTCTTCAGCGCCCCCTCGTACCCGGCCACGCCCGCGAGTTCCACGTCCTCGGTCGCCTGCGCGTAGGCCGCGAGGTCCAGCAGGTCCTCGAGCTTCCTGCACCCGGCCCTGCCGCCGTGGTGACCCAGCTCGACCAGCACGGGGAAGGGCCGCGTCCCCGCGTGCCTGGCCAGGATGTCCACGCCCGCGCGGGAGTCGGCGAAGCTCACGAACTCGAAGGAGGGGTCGCGGTCCAGCTCGGCGGCGGCCCAGGCCAGCCCCGCCGGATCGACGACCTGGTTGGCGACCATGATCCGCGACGCGCCGAATCCGCGCACGGTCATCGCCTGGCTGGGGGTCGCGACCGTCAGCCCCCACGCGCCCGCGTCGAGCTGCATCCGGGCGATCTCCGGTGACATGTGGGTCTTCGCGTGGGGCGCGAGCAGCATGCCGTGGTCGCGGGTGAAGGCGGCCATGGTGGCGATGTCGTGCTCGAGCGCGCTGCGCTTGACGACCATCAGCGGGAAGGTGAACGCGCCACCGAACACGGGCTGTCCCAGGAAGTCCGCCCCCGACCGAATCCCCTTCATCGCACAGACCCTACCTTTCCGCCGCGGACCGCGATTCTCACGGGCCTGTCCGGCCCCGTCCTGTACGGCAAGCCGCCCCACGCGCCTGCGTGGTCACCGGCGCGCGCCCGCCGAAGGGACGCTCCTCGTGCGCGCGTGGCCGGGCGCCGCGACGGCGACAGGGCGGCGTGCCGTACGGAAGGTCACGCGGTGGGGCGCAGCGCGCGTCCAGGGGTGAGGCCGGTCAGGGCGCCGCGCGACAGCACCCGCACCCCCGACACCAGCACCTCCGAGATCCCGGTCGCCGGTGTGCGCGGCGCGGCGTACGTCGCCAGGTCCGCCACCGTCGCGGGATCGACCACCACCACGTCGGCCACCAGCCCCGGCCGCAGCAGCCCCCTGTCGAGCAGCCCGAACCTGCGCGCCGGGTGCGAGGCCAGGTGCACCGCGGCCTGTTCCCACGTCCAGTCTCCCAGCTCCCTGACGTGCACGCCGAGGAAGCGGGCGAACGCGCCCCAGCCCCGCGGGTGCGGGTGCCCGCCGACGTAGATCCCGTCGGAGCCGCCGGTGTGCGCGGGGTGCCGCAGGATCCGCCGCACCGACTCCTCCCCTTCGGGCCCCTCGTCGGGCCGCGCCACCACGCATCCCGCCTCCAGACGCGTGTCGACCAGCAGCCTGCGGCAGAACTCCGCCGGGGTGACCCCCTTGCGTCCCGCCGCCTCCACGATGGTCAGGCCCTCGGCCCACTCCTCGCCTGGCGCGTGGGACACCGTCAGCCGCGGCCACAGGTCGTCGAGGGTCGGCCACCAGTCCTCGAGCGAGGACGACTCGAGCACGTCGAGCGCCCTGTCGACCTCGGCCGCCGGCACCTGGGGCGGCAGGACGATCATCGCGAGGATCGTGCTGCCGCGCAGGTAGGGGTAGGTGTCGAAGGTGAGGTCGATCCCGCCGGAGAGCGCGTCCTCGACCAGCGGCAGCAGTACGTCCGCGGGGCCGTGCAGGTGGGAGACGTGCATCGGCGCGCCCGAGGTCCTGGCGATCTCGACCACCTCCGCCATCCCGACGCCCGCGCCGGTGCCGTAGGCGCGCATGTGGGTGACGTACGGCAGCGCGCCGAGCGGCCGGCAGAGCGCGGCGAGCTCGGCGGAGGAGGCGTTGCGCCCCGGCAGGTACTCCAGGCCGCTCGACAGCCCGACCGCGCCCTCGGCGAGGCCGCGCTCGACGTGGCCGAGCATCAGGGCGAGCTGCTCGGGCGTGGCCTGCTCGGAGGAGGCGCCCATGACGTCGTAGCGGATGGTGCCATGCGGCAGCAGATAGGCGGTGTTGAGCGCGGTCGCCCTGTCGTATCCGGCCAGCAGGTCGGCCACGCCGGCCGCGTCGTCGAGAAAGGGGTGCACCCCGTTGACCGCGGCGAAGTAGCGGGTGGCGTAGCCGACGGTCGCGGCCGAGCCTGGCGCGTAGGACAGGCCGTCCTGCCCGAGGACGAAGGTCGTCACGCCCTGGCGCAGCGCCGCCAGCTGCACCTGGCCGTCGAAGACGAGCGCGTCGCCGTGGGCGTGGCAGTCGATGAAACCCGGCATGACCAGGTGTCCCGTGGCGTCGATCAGCTGCCCCGCGTCGACCTCCTCGAGCCGGCCGATCGCGGTGATCCGCTCTCCGGTGATCCCGATGTCCGCCCTGAACGCCGGAGCCCCGGTGCCGTCGAGCACCCGCCCGCCACTGATGACCACGTCGAACGTCACACGCAGATTCAACCATTACTCTGATTTGCTGCATTTCTTGCGCCGCATTTCATGGGAGAAACGCAGGTTGCGGGACTCTGTCTTTTTACTCGAGGAGTTTCATGCGCGCCGTGGCCGGACTCGCCGCCGCCGTCGTTCTCGTGGGAGGCGCGGGCTGCGGATCCTCGGCGGGGGGACCGCCGGCCGCCCCGACGGCTGCCGCACCGGCTGCCGCGCCATCTGCCGAGCCGCCTGCCGCGAGGAGCACGGCCGCGGCGCGGGGCGTCCCCTTCGGCAGCCACCGCGTCGCCTACGCCAAGGGAACGCTGCGCCCCACAGGCGACCGTCGCACGCTCGACGAGCGGGTGCGCGCCTTCTACGAGGAGTGGAAGGCCGCGTTCGTCACCGCGAAGTGCGGCTCCCTGCAGGTGATCTCGCCCGACGCCGACCACCCTTACGTCGGGGAGGCGCAGGGCTACGGGCTGGTGATCGCCGCCACCATGGGCGACAGGCCGCTGTTCGACGGCGTGCTGCGCTACGTCGAGGCCCATCCCTCGGTGAACGACCCCGATCTGCTGGCCGCCGAGCAGGACAGGACGTGCACGAGCGTCAACGGCTCCGACTCGGCCACGGACGGCGATCTCGACGTCGCCTACGGCCTGCTCATGGCCGATCGGCAGTGGGGCGGCGACTACCGCGCGAAGGCCGTGAAGCGCATCGCCGCCATCAAGGCGTCCGAGGTGAACCCCGACACCCGCCTGATGAAGCTCGGTGACTGGGCCACCTCGGACGACCCGCTGTCGAAGGTGTCACGCACCTCCGACTGGATGCTCGACCACTTCCGCGCCTTCGAGAAGGTCGACCCGGAGTGGCGGGCGATCCGCGAGGCCCACCAGAAGGCGATCGCCGCCTTCCCCGGCCTGCTGCCCGACTTCGTCAAGGACGGCAGGGCCGTCAAGGGCGAGGTGCTGGAGAGCGAGCACGACGGCGACTACAGCTGGAACGCCCTGCGCGACCCGTGGCGTATCGGCGCCGACGCGGTCACCAGCGGCGACCCCGCCTCGACCGAGGCGGCCCGCAGGCTGTCGCGGTGGGTGTCCGGCAGGACCGGCGGCGACCCGGAGAAGATCGCCGCCGGTTACCGGCTCGACGGAACCCCCATCGAGGAGGGGCCCGAGCCCGCCTTCGTCGCCCCGTTCGCCGTCGCCGCCCTCACCGACCCGTCCGCGCAGCCCTGGCTGGACGCGCTGTGGCGGTCGATGACCGCGGCGAAGCCGGGCAGGGAGGACTACTTCGCCGCGACCGTCCGGCTCCAGTCCATGATCACCGTCACCGGCAACCACTGGGTCCCCTGACCGGCCAGGGGCCGTGTCAGCCCCTGCCCGAGGCGGTGGCGCAGGTCGTGTTCGGCACCACGGGGTGCTTGGCCAGCAGGGCGCGGGCCTCGGCCCTGGCGAGGTTCCAGCCGTTCCACGCGTCGGTCTCGGCCAGGCCGTTGACGCGGACCACGTCGGCGAGGACGCAGCTGCGCAACGGCTCGGGGAGCCGGTCCAGCTCGGGGACGGCCTCCGCGCCGAGGTCGCCGACGTAGTCCTGGTCGATGCGCGCCACTCCCCTGATGTCGACCTGGGTCCTGGCGACCTGGAGGTCGGGGTTCCAGACGGCGAACGTCAGCAGGCCCAGCCCGGTGATCAGGACGATGGTCCTCGGCAGCCACGCCGAGCTGCGGCCGGCCAGCCGTACGCCGCCGGCCACGAGGACGGCGGCGAACACCGCGCCGAGCCACCAGATCGTGGCAGCGACCGAGGCGCGCAGGCGCGACAGGCCGTAGGCGTCGGTGTAGAGGTCGAGGCGATGCATCGCGGAGACCAGGATGACCATCGTGAACGCGCACAGCACGCCGAGCAGGATCGCCAGCGCCCAGCGGTCGCCGCGCTCGGCCCGCACGACGCTGCTGACCACGGCGACGATGGCGAGCACGAAGACGCTCACGACCATGAGCTGGAAGAAGCCCTGCCTGGCGTAGGCGGCGTACGTCAGGCCCGTCGTGCGCAGCAGCCAGGCGTTGCTGCCGAACAGGGCGGTGACCTGGACGGCGACGAACGCGGCGAACAGCAGGTTGAGCCCGGTGAGCGGCACCACCCACAGGCTGCGGTTCAGCCTGGTCCTGAACGAGGGGCTGACCGGGTCGGAGACGGGACGCATGGCCACCAGGACGGCCGCGGCCATCAGCACGGCGAAGACCACGAAGACGAACAGGCGCAGCGGGAGCGTGCCGGCCCACTCCGGGGCGGTGAGCAGCCGGTCGAGGAAGGAGGCGAAGACCTTGTCCGCCGAGGCGAACAGCAGGCCGAACACGACCAGGAGGACCGCGGTGATGCCGAGCCCCGCCACGAGTGGCATGACGCGCCGCCGCGCGGTCAGCGTCTTCAGCGGGCCCGCGAGGAACCAGGGGACGGGGAAGACGGCCAGGGCCACCGAGATGCCGCCCCTGATCAGCGCCAGCCAGCCGCGGCCCGCTCCGGAGACGGCCAGCGCGCCGAGGCCGAAGGCCGCCGCCAGCAGCGGCATCACCAGCCAGTCCGCGTCCCTGACCGCGACCATCGCGACGAGCGCGTAGGCGATGAGGCCGAAGGCGAGGGTCCACGGGGTGGCCCTGCGCAGGACGGCGGGCAGCGCGGCCGCGCCGAGCACGAGCGCGACCAGCGCGATGCCCAGGCCCGCCCTGGCGTACGGCAGAGCGACGGCGGCGAACACGCCCACGCCCAGCGCGGCCGGCAGCAGCCAGCGCGGCGTGTCGGGAAGCTCGGGCCTGGGGAACAGGGGTGGCGGCACGTACGGCGGCGCGGGCGGCCTCGGCCCCTGCGGCGGCCCCCCTGCCCAGACGCCTCCGGCCGCGCGGCCCTCGGCCACAGGCCGTCCAGCCGGATGGCCTCCGGCCGAGGGTGCTCCTGCCGAGGGGGCGTTTGCCGAGAGGGCCCCTGCTGAGGCGGCCCCTGCTGAGAGAGCTCCTTCCGAGGGGCCTACCGACGAAGGGCCTACCGCCGAGCCGCCCGGCGCGGGACCTTCGGCCGCGGGACTCGTGGCCGCGGCCCCCGCGAGGACGGGTCCCTGCATGGGCGCCGGATGCGCGGGGGGTGGCGGCAGGTGGGTCATCGCCGGGTACGGCGGAGCTAGCGCCTGCCCCCTGGCCGACCCGATCGCCGAGCCGACGGCCGCCCCCGTGGCGCTGACCACCAGCATCACGAGGATGCTCGCCGCTGTCCCGAAGAACAACCCGATGAAGAACGCCAGGAACAGCCCGATGAGGAAACCGGCGGCCAGGCCGACCACGGTCCACAGCATGGTGCGCCCCACCGAGCCCGCCGGTCTGGGCTGCGGCTGCGGGTGCACAGGGACCTGCCAGGTCGGGGCCGGCTCCCACCGCGGCTCCCTTAAGGGCTCCGTCGCCTCGGCGGGACCCTCCTCCACCGGGTCGCCCCCCTTGTCCTGTGGATCTTCCCGAGGGTCCGCCTCGGACCTCTCGGGGGTGTGGGCGATCCCCAGTCGCGCCAGGTCGGGTTCCATGGTGATCCTCTCTGGAAGGTCGACGACCATGCGGCACCCCTCGCCGCCGTCGATGTGGATGGATCCTCCGTGCAGTTCGACGATCTCTTTCACGATCGCCAGGCCGAGCCCCGAGCCCCCCGCGTCGGCGGCCCTCGCCGCGTCGAGTCTGGAGAAGCGCTCGAACACCCTGGTCCGCGCTCCCTCGGGGATGCCTGGGCCCCTGTCGGCCACCAGGAGCCGCACCCCCGTGCCCTGCCTGTGCGCCGACAGGGTCACCAGGCCGGAGCGGGGGCTGTGCCGTACCGCGTTGTCGAGGAGGTTGGCCAGCACCTGCGCCAGCAGGTCGGGATCGGCCCGCACCACCAGGCCTGGCGCGCAGACGGGCCTGATCGTGACGTCGTCCCTCGCCATGGCCGCCTCGCGGGCCGCCTGTTCGAGCAGGGGCTCCAGCGCGACGGGCTCCGCCTCCAGGAGCCGCACGCCCGAGTCGAGCCGTGACAGGTCCAGGAGCTGGGCGACCAGACGGCCCAGGCGCTCGGTCTGGGCGAGGGCGGTGCCCATGGTGACGGGGTCGGCGACGGAGACGCCGTCGACCACGTTCTCCAGGACCGCGCGCAGGCCCGTGATGGGCGTGCGCAGTTCGTGGGAGACGTTGGCGACCAGCTCGCGCCGCTGCCTGTCCACCTCGCCGAGGTCGGCGGCCATCGCGTTGAAGGCCCTGGCCAGCTCGCCCACCTCGTCGCGGGAGGTGGCACGGACGCGCAGCGTGTAGTGACCCTTGGCGACGGTCTGGGCCGCGGAGGCGAGCTGGCGCAGCGGCTTGGTCATGCCGTGCGCGAGCACCTGCACCATGATCAGCGCGAGGATGCTGGCGACGGCGATCCTCGCCTCGCGGGACGCGCCGGCGTTCAGCCCGACCTCGTTGACCACGAACGCCGTGCCCACCGCGAGGACGATGACGATGCCCAGCTTGACCTTGATGCGACCGAGGAAGTCGAGGGGCCTCATCGGCGCACCAGGGCGTAGCCGACGCCGTGCACGGTGCGCACGACGTCGGAGCCGAGCTTGCGGCGCAGCGCGCGGACGTGGCTGTCGACGGTCCTGGTGGCGGCCGCCTCGGAGAACCCCCACACGTCCGAGAGCAGCCTGTCGCGCTCGAAGACCTGGCCGGGACGCTCGGCCAGGCGG
The DNA here is from genome assembly GCF_042681425.1 of Nonomuraea mangrovi. Lineage (NCBI taxonomy): Bacteria > Bacillati > Actinomycetota > Actinomycetes > Streptosporangiales > Streptosporangiaceae > Nonomuraea > Nonomuraea mangrovi. Next base: position 547,198 of record NZ_JBHUFV010000015.1, on the reverse strand, counting down.
CGCAGCAGGTCGAACTCGGTGCGGGTGAGCTGCGCCTCCGTGCCGCGCACGAACACCCTGCGGGCCGCCGTGTCGATCTCGACCTCGCCCACCCTGATCACGGTGTCCTCGATCGCCAGCTGGGCGGCCCGCTCGACCCTGCGCAGCAGCGCGTGGATCCTGGCCACCAGCTCGCGCATGCTGAACGGCTTGGCGAGGTAGTCGTCCGCGCCCACGCCGAGCCCGACGAGCACGTCGGTCTCCTCGCCGAGCGCGGTCAGCATGAGGACGGGCACCGGCCGCGCCGCCTGCATCCTGCGGCACACCTCCAGGCCGTCCAGTCCCGGCAGGAGCCGGTCCAGGATCACCAGGTCGGGTTCCGCTCTGCCGTACGCGATGAGGGCCGCTTCGCCGTCGCCCGCGACGCGCACGTCGAAGCCTTCGGCGGCCAGCCGGTTGCGTACGGCAAGCGCGATCGTCTCGTCATCCTCCACCACGAGGATGCGTCGCTGGTCTGCCACGGACAGCAGCGTAGAAGGGACGTGTGCAGACGACACTCCCCAAGATGTGCACATCCCGTGCAGACTTGTCCGTCGTGGACATCACCGCATATCTGCGCAGGCTCGGCCTGGAGAGCGCGCCGCCTTCCGTGGACCACCTTCGCGCGTTGCACGCCGCGCACGTCGAGCGCGTGCCGTACGAGGCGCTGGAGATCTGGCTCGACCGGCCGACCACGCTCGACCCCGCCGAGTCGGCGGCGCGGATCCTGCGCGGTCGCGGCGGCTACTGCTACCACCTGAACGGCGCCATGTCCGCACTGCTGGCCGCGCTCGGCTACGAGGTGACCAGGCACGTCGGCGGCGTGCAGAACCACGGCGCCGAGCCCGGCGTCACCGGCAACCACCTGGTGCTGACCGTGCGGCTGCCCTCGTCCGACGGTCCTGACGAGTGGCTGGTGGACGCGGGGCTCGGCGACGCGCTGCACGAGCCGCTGCCGCTGGCCGAGGGCCGCTACCGGCAGGGCCCCTTCGAGTACGGCCTGCGCCGCTCGGAGGTCGCGCCCGGCGGATGGCGCTTCGACCACGATCCGCGGGGTTCGTTCGCCGGCATGGACTTCGGAATGGAGCCGGCGGAGATGTCAGCGTTCGAGACGATGCACGAGCACCTGTCGACCTCGCCGACGTCCGGCTTCGTCAGGGTGGCGACGCTCAACCGCAGGGACGCCTCAGGCGCCGACATCCTGCGCGGCCTCGTGCTGACCAGGATCGGCGACGACGCGGGCTCGACCACGATGGAGAGCTCCGCCGACTACTTCCGCGCCATGGAGGACGTCTTCGGCATCACCCTGCCCGCCGCCGACAGGTCGCTGCTGTGGGGCAAGCTGATCAAGGCTCACGAGGCGTGGACGACCTCGGCGAGCACGTCGTCGACGGACGACGGCTTGACCCCCAGCACCTCCTCGGTCTCGGAGTAGTCCACGACGAAGGGGTGTCCCGGCTTGACCAGGACCTCGTTCAGCTCGCTCCAGAAGGGGGCGGTGAGCGAGAGCAGCGCGATGTCCCTGTCGTTCATGACGTCGAGCCTCGGCTCGGCGACGCCCGCCATCGCGGCCAGCCTGCCGGCCAGCTCGCGGACCGACAGCGTGACCACCGGCACGTGCCAGGCCCGCCCCCACACCCTCTCGTCCCTGGTCGCGGCGACCAGGGTGCGGGCGGTGTCACCGATGGCCGAGTAGCTGTGCGGGACGTCGAGCGGCTGCGGCACGAGCGCCGTCGCCCCCGCCAGCACCTGCGGCTGGACCATCAGGCTGAACACCGACACCGCGCCCTCGCCGTAGAACTGGGCGGCCCGCACCTCGGTCACCTGGGCGTCCGAGGCCGCGGCCGACTCCCACATGTCCGCCCGCACCCTGCCCTTGGGGCCCTTCGCCCTCAGCGGCAGGTCGGGCCTGATCGGGCCCTCCACGAGGCCGTAGCCGTACAGGTTGCCCAGCATCACGTACGGCGTGCCCGTCCGCTTGGCCGCCTCCAGCAGCGAGGCCGCGAGCGCGGGGAACTCCGCCGTCCACAGGTGGTAGGCGGGGGCCGCGCAGTTGATCAGGTGGTCGGCGCCGTCGAGCAGGTCGACGAGCGCGGCGGTGTCGGAGGCGTCGGCCGCGACCCGCTCGATCAGCGGGTGCTCGGGTCCCGCTCCCTTGCGGCTGACCATGCGCACCCGCTCGCCGTCCTCTACGAGGAGCCTCGCCGTACGGTTCGCCGTCGCACCCGCACCAGTGATGACATGAAATTTCTGCATGGCTCCACCCTCGCGATCCGGCGTGTCATGCGATAGTGGCCTGAATGCCAACCATCCGGAGGATCTGGCCATGCACCGCATCGCGGTCGTCATCACGCCGCCCGTGATGAGCTTCGACGTGTCGATCCCGCACATGGTCTTCAGCGGCACGACCGGCTACGAGATCCAGGTCTGCACCGCCGTACCGGGGACGATGGCGACCATCGGCGGCCCGCAGATCCACGTCCCCGACGGGCTCGAGGCCGTGAAGGGCGCCGACACCGTGATCGCCGTCGGCAGCGGCGGCGAGGACGCCCACCCCGACACGCTCGACGCCCTCCGCGCGGCGCACGCCGACGGGGCGCGCGTCGCCTCGCTGTGCACCGGCGCGTTCGTGCTCGCGCAGGCGGGTCTGCTCGAAGGGCGTGCGGCCACCACGCACTGGGGGCTGGCCGGCGACCTGGCCGCCCGCTTCCCGTCCGTCGACGTCCGCCCCGACGTCCTCTACGTCGAGGACAGGGGCGTCTTCACCTCGGCAGGCGCGGCCGCCGCCATCGACCTGTGCCTCCACCTGGTCAGGCTCGACTTCGGCGCCGCCGCCGCCAACGCCGCCGCCCGCCTCGCCGTCGTCTCCCCCGTACGGCCCGGCGGCCAGGCCCAGTTCATCGAGACCCCGCTGCCGCCCGAGCAGGGCACCTCACTCGCCGACACCCGCGCATGGGCCCTGTCCCTGCTCGACCGGCCCCTCACGCTCAAGGACCTCGCCGTCCACGCCGGCACCAGCATCCGTACGCTCACCCGGCGTTTCCACGCCGAGACCGGGCTCAGCCCGCTGCAGTGGCTGCTCCATCAACGCGTCGACCGCGCGCGCGAGCTCCTCGAAACGACCAGCCTTCCCATGGACCAGGTCGCCGCCCGCAGCGGCCTGGGCAGCGCGGACTCCCTCCGCAAACACCTCACGGCCAGGGCAGGACTCACGCCGACCGCCTACCGCGCCGCCTTTACCCGTCAACTGTGATGGTGGCATTTCCCGACAAACCGCTATCGTGCTGTGTCGCTGCACGCGTTTGGACGGAGATATCACCATGAACGGCCAACGCCGGCTGGCCGGACGCTATCGGCTGCTGAACCCCCTGGGCGCCGGGTCCCTCTGGCTCGCCGCCGACGACCTGATGCGCCGCGACGTCGGGATCAGAGAGGTACGGCTCCCGCCCGACCCCTCGGCCCGCAGGGAGTTGTGCGGCGCGGTAGGGCGCGAGGTCGGGCTGGTCACCGGGCTCGGGCACGCCTCCATCGAGGCGGTCCACGAGGTGATCGTCGAGGACGGCACGCCATGGCTGGTCGTCGACCTTCCCCAGGGACGCACGCTGGAGCAGACGGTCCTTGAACGGCACCCGCTCCCACCCGTCCAGGTCGCCAGGATCGGCGTGCACCTGGTAGCGGCGCTGCGCGCCGTCCACGGGGTCGGGGTCGTACACGGCGACATCCAGCCGTCCACGGTCGTCCTCACGCCGACCGGTCGGGCGGTGCTGACGGGCTTCGGCGTCGCCACCCCGTTCCGGCCCCCAGGGGTCGGGCCGGCCGCGGACCTGTGGTCGCTGGCCGCGACGCTCCACTTCGGGCTCGAGGGCCGCCCTCCCCAGCCGGGGCAGCCGATCGGCGGGGCGCTGGGCCCTCTGCTGACCGACATGCTTCATCCCGACCCTGCCGCCCGGCCGTCCGCCGAGACGGTCGCCGCCGTCTTCGCCGACCTCGCCGGCGCCACCCCGCCCCCCTCCGCGACCTCACCCTCCGCGTCCTCGCTGTCGACGCCGTCCGCGTCCTCGCCCTCCGCGTCGTCGCCCTCCACGCCCTCGCCGTGGACGGCGTCCACGCCCTCGCCCTCCGCGTCGTCGCATCCCTCCGCCACGCCGGGGTCGGCGCCCTGGGAACCGTCGTCCGCTCCCGGTACCTCGCCGGACCCTGCCGTTCCTTCCTCCGCGTCGTCGCCCGCGCCGTGGGAACCCGCGCCCGCCTCTCCCTCCTCCGACCAGCCCGCTCCCCCCGACCCGTCCCCCTCCACGGACTCTTCCGCTCCGCCGCACGCCCCGGCCCCCTTCACACCCGGAGCCGACCCTTCAGCACCGGCATCCGGCCCCGCGCCCTTCGCACCCGACCCCGAGCCTTCAGCACCGGGATCCGGACCCGGGCCTTCCGCGCCCGACCCTTCAGCACCGGGATCCGGCCCTGCCCCCTTCGCACCCGACCCTTCAGCACCAGGATCCGGACCCGGGCCTTCCGCGCCCGAGGCGGGCTTGTCCTCCCCTGCGCCGTCCGGCTCGGGCTTGTCCGCGCCTCCTGAACCGGCCACCGGCGCTCCCGGATCAGGGCAGCACCCGTTGCCAGCGCCCGTGCCGTACCCGTTCACCCCGGCGCACCCGGTGGCGACCCCCGCGTCGAGCCCGTGGTCACCCACGGCCGCCGACGACGATGACGCCGAGAAGACCAGGGTCGTGGCCATCCGCCCGGCGCCTCCGGCGGGAACACCTCACCAGGACCCGCTCGAGGTCACCCGCCCCGCGATGCGCCACGAGGCCCTCCACCTCGACGCCCTGGAAGCGACCAGACCCGCGCCGAAGTCCGAGACCACCGATCCAGACCTGGCTCCCTTCCAGCAGAATGCCGGGCAAGCCCCGCAGAGCGTCGCGCCGGCTCCCTTCGAGACCGTCGCGCCGCCTCCCCCTGGACTCGTGACACCAGGGGCCCCGGTGGACTCGCCTGTCACCGGGGACGCCGCCACCGATCCACACGCCGCATCGTGGGCCCCGTCCGGCCCTCACGCCGCACCGGAAGCCGATGCCTCCGGCCCACCCGCGACGCCCTACACCACCCCCACCGACCCGACGGCCACGCCGCCAGCCCAGGCCTTCCACACCCCTGGACCCGAGCAAGCACTCGGCGGTTTCGGCACCCCAGGGCCCGAGGGAACACCCGGCGATCCGGCCTTCTTCGCCCCAGGACCCGAGCAAACACCCAGCGGTCCGGGATTCGGCATCCCAAGACCCGAGCAAGCACCCGGCGATCCGGGCTTCTACACCCCAGGACCCGAGCAAGCACCCGGCGATCCGGGATTCGGTGGTCCGGGACCCGAGGGTGCACCCCACGGTCCGGGTTCCGGCCCTATGGGACCGGAAGGGTCGCACCAGGGGCAGGGGTTCGACCCGCTGGGCTACGAACAGGCGCCCTACGACCCGGGACTCGACCCGCTGGGGCCCGACGGGGTGCTAGGTGGCCCGGTGGAGCACCCTGCGGATCCCGTGGGTGCCCCTCCGGCCTCCTGGGTGCCGGGCGCAGGTGATGCGGCCCAAGCTCCCGTGGGACCTGGTGGCGTGGCTCCAGGTTCCGCCGGCCCGCCCATGGCTCCTGGCGGTGCACCTCATGGACCCGCCGGACCGCCCGTCGGTCCTGGCGGTGCGGCTCATGGACCCGTCGGTCCTGGAGGTGTGGCCCAGGGTCCCGTGGGTGCGCAACCGGGTCCTGGGGGTATGCCGGTCGGTCCCGGTCAGCCATACCCTCCGATGGGGAACGGCCCCGCGCATGCGGGGAACGGCCCCGCGCCGGCAGGGAAGCCCTCGTTGCTCCGCCGGGTCCTGCGACGGGGCCCCAAGGACGGCAAGGCGGCCGCCTCACAGCCTGCCGGTCCGCCCGCCGGGTGGGGTCCCATGCCCGCGGCTCCTCCCGTGGTGGGAGGGCCGGTGCCCGTCGACGCTCCGGCGGGCCCGTGGGGTCCTCCGCACGGACCCGTCGATCCCTCGGCCATCGTGTCCCAGCCACCACAGCCGGGTCCCGGGCCCGAGCATCCCGCTCCTCACCCTGGCGACCTTCCTGGCTCGTGGGGTCCGCAGCCCGCCGCCGTCGGTCCGTGGGCGCCGCCCGGCAACGCCCCCGACGCATGGGGGCAGCCCGACGGCAACGCTCCCGGTCCGTGGGCGCCGCCCGGCAACGCCCCCGACGCATGGGGGCAGCCCGGCGAGAACGCTCCCGCGGCATGGGGGCCGCCCGGCGAGAACGGCCCTGGAACGTGGGGGCCGTCCGACGGGAACGGGCCGGGGTCGTGGGGTCCGCCGCAGAACGTCCCGCAGGAGCAGCAGTGGGGACCGCCCGGCGGGAACGGGCCCACACCCTGGGGGCCGCCCAACGGGGGCCAGCCCGGCGAGCCGCCTCCCGCCGCGCCCCTGAGCTGGGGTGTCACCGACGACGCCGCACCGCCCGTGCTCGCCTCGATGCCCGGCGAGCCGGAACCCGTGCCGATCGTCGAGACGACGGCCCCGTTCAGGCGGCCGACGTTCACCGGCCCGCTGGTGCTCACCGACCAGCCGCAGGGCAGGTCGAGCCGGCCCGAGGGCGGCCCTGAGCAACCCCCGCGCCCCCTGGAGCACATCCTCCACGCCGCGGGCCCGCTGGCCCCTGAGGAGGCGGCGGCGGTCGGCCTGGGAGTGCTCGACCTGCTGGCCCCGCTCCATGAAGCGGGCCGGTTCCACGGCGACCTGCGGCCGGAGACCATCCTGGTGGGCGGTGGTGGGCAGGTGACGCTGGCCGATCCTTCGCCGGCGTCCGGGACGTCCGCCTACACCGCCCCCGAGGGGAACGTGGGCCCTGCCGCCGATCTCTGGTCGCTCGGCGCGACGCTGTTCACGGCCGTCGAGGGGCGCGCGCCCGCGCCCGGGGCACCGCTCACGCGGGCGGGGGTCCTGGCTCCCGTGCTGTTCCGTCTGCTGTCGGGCTCGCCGCGCCAGCGCCTCACCGCCGATGAGCTGCGTCTCGATCTGAAGACGATCGCCGCGGCGTCCAGTTCGTCCCAGCCGTGAGGGCAACGGTCGGGAGAGCAACGGTCGGGAGAGCAACGGTCGGGAGAGCAACGGTCGGGAGAGCAACGGTCGGGAGAGCAACGGTCGGGAGAGCAACGGTCGGGAGAGCGACGGTCGGGAGGGCCGCCACGGCGCGGGCGCCGTACGGAAAAAATGAGATATATCGCGGATGGAACCGCGCGAAGGCTCCCGATCGTTGAACCGACGACGCAGAATGTGGAGAGGCGGGGCACGTGCTCCGCGTTCGGAGGGATGTTGAGGATGTCGCCCGTCCAGAAGTACGCCATCGGCGCCGGTATCGCTGTCCTGTTCTCGTGGCTCTTCCTGCCCGGCTGGCTCACCCTGCTCGTCGTGCTCGGCGTGGTCGCCGCGCCCGTGGTCGGCTACATGATGCTCGACCCCTCGCAGCGTGAGCGGCTCAAGAGGGCCCGCAGGCGCGGGATCGGCGGCTAGCGCGGGAGGAGAGGCGGGCGCCCGGGAAGGGGAGCCCGCCGCGCGAGAAGGAGAGCCGGCCGTACGAGGAGGCCATCAGGCCGCGATGGCCTCCCGCACCCTGGTGGTCACCCGGCGCTCGACGTAGAAGGACAGCAGCGGCACCGTGCCCGCGAGCATGATGCCCAGCATGTAGCCCCAGTTCCAGCGCGCCTTCATGCCGAGGTTCATGACCGCGACGAGGTAGAGCATGTAGAGGAACCCGTGGATGGGCGAGACGATCTTGGAGGGTTCCGGGACGTCGAAGCCGTACCTCAGCACGATGGCCGTGCAGAGCACGAGCAGCATGGTGCCGACGATGTACGCGAGGACCCGGAAGGGCTTGAGTGCGGACTCCACGATCATCAACTTTCTAGGACGGCTTCGGGTTCGGGGGACTTGCTGGAGCGTACGGCGTCGCGGACGAAGTGGAACCACATGAACACGGCGAACCCCGCGAAGATCCACCAGTTGGCCGCGTAGGCCAGGTTGCGCCAGGTCAGCGTGCCGCCGGTGACCGGGGCCGACACCTTGACGGGTGTGAGGCCGGGGGTCTGGGCGACCACGAACCCGTTGCGCACCTTCTGCCCCCGCCACAGGTTGATCAGCTCGGCCGTCGAGACCGTCTGCACCTGCCCCTCGGGGACGCCCTCGGCCCGCCGCTGGACGCTGTCGGTGCCCTCGGGCGACCGCAGCCGCCCGCTCACCGTCACCTCTCCCGGCGGGACGGCGATGCCGGGGTCGTCGGACTTGGCGACCCAGCCCCGCACGACCGGCATCAGCGTGCCGTCGCGCAGCGCGAGCGGCGTCAGCACCCAGTAGCCCTGGTCTCTGGACACGTTGCCGCCCGGCGCGGCCACGTCGGGCCTGCGGTCGGCGACGAGCAACTGGCGCGCCGCGTCGTAGGAGCCTGAGGCGGTGACGCGCCGCCCCACCGACGTGCCCTCGATCTGGGTGCCGACCCTGCTGAGCGATTCGACGGCGACGGGCGCGGGGTCGGTGGCGCTGGCCGGCTTGCCCGAGTCCTCGAAGACGCCGAGTTGCCAGCGGCCGAGCAGGATGAAGGAGACGAGAACCCCGATCGCGAGCACGTGCAGCCCGAGCATGCGGGGTGCGAGCAGGGTTCTGAGCATGCGTCCACGCTATCCGGCCATGTCAGCGGTCCGATAATCGACTGCCCTCCACCGAGTCATGCTAAAAGGTGCAAATCCACCAGCCGACCCCGCTAGAGTGCATCGCATGTCTGACCAGCACATCGACCCCTCGGGGAACACCCAGCAGTTCCGCGCGTTCGCCGAGCGGTCCGAGAAGGAGTCGGCGGCCGCCCCCAAGCGCTCCGCCGCCCTGCCGATCATCGCGGTCGTGCTCGCCGTCGCCATCGTCGGCGTGATCGCCTACATGCTCCTGGTCTAGCCGCCAGGGGCCTTCACCCGCCGTTCGACGAGGTCGCGGCGGGTTTTTGTCGTTTCGGGACACCGTGACGCCGGGTCCCGCATCCCCTCCGTACGGTCACCTCCTCTGGACCTGGCCCCGCATGTCCAACTACATTGGACTTTGTGTCCAATAGAGTCGACCTGGACAGGTTCCGCGAGCTGCAACGGCTCGCCTACCAGGGCGCCGAGCACGTCGCCTCCCGGCTCGAACCCGGCGTGAGCGAGCGGATGGCCGCCGCCGCGCTGCGCCGGTGGCTGGAGCGCCACGGCGTCGACGACTGGTTCCACGTGCCGTTCGCCTGGTTCGGCGAGCGCACCGCGTTCAGGAACTTCAGGATCCCGACCCAGTTCCTTCCGACCGGCCGCCGCCTCGAACCCGGCATGCCGTACGTGCTGGACGCCGCGCCGGTCATGGACGGCTACGTCGCCGACATCGGCTTCTCCGGCTGTCTGGGCGGCAACGCCGCCTGGACCCGCCTCGATCGCGACCTGTCGGCCCATCGCGCGCACATCCTGGACCTGGTACGGCGGCGCCGCACGTTCCAGGACATCTACCGGGCGGTCGACGAGCGGATCAAGGAGCAGGGCCGCACCAACCGCCACCAGGTCTACCCGGGGCGGGTGATCGGCCACCGGGTCGACCGGATCCGCGTGGGCGGACCCCGGCTGGTCGTCTTCGACTCCTTCGGTCTCAGGACTCTCAGGACCATCGGCCGCGAACTGGTCAAGGAGCGCCTGGAGGGCCGCTCGCCGCTCTGGGCGGGCGGCAGGGCCTCGGCGCATCCGCCCACGCCGGGGCTGTGGGCGGTCGAACCCCATCTCGGCACCGAGGACGGCACCGTGGGGGCCAAGTTCGAGGAGCTCCTGGTGGTCACCGAGGACGACGCGTTCTGGCTCGACGACGACCTCCCCCACGTCCACCGATGGAGGGCGGCATGATCCAGCCGCGCAGAGTGCGCTTCTCCTGGGAGGACACCCCGCTGCACTGGGTGCCGGGCGACCCGTTCACCACACACCTGATCAACGTGCTGCACATGCTGCTGCCCGCGGGCGAGCGGTGGTTCGTGCACGTCTTCAAGCAGGCACTGCCGTACGTCAGGGACGAGACGTTGAGGGCCGAGGTCAAGGGCTTCATGGGGCAGGAGGGCACGCACGCGGTGGCTCACCAGCGCGTCCTGGAGCGCATGAAGGAGCAGGGCCTCGACCCCACGTCCTATGTCGAGAACATCGAGTGGCTCTTCGAGCGCGTGCTCGGCGACCACACCATGCCGCCGATGGCCGCGAGATTCTGGCTGAAGGAGCGACTGGCGATCATCGCGGCGATCGAGCACTACACGGCGGTGCTCGGCGACTGGATCCTGCACGCGAAGCCGCTGGACGAGGCGGGCTCCGACCCCGTGATGATGGACCTGCTGCGCTGGCACGGCGCCGAGGAGGTCGAGCACCGCAGTGTGGCCTTCGACCTGTTCACGCACCTCGACGGCTCCTACGCCCGCAGGGCGCGCACGATGCTCGCGACCGGGCCCGTCCTCGTCTACCTGGTCAAGCGCGGCGCGGGGTTCCTGCTGGCCAACGATCCCGTGGTGGCGGGGCGCGTCGAGGCCAGGTGGACCCACTTCTTCCACCGCGCGCGCCAGGGCAGGGTGCCGACGATGCGCAGCCTGGCGCTGGCCGTGCCCCGGTACCTGCGCCCCGGCTTCCATCCCAGCCAGGAAGGAGACCTGAAGGCCGCCCTCGACTACATCGCCCTGTCACCCGCGCATGCCGAGTTCGAGTCCTACAGGAGGTCCCGTGGAAGCCAGTGACAAGCCGGGCATCGTCATCATCGGTTCCGGTTTCGCCGGGATCGGCATGGCGATCAAGTTGAAGGAGGCCGGGTTCCACGACTTCGTCATCCTGGAGAAGGCGGACGACCTGGGCGGGACCTGGCGTGACAACACCTACCCCGGGTGCGCGTGCGACGTCCCCTCGCACATGTACTCCTACTCCTTCGAGCTCAACCCCGGCTGGTCGCGGATGTTCTCCCCGCAGGAGGAGATCTGGGAGTACATGCGGGCGTGCGTGTGGAAGTACGGCATCGACCCTCACCTCCGGTACGGCAAGCAGGTGGTGAGCCTCGAGTACGCCGGCAGGGAATGGGAGATCACCACGTCGGACGGCGAGACACTGCGGGCGAACGCGGTGATCTCCGCCATCGGCGCCCTCCACGTACCGAAATTCCCGGACATCCCGGGTACCTTCGCGGGGCCGGCGTTCCACTCGGCCGAATGGGATCACGGCGTCGACCTCAAGGGCAAGCGCGTGGCGGTCATCGGCACCGGCGCCTCCGCCATCCAGTTCGTCCCCCAGATCGCCACCGAGGCCGCCCAGCTGACCGTCTTCCAGCGCACGCCCCCGTGGATCCACCCCAAACCCGACTTCGCCGTCCCCGACCGGATGAAGCGGCTGCTCAAGCTCCCCGGAGCCGCCCGCGCCCTGCGCAACGGCATCTACTGGACACTGGAGACCAGAGCGCTCGGCTTCGCCGTCGATCCCAGGCTGATGGCCTTCCACGAGAACCTGGCCCTGCGGCACCTCGAACGCCAGGTGCCCGACCCCGAGCTGCGCCGCAGGCTCACCCCCGACTACACGATCGGCTGCAAGCGCATCCTCATCTCCAGCGACTACTATCCCGCGCTGAGCAGGCCGAACGTCTCCCTGGTCACTGACGGCATCGCCGAACTGCGCGGCCACGCGGTGGTCGACGTCACGGGCAGGGAGCACGAGGCCGACGTCGTCGTGTACGGCACCGGCTTCAAGGTCACGGACGCGCTGCAGGAGCAGCGGATCGTCGGCAGGGACGGCGTGAAGATCCAGGACGCCTGGCAGGACGGCATCGAGGCCTACTACGGCATCGCCACCGCGGGCTTCCCCAACCTGTTCTTCCTGCTCGGGCCCAACACCGGACTCGGCCACAACTCGGTGGTCTTCATGATCGAGTCGCAGGTCCGGTACGTCATGGACTGTCTTCGGCTGCTGTCCAGGACGCAGGCGAGGGCCATCGACGTCAGGCCCGAGCGGCAGCGGGCCTTCAACGAGCGGCTGCAGGAGCGCCTCAACCGCCTGGTGTGGAGCGAGGGCGGGTGCCGGTCCTGGTACCTCGACGAGCACGGCGTCAACAGGACGATCTGGCCGGGCTTCACCTTCGAGTACTGGGCACGCACCAGGAGGATGAAGCCCGACGCCTTCGAGCTGATCTACTAGCCGGCGCTGTCACCGGCCGTGTTCACCGCGGCCGGACGCTAGCAGTAGCGAGCGGGCGCGATGCGGTCCATCTGGTGGCCGAAACGCCGGAAGTAGCTGGGGCTGTAGTCGCCGCCGCCCGCCCGCCGCCGCTCGTTCCAGCTCCACTCGGACTCGCCCGTGTCGACGAAGCAGACCTCGGTGTCGGCCACGAACGAGCCCACCCTGTCGGCGTGCGCTGGGCCGATGTGCACGTTGCCGTCGGCGGCCCGCCAGGTGAAGAGCTCGCTCGTGTAGCCGGCTCCCGTCCACAGGCACACGTCCGCCCGGCACGGGGGCGGGGCGGGGGCCTCGGCCGGCGCTCCGGGCAGGGCCAGGGCGCCGGCGATCAGGGCGGAAGCGAACACCGTGTGCATGCGGGGGTTCCTCTCGTGGCGAGACGCGGACCCCCGCACGATAGATCTCTACGTGATCGGGCGACTACGGCGAGCTATGGGGTTCTCACCACCATGGCACTGCCGCCGCCCCGCCGTACGGGCTCGGCCACGGCCTGGATCCTGCCCCTTCCGGTGAACTCCAGGGCGGTGGCCGCGCCGATCTCCGGGTTCAGCGTGAAGGTGTGGCCCCTGGCCTCCAGCTCGGCCTTGTAGCGGTCGAGGAAGCCCTGCTCGGCCTGGGTCTGCGCGGTGTTGCGCTGGGTGGCCCTCGGCGCGGCGAGCGCGTCGGGCAGGTTCATGCCGAACTCGTAGCGGTTGACGAGGATCTGCAGCACGGTCGTGATGATCGTCGACCCGCCGGGCGAGCCGACCGCCAGCACCGGCTTGCCGTGGGCCAGCACGATCGTCGGAGCCATGGACGAGCGGGGGCGCTTGCCGGGCGCGGGCAGGTTCGGGTCTCCGGGAGCGGGGCCGAAGGTGAAGTCGGTCAGCTCGTTGTTGAGCAGCACTCCGCGGCCCGGCACCACGATGCCGTTGCCGCCGGTGGACTCGATCGTGAGGTTGTAGGCGACCACGTTGCCCCAGCGGTCGGCGACCACCAGGTGGGTCGTCTCGGGCCCTTCGTCCGCGGGCGGGGTGGCCGCCTCGTCCAGCGGCTCACCGCAGCCCGTGTAGGTGCCGTCGGGCGTGCCGGGTGCGGCGGGGTGCGCCATCGCGCGATCGCCGACCAGGCAGGCGCGCTCCTTGGCGAAGCCGTCGCTGAGCAGCTCGGCCAGGGGCACGTTCGGGATGTCGCCCACGTACTTGCCGCGGTCGGCGAAGGACAGGCGCGACGCCTCCAGGTACTCGTGGAGGCCGATGGTGGGCAGCGCCTCCAGGATGTTGAGCGCCTCGCCGACGGTGGATCCGCCCGAGGAGGGGATCGACATGCCGTACACCTGCATGCCGTTGTAGTCGACGCGCGTCGGCTCCCGCGTCAGCGCCCGGTAGGCGGTCAGGTCGGAGACCTCCATCAGGCCCGGCCGCACGTTGCGGGTCGCGCCTGGGGTGATCGGCGGGTTCTTGACCGTCCTGACGATCTCCTGGCCGAGCCGCCCGCCGTACAGCCATTCGGGGCCGCGCCTGCCCAGCTCGCGGTAGGTGTCGGCGAGCTCGGGGTTCCTGAACACGGACCCGACGGGCGGTGGCGCGCCGTTCGGCAGGTAGAGCTTGGCGGTGGAGGAGATGTCCTTGAACCTGGCGGCGTTCGCGGCGGTCTGGTCGTGGAAGGTCTGGTCGACCACGAAGCCCTTGGACGCCACCTCGATCGCGGGCTTCAGCGCGTCACGCAGGCTGGTCGTGCCGAACCTGCGCAGGGCCAGATCCCACTGCGCGACCGCGCCGGGCACGCCCGCCGACAGGCCGCTGGTCACGGCCTCCTCGAACGGGATGCCCTGCAGCGAGGTCGACGCCATCGCGGCTGGCGCGGCCTCCCGACCGTCTATCGAATGGACCCTGCCCCGCCTGGCGTCGTAGTAGACCATGAACCCGCCGCCGGCCAGGCCCGCGGAGTACGGCTCGGTGACACCGAGCACGGCCCCCGCCGCCACCGCGGCGTCCATCGCGTTGCCGCCCTTCTTCAGCACCTCCAGCGCGGCTCTGCTGGCGTCGAGGTCGACTGTCGCCACGGCCCCGCCGTACCCCTCGGCGACGGGCTGCTTCTGCTGAGGAGGCGGCGGCTTGTGATCCGCCGGCCCCGCGAAGGCGGGCGCGGCGACGAGGAGCGGTGTGACGGCGACGAGAGCGAGGATGTGTCGGCGCATGATCCCAACAATGGACCAGGTACGCCGGTGGTGGTAGGGCCCCCTGCGACATCGGGAGGATGTCGTGTCCTTCCGGGGTCGTCTAGCGTGGACAGGTGCGCAAGACCCCTTATCTCGCCCTGGTGGTCGCCGTGTTCCAGGTGATCGCCTCCCAGGGGGCGTACTACGGGCAGACCGACCGCGAGAAGGTCGATGCGACGGCCATCGTGCTGTTGCTCGTCGGGCCCGCGATGATGCTCTTCAGGCATCGGTTCCCGAAGACGTCGCTCGCTCTCACGCTCGCGGCGACCTGCCTCTACCTGTGGGGCGGCTACCCCTACGGCCCGGTCTTCGTCAGCCCGATCATCATGCTCTTCCAGACCGTCACCGAGGGGCGCAGAAAGCTCGCGCTGATCGCCTCCGCCCTGACGACGGTCTTCTTCCTGATCTACTCGACCTGGCTGGTCGACCCGCCGTCGCGCGGCCTGTGGCACATCCTGGCGATCGTGGCGGTGATGACGCTGATCCTCGCCGCGGGCGAGCTGGCCAGGTACCGGATCGAAAGCCGCGCCGAGCGGGCGCGGGTGGCCGAGGAGGAGTCGAGACGGCAGGCCAGCGAGGAGCGGCTGACGATGGCGCAGGAACTGCACGACGTGCTCGCGCACAACATCTCGCTCATCCATGTGCAGGCCTCCACCGCCCTTCACCTGATGGACGACGACCCAGGCCAGGCCCGCTCCGCGCTCACCACGATCAAGGGCGCCTCCAAGGAGGTGCTCGGCGAGCTGCGCTCGGTGCTGAACGTGCTGCGCGAGGGCGCGCCCCGGTCCCCGACCGCCGGGCTCGACCGGCTGGGCGACCTGGTCGAGCGGTCGGGGCTCGACGTGTCGCTCGAGCAGGTCGGCGCGCGACCGCTGCCCGCGCAGGTCGAGCGGGCGGCCTACCGCATCGCGCAGGAGTCGCTCACCAACGCCGCTCGCCACGCTCCAGGGTCGCGGGTGTCGGTGCGGCTGGAGTACCTCGCGGCCGAGCTGGTCATCACGGTCACCGACACGGGGTCGTCGATGCCTGCCGTACTGGCCGAGGAGGGCAGCGGCAACGGCATCCCCGGCATGCGCGAGCGCGCCTCCGCGCTCGGTGGCACGCTGGTCGCGGGGCCGAAGGAGACCGGGTTCCAGGTCGAGGCCAGGCTGCCACTACCGGAGGAAACAGGATGATCAAGCTGTTGCTGGCCGACGACCAGGCGCTGGTGCGGGCGGGCTTCAGGGCGCTGCTCGACGCGCAGCCCGACATGAGCGTCGTCGCCGAGGCCGCCGACGGGGCGGAGGCGGTGCGGCTGTCGCGCGAGCACGCGCCCGACGTCGTGCTCATGGACATCCGCATGCCGGGCACCGACGGCCTGACCGCGACCAGGCAGATGCCGCCGGGGCCGCGGATCATCATCCTGACCACCTTCGAACTGGACGAGTACGTCTTCGAGGCGCTGCGCGGCGGGGCCAGCGGCTTCCTGGTCAAGGACACCGAGCCGGCCGAGCTGATCCAGGCGGTGCGGGTGGTGGCGGCCGGCGAGGCGCTGCTGTCTCCGAGCGTGACCAGGCGGCTGATCGCCGAGTACGCGACGCGGGCCAAGGAGCCCGTCGCCGCCGACGGCCTCGACCTGCTGACCGAGCGCGAGCGGGAGGTGCTGGCGCTGGTCGGCACCGGGATGACGAACGACGAGATCGCGGCCAAGCTGTTCATGTCCCCGGCCACGGCGAAGACGCACGTGAGCAGGGCGATGATGAAGTTGCACGCGCGCGACCGGGCGCAGCTCGTGGTCATCGCCTACGAGTCCGGCCTGGTCAGGCCCGGCTGGCTCTAGCGATCCCGCGATCCGGCCCGGCGAGGAGTATCCCGCCTGGCCCGGGGATACGCCGCCCGTCGTATCCCCGAACGCGACCGCTGTCCGATTCGGCGGGCCCACCGGGCGAGCAGGCTGGTTCCAACGTCAAGAAAGGACACCAGCGATGCACAGCTTCTGGCCCATCTTCCCGATCTTCTGGATCCTGTTCTGGATCGCCGCCGTGACGCTCTTCGTCAAGGCCAGGCGAAGTGGCCGCTGGGGCGGCTGGGGCGGGCCGCCGCCCAGCCGTACCGCGTCGGCCGAGCAGATCCTCGCCGAGCGCTACGCCCGCGGCGAGATGGACGACGAGGAGTACCTCCAGCGCTCGTCCGTGCTGAAGTCGTAACCGCACGCCGCCCGTTCTCATCGATTACACTCCGCGATCGCTTCATCACATGTCACTCTGGCGCAATGACGTGGTGGCAGAACGAGCGGGAGGTGGGGGCGCCGGCCGGGCACGCTGTCGAAACGTCCGAGCCGGTGCCTGCGCCCCGCTCAGGAGACGAGCCCGACCTTCTTGTCGCCGCCCAGCACGGCGACGCCCAGGCCGCGCACCGGCTGGGCAAGCTGTACGCCCAGCGTGGCGACCGCTCGGCCGCCAGGCACTGGTGGGAGCGGGCCGCGGCGGGCGGCAACATCGACAGCGCCTACAACCTGGGCGTCTGGCACGAGAAGCACGGCACGCTCGAGGAGGCCGTCCGCTGGTACGAGCTGGCGGCTGGGACGGGCGACGCCGAGGCCGCCGTCAACCTGGCGACGCTGCTGCTGGAGCAGCGCGGCGACATCGACGCGGCCCGCAGGTGGTTCGAGACGGCCGCCCACGCCGGGTCCAGGGCGGCGGCCAGGCGGCTGGCGCTGATCTGCGAGGACGGGGGCGAGCTGCCCCTCGCCCGCGAGTGGCACCGCAGGGCCGCGACGGACGGCGACGTCGCCTCCGCCCATGACCTCGGGTTCCTGTCGTACCAGGTGGGCGAGGAGGAGGAGACGGTCCGCTGCTGGGAGTACGCCGCCCGCGGCGGCCACGCCGACGCGGCCTACCATCTCGGCCTGTTCCTGCAGGCCTCCCGCGATCCGGAGGGCGCCGAGGCGTACTACCGGCTGGCCGCCAAGAGCGAGCATCCAGGCGCGGCCTCCCAGCTCGGCGGCATCGCGCTGTCCCGCAGGGACCTTCGTACGGCCCGCGCGTGGTTCGAGCGGGCCGCGCAGGCAGGACGCCTGGAGGACCAGCGGATGGCGGGGTTCGTGTGCGTCGAGCTGTCCGACTCGCAGGGGGCCAGCCACTGGTTCGGCAGGGCGGCGGCCAGCGGCGACGCGGAGTCGGCCTTCAACTTCGGCCTGCTGCTCATCGCCGAGCTCGGCGACCTTCAGGGCGGCCAGCACTGGTTCAGGCAGGCGGCGATGGCGGGCCACCACCGGGCGGCGATGGAGCTCGGCGGGCTGCTGTCGGCCACCGGTAACGCGCACGAGGCGGAGAAGTGGCTGGCCGACCCGCCACCGCCCACGTGGGACCGGCTCGCCGAACCCGAACTGTCGGCGCGGGCCGAGCTGGCGGCCGCGGCGACGGGGCGCAGAGGCGGGGTGACGTTGCGGGTGCGGGACCTGACGGAGATCCTCGGCACGTGGGATCTGCTGACCCGGCCACTGCGCGACCACGCCGACGTGGTGACGTGGCTGGCGGAGCGGAGCGGGCTGCGCCCGTCGGCGGTGGAGCACCTGGCGTCGGTTCGAGCGACGATCCTGCGCCCAGGCACGTCGCCGTGGCCCACGCCTTCGGAGGTGGAGCACGTGCTGGCCACGGCCCGCGACCTTCGTCACCGCCTGGGGACCCGCTAGCGGAGGGCCATCACGCGCGAACGCCCGCCGGCGGCAGGCCGGCGGGCGTTCACGATGGTCGCGGGTGGCCGTCAGGCGGCCAGAACCTCGGCCACCGGCACGTACGGCAGGCCGAGGGCCTCGGCGACCGGCTCGTTGGTGAGCTTGCCACCGTGGGTGTTGAGGCCGAGAGCGAGCGCGCCGTCCGCCTTCAGCGCCTCCTTCCAGCCCAGGTTGGCCAGCTTGACCGCGTAGGGCAGCGTCGCGTTGGTCAGCGCGTACGTGGAGGTGTTCGCCACGGAGCCCGGCATGTTCGCCACGCAGTAGAAGATCGAGTTGTGCACCTGGTAGGTGGGCTCGGCGTGCGTGGTGGGGCGGGAGTCCTCGAAGCAGCCGCCCTGGTCGATCGCGATGTCGACGAGCACGGAGCCGGGCTTCATGCGCGACACCAGGTCGTTGGAGACCAGCGTCGGCGCCTTCGCGCCGGGGATGAGGACCGCGCCGATGACCAGGTCGGCCTTGAGGACCTCCTGCTCCAGCGCGTACGAGGTGGACACGAGCGTCTTCAGCCGGCCCTGGTAGATCGCGTCGATGAAGCGGAGGCGGTCGATGTTGGTGTCGAGGACGGTGACGTCCGCGCCCATGCCGACCGCGATCTGGGCCGCGTTCAGGCCGGAGACGCCGCCGCCGATGACGACGACCTTGGCGGGGGCGACGCCGGGGACGCCGCCCGGCAGCACGCCGCGGCCGCCGTTGAAGCGCATGAGGTTGTAGGCGCCGACCTGCGGGGCGAGGCGACCCGCGACCTCGGACATCGGGGCCAGCAGCGGCAGCGTGTTGCCGACCTGGACGGTCTCGTAGGCGATGCCGGTGGTGCCCGCCTTGAGCAGCGCGTCGGCGCAGTCCTTGCCGGCGGCCAGGTGCAGGTAGGTGAAGAGCACCAGGTCCTCGCGCATGCGGTGGTACTCCTCGGCGATGGGCTCCTTGACCTTGAGCACCATCTCCGACTCGCCCCAGACGGCGTCGGCGGAGTCGAGGATCTTGGCACCGGCGGCCAGGTACTCCTCGTCGGTGATGTGCGAGCCGAGACCGGCGCCCCGCTGGACGTGCACGTCGTGGCCGCCTCGAACCAGCTCGTGCACGCCGGCCGGGGTGGCCGCGACGCGGTACTCGTGGTTCTTCACCTCGGCGGGAACGCCGATCTTCATGGGTGGATCCTTTCCTGAGAAGGGGGTGCTTTAGAGGAGGTTCAGGCCTTCGACCAGAACGTTGCGGATGATCGACTCGATCTCGTCGAACTCCTTCTGCCCGGCGATGAGCGGAGGAGCGAGCTGGATGACGGGGTCGCCGCGGTCGTCGGCGCGGCAGTACAGGCCGTTGGAGTAGAGCGCGTTGGACAGGTAGCCGCGGATGAGCCGCTCGGACTCCTCTGCGCTGAAGGTCTCCTTCGTCACCTTGTCCTTGACCAGCTCGATGCCCCAGAAGTAGCCGGAGCCGCGGACGTCGCCGACGATCGGCAGGTCCTTGAGCTTCTCGAGGGTGCTCTTGAACGCGCCCTCGTTGCGGCTGACGTGGCCGAGCAGGTCCTCGCGCTCGAAGATGTCGAGGTTGGCCAGCGCGACCGCCGCGGAGACGGGGTGCCCGCCGAAGGTGTAGCCGTGGGCGAACATCTCGGCGCCGTCCTTGAACGGCTCGAACAGCCTGTCGTGCGCGATCATGGCGCCGAGCGGCGAGTAGCCGGAGGTCAGGCCCTTGGCCGAGGTGATGATGTCGGGCGTGTAGTCGAACTTCTGGCCGCCGAACATCGTGCCGAGCCGGCCGTACGCGCAGATGACCTCGTCGGAGACCAGCAGCACGTCGTACTCGTCGCAGATCTCGCGCAGCCGCTGGAAGTATCCGGGCGGCGGCGGGAAGCAGCCGCCGGCGTTCTGCACCGGCTCGACGAAGACGGCGGCGACGGTGTCGGGGCCCTCCATCTCGATGGCGCGGGCGACGCGGTCGGCGGCCCACAGGCCGTACTGCTCGGGCGTCATGCCCTTGATGCCGGTGATCTCGTCGGCGCGGTAGTGGTTGGTGTTCGGCACGCGGATGGAGCCGGGCACGAGCGGCTCGAACATCTGCTTGAAGGCCGGGATGCCGGTGATCGACAGGGCGCCCTGCGGGGTGCCGTGGTAGGCGATCTGGCGGCTGATGACCTTGTGCTTGAGCGGCTTGCCGGTGACCTTGTAGTACTGCTTGGCCAGCTTCCACGCGGTCTCGACCGCCTCGCCGCCGCCCGTGGTGAAGAACACCCTGTTGAGGTCGCCTGGGGCCTCCTGGGCGAGCCGGTGTGCGAGCTCGGCCGCCTTCGGGTGGGCGTAGGACCACAGGGGGAAGAAGGCCAGCTCCTGCGCCTGCTTGGCGGCCGCCTCGGCCAGCTCGCTACGGCCGTGGCCGACCTGGACGACGAAGAGGCCCGCCAGTCCGTCGAGGTAGCGCTTGCCGTGGATGTCGTAGATATAGGCGCCTTCACCCCGCACGATGGTGGGGATCTCGTGCTCCTTGTAGGAGCTGTGGCGGGTGAAATGCAACCACAGGTTGTCCTGAGCGGCCTTGAGAACGTCGTTTTCGGGCTGCGTCATCGGTATCTTCCCTCGTGTCTGAACTCCCCACAGTGTGCATGTTCACATGGGGTGTTGCCAAGCGAAAGCGTGGCAGCACTCTGCAAGAAATCCGGGATCCGCAGATCGCCTCTGTAATATCGACGAAATCCGCATGGCGCGCTAGACCCGTTTCCACCATGTGGAACCTTCTGTGATGCAATGAGACGTACTGTCCAGAACGACACCGGGGGACAACCCGTGACTCCTGACCAGCTAGAGAGCGCCGTCGCGGCGGGAATGCCCCAGGCCATCGAGGACCTGAAGCGGCTGGCGTCCATCCCCTCCGTGGCCTTCCCCGGCCACCCCGAGGAGCCCGTCCTCGCCGCCGCCGCCGTGACCGAGGAGCTGCTGCGCGGCGTGGGCCTGTCCCACGTGCAGCAGATTCCCGTGGAGGGCAGCTTCCCCGCCGTCTTCGGCGAGGCCCCCGCTCCCCCCGGTGCCCCCACGGTGCTGCTGTACGCGCACTATGACGTGCAGCCCGCAGGCGACCCCGCTGCCTGGCGCACCCCGCCCTTCGAGCCCACCCTGATCGACGGCGCCCTGTACGGCAGGGGCACCGCCGACGACAAATCGGGCATCATCTCCCACATCGCCGCGCTGCGCGCCTTCCACGGCCGCTTCCCCGTCGGCATCAAGGTGATCATCGAGGGTCAGGAGGAGTACGCCGGCGAGCGCCTGGAGGCCTTCGTCGAGCGCAACCCCGAGCTGGTCCGCGCCGACGCGATCATCGTCGCCGACACCGGCAACCCGCGCGTCGGCGACCCCGCCGTCACGACCTCGCTGCGCGGCATGGCCGCCTTCACCATCGAGACCCGCACGCTGCGCGAGCCCGTCCACAGCGGCTCCTTCGGCGGCGCCGCCCCCGACGCGCTGGCCGCGCTCATGCGCATGCTGACCGCGCTGCACGACGACAACGGCGACATCCGCGTCCCCGGCCTGCCCCGCGGCACCTTCCTCGGCACCGGCCCCTCAGAGGAGGAGTTCAGGAACACGGCGGGCGTCCTCGAGGGCGTCTCCCTCGTCGGCTCCGGCTCGCTCGCCGACCGCCTGTGGTCCTCCTACGCGATCACCGTGACCGGCATGGACGTCCCCACGGTCTCCGGCGCGATCAACGCCGTCCAGCCTGCGGCCCGCGCCAGGGTGACCGTCCGCATCCCGCCGGCCGGCGACCCCAAGACGACGCTCGACGCCATCACCGAGTTCCTGCAGCAGGTCGCTCCGTGGGGCGTGAAGGTGAGCTTCAGCGACTTCGTCGTCGGGTCGGGCTTCCAGGCCGACTCGGGCGGCAGGGCCCGCTCGGCGCTCAACAGGGCCATGGAGCGCGCCTTCGGCCGCGCGCCCCGCGACGTGGGCGCGGGCGGCTCGATCCCGCTGGTCAACACGCTGCTCAAGCAGTTCCCCCTCGCCGAGATCCTGCTGTTCGGCGCGGAGGACGAGGACGCGGCGATCCACGCGCCCAACGAGCGGGTCAACCTGGAGGAGCTGCGCAGGACGGCGACCACCGAGGCCCTCTTCCTCGCGGAGTACGGCTCGCCCTCCGCCCTGGGGATCTGACACGCGAGAGCACGACCCTGGGCCGTGGCCCGGGTTGATCGGATCATCGCCGGCGAGGGGCCGGGGAGTCGGAGGCGCACGACGCGTCTTCGAGCTCCCCGGCCCCTCTCGCGCGGACATCGCCCCCTCGCGCGCGGACTCCCCCGCCCCCCTTGCGTGCGGACTCCCCGGCCTCTCGCGAGCGCACCCGCGTCGAGGGCGCGTCGACGCTCGGCCTGGGCACGATCCGGTGCGTGCCCGCGCGCGTGGCGCGTGGTTGGCTTGGCCCATGGACGAGTCGCAGATCACCCGGTACCTGGACAGATTCGGCGCAACCCGGCCCGCGGTGCCTGACGCGGACGGCCTGCGAGCCCTCCAGCTCGCGCACCTGACGGCGGTGCCGTTCGAGAATCTGAGCATCCACCTCGGCGAGCCCATCTCCCTCGAGCGCGACGCGCTGTTCGACAAGGTCGTCGGCCGCCGCCGCGGCGGCTTCTGTTACGAGCTGAACGGGCTGTTCGCCGAGCTGCTGACCACGCTGGGCTATCGGGTGACGCTGCTGGCCGCGAGGGTCTTCCACGGCAGCAGGCCTGGCCCGCTGTTCGACCACATGGCGCTGCGCGTCGATCTGGACGAGCCGTGGCTGGTCGACGTCGGCTTCGGCGACTTCGCCGACGAGCCGCTGCGGCTCGACGAGCGCGCGGAGCAGAAGGACGACGGGGGCGTGTTCCAGGTCGTGCCGGCCGCCAGCGGCCACGGCGACCTCGACATCGTGCACAAGGGCGACCAGAGCTACCGGCTGACCGCCCGGCCGTACGAGCTGGAGGACTTCGTCCCGACCGCCTGGTGGCAGGCGACCTCCCCGCAGTCGCACTTCACCAGGTCTCCTGTCTGCTCGATGCGCACGGCCGAGGGCAGGATCACGATCAGCGGCCGCAGGCTGATCCACACCGTGCACGGCGAACGCACCGAGCGCGTCCTGCAGGATGCCGAGCTCCTGCCCGCCTACCTCGACCGCTTCGGGATCGCGCTCGACCGGCTTCCCGCCGCCGGAGCATGACCCGCCGCCGCGACCGGGAAGCCGCCGTCCCGCCCGTGACCGGGAAGTCCCGACCGCGACCGGGAAGTCCCGACCGCGGCTGGGAAGTCCCGGCCGCGGCAGGGAAAGAGGTAGTGGTCCTGCGGTTTCGGCGGGAAGTGGGTGTGTCGTGCCAGGCCACTCGTCCGTAGATTGGTCCGCTCGTGGCCGTACCCACCAGGAAGCGCACATGATCAGCATCGGCAGGCTCCACCCGTCCGACAGGCCCGCGTGGGAGGCCCTGTTCCGCGCCTACATCGACTTCTACCAGCGCACCGAGCCCGACGAGATGTACCGGCGAGCGTGGGAGGAGTTCGAGAAGGACACCAGGATGCACGCGCTCGGCGCCAGGCTGGGCGGGCGGCTGGTCGGGATCACGCACTTCCTCTTCCACCCCAGCACCTCGGCGCCCGACGCGGACGTCTGCTACCTGCAGGACCTGTTCACCGCCGCCGACGTGCGCGGCAGGGGCGTGGCGCGGGCGTTGATCGCCGCGGTGGCGGAGGAGGCGAGGGGACGCGGCTGCGGGCGCGTCTACTGGCACACGCAGGAGTCGAACGCCACGGCGCGGCGGCTCTACGACCAGGTGGCCGAGAACCGCGGATTCATCTCGTACCTCATCCCGCTGCGATAGCGGGAGGGAAGCCGCCGGTGGCGATGGGGCCCCATGCGTCGATATGAAGGCGGATGAGTGACTTGTCCTGGCGGCGCATGGCCTCGCGGTACTCGTCCCAGTCGGGGTGCTCGCCCGAGATGCACCGGTAGTACTCCACCAGCGGTTCGAGGGCCTCGGGCATGCCGAGGACCTCGGCGCGGCCGTCGACCTGGACGTAGGGCCCGTCCCATGTGTCGGACAGCACGCAGATCGACACCCGCTCGTCACGCCCGGCGTTGCGGGCCTTGGCCCTCGCCGGGTAGGTGGAGACGACGATCCTGCCCTCCTCGTCGACGCCGCAGGTGACGGGTGAGAGCTGGGGCCGCCCGGTGGAGCGCGTCGTGCTCAGCAGGCCGCGGTGCCGGGGGCGGAGGAAGTCGAGCAGCTCGGGCAACTCCACGCGGCGGGCGGTCGCGATCGTCCGTGCCATGGCATGACCTTTCAGTGGGCGCGTGGGCATCATCACACAGATCCGGGGACGTTCGTCGCCGTCCCATGCGCTAACTTTTGTACTGACTGGTCAGTTCTAAAGGGGAGTCGTGGTGATCGTCGCGAAGGGTCTGTCGGTGGAAGGGGTGTTCGCCGACGTCTCGCTCGAAGCGGGCGAGAACACGCTGACCGTGGTCGCGGGCCCGACCGGCAGCGGCCGTACGAGCCTGCTGCTGACGCTCTCCGGCCGGATGAAGCCGACGGCGGGCACCCTGCACGTGGCGGGGCACACCAGGCCGCATGCGATCCGCAGGGTCGCCGCGCTGGCGCTGGTCGACGGGGTGACCGACTTCGACAAGGCGCTGACCGTCCACGAGCACCTGCACGAGCGCCGCAGGGGGCGCAAGCACCACGCCGAGGCCCTCGAGGGGGCGGGCCTCGACGTGGACCGGCGGACGCTCGTGCGGGAGCTCGACAGGGAGCAGCGGGTACGGCTCGGCGTCGCGCTCGCCCTGCTCGACTCCCCTGCCCTGATCGTCGCCGACAACATCGACGCGGGCCTGCCGCCCGAGCGCCAGATCGCGCTGTGGAACCTGCTCAGGGACCTCCCCACGACCGTGGTCGCCTCCAGCGTGACCCCGCCCGCCCGCTACGACCACCTCGTGGAGCTGTGATGAAGGAGTTGCGCAGGTTCTCACGGTCCCGGCTGACCAGGGCCGCGATCGCGGGTGTGGTGATGCTGCCTCTGCTGTACGCGGGGCTGTACCTATGGTCGTTCTGGGACCCGCAGGGCCACCTCGACAGGGTGCCCGTCGCCCTGGTGATGGAGGACCGGCCCGCCGACGCGGACGGCAGGACGCTGCACGCGGGCCAGGACCTCGCCGAGGAGCTGAAGGAGCGCGAGGTCTTCGACTGGCACCCGACCACCGCTTCGCAGGCGGCCGACGGCGTGCGCGACGGCAGCTACTACCTGTCGCTCACCGTCCCCGCGGACTTCAGCTCGCGGCTGGCCTCACCCTCGCAGGACGGCACGCCCAGCCCCGCCCAGCTCGGCGTCGAGGTGGACGCGGGCCGCTCCTACATCATGAGCTCGATCTCCGACGCGGTCTTCAACGAGGTCAGGGCGGCGGCCGCGCAGACCGCCGTCCACGACTACTTCGACCAGGTCTTCGTCTCCATCGGCGACATGCACGACAAGACGACCGAGGCGGCCGACGGCGCGGACCAGCTGCACAAGGGCGCCAACAAGATCGACAAGGGGCTCGGCAAGACGGAGAACGCCACGCAGCAGCTGTCGGCGGGGCTCGGTAGGACCAAGGACGGCGCCCAGCAGCTCACCGTGGGCCTGGGCAGCGCCAACACCGCCACGGGCAAGCTGGCGGCCGGCTCGGCCAAGGTGACCAAGGGCCTGGCCACCGCCCAGGACGGCCTCACCCAGCTCGGCACGGGGCTGACCAAGCTGGGCGACGGAGCCGCGAAGGTCGCCGCGGGCAACAAGCAGGTCTACGACCAGGTGCACGCGAACTCGGGCAAGGTCAACACCGCGGCCGACAAGTACGTCCCGGTGCTGGAGGAGTGGGGCCCGCGCGTGGGCGAGGCCGCCGACCGCATCGCCGACGGGCTCGACGCGATCGCCGACGGGCTCGGTTCGGCGCAGGGCCAGGGATCGGACAGGGTCAGCGGGGCGGCCGAGGAGGCGGCGGGCAAGGCGCAGGCCGTACAGGACTATCTGGAGTCGCACCCGGACGCCGACCCCGAGCTGCGGCGGCTGGCCGGGGCGGCGGCCTCGTCGGCGCAGTCGGTCGTCGACAGGGTGTCCTCGGCGGGTCAGCGGCAGGATACGGGCTCCGACGCGCGCGAACGTCTCGCGGCGTTGCAGCGGGAGGCCAGGGAACTGGCCGCGAACGCGCGCAAGGTGGCCGAGGCCGCGCCCAAGGTGGGACCGCAGGTGGCGGCGCTGCGCGATCAGTACAACCAGCTGGACGCGGGCCTGGCCAAGCTCGCCGACGGCGCGGCCCAGGTGAACGCCGGCATCACCAAGTCGGGCACGGCCGTGGGCAAGCTGACGACCGGCGTCGGCAAGCTGGCCGACGGCTCCCAGCAGGTCAGCGACGGGCTCGGCAAGCTCGGCGGCGGCCTGGTCAAGCTGACCGACGGCGCGACCCGGCTGCGCACCGGCGTCGGCCGGCTGAACGACGGCGCCGACCAGCTCCACACGGGGGTCGGCAAGCTGCACGACGGCTCGGGCAAGCTCACCGACGGATCCAAGGACCTGTCCGACGGGCTGTCCGACGGGGCCGAGCAGATCCCCGACTACAGCAAGTCCGAGCGTGACGGGCGCACCGACATGATGAGCGACCCCGTGCGGCTGGCCACGTCCGTCGACAACGAGGTGCCCAACTACGGCACGGGATTCGCGCCGTTCTTCGTGCCGCTGGCGCTGTGGGTGGGCGCGATGATGGCCTACATGGTGCTGCGTCCGCTCAACCCGCGCCTTCTCGCCGGTACGGCAGGCGCGCTACGGGTGGCGCTGTCCGGGTGGATCCCCGCCTTCGCGCTCGGCGCGGCGCAGGTCGGCGTGCTGCTGGCCGTCCTGAGGTTCGCGCTCGGCCTGGAGGCGGCGCACTGGGCGGGCGTCGCGGGGCTGCTGCTGCTGGCCACGGGCGCGTTCATGGCGATCGTCCAGGCGGTCAACGCGCTGCTCGGCGCGCCCGGCAGGGTGGTCGCGCTGGCCCTGCTGATGCTGCAGCTGACGTCGGCCGCGGGCACCTACCCGATCGAGACCTCGCCCGGCTTCTTCCAGACGATCTCGCCATGGCTGCCGATGAGCTGGCTGGTGTCGGCGCTGCGCCGGCTGATCAGTGGCGGCGATTTGACCGTCGTGTGGCAGGCTGGCGGCGTGCTCACCCTGTTCCTCGTCCTCGGCCTCGCGCTCACGGTCCTCGCCGTGAACAAGGGCCGCACCTGGTCGGTCAAGCGCCTGCACCCGGAGCTGTCGCTGTGAGCAGGGCGGAGACGCGCCTCAAGGTGTTCGGCGCGGCGATCGAGCTGATCGCCGAACAGGGCTACGCGGCCACCACGGTCGACGCGATCGCCGAGCGCGCGGGCGTGGCCAAGGGCACCGTCTTCTACAACTTCGGCTCGAAGGAGGCGTTGTTCTCCGACCTCCTCGACCACAGCATCGAGCGCCTCGCCCAGGCACTGCGCGAGGCGGCGGTCGGCGACACGGGCCTGGCCGCCCTCGACGCGGCGGTGCGCGGGCAGCTGGAGTTCTTCGAACGGTACGGCGCCCTGGCCAGGGTGCTGCTGGCCGAGATGTGGCGCACCGCGTGGCAGGAGGCCGTGGCCAAGCTCCGCAAGGAGGTGCTCGGCGTCTACGCGGACGTCCTGCGCAGGGCCGTGGACGAGGGCGCGGTACGGCACGACCTCGACGTCGACACCGCCGCGACCGCGATCTTCGGCATGGTGCTGACGGTCACCATCGAGCGGCGCGCCCTGCACCCCGAACGCCCGCTCGACGAGACGCACAGGACCCTGGTCGAGCTCCTGCACGGACGCGTGCGGTAAGGCGCGGCCGGGCCTGTCAGGGAAGAAGGACGATCTTCCCATGGGTACGGCGGGCCGCCAGGTCCTCCAGCGCCGGCCGCGCGTCGGCGAGCTTGTACTCCCCGCCCACCACCGGCCGCAGCCGTCCCTCGACCGTCAACCGCACCAGCTCCCGCAGCGGTTCGTCCAGCATGCCGGGCATCCGCAGCGTCGGACCCACCCAGAACCCCGTCACCGACGCGTTCCTGTTCGTCAGCAGGTCGACGTCGACCGGAGAGGGGTCCACGCCCGACGACGTCCCGTAGGCGACGATCCTGCCGAAGGGCGCGAGCGCGTCGACGGCGGCGTCGAACACCGGGCCGCCCACGGCGTCGAGCACGATGTCGGCTCCCTGCCCGCCGTTGGCCGAGGTGATCCGCGCCGCGTACCCGTCCGCCGAGCCGTCCACCGCCGCGTCGGCGCCGAGGGACAGCGCCAGTTCCCGCTTGGCCTCGGTGGAGGCGGTCGCGATCACCCGTGAGGCGCCGAACTCCTTGGCGAGCTGCACGGCCAGGTGGCCGACCCCGCCCGCCCCCGCGTTGACGACCACGCTGTCGCCCTGCCGTACCCTGGCGGCCGTGCGGAGCAGGTGCCAGGCGGTCAGCCCCTGCACGAGCAGCGCGAGCGCCTCGCCGGCCGCCATCGCAGGAGGGATCTCCACGGGGTCCTTGACGACCGCCTTGGTCGCGTATCCCCCTCTGGCGAACGCCATCACCCTGGTGCCGTCGGCGGTGCGGCCGACGACCTCGCCGCCCGGCACGAACGGCAGCTCGGGCGGCAGGTAGGTGCCCGCGATCCGCTCGATGTCGGCGAAGTTCACTCCTGCGGCCTCGACGTCGACGAGCACCTCGCCGTCGCCGGGCACAGGGTCGGGCAGCTCCGCCTCGTGGAGCCGGTCGAGTCCGCCGAGACTCGTGATCTGGACAGCGCGCACGGCCGTCATCCCCCTTCGATGAGATCAGGTACGGCAACGCTACGAACGGCCGAAAGGCCCAGGTAGAGGGCTTCGTCGATACATGAGCCCCTTGCATGAATAGGATTCATGGATGGACGACCTCACGCTCAGCGAGCTGCGGGCCCTCGTCGCCGTGGAGCGGGAGCGCGGCTTCTCCTCGGCCGCGGTGGACCTCGGCCTGACCCAGTCGGCCGTCTCGCACGCGGTCCGCGCCGCCGAGAGGAAGATCGGCACGGTGCTGTTCCAGCGCGGCAGGCATGGCGCCACGCCGACGCCCGCCGGCGAGGTCGTGGCGGGTCACGCGCGGCGGGTGCTGCGCATGCTGGAGGTGATGAAGGCCGAAGCCTACGGCGCCGCCGGCGGTCCGGCCACCGGGACGATCAGGCTGGCCGCCTTCCGCAGCGCCGCCTTCCACCTGCTGCCGACGGCGCTGGCCAGGTTCGGGGCACGCCATCCGAAGGTGACGGTGGACGTGCGGATCGTGCGGGACATCGGGCGCGGCATCGCGGGCGAGGTGCTCGACGGCAGGGCGGACATCGGCGTCACCACCCTTCCGGTCCACGTCGACGGGCTGGTGGTCAAGGAGCTGTTCGCCGAGCCGTACGTCTTCGCCTATCCCGCGGGCCATCCCGACCCGCGCGGCCTGCCGATCATCGACTGGCACGAGAACTGCTCGGCCGAGACGAGCCGCTGGTGGAAGCGGCAGGAGTGGCTGCCCGCGGGGCAGATGACGGTGGAGGACGACGGTGTGCTGGTGTCGATGGTCGGCCACGGGCTGGGGGCGGCGATCGTCCCGCTGCTGTCGCTGATCGGCTGTTCGCCGAAGGTGGCGACGGATGACCTGGGCGCGGAGCCACCGACGCGGAGTGTCGGCTACGTCACCACAGGGGAGATGACCGGCTGGTCGGTATTGCGGGATCTGATCGCGGAACTTCGGACCATGAGAGGTTCGTAGAACTGATATGAGGCGCAGCTTCGCACCATTCGTCGTGGCGGTCATCCTGGCAGGCGCCCTCATCGTGGGCCTGCGGGTGTATTTCGGCGGCATCGACGACGAGAAAACGCCGCCCCAGGCGTGCGGAGCCAAGCTGACGGTGCTGGCCTCGGTGGAGAAGGCGGGGCTGTTACGCGAGCTCGCCAAGTCCTACAAGGCCGAGTACTGCGCCGACGTCAGGATCACCACCAGCGGTTCCGCGCTGCAGGCGTTCGCCCGTGGATGGGACGTCCGCCGTGACGGCCCCCGTCCCGACGTGTGGTCGCCCGCCAGCAGCAGCTGGCTGAACGTGGTCCGCCAGCGCGCCGAGAACGACGACAAGGGCCGGATCGTCGGCCCCGACAACCCTTCGATCGCCACGTCCCCGCTGGTGATCGCGATGCCGAAGCCGATGGCCGAGGCCCTGGGCTGGCCGGACAAGGCGATCGGCTGGGCCGACCTGGCCAGGCTCGCCACCGATCCCAAGGGCTGGGCCGCGTACGGTCACCCCGAGTGGGGCCAGTTCAGGCTCGGCAAGACCAACCCCAACTTCTCCACCAGCGGCATGAACGCCACCATCGGTGCCTACTTCGCCGCCACCGGCGGCCTGTCGGGCGACCTGACCGAGCAGGACGTCGCCGCCGCGAAGACCCGCCGCTTCATCCAGGATCTCGAGCGCTCGATCGTCCACTACGGCGACACCACGCTGACGTTCCTGTCGAACCTGCAGCGCGCCGACGACGCGGGCGAGGGACTCGGCTACATCTCGGCGGTGACCGTCGAGGAGAAGTCCGTGTGGGACTACAACCAGGGCAATCCCACCGGCGACCCTGCCACGCTCGGCAAGCACGACAAGCCGAAGGTCCCGCTGGTGGCCGTCTACCCCAAGGACGGCACGCTCTTCTCCGACAGCCCGTACGCGGTGCTGAGCTGGGCCGACAAGGCCAGGCGGGCGACCGCCAGGAGCTTTCTCGAGTATCTGCGCGAGCCCGAGCAGCAGGCGCGGTTCGCCGAGTACGCCTTCCGCGGCCACGACGGCAAGGCAGGCAAGCTGATCACCGAGGAGAACGGCCTCCTCCCGGACGAGCCGGCCGTGGTCCTGCGGCCTCCGGCGCCGAAGGTGCTGGACAAGCTGCTGCGGAGCTGGGGCGAGCTGCGCAAGCCCGCGAACGTGCTGGTGGTGCTCGACACCTCGGGCTCGATGGGCGCCGACGTGCCCGGCACCGGCAGGACCAAGCTGGACCTGGCCAGACAGGCCGCCGTCAACGCGCTCCCCCAGTTCGGCAGCCAGGACAGAGTCGGTCTGTGGCACTTCGCGAGCGACCACGCCGAGCTGTCGCCGATCGGGCCCATGACCAGGACCCACAGGTCCGAGCTCACCCACGACATCCGCGGGCTCGCGCCGAGGGGCGGCACCGCGCTCTACAACACGACGCTGGCCGCCTACCAGCACGTCTCGGCCATGAAGGAGGGCAAGGCGATCAACGCCGTGGTGTTCCTGACCGACGGCAAGAACGAGGTCACCAACACCATCGCGCTGGAGAGGCTGCTGCCCGAGCTGCGCGGGCGGACGATCAGGGTCTTCACCATCGCGTACGGCGAGGACGCCGACCTCGACGTGCTGCGGAAGATCTCGGAGACCACCAGCGCGGCCGCCTACGACTCCCGTGAGACGGGAAGCATCGACCAGGTCTTCACCGCGGTGATCAGCAACTTCTGACCCTCCCGCGCGCTCCGGTTCGAGACGGGTTCGTGATCTTCGTTTGGCACGATTCCTCTTCGCCCCCAGGATGTCGAAGGAACCGCATGAAGAGCTACATCGCCGGCCTCGCCGCGGGTCTCGTCGCGCTCGCGCCGCTGCCCGCCCACGCCGCCGCCCCCGACCCGGTCAAGGCGCTCCAGGCCGAGATGGCCCCCG
Source organism: Nonomuraea mangrovi (assembly GCF_042681425.1). NCBI lineage: Bacteria > Bacillati > Actinomycetota > Actinomycetes > Streptosporangiales > Streptosporangiaceae > Nonomuraea > Nonomuraea mangrovi. The sequence continues at coordinate 515,292 of NZ_JBHUFV010000015.1, read as the reverse complement.
GCAGGGGCGTCACCGTCTCCGCGGTCACCCGCATGACGTTCGACGGCAGGCAGGCCAACACGTACAGGACCGACCGCGTCGTCGGGTTCCGCAAGGGAGGGGGCGTCGACACCGACGACTCGACCACCTTCCACAGGCCGCCAGGCACCGAGGCCCTGGGCACGGAGTTCAGCTTCCCCACCCTCCTCATCAGGGTCAAGGGCACGGAGTACGTCTCGGGCGGGAAGCTGGTCGGCAGGCTGCCGCTGGACAAGAAGTGGCTGCGCAACCGCTTTTCCGCGCCCGGTCCCGCGGATCTCACCGTCGATCTCTTCCAGCCCGGCGCACTGAAGGCGCTGCTCGCCACGGCCTCGTCGACGGGCCCTCGCTCGGCGAGGGGCGCCATCGACATCCGCAAGATCCCCGGCCGGCCCCTCGGCGTGCGGACGGGGACCGGCGGGAAGCTCGCATGGGCTCTCTGGTTCGACGCCGAGGGCAGGGTCACCCGCCTTGCTACCGGCTTCTCCTACCGGACGAACGAGCACATCAGGATGGGCGTGCGCGCCGACCTGCGCTTCACCGGGTGGGGTGCCAAGGTGACCGTCGAGGCACCGCCGCGTGATCTGGTCATGGAGGCCGCCGACCTGCCCGAGCTCGAAGCGCCGGGAGAGGGGCCCATGAAGCTCACGGAAGCCCTCCCGACGGGACACTGACGGCGCCGTCCGCGCTACCGCGAGGCGTGGAGGAAGATCAGGAAGCGCGCGCCATGGACGAGGCGGGGCCGCCTGGCGGCTCCGTCGAGGCGCGCGTGATCGAGGTCGAGCGGGCGTCGCCCGACGTCGAGGGCTCGGCCGCGCCGTACGCGGTCAGGCGGAGCCCGAAGCGGTCAGGGATCGGACGGGCAGGTCGTAGACGCGGCGGACGCTGGTGCCTGAGGCGCTCAGGTCTGCGCCGTAGACGTGGAGCGAGACGCCGATCTCGCCGCTGGTGTTGCGCACCTTGTGGATGTCCCCGGGCGGCGCGAAGCCCGAGACGTCTCCCGGCGGGTTGTCCGCGCGGCCGATCTCGACCAGGTGGTCGCCCATGTCGCGGTAGAGGGTCTCGTACTCGTTCCCGCTGAGCACGCCGAACGCGCACCACGCCACGTGGTCGTGGATCACCGTCTCGTGGCCGGGCCCCCAGACCACGGTCACGATCGAGAAGTCCTTCTCGGCGTGGCGAACCGTGGAGACATAGTGGTCGGGATGGCCGAGCAGCTCCTCCGGTGTGAGGAGGTCGGCGGGGTCGGGGAGGTTCGCCCTCAGCAGGTCGGCGACGGCGAACGCGGTGTGCCGCGGGTCGAGCCCCTTGGCGGTGATCTTCCTGATTGCTCGCAGCAGTTCGTCCATACCTTTCACGCTCCTCTATATAGACCGATAGGTCCAACAGAAGTTTTTTGGCATATTGATAGATATGCTTGATGTGGTCAGACTCCGGGTACTCCTGGCCGTCTCGCGCACCGGCTCGCTCACGGCGGCGGCCAAGACGCTGCACTACTCGCAGCCCTCAGTAAGCCATCACCTGTCGAGGCTGGAGGCCGAGACAGGAGCCAAGCTCATCGAGAGGGTCGGCAGGGGCATCCGCCTCACCGAGGCGGGCAAGCTGCTCGCCGACCGCGCCGCGGAGATCATCGGCCGCCTCGACGCCGCCTCGGAGGAGCTGGCCGCCCACGTCGGCCTGCGCACGGGCCGGGTACGGCTGGCCGCCTTCCCCTCGGCGCTCGGCACGTTCATCCCCGCCGCGGCCGCCGGACTGGCCACCACGCATCCCGGGCTCCAGCTCACCCTCACGGAGACCGAACCGCCGGAGGCGCTGAGGCTGCTGCGCGCGGGACGCGTGGACGTCGCGGTGATCTTCAGGTACGACGACACGGCACCGGAGGAGGTCGGGACGAGCATGACCCACCTGCTGGACGACCCGAGCTACCTCGTCACGCCCGACGGCCACGGAACGCTGGCCTCCCATGCGACGTCACGGTGGATCGGCGGCTGCGACAGGTGCAGGAGCCACCTGCTGCAGCTGTGCGCGCAGGTCGGCTTCGAACCGTCGATCTCGTTCACCAGCGACGACATCGTGGCCGTGCAGGCGCTGGTCGCGGCGGGGATGGGGGTGACCGTCCTGCCGGGGCTCGCGCTGCGCGCCCACCGGCACGAAGCGGTGTCGGCGACCGAGATCCCCGGCTCCACCCGGCACGTGTACGCGGCCACGTACGGCGCCCCTCCCCTGCCGCCCGCCACCGCGGCCCTCCTGCACGCCCTGCGCGCCGCCTGCTGAGCCACCGCCGCGCTCCCGGACGCCCTCCCTCGGGCCTGCCCGGTCACGACCGCCCTCGTCCACGCCCTGCGCGCCGCCTGGCGCGTCACGTCCGTCTCAGTGGCCGAAATACCGTTGTCCTGCGGAGAAGGACGTTCCTACCATGGCGGAATGCCGGACTTCGCAACCCTCGCCGTCTTCTGCGCGGCCACCATGGCCCTGCTGCTCGTCCCTGGACCCGCCGTGGTCTTCATCGTCACGAGGAGCGTCGCGCAAGGACGGGTCACAGGGCTGGTGTCGGTGCTCGGCATTCACACCGGCTCCATCGTCCACGTGGCCGCGGCCGCACTCGGCATCAGCGCGCTGCTGGCGGCGAGCGCGACGGCGTTCATGGTCGTCAAGTGGCTGGGCGTCGCCTACCTGGTGTGGCTCGGCATCCGCAAGCTCATGACCAGGTCCGACGACGGCGAGCTCGCGACGGTGAGAAGCCACTCGCGCTCCAGGGTGTTCTGGGAGGGGTTCGTGGTGAACGTCCTCAACCCCAAGACCGCGATCTTCTTTCTGGCGTTCCTGCCGCAGTTCGTGAAGCCCGAGCTCGGGCCCGTGGCCCCGCAGATCATCCTGCTGGGCGTGGTGTGGATCGCCCTCGGGATGGCCAGCGACGGCGCCTACGCCCTGCTCGCCTCGGCCCTGTCAGGGCGCCTGCGCCGCTCCACCCGCGCGCGTCGCCGTCTCGACGTGAGCAGCGGTGTCATCTACCTGGGTCTGGGCGCCGCCGCCGCGTTCACGGGCGAACCCGCCAAGGCCTGACCCTGTGCCCCGAGGATCCCGCGCCGACGCCCGGCGCGGGATCCCTTCGTTTCCGTGCCTCTCCGCTTCGAGGCATCCGTTCGAACCCGGCCCTGGATCGGGTCATTCCTGGATCAGGACCTGCTCCCGAGCCCAGCGGTAGTCCGCCTTGCCCGCCGGTGACCGCACCATCTCGTCCACGAACGCGTATGTCCGGGGCACCTTGTACCCCGACAGGCTGTTCCTACAGTGCGCGTCCAGTTCCTCCCGCGTGACCGGAACACCCTTGCGCGCCTCGACGACCGCCGCGACCCTGTTGCCCCACCGCTCGTCCGGCACGCCGGTCACCACCGCGTCGAACACCGCCGGATGCCCCTTGAGCACGGCCTCGATCTCCTCGGGGAACACCTTCTCCCCTCCGGTGTTGATGCACTGCGATCCCCTGCCGAACATGTTGATCGTCCCATCGGGTTCGACCGTCGCCAGGTCGCCCGTGAGCAGCCAGCGCGTCCCCTCCTCATCCGTCACGAACGTCCTGGCCGTCTTGTCCGGGTCGTTGTAGTACCCGAACGCGATCCTTCCCGCCTTCGCCACCGTCCCCAGCACGCCCGGTTTCACCGGCTGGAGCCGCTCGTCCAGCACCGCCAGCCTGGCCGTGGAGTTCGGCTGGTAGCGCAGCCCCTTCTCCGGCGAGGACCCCGCCACCCCCGAGGCGGTGAATCCCGACTCGGTCGAGCCGAAGTTGTCCAGGATCATCGTGTTCGGCAGGAGTTCCTGCAGCCGGTCCCTGACCGCGCCGGTGAGAATGGCCCCCGTGGAGCTGATCACGAACAGCGACCCCAGGTCGTAGGTCCCCGCCGCGATCTCGTCGGCCAGGGGCCTGGCCATGGCGTCGCCGGTGATGTTCATCGACTGCACCTTCTCCCGCTCGACCGTGCGCAGCACGTCGGCGGCCTCGAACCTGCGCACGTACACCATGGTCGCGCCCATCCACCAGCTGATGAACGTGGCCATCTGCGCCGCCCCGTGCATCAGCGGCGCCACCGCCATCATGATCAGCGGATCGGCCCTGGCCGCCTCCTCGATCACCTGCTCGGGGCTCTCGCGCGGCTCGCCGTACGGGTTGCCGCCGCCGAAGCCCATGAACAGGTCCTCCGAGTGCCACATCACTCCCTTGGGCATGCCGGTGGTGCCGCCGGTGTAGATGATGTAGACGTCCTGGCCCGACCTGGGTTCGAACCCGCGCGTGTCCGGCCGGCCCTCCAGCGCCTTCTCGTACGGCACCGCCGCACCGATCGCCGACTCCCCTCCCACGGCGATGAGGTGGCGCAGCTCCGGAGCCTGCGGTGCGACCGCGGCGACCCGCTCGTCGAACTCCACGTCGTAGACGAGCGCGACGATGCGGGAGTCGGTGTAGAGGTAGAGCAGTTCGGCCTCGACGTAGCGGTAGTTCACGTTCACCGGCACCGCGCGGAGCTTGAGCGTGGCCAGGAGCGTGGCGATGTACTCGATGCCGTTGTAGAGCTGCGTGCCCACGTGGTCGCCGGGCCGTACCCCCTGGTCGTGGAGGTGGTGGGCGAGGCGGTTGGCGTGCGCGTCGAGCTCGGCGTAGGTGAGCCTGCGCTCGCCGCAGACCACGGCGACGCGGTCCCCGATGGCGTCGGCGAGGCCTTCGAACAGGTCGGCGTGGTTGAACTCCATCGGGGCCTCCTCCGCGGGTGGCCCTCGGGTCCGAGGTTCCGGTTCGCCGGGGGCCTGGCGTGGTCTCAAGGGGGTGGAGCGGACGAGCGGTGTCAGGGTTTGTCGGAGCCGACGATCCACATGGCGAAGAACTGGGCGCCGCCGCCGTAGGCGTGACCGAGAGCGCGGCGGGCGCCGTCGACCTGGTGCTCGCCCGCCATCCCTCGCACCTGCAGCGCCGCCTCGGCGAAACGGATCAGCCCCGAGGCGCCGATCGGGTTGGAGGACAGCACGCCTCCCGACGCGTTCCACGGGATGTCGCCGTCGAGCGCGGTCGCGCCCGACTCGGTGAGCTTCCAGCCCTCGCCCTCGGCCGCGAACCCCAGGTTCTCCAGCCACATCGGCTCATACCAGGAGAACGGCACGTAGACCTCGGCGACGTCGATGTCTCGACGGGGGTCGGCGATGCCGGCCTGGCGGTAGACGTCGGCGGCGCAGTCCTTGCCGCCCTGCGGGTTCACGGTGTCGCGTCCGGCGCGGAAAATCGGCTCGGAGCGCATCGCCGTACCGTGGACCCACGCGGGATGGCCGGTGACCGCGGACTCGGAGGAGAGGACGACGGCGCACGCGCCGTCGGAGGACGGGCAGGTCTCCAGGTAGCGGATGGGCTCCCACAGCATGGGCGTGGACTCGACCATCTCGCGGCTGATCCCCGGGATCCTCAGGTGGGCGTAGGGGTTCTTGAGCGCGTTCTGGCGGTCCTTGACGGCGACGAGGGTGCCGATGTGGCCGGGGGCGCCCGTCCTTCGCATGTACTCGCGGATGTGCGGGGCGAAGTAGCCGCCCGCGCCGACCACGAGGGATGCGCTGAACGGGAGATGCGTGGACAGGGCCCAGGTGGCGTTCGACTCGGACTGCTTCTCGAAGGCGACGACCAGCACGCGCTCGTGCACGCCGCCCTGGATGAGGCTCGCGCCCACCAGCGCCGTGGAGCCGCCGACGCTGCCGGCGGTGTGGACGCGCATCATCGGTTTGCCTGCGGCGCCGAGGGCGTCGGCGAGGTAGGCCTCGGGCATCATGACGCCCTCGAACAGGTCGGGCGCCTTGCCGATGACGACGGCGTCGATGTCCTTGAACGTCAGGCCCGCGTCCTCCAGCGCCCTGAGCGCGGCCTCGCGCACCAGACCGGCGATGGAGACGTCCCTGCGCTTGGTGGTGTAGTGCGTCTGGCCGACGCCGACCACCGCACATCGGTTACCCATGCCGCTCACCGATCCTCGTCCGACTGGAACGCGTGCCGATCCTCATCCCGCCTCCATCACGGTCACGAGGTTGTGCTGCAGGCAGGGGCCGCCGGCGGCGTGCCCGACGGTACGGCCGGCGGTGCCGTCCATGATCCGCTGGGCCGCCTCGCCGATCCTGATGAGCCCCGTGGCCATGACGGGGTTGGCGGCCAGCGGCCCGCCCGACGGGTTGATCACCGTCGAGGACGGCAGCTCGAGCGCCTCCCGCAGGATGATCTCCTCGTGGCTGAAGGACGCGTGCAACTCGGCCACGTCGACGGCTCCCTTGCCGACGCCCGCCGCGCGTCCCGCGTCGGCGGCGGAGGCCGACCTGGCCAGGTCTCGCATGCCCAGGTAGTGGGGCTCGATGCGATGCGCGATGCCCCTGATGTAGGCGGGCCTGGCGTGGATCCGCCTGGCGAGGTCGCCCGCCGCCAGTACCACCGCGGCGGCCCCGTCGGTGATCGGCGCGATGTCCCACTCCTTCAACGGCTCCACGACCGGCTCGCCCTCGTCGAGCGGCAGGTGGAGCGCGTTCGGGTTGCTCAGCCCGTCCGTACGGCTGCGCCTGGCGATCTCGTCGAGCGCCTTGCGGTCCGCGCCGAGCGCGCCCGCCTGGAGCGCGGCGAAGGACAGCTGGTCCAGCCCCAGCGGCTCCAGGTAGTAGGGGTCGAGCTGGAGCGTCATGATCGTGCGTAGGTCGCCGAGCGACGACTTGCCGAAGCCGTAGACGAGCGCGCTGTCGACGTCGCCGTGCTGAAGCCGTACCCAGGCCTCGTAGAGTGCCCAGGCGGCGTCCATCTCCACGTGGGACTCGGAGATCGGCGGCCACGCGCCCAGCGCGTCGAGCGCTGACACGAACGAGAAGGGCGCGCCCGCGAGATAATCGCACGAGCCTGAGCAGGTGAAGCCGAACGCCGACAGGCCGGACTGCTCCCGCACCGCTCTGATGACCGGCAGGATCAGCTCGGGCTCCGACAGGCCCGTGTCGTGGGCGGTGTGCCTGGTCTGGGCGAAGGCGACGACGGCCACGTCACGCATCACAACTCCACGTCCGGCTCGCCCGTGGGGGCGAACCATTTGATGTTCGACATCGAGAGGGTGCGCTCCTGCTCCGGCACCCACGCGGCGCGCACCCGCATGCCCTGCCGTACCTCGTGGGCGGGGATCCCGCCGACCAGGGCGATCATCGGGATGTCGGCGCCGTCGAGCAGGATGTAGGCGGAGACGAAGGGCACCTCGGGGGCGCGCGGGTCGGGCAGGTTGTTGATCGCGAAGGTGGTGATGGTGCCCGTGTCGGGCAGCGGCACCTCCTCGGTGATCGGGTTGCCGCATTCGGGACACGACAGGCGGTAGGGGACGTAGACCTTGTCGCAGACGCCGCAGCGGCAGCCGATGAACACGCCGTCCCTGACGCCTTCGAGGAACCTGGTCAGGGAGGGGCTGGCGGTCAGCTTGTAGGCGGACCTGATCGGCGAGACGATCTTCGTGACTTCGGGCGCGAAGTGGGAGATGTCCGAGATGTGACCCGTGCGAGTGGCGCGCCAGACCGGGCGGACCCTGGTGCCGGGCGGCAGCGCCTTGGGGTTGTCCGCGTCGACGGCGTGGACCAGCGAGGTGTCGGCGCCGTCGAGTTTGATCAGAGCCCAGGCGAAGGGGCGGTCGAGCGGGTGACCGTCCAGCGGCTCCCGCACCCAGGCCGAGGCGGTGACCGTACCCGCCGGGCCGACCTCGACCCACTCGTCGGTCACGGGCTCGCCGGTGGCGGGGTCGTACTCCAGCGGGGGCACCAGCGTCCTGCCCTCGGCGGTGCGGACCCCCATGAGCCGTCCGTCCCTCAACTCGGTGAGGAAGCGTCCGATCACGGGGCCCGTGGTCCTGGTGTAGCCGCCGGGGAACTCCAGCACGTGGTCGGCGGTCAGCGCGTCGGAACCCGGCTCAGATGGCACGGTCGCGGCCCTCCCAGTACGGCGCGCGGAGCTTGCGTTTGAGCAGCTTGCCGTTGGGCTCGCGCGGCATCTCCTCGATGAAGTCGATCGACTTGGGCCACTTCATCCTGGCCAGGCGGCCCTCCAGCGAGTCGAGGATCTCGGCGGCCAGTTCGGGGCCGGGGGTGACGCCCTGCGCGGGCTCGACGACGGCTTTGATCTGCTCGCCCCACTCCTCGTCGGGGATCCCGAACACGGCCACGTCGGCGACCGAGGGATGGATCACGATCTCGTTCTCGATCTCGGCGGGGTAGATGTTCGCCCCGCCCGAGATGATCAGGTCGGCCTTGCGGTCGCAGAGGTAGAGGAAGCCGTCCTCGTCGAGGTAGCCGATGTCGCCGACGGTGAAGTGGTCCCTCAGGCGGCCGGCGGCGGTCTTGTCCGGATCGCCCTTGTACTCGAAGGCGACGCCCATCATCTTCATGTAGATCGTGCCCGGCGTTCCCGTCGGGACGGGTTCGCCCTCGTCGTCCACGATGAGGAGCTCGCTGATCGGCCATGCGGTGCCCACGGTCCCCGGATGCTTCTTCCAGCCGTCGGGCGTGGCGATCGTGCCGCCGCCCTCGGTGGCCGCGTAGTACTCGTAGATGCAGTCACCCCACCACTCGAACATCGCCCACTTCACGGGGACCGGGCAGGGCGCGGCGGCGTGGATCATCCACCGGAGCGACGAGAGGTCGTACTTCGCGCGGGTCTCCTCCGGCAGGGACAGCAGGCGTTTGAAGTGCGTGGGCACGAGGTGCGAGTTGGTGACCCGGTAGCGCTCGCACAGGCGGAGCGTCTCCTCGGCCTCCCACTTGTCCATGTAGACGAGGGTGTGGCCCATGTGCAGCGCCGTACCGCCGAACTGGGTGACGGCGGTGTGGTAGCTCGGCGAGGTGACCAGATGGGCGTTGGGCCTGCCCGGCGTGATGCCGAACAGGGTGAGCAGGAACGTCATCAGCTCGGCGCCGTCGTCGGGATCCAGGCCGGACAGCTTGCGCCTGACGCCCTTGGGCTTGCCGGTGGTGCCCGAGGTGTAGTGCATGGCGGCGCCCGCCGTACGGTCCGCAGGCGCCGTGGTCGGGCGGCCCTCCGTCAGCTCCGCCACCGGCCTGAAGCCCGGGATGTCACCGAAGGCGAACGAGCCGCCCTCGACCAGGGGGGCGATGTCGCGGAAGCGCGGGTGGACGAAGAAGGCCTTGGCCTCGCTGTCGGCCACGATGTAGGCGATCTCGGGCGGGGCCAGGTGCCAGTTGATCGGCGTGTAGTACCAGCCCGCCTGTAACGCCGCGAGGTAGAGGACGAGTCCGTCGACCCCGTTCGGGACCAGGCCGCAGATGCCGTCACCCGGCCGGAGGCCGAGCTCGCGCAGGCCGTGGACGAGCTGGTTGGCCCTGGCGAGCAGGTCCCCCGCGCGATGTTCGGCGCCGTCGGGATCGACCGCGGCGATCCACTCGGGATCCGCCTGCGCCAGCCTCCAGAATCCGAGCGTGCCCATAGGGAACTCCCTCAACACGGCAAACGAGAACCTGTTCTCGTTTGTGACGGCAGACTAACCCGGAGCGAAGCGGCCTAGCAAGCGCTTGATTTCGTCCCACCCGTCACACCGGGCGCCGCACCCCCCGCCGGCGATCTCGCGCGGGCTCGGTCCCCCCACGATCGGCAACATCCCGGCCGGACGCAAGGGCGGACGGCCACGCCCCTCCTTCCGCCGCCCTTCCATGGGAGCGCCTTCCCTGAGAGGATCAGCGCTACCAAGCGCTTGGTTCGTGATGATGGAGGTCAGTCATGGAGACCCTGCCGATCAGCACCCCCCACTGTCGCGTCGAACGAGACGGCCACGTCGTGATCGTCACCATGGACCGCCCCGAGGCCAAGAACGCCCTGTCGTCCGACATGCTCATCGGCCTCGCGTCCGCCTGGGCCTACGTCTCGGCCGAACCGGAGGTCCGCGTGGCCGTCCTGACCGGCGCGAACGGCACCTTCTGCGCGGGCGCCGACCTCAAGGCGATGGGCCGGCCGTCCACCGATCCCGAGGTCCAGGCCAGGGCCGCCGCCATCCCGAACTTCCACTGGAAGGGGCTGCTGCGCGAGGAGCTGCCGACCAAGCCGATCGTCTGCGCGGCCGAGGGTTACGCGGTCGCGGGCGGTACCGAACTGCTCGTCGGCACGGACCTGCGAGTGGTGGCCGAGTCGGCCACACTCGGGCTGTTCGAGGCCAAGCGGGCGCTGTTCCCCATGGGCGGCAGCGCCGTCAGGCTGCCCCGCCAGATCCCCTACTGCCACGCCATGGACCTGCTCCTCACCGGACGCTCGGTCACCGCGGCCGAGGCGCTGTCCATGGGGCTGGTCAACAGGGTCGTTCCCGACGGCCGGGCCCTGGCGGTGGCGCGGGAGATCGCCGACGACATCGCGGCCTCGGGGCCGCTTGCCGTACAGGCGATCCTGCGCACCTACCGGGACACGCTCGGGCTCTCGGAGCCCGAGGCGCTGAAGGTGTCCGACGAGTACGGCTGGCCGGTGATCGGCTCGGAGGACGCGAAGGAGGGCGCCAGAGCCTTCAAGGAGAAGCGCCCCGCCGCCTTCCACGGACGCTGACCGCCCGGCGGCTCGCCGTCCAGGAGAGTCGCCCGGTCACCTCCCGCGGGACGCCGGCCGCCGGGCGGCTCGCCCTCGCCGTCAAGGAAGTCGGGAGCGCCGCCCCGCGGAAGAGCGCTCCCCTCCCTCCGCCAGGTCAGGACTCGGTGATGCGGCCGAGCCGTTCCATGGCCTCGATGTACTCCTCCACCATCTCGAACACCACGTCGCGCGCGCTCTTCACCTGGTTCATCGTCCCGATGATCTGCCCGGCGGGGAAGGTCGCCAGCTCTGCGGCGTCGGACCGGCCGATGCGCCGCAACGCGTCCGACACCAGCATGAACTGCAGCGGCATCGGCAGCGTGCCCGGCGAGCTCTCCGCCTCCCACGCGTCGGTCCACTCGTTCCTGAGCAGCCTGGCGGGCTTGCCCGTCCAGCTGCGCGAGCGGACCGTGTCCCTGGAGGTGGCCGACAGGATCCGCCGCTTGGCCAGCTCGGGCGTGTCCGCCTCCTCGACGGTCAGCCAGATCGATCCCGTCCACACGCCTTCCGCGCCCAGCGCCATGCCCGCGGCCATCTGCCTGCCGCCGCCGATGCCGCCCGCCGCCAGGACCGGCACGTCGGAGCCGTCAGGACCCGCGCCCCGAAGGGCGTCCACGACCTGCGGGATCAGCACCATCGTGGAGATCTCGCCGGTGTGACCGCCGGCCTCGGTGCCCTGCGCGACGACCACGTCCACGCCGACCTCGGCCTGCTTGACGGCGTGGCGTGGGGTGGAGGCCAGGGCGGCGACCTTGACCCCCTGCGCGTGCGCCAGCTCGACGACGTCGGCGGGGGGCGGGCCCAGGGCGTTGGCCAGCAGCGCGATCGGGTGCCGCAGCGCCACCTCGACCTGCGGCCTGGCGGTGGCGTCCGTCCAGCCGAGCAGCACCTTGCCCGGGTCGGCGTCGTCCGACAGCGGCGGGACGCCGTGCTCGGCGAGCAGGTTCTCGACGAAGCTCCTGTGCCCGTCGGGGATCATGCCCTGCAGGCGGGAGACCAGCTCCTCCGGCGGGAAGTCGGCCCCCTCGTAGGAGGCGGGCATGACGACGTCGACGCCGTACGGCTTGCCGTCGACGTGGTCGTCGATCCACTTGAGCTCCATCTCGAGCTCTTCCGGGGTGAAGTAGAGGGCGCCCAGCACGCCCATCCCGCCCGCGCGGCTGACCGCGGCGACGACATCCCGGCAGTGGCTGAAGGCGAAAATCGGTAACTCGATCCCGAACAGGTCGGTGACACGTGTCCGCATGGGCCGACGATACGATCGGGGCCGGGAAAACTGCAACGCGTTCTACTCTAGAACCTTTGGTCGGTTCAGCGCCGCGATGATCGCCGGATCGCCCAGCGCCGTGGCCCAGCCGGTGGTCGCGCGCCGGCCCTCCCGGGCTTCGGGAAGCGTCCCCGAAGGACCGGCCGCGCACCGCGACGAAGCGGGGTGGGCGGCCGGTCGGGGAACGCCTGGCTACTTGCCGGGTTCGGGGTCGCGGGGAAGGCCGAGCATGCGCTCGCCGATGATGTTGAGCTGCACCTCCGTCGTCCCGCCGTAGATCGTCATCGCCCGGGTCGCCAGCACCGCCCTGTTCCAGTAGCCCGCGTCCCCCAGCCTCATGTCCGCCGCGACCGTCGCCGCCTCGCCCAGCAGCTCCACCGCCGTCTCCGACACGTGCTGGGCGTGCGAGGTCGACAGCAGCTTCCGGACCGAGGCGTCGGCGCCGGGCTCGGAGCCCGCCAGCTGCTTGAGCGTCACGCGGAGCGACAGGGCGTTGATCGAGTGTCCCTCGCACACGACGGCCGCGACCGCCTGCTCCTCCACCGCCGTCAACGGCCTGCCGAGCCGGGAGACGAGCCCGAGCAGGTCGGGCACGGACGCGCCGGTGCCGCCCGACCCCGAGGACAGCGACACCCGCTCGTTGGACAGCGTGTTGCGCGCGACCTTCCAGCCTTCGCCCACCTGCCCGACGACCAGCGAGTCCGGCACGAACACCTCGTCGAGGAACACCTCGTTGAACAGGTTCTCGCCGGTCATCTCCGTCAGCGGCCTGACCGTGACTCCAGGCGACTTCATGTCCACGAGGAAGTAGGTGATGCCCTCGTGCTTGGAGCCCGCGGAGGAGTTGCGCGCGATGCAGATGCCCCATTCGGCGACGTGCGCGACGGAGGTCCAGATCTTCTGGCCTGTGAGGGTCCAGCCGCCCTCCACCTGGGTCGCCTTCATCTGCAGCGACGCGAGGTCGGAGCCCGCTCCGGGCTCGGAGAACAGCTGGCACCAGATCGTCTCGCCGCTGAGGGTCTTGGGCAGGAAGCGCTCCTGCTGCTCCTGCGTGCCGTACGCGACGACGGACGGCACCACCCACGCACCGATGATCATGTTGGGAAGCTTGACCTTGGCGGCCTTGAGCTCCTGCTGGATGAGGACCTGCTCCAGCGGGTCGGCGTCGCGCCCCCACGGCCTGGGCAGGTGCGACATCACGAACCCCGCGGAGGCGAGCGCCCTGCGCTGCTCGACGCCCTCCAGAGCGGCGAGGTCGGCGATCTCGGCGGCGATCGAGGCGCGCAGGGCCGCCGCCGACTCGGGCAGGTCGATCTCCATGGGGCGCTGGACGCCGGCGAGAGCGAGTTCGGCGACCGTGGCGGCCCATGTCGCGGAGGAGCCGAGCAGCGCTCTGAGGGTGAGGGCGCGCCGGTAGTAGAGGTGGGCGTCGTGCTCGAAGGTGTAGCCGATGCCGCCGAAGGTCTGGATGGCGTCCTTCGCGCACTGCACGGCCGCGTCGGGCGCCATGACGCCCGCGATGGCCGCCGCGTAGTCGCGCTCGTCGCCGGTGGCCCTGGTCGCGTCCCACACGGTGGCGCGTGCCTGCTCCAGCGCGACGAGCATGCGCGACAGCTTGTGCTTGATGCCCTGGAACTGCCCGATCGGCCGTCCGAACTGCACGCGCACCTTGGCGTAGTCGGCCGCCGCCCGCACGCACCAGGCCGCGAGCCCTGTCGCCTCGGCGCCCAGGATGATCGCCGCGAGGTTCCTGACGTCGACCGCGCCGAGCACCCGGTCGGCCGGCACGGCCACCGCGTCCAGCGTCACCGTGGCCACGGCCCTGGTGATGTCGAGCGACTTGACCTGCTCGATCTCGGCCTGCGCGGCGTCCACCGCCACCCATACGCCGCCGACGGGCAGGACGAGCACGTCGGCCATCGCGCCGCCGAGCACCTGCGTCGCCGTACCCGAGACGACCATGGAGTCGCCGCCGTCCCCGGTGAGGGCGGCCGACAGGGCGACCGCGCCGGTGAGCGAGCCGTCGGCGAGCCCGGGCAGCAGCTCGGCGCGCGCCTTCTCGGAACCGGACGCGGCGATGACCGCGCCGGCCAGCACGGTCGGCACGAAGGGGCCAGGGGTCATGCGCTCCGCCAGCGCCTCGACGGCCACGGCCGCCTCCAGCAGGCCGTACCCCGATCCGCCGAACTCCTCGGGCAGGTGCAGGCCGAGCAGCCCCTGCTCGGCGAGGCCCGTCCAGAACGGCGGGCGCCCGCCCTCCTGGGACCGCACGACCTCGGCGGGCACGTTGCGCTCCGCCCAGCCCGCCACCGACTCGCGGAGCGCCTCGTGCTCCTCGCTCAACCCGATCGCCATGTCAGCCTCCTATGGTTCCCAGAACCATATTCTAGAGGATGCTTCTATGCCGAACGTAGCCCCTTCACGAGAGTGTTGAGGTCGCGCCAGTGGCTCTTGCCGCTGTCGGGGATCGTGGCCAGCAGCATGGCCGGCTTCTTCCTGCCCGCCTCGATCACCGCGGCCAGCGCCTGCGACGAGTGCCGTTCGCCGTCGAGGGTGTAGTCGACCTTGAAGCCGACGATCCAGCCCTTGCCCTTGACCGGCTTCTGCGAGGCCGTCCAGGTGACCGTGCCGTCCTCGGGATGCTGGGTGCGCAGCGACCAGCGGGCCGCCCTGACCGCGAGCTCCCTGTAGTCGGCACTCGTCACGGGCTTGTCCGCGGTCACGGGAAGCGGCGCAGAGGCCACCATCGTGTGCGGGAGCTCCACCTTCCCCACCCGCTGGGCGATCGCGAACGGCGCGAAGGACTTCGCCGCCCACGGCGTGCCGAGCTTGGGGTAGCTGATGCCGGTCCGCTTGTCGACGACCGTGCCGATCACCTTGCTGGCCTTGCCCGCCATGGCAGGGAAGGCGAGGCTCTCCGGCACCGGCGCCAACGCCACTCCCGCCTCTCCCGCCCCGGACGCGGGGGCAGGACCGGAGTCCTGCGCGCGCTGCGGCTCGATCGCGTTCGGCTCGTCGCCGGAGAACAGCGCGAAGATCGCGACCACCGCGAGCACGGTGGCGATCACCGCGGCGAGCAGGTAGACGGCCTTGATCGGCACGTCGCCGATGCCCGTCACGAGCCGTCCCACGAACCCCCTGCGCGGCGGAGCGGGCGGCGTCCTGAACGGCCCCGCCGTCGGCGGCATCGGCACGTTGACGGTCCGGTCGGCAGGCGAGAGCTCCACTCGCTGGAAAGGAGTGGTGGGCGCGTCATAGGAGGGTTGATACGGCTCCTGTCCCTGATTGTGCGCCATGTTCCGAGGCTACGTGATCGACCGTCTTCCTTGGACAGAATGTAATTCTGTAAGGTCACCGCATGAGGGGCTTCTACGAGATCGCCGCCGCCGAGCCCGATCGACCCGCCGTCCTCGGGGAGGACGGCCGCACCTACGGGGAGCTACTCGCCCGCGCCAACCGGCTCTCCCACGGCCTGGCCGAGCGCGGGACCGGGCCGGGCGACGCCGTGGTCACGGTGTTGCGCAACGGCTCCGAGGCGCTGGCCATGATGCTCGCCACCTACCAGCTCGGCGCCTACCACGTCCCGGTGAACTGGCACTTCACCGAGGAGGAGATCGACTACATCGTCGCCGACAGCGGGGCGAAGGTCGTCGTCCGCTCCCCTCTCGACGTGGACGACCGGCCCGCGGGCTCGCCACCGCACCGGAGGGCCGGCTCGATGATGCTCTACACCTCGGGCACCACCGGCAGGCCCAAGGGGGTACGGCGGCGCCTGCTCGACCTGACGCCCGAGGACCTCTACCCCATCCTCATGCGCAAGAGCTGGAAGCACTTCGGGCTGCCGTTCGGCGGTGTCCACCTGGTGTGCTCGCAGCTCTACCACTCCGCTCCCTACGGCCAGGCGATGATGGCGCTCAACCTGGGCCACGCCGTCGTCGCCCCGGAGAGGTTCGACGCCGTGCGGGCTCTGGAGCTGATCGAGCGCCACCGGGTGACGAACGCGTTCATGGTGCCGACGATGTTCCACCGGCTGCTCGCCGTGCCCGATCGGCGGACGTACGACCTGTCCTCGCTCACCCACCTCTACCACGGCGCCGCCCCGTGCCCGCCCGCGACCAAGCACGCGATGATCGACTGGCTGGGGCCCGTGCTGTGGGAGTACTACGGCTCGACCGAGGCCGCCGTGGCGACGATGGTGTCCTCGCGGGAGTGGCTGGCCAAGCCGGGCACGGTCGGCAGGGCGCTGGAGGGGATGACGTTCACGATCGTGGGCGACGACGGCCGCGAAGCCGCCCCCGGCGAGCCCGGGCTGGTCTACATCGGCGGCATCAACAGGTTCGAGTACCACGGCGATCCCGCCAAGACCGCGGCGGCGATGCGCGGCCGCGACTACACCCCCGGCGACATCGGCTACCTCGACGAGGACGGCTACCTGTTCCTGCTGGACCGCAGGACCGATCTGATCATCTCGGGCGGGGTCAACGTCTACCCCGCCGAGATCGAGGCGGCCCTGCTCGAACATCCGGCGGTCGCCGACGTGGCCGTGATCGGCGTGCCCGACGAGGAGTGGGGCCACAGGATCGTCGCGCTGGTCCAGCCCGCCGAGGGCGCGACGCCGGGCGACGAGCTCACCGCCGAGCTGCTGCGCCACTGCGAGCCGCGCCTGGCCAGGCTCAAGCATCCGCGGGTGGTCGAATACCGCGCGCGGTTGCCGCGCACTCCGACGGGCAAGCTGAGCAGGCGCGATGTCAGGGAGGCGTATCTTTCCAGCTGACGCGGGAACATAACCGCGCATGAGGATGATCGTCGCAGCCCTCGCAGCCACAGTTTCGCTCATCACCGGCTGCACGGGTTCCATCTCGAGGCCGTCGCCCACGCCCACGGCGTCGCCGACGCCTTCCCGCAGCGCCACGGCCGGATCGGCGCACGAGCTTGAGGCGGCCTACGAGACGGTCATCAAGGACGTGCTGCCGTCGATCGTCCAGATCACCACCGCCGTCGGCCTCGGTTCGGGCATCGTCTATGACGCGGCAGGACACATCGTGACCAACGCCCACGTGGTCGGCGAGGCGACCGAGATGGAGGTCACGCTGGCGACGGGCGGCGCGCCGCGCAAGGCGAGACTGGTCGCCGCCTTCCCGCCCGACGACCTCGCGGTGATCAAGGTGGAGGACGCCGCAGGGCTCGTCCCCGCCAGGTTCGCCGACTCATCGAAGCTGCGCGTCGGCCAGATCGTCCTGGCCATGGGCAACCCGCTGGGCTTCTCGGGCAGCGTCACCAACGGCATCGTGTCGGCACTGGGGCGTACCATCACCGAGCCGCAGGACGAGGGCGGCGGGCCGGCCGCGACGATCGCCAACGCCATCCAGACCTCGGCCGCGATCAACCCGGGCAACAGCGGCGGCGCGCTGGTCGACCTGTCGGGGCAGGTGGTCGGCATCCCGACGCTGGTGGCCTCCGACCCCCAGCTACGGGGAAGCGCGCCGGGGATCGGGTTCGCCATCCCCAGCAACACCGCCACCGACATCACCGCGCAGATCGTGAAGTACGGCAAGGTCGTCAACACGCGCAAGGCCGCGCTCGGCATCGCAGGCCGCACGGTGATCGGCTCCGACGGCGCCCCCGCGGGCGTCGGAGTGGTGAGGGTCACCGCCGGAGGAGGCGCGGCGAAGGCGGGGATCAGAGAGGGCGACGTGATCGTCTCGGTGAACGGGACCGAAACCCCGCAGATGTCCGACCTCTCGGAGGTCCTCGCGCAGCTGAAGCCGGGTGATCAGGCCAAGATCGAGGTGCTCAGGTCGAACGGCGCCACCGAGACGCTCACCGTGACGCTCGGCCAGCTCACTGCTTGACGTTGAAGACGATCTCGACGCGGCGGTTCTTCGCCCTGTTGAACTCGCTCGGTCTGCCGTTCACCAGGTTGGGCAGCCTGGGCCTGGTCTCGCCGAAGCCCGCCGCCTCGAACGTCACCGCACCCGCCGCCAGCCGTTCCAGCGCCTGCTGGACGGCACGCGCCCGCCTCAGCGACAGCGCCTGGTTGTACCCGTCGGCGCCCTGGTCGTCGGTGTGACCCTGGATCTTCACCACCCCACCCGCCGACTCCGCCTTGACCTTCCCCGCCACCCCCGCCAGACGCTGCCTCGCCTCGGCCGTCAGCACCCACTTGTCCAGCGCGAACAGCACGTCACTGGTGAGCGCCACCGTCACCTCCTCGCCGAGTCTGGACTCGCTCTCCGAGCCGTCCATGGACTCGATCTCGGGGACGATGTCCTCGACGGGGAAGACCAGGTCCTCCACCTGGAAGGCGGCGTCGGGCGGGACGGCGGGATCGGCCAGCACCGCCCCCGAGAGCACGGCGGCGACGGCCAGCTCAGGAAACCGGAACATCGGTGAAGACTCCCAGGTCGGGGAATTCGACGGTCAGCTTGGTGACGTCGGCGGGAGGCGCGCCGTAGACGGCGTACATCTCCAGCGATCCGCCGCCCTTGATGCGCTGGTTCACTCTGCTGCACACGCAGGCGGCGTCCTCGCCCGTCCCCTTGCGCGCCACCCTGTACCGCTTGCCGTTGACCGGGTCGATCAGCGTGACGCCCGCCACGGTCCAGTCCAGGGCGTCGTTGCCCAGGTTGGCTCCCACGTACCAGTCGTCGCCCGCGGCGTCGGAGGTGGCGAGATTGGAGATGGTCCAGGTCAGCGTGGCGATCTTGCCCTGCCGCTTGAGACCGGTGATGTCGATCCGCAGATCGCTTTCGTCGTGCTTGACCTTGCGGCTGGCGATCGCCTGGAGTTCCTCGGTCCGCGCGGCGGGGGCTCCGGTCCCGGGCTGCCCGGAAGGCGGTTCCGAGGTGGCCGTCTGCTCCTTCGTGGCCGTCTGCTCCTTCGTGGGCACGGGCTGCTTCTCCTCGCCGCCGCCGGCGGCGAGCTGGCCGGGCAGCATTCCGCAGCCGGTCAACGTCGTGGCGAGCATCGCCGCCAGCGCAAGCTTCCTTCGCATCCTGCTCTACCTCTTGCGGTCGGGGGATCAACGAGCCCGACGCTAGGAGGACGACGTTCAGGATCCGTAT
The DNA here is from genome assembly GCF_042681425.1 of Nonomuraea mangrovi. NCBI lineage: Bacteria > Bacillati > Actinomycetota > Actinomycetes > Streptosporangiales > Streptosporangiaceae > Nonomuraea > Nonomuraea mangrovi. The sequence goes on along the minus strand of NZ_JBHUFV010000015.1, from coordinate 496,349 downwards.
AGCCGGCTGTTATCGCAGGCCACGGCGGCGACGCGCCTCTGTCGCGAGCTCCTCTGCCTCGGTGAGGCCACGCCTGTCACCGAGAGCGTCAAACTCTCCCATAGCGGATGCAATCGCATCAACCGCCTCATCCACCTCATCGAGGTCGAGACTGGCAGCGGCGATCGTCAGCAGCGCTCTGGCCCTTCCGCGCCCGTCACCGTGTGTCTCGAAGACGGCCAGCGCGTCCCGCGCCGCCGTGGCGGCCGTGTCGGGTCGGCCTTCGGACATGGCCACGTTCGCCAGCACCAGCGCCGCGGCCGCCTCGGGCAGCCGGTCGCCGAGCCTCCTGCTGAGTCCCAGCGCCCGCTCGGCCGCGTCCCTCGCCTCCTTCGTCCTGCGCAGGCCGAGGACGAGCGCGGCCAAGTCGAGGAGGACCGCCGCCTCGCCACGCGGATCGCCCAGCTCCCTGTAGCCCTCCAGCCCCCGGCGCAGCAGTTCCTCGCTCCCCCGCAGCTCGCCCAGCGCCCTCAGCGCATCGGCCATGCCGCGGGGGTCGGCGCCGAAGGCGGCCAGGCACTCGGCGAAACAGCGCTCCGCCTCGGCGAGGTCGCCCTGGGCGCGATACACCAGGCCGAGCCTGAGCGTCGTGCGTGCCACCTCGCCCTGCTCGGTCAGCGAAAGCGCGGCGCGCAGCGCGTCCGCGGCCTCCTCCAGCCTGCCTTCCGCCCTGTCGAGGTCGGCGAGCGAGCGCAGCAGCAACGCCTGACCGTGCGGGTGCCCGGCCCTGCGCGCCGACTCCAGGCCGAGCAGCGCCGTCGCCCGCCAGTCGTCGTGGTAGGCGCCCAACTCGAACAGCGGAGTCAGGTAGAACGCCAGACGCCAGGCGGCCTCGTCCATGCGCGCCCTGTGCAGGTCGGTGACCGCCGCGACCATGAACGTGCGCTCGGCCGCCAGCCAGCGGGCCGACTCCGCCAGCCGGGTGGTCGCCAGGTCCCGTTCGGCGGTCCGCGCGAGGGTCAGCCCCGACCCCGGCTCGGCGGGCAGCATCAGCTCCCTGGCCCTCCGGGCGCGGTCGAGGATCTCCCCCGCGACCCTCGCGAGGACGGCCGAGGCCGCGCCCTCCTCCTCGGCCAGGCGCTCGGCGGCGTACAGGCGGGTCAGGTCATGCCAGCCGTACCGGTCGAGGCCGCGCTCCTGCAGCAACCCCGCCTCCGTCAGCGCATCCAGCACCCGCCTGCCCTCACGCGGTTCGCCGTCACGGGAGAGCAGGGCGGCGGCGATCCACGGGGCGAAGTCGGGCGAGGTCAGGGCGCCGAGGCGGCGCAGGAGGACACGCTCGTCGTCGGCCAGCGCCCGGTAGCCGAGGGCCAGGCTCGATCGGACGGCGAGGTCGCCCGCGCTCAGCTCGTCCAGCCTGCCCCGCTCGTCGCCCAGCAGGTCGGCGAGGTACTCCAGCGTCCATCCCCCGCGCCGTGCCAGCCTCGACCCCGCGATCCGCAGCGCCAGCGGCAGCCCCCCGCACAGCCGCGCGATGCGCCGCGCCTGCTCGGGCTCGGCGGCGACGCGGCCGGCGCCGACGATCCCCTCCAGCATCGCCACCGCCTCGCCGGGCTCCAGCACGTCGAGCGGATAGGCGCGGGCCGCCTCCAGGCCGAACAGCGGCGACCTGCTGGTGACCAGCGTCATGCATCCCGCTCCCGTCGGCAGCAGGGCCCTGACCTGCGCCTCGCTGGTGGCGTCGTCGAGCACGACGAGCACCCGCCTGCCCGCCACCAGGCTGCGGTAGAGGCGCACCCGCTCGTCGAGCGTCGTTGGGACCGCGCCGTCAGGGCAGCCGAGCGAGCGCACGAGGTCCTCCAGGACCGCGCCAGGCGTCCTGTCTCGCAGGGAGGCGTACAGCGTGCCGTCGGGCAGGTCGAGCCCGCCGGCCGCGTGGACGGCGAGCGCGGTCTTGCCCGAGCCCGCCGGGCCGTACAGGACGAGGTGGACGGGCGCCGCCCCCGGCGCGGGGACCGCCGCGGCGATCCACCCGAGCACCGCCTTCCGGCCGGTGAAGTCGGCGACGTCCGGCGGCGTCTCGTGGGGGACGCTCGGCCTGTCGTCCTCGGCGAGCACCCTGTCGTGCGCCTCGCGCAGCTCGGGTCCCGGCTCGAGACCGAGCTCGTCCACGAGCGTGCCGCGTGCGGCCTGGTAGGCCTCCAGCGCCTCCGACCTGCGGCCCGCCTGGTGAAGGGCCAGCATGAGCTGCGCCCATGCCCGCTCCCTCAGCGGGTGAGCCGCCACCAGCGCGCGCAGCTCGCCGATCACCTCTCCGCCCCTGCCGAGCCCCAGGTCGAGCGCGACCCGCTCCTCCAGCGCCGCCAGCCGCAGTTCCTCCAGCGGTACGGCACGCGCCCGCCGCAGCTCGCCCTCGATCCCGTCGAGAGCGGGTCCCCGCCACAGCCCCAGTGCCTCCCGCAGCAGCTCCGCCGCGTCCTGAGCGCCTCCCGCGTCCCTGGTTCTGCGGGCGGACGCCACCATGCGCTCGAAGCGCAGCGCGTCGACCTCGTCCGGCTCCACGGCCAGCAGGTAGCCGCCGGGCACGGTCCTGATGCCCTCGACGACCTTGCGCAGCGCGCTCACGTACACCCTGAGCACCGCCTCGGCCGAAGCGGGAGGCTCCTCGCCCCACACCGCGGCGACCAGCCGGTCGACGGTGACGGCGTGTCCCGCGTGCAGCAGCAGCGCCGCCAGCAGCACCCTGTGCTTGGCGGGGCCGGGGGTGACATCACGTTCCCCGTCCCGCACGGCCAGCGGCCCGAGCAGAAGGAACCGCGCGCTCATCCTTGTGCGGCCCGCACGTCGAACGAGCCGAACCTGACGCTGATCCGCTGGTCGCCGTCGGGGGCGGCGAACACCCCGCTCGGTCCTGGGCCGAGCGGGCCGTTCGCGTCGGCGGCCTCGCCGACCAGCTCCTCGTCGAGCCACATGCGCAGGACCGTCTTCGGCCCCTCACTCCTGCATTCGGCGACGATGCGGCGATCGCCGGACTTCTCGGGCGCGGCGCCGCTGTCGAGGAGCGTGCCCTTGCCCGCCCGGCGTTTGGTGATCGTGGCCTGCCCCGCGCTGGTCACGGCGAACTCGTACCGCCGGGCGGCGTCGACTCCCCTGCACCACACGCCGAACTCGCCGGTGCCGGTGACCTGCCTGCCCTTCGCGCTGATCACCGCCCCGGTGCCGGGCTCCGTGGGCAGCGGCGCCGAGCGCCACAGCCGCCAGCCGGGGTTGGCGGTGAGCACGTAGCCGTCACCCGACAGCGCGACGGTGCCGCCGTCGGTGCGGCCCGTCTCCCAGCCGTCGGTGAAGTCGGCGTGGTACGGCCAGTCCGGCGCCCCCGGCCTGAACATCACCAGGCCCGCCACCGCGGCCGCGACCACCAGGGCCGCCGCGCCTGCCACCCACGGCCACCGCCGCCCCCTCCTCCGCGGGAGCGCCGCCGCGGGCCCTGAGGCCGCGGCCGCGCCCCACCCCTGCACCGCCACCTCAGGGCTCCGGTGAGAGGTCTCCGGGTCCCGCTGGAAGGTCTCGGGGGTCCACGTCCGTTCGACGACCATGGTGGCCGCCGCCGGGGTCGGCTGACCGCCTACCAGCTCGGCCAGCAGCCGGTGGGCCGTCGGCCGCCTGCCCGGATCCTTGGCCATCGCCCACTCGACGACCCCGCGCATCCGCTCGTCGAGCCCCTGCAACCGGGGGCCCTCGTTGACGATCCTGTACAGCACCTCGGCGGGCGCTCCCCCGCCGAAGGGCAACCGCCCGGTGCCCGCGAACGCGATCAGGCCGCCCCAGGCGAACACGTCGGCCGAGGGTCCGGCCTGCTCGCCGCGTACCTGCTCGGGAGCCATGAACGCGGGCGTCCCCATGATCGCCTGGCTGGCCAGGCTGTCGGCGCCCATCAGCTGCGCGATGCCGAAGTCGATCACGCGTGGCCCGAGGGGCGACAGCAGCACGTTCGACGGCTTGAGGTCGCGGTGGATCACCCCCGCGCCGTGGATGGCCGCCAGCGCGGTCGCGATACCCACCGCAAGCGCCTCCAGGTTCCCGCCGGTCAGCGGCCCCTGCTCCCGTACGGCATGCGACAGGTCCGGCCCCTTGACGTACTCGGTGACCAGGTAGGCCACCTCCCCGTCCAGCCCGGCGTCGAGCACGGCCGCGGTGCAGAACCTGGCCACGCTCCTGGCCGCCGACACCTCGCGGGAGAAGCGCCGCCTGAAGGCGGGGTCACGCGCCAGGGCGGGGTGGATGAGCTTGACCGCCGCCAGCCCTCCCGTGGGGGTGGACGCCAGATGCACCTCGCCCATCCCGCCGCGGCCGAGCACCCGCAGCAGCGTGTATCCGCCGATCGTCCGAGCCGTCACAGCAGCCCCGCCACGTCCTCACGCGACAGCGCCGCGCCCCTGGCGTACGCCTCGGCGAAGGCCTGCTCGCCCAGCGCCGAGCGGGCCCGGTCGCGCACCAGCGCGACGTCGGGGTCGCCCGCCGGGGACATGCCGCGCAGCCCCGATCCCACGCCGAGCAGCGTCGCCGCCCTGTCGTGGTCGCCGCGCAGGCTCGCGACGCCCGCGAGCCCCTCGACCGCGAGCGCCAGCACCGGCATGCTCTGCACGTGCAGCGCGGCGACGAAGGCCTCCTCGTGCATGGCCGTGGCGCGTTCGAGGTCGCCCGAGGCCGCCGCGATGCGGCCGAGCGCCACGCCGACGTGCACGTCCGTCAGCGACTCACCGAAGGATCCGCTCGGCTCCCTGGCCCGCAGCTCCTCGTAGCGGCGGCGCGCCTCGTCCAGATCGCCGCGCAGCCTGGCCACCTCGGCCAGGCCGCAGCTGGCCCTGGTGGTGCCCTCCAGCGCGCCGACGCTCCGGGCCAGGTCCACCGCGCGCCGGTAGTCGGCCTCGGCCCTGTCGAGGTCGCCGAGCAGCGCCTCGCCCTCGCCGCGCTGGCACAGCAGGTCGGCGATGTCCTCCTGCGCGCCGAGCTCGCCGACCAGGCGCAGCGCCTCCTCGATCAGCTCGGTGAACCGCTCCCTGTCGCCACGCCACGCGGCCACCCTCACCAGTTCCGACAGCGCCATCGCCGTGCCGAGGCGCTCGCCGAGGGAGCGGAAGTAGTCGAGCGCGAGCGAGAACTCCCGCTCGGTGCCCTCGACGTCGCTCAGCATCAGATGGCAGAGGTAGCCCCTGCCGACGTGGTCGAGGCCCCTGACCCACGCGTCGCCGCTGGCCTGGACGCGCTCCATCATCACCTCGACGAACCCGTCCTCGTAGGAGGGGCCGACGAAGCTGCCCCAGAAGAACGACACCTGCGGGCGGTCGGCGACCAGGTCCATCTCGCGCATCAGCTTCTGCGCCACCTCGAGGTGCTCGCCGCCCGAGGCCGCGCTGGTCACGCAGATCACGTACTCGGACTCGAGCCCCTCGGGGGGCCGGGGGCCGACGGCGGCCAGCAGCTCACGGGCGGGCCGCACGCCGACGCCCCGCCGTCCGCGCAGCCACCAGTACGTCGACAGGTCCGCGATGATCCGCAACGCCATGGCCTGGTCGTGCGCGGTGGCCCAGCTCAGGGCCGCCAGCAGGTTGTCGTGCTCGGGGTCGAGCATGGCCGCCCACTCCAGTTGCTCGGCGCGCAGCAGGTGCGGGGCCGCCTCTCTCAGCAGGCCGAGGAAGTATTCGGCGTGGGCCCTGCGGTAGGCGGCCACCTCGCCCGCCTCGTCCAGCCGTTCGGCGCAGAACGCGCGGATGGTCTGGAGCATCCTGTAGCGGTCGCCGACCACCTCGACCAGCGACTTGTCGGCCAGACCCGTGAGCAGTTCGACCGCGTCCCTCGTGCCGAAGACCCTCTCGGCCGCCTCCAGCCTGGCGCCGTCGGCGAACACCGTCAGCCGCCTGGCGACCTCCTGCTCCTCCTCGTCCAGCAGACCCCAGCTCCACTCGACCACCGCGCGCAGCGTGCGGTGCCGCGGCTGCGCCGTACGGCTGCCGCGTGACAGCAGCCCGAGCCCGCCGTCCAGCCTGGCCGCGACCTCGGCCACCGACAGCGAGCGCAGACGGGCGGCGGCCAGCTCGATCGCCAGCGGCAGGCCGTCGAGCCCCGCGCAGATCAGCTGGACGTCGGCGAGGTTGCTCTCGTCGACCGCGAACCCAGGCCGCACGGCGGCGGCCCTGTCCTCGAACAGGTGGACGGCCAGCGAGCCGGGCAGCGGTGGCACCTGCCAGATGCGCTCGCCCGTGATGCCGAGCGCCTCCCTGCTGGTGGCCAGGACGCGCAGGTCGGGGCAGGCGCTGAGCAGGCGGTGGGCGAGCCCGGCCGCCGCCTCCACGACGTGCTCGCAGTTGTCGAGCACGAGCAGCATCCGCCGGCCCGCCAGCGCGGTGACCAGACGCTCGGCGGGATCGGGCTGGTCCTGGCCGACGCGCAGGCCCAGCCTGGTGAGCACGGCCTGCGCCACGTCGCCGCCCTCGGCCAGCGCGCCCAGCTCGACGAAGCCCACCTCGCCGCGCACCGTGGCCGCCGCCTCGATGGCGAGCCTCGTCTTGCCCGCGCCGCCCGGCCCCGTGAGCGTCACCAGCCTGGCCCGCTCCAGCAGGCCGCCGACCTCGGCCAGGTCGCCCTCCCTGCCGACGAAGCTGGTGAGCTGCGAGGGCAGGGCGGCGGGCGGCGCAGGAGTCCGGGCGGATCGCTGCTCGCGCTCGTCGGGGACCGCGGAGGGCGACGGCCGACCGGTGGCCGGGGTGTAGAGCTCGCCGCGCAGCGCGGCCATGTGGATCTCCCGCAGCTCCGGCGAGGGATCGACGCCCAGCTCGTCGGCCAGCGTCCTGCGGGCGTCCTCGAAGGCGGCCAGCGCCTCGGCCTGCCGGCCGCCGGCGTACATGGCCCTGATGAGCTGGCCGCGCAGCCGCTCCCTGACCGGGTGCGCCTCCACCAGCTCCTGCAGCTCGGCCACGAGCTCCCTGTGCCTGCCCAGTTCGAGGTCGGCTTCGACGCGGTCCTCCGTGGCGTCGACCCTCAGCTCCTCCAGCCGCGCCGCCTGCGCGGGAGCGAACGGCGCCTCGCGCACGTCGGAGAGCGCGGGCCCCCTCCACAGGCGCAGCGCCTCCGCGAGCAGCGCGGACCGCTGGGCGGCCGACTCGGTGGCGCGTCCTTGGCGGATCAGTCGCTCGAAGCGGTGGGCGTCGACCTCCTCGCCGTCGACGGCCAGGCGGTATCCGGCGGGGTGGAACTCGATCGGGGTGTCCAGGTTCCTGCGCAGCCGGGAGATCTGCGACTGCAGGGCGTTGGTCTCGCCGGTCACGGGCTGCTCGCCGTACAGGCCCTCGATGAGCCGCTCGGTGGGCACGATCCTGCCCGCGTCGAGGACGAGCATCGCCAGCAGGGCGCGCAGGCGGGCGCCGCCGACGGTGATCGCGCCGCCGTCGGCCCGTCGCGCCTCGACGGGGCCCAGGATCCCGAACCGCATCACATGACCCTACGCAGGAAGTCGTTGGCGAACACGCCCTCCGGGTCGAAGTCCCGCACGAGCGACGCGAAGTCGTGCATCCGCTCGTAGCGGGCCGGGACGGTGAACAGCTTGCCCCAGTGGGGCCTGGCCGCGTACGGCTCCAGCGCCGCTTCCACCGTCTTGACGGCCGCCCGCACGAGAGCGGCGTCCTTGACCCAGGTGAAGTGGAATCCGACGACGTCCTGCCCGTAGGCGGGGCTCAGCCACAGGTCGTCGGCGGCGACGGTCCTGATCTCCGAGATCAGCACCACGGGGGCGAAGCTGTCGCGCACCTCGGCGAGCGCGCGCAGAGCGGCCACGGCGTGCCTCCTGGGCAGCAGGAACTCCGACTGCAGTTCCTCACCCGCGCTCGGCGTGAACTCGGGCCGGAAGTGCGGGAGCCGCGCGTACCAGGGCCCGGGCACGCCGAGTTGTTCGGTGCACGGCTCGGCCGACGCGCCAGGGATGGGATGGCGCGGCCCGTCGGCCGGTCTGGCGCCGAACATCTCGGGCCGCTCGGCATCGCGCCGCTTCACCCACACCTGGTCGATCACGGGGCCGGCCCACCTGGTGAACAGGCTCACGCTGTAGCCGCCGGCGAAGACCTCGTCGAAGTGGTCGTCGAGCACGTCGAACGGCAGGCCCTCGAAGACGTGCTGCCGCACCTCGAAGGCGGGCACCAGATCGAGCGTCAGCCCGACCACGATCCCCAGCGCGCCGAGCCCGACCACGGCGCCCGCGAAGCGCGGGTCGCCCCTGCGCAGGGTCACCAGGTCGCCGTCGGCGGTGACCAGCTCGATGGCGGACACCGCGGTCGCGAGGTTGCCGTTGCCGTCGCCCGAGCCGTGCGTGGCCGTGGCGACGGAGCCCGCGACCGAGATGTGCGGCAGCGAGGCCAGGTTGTGCAGCGCGAATCCCGCCTCGTGCAGCGTCGGGCCCAGCTCGGCGTACCGTACGGCGCCGCCCACCCGCACGCCGGTGTCCGTGATCTCGACCGTGCGCGGCAGCGCGTCCAGCGAGACGAGCGCGCCCCTGGTGTCGGCCACGTCGCTGAAGGAGTGGCCGCTGCCGAGCGCGCGCACCGACGACGACCGCGCCACCAGGGCTCTCAGCTCCTCGATCGAGGCCGGGCGGTGCACGTCAGAGGCGTGGAAGGCGAGGTTTCCCGCCCAGTTGGTCACGATCGCGGCCATAGCCCGCGATGCTATCGAATCAGGGTGTATCTGCCCGGCCGGTACTCCACGCCCACGCCGCGATGCCGACCCTGTTCCTCACGCCGAGCTTGCGCTGGATGCTGGCGATGTGGTTCTTGACCGTTCCCGCCGACAGGAAGAGCTCCTCGGCGATCTCGGCGTTGGTCTTGGCCTGGGCGACCAGGCGGGCGACGTCGTCCTCCCTGTCGGTGAGCCCGGGGTCCTCCGCGGGGGCGTCGGGCGCGCTCGAACCGCGCAGCAGGCCGACCGTGAGCTGGGGGCTGATGAGCACGTCCCCGCTCATCGCCGCCCGTACGGCCTCGACGAGCAGCATGGGCCCCGAGCGCTTGAGCACGAATCCCGATGCGCCGTGGCGCAGCGCCGCCCGCACGTACGCCTCCTCGCCGAACGTCGTCACGACCACGACGTGAATGCCGGTCTCCGCCAGGGCTCGCGTGACCTCGATCCCATCGGCACGGGGCATGCGGATGTCGGCGAGCACCACGTCAGGACGGATGGCGAGCGCGGTCTCGACCGCGGTTGCGCCGTCGGCGGCCTCGGCGACCACGGTCATGTCAGGCTGGGCGTCCAGAACGAGCCGGAACGCGCTCCGGATGCCTTCCTGGTCGTCGGCGATGAGGATCCGCGTTGTCACGCCGCTCATCGTCCCAGAGGCAGCCGCGCCGCCAGCGACCACCCTCCTGGCACGGCGGTGGCCCGCAGCGTCCCGCCCATCGCCTCGACCCGCTCCCTCAACGCGGGAAGCCCGAACCCACCGCGCGCCTGCGCGGGAAGTCCGGACCCGACGTCCGCCTGCGTGGGACGTCCGGACCCGCTATCCGCCTGCGCGGGAAGTCCCGACCCGCCGCGCGCCTCGCCCGGCTTCGCGCCGCCGGCTCCGTCGTCGGCCACGCTCACCACGAGCGCCGCGCCCTCGGCCCGGACGGTGACGTCCACTCTGGTCGCCTCGGGGGCGTGGCGGCGGACGTTGGTCAGCGCCTCGACGACGATCCGGTAGCCCAGTCCTGCCACCTCCTCAGGCACCTCGACGTCGTCGACGCTGAGCTCCACACGGGCGGCCCCCGCCGAGGTGAACCTGGCGGCCAGGTCGGCGAGCCCTGCCAGGCCAGGACTGTCGTGCAGTTCCAGCACGGTGCGGTCCAGCGTCGCCATCGCCCGCAGCCCCGCCTGTTCGACCCGCTGGAGCGCCGCCAGCGCCTGGGCGGGCTCGGCCGCGCCGACCACCTGCCCTGCCTGCGCCTGCGCCACCATCTCGCTGACGTCATGGGCGACGAAGTCGTGCAGGTCCCTGGCCAGGCGCAGCCGCTGCCTGGCCCGCTCGTCCTCGACCGCCCGCACCCGCCGGGTGTCGAGCGAGCGGAGGTAGAGGCCCACGCCTGCGACGCCGCACACGCCGAGACCCCAGAACGCGCACATCCCCAGGCCCTCCAGCGGCGAGGCGGGGACCATGTAGCGCAGCAGCCACACCGACGCGGCGGCGCCCGACAGCAGGCCGGACGGCACGGCCTGCCGTGCGGGGGACCGTCGGGCGATCAGGCCGACCAGCGCGGTCAGCGCGAGGCTCTCGGCCAGCCCCATCAGGTCCTCGCCCCTGCGCGGGCCGCTGATCACGTACCAGCAGGTGACCGCCAGGGACAGGACGGCGGCCACACAGGCCGCCGTGGGCAGGCGCACCCACCTGCGGGCGCCGCCGACGACCCCCCACGCCAGCACGCCCACCGCCGCGACCAGCGGCACCACCGAGAACTCCACGGCAGCCACGATACGGACATGCCGAACGGCACCCGGCGGGGCCCAGGGAACGGCCATTACCTGCCGAACGGCACATGGTCCCTGCCCGGGTGCCGGCCCGAGGCTGGAGTCATGACAACGATCATCTCGAAGGCGGGCCACGCGGCGGCCGTCTGGTCGGTCGGCTACGCGGCGCTCGGCGTGTCATGGGCGCTGGGCGCACCCGGTTTCCCGTGGGGCGCGAGCGACCCCGATCCTGACGGCCAGGGCTCCCTTCTGGCGTGGCTCTCCCCCGACCCCGGCGGCTGGTGGATCGCCGCCTTCGCCCTGGTCTGCCTGGCCACCTCGGTCGCGCTGCTGCGCGGACGCGGCAGGGCCCCGCTGATGGCCGCGTGGCCGCTGGCCGCATTCCTCGTACTGGTGGTGCCCGACTCCCGCCTCATGATGGGCGTGGCCTACACGCCGCTGCTGAGCGTGTCCGCCTTCCTCGACGGGCCGTGGGGAGAAGTCGGCCTCGGCGATGTGTGGCAGTGGCCGGTGGTCAACCAGCTGCTGTGCGTGCTCGGCGGCGCCCTGCTCGCCGCGGCCGCGGTGGCCGCCCAGCGCCGCCGCCGCGACGCTTGCGTGCCCTGCGGGCGTACCGACGACGGCGGGGGCTGGACGAGCCCTTCCGCGGCCGCCCGATGGGGGCGTACGGCCGTCGCCGTCGCCGTCGCCACCCCGCTGTTCTACTGCGCCACCCGGTGGGCGTGGGCGCTCGGCATCCCGCTCGGCGTGAGCGAGGGCTTCCTGGAGCAGGGTGACAGGGACGCGCCCGGCATCTGGATGGCGGGGGCCTACCTGGCGACCTTCGGCGCCCTCGGCGGGCTGCTGACCCTCGGGCTGGCGCAGCGCTGGGGCGAGGTCTTCCCCCGCTGGATGGCCGGCCTGCGTGGAAGGCGCGTGCCGCCGCTCCTCGCCATCGTCCCCGCCACCCTGGTCGCGATCATCATCACCGAGGCGGGCCTGACCTACATCAGGCGGTCGCTGGCGGGGGCCTTCGAACTGTCGGAGTGGGGCGCGTGGCTGCCCGAGTGCTTCTGGCCGGTCTGGGGCGCGGCACTCGGCGCCGCCACTCTCGCCTACGCCCTGCGTAGGAGGGGTCGCTGCGCCCACTGCGGCCGCGGCGCCGAGGCCGCGGCCCAGAGCACGATGGCGATGTAGAGGATCTGCTCGGGGATCCGCTGCCAGAGCGGCGTGGCGGCCTCGCCGCCGAAGGGGATGTCGGCGACGGCGGCGTAGACGTTGGCGGGCAGCAGCAGCACGAAGAGCAGGGCGAGAGCGAGCCCGGCGGCCCACCGGGTCGAGCGGATCACCAGCCCGAGCGCGCCCAGCAGCTCGAACACGCCTGTCAGGTAGACCATCAGGCTGGGGAACGGCACGAACGGCGGCACGATGGCCACCATGTCGGCGTGGTTGGGCATCACGGTGACGCCCTTGGGGACGAAGTGGGCGCTGGCCGCCAGCACGAGCATGACGGCCATGCCGTGCGCGGCGGCCACCACCCAGGTGTCGAAGCGGCGCACGCCCAGCGCGCCCATGAGCCGGAAGACGAGAGTGCTCGCGACAAGAGCGATGAGGACGATCATGACTGTCTCCTTACCTTGGATAGTCACACTATCCAATGATGGCCAGGAGAGCAACGCCTTCGGTCGGCGAACGGACGCCCGGACAACAGAAAGGCCCGGTTCCCTCATCGGGAACCGGGCCTTTCTGGATCGGTGGAGGTGGCGGGAATCGAACCCGCGTCCTTCAACCCCAAGACAGGGCTTCTCCGGGCGCAGCCTGCTTAACGTTTTCTCTGCCCCGGCGCTCGCGCAGGCGCGTCACCGACAGGCTCAGCCACTGTTTGATTTCCCGCTCTCCCCCGTGGCCGGGTCGAGCGGTTGAGCCTTCTGACGATGCCAGACCCCGGGCCGAAGGCATGCCCGGGCTGACAGAGGTTTCGCTACTTAGGCAGCGAGAGCCAGGGAACCCTGGCCGACCTCAGTGCGCTTAGAGTTGGCACTTGTTTGTTTGCGGTCACAGGATTAACGAGGTTATGTCCGCAGTCCTCGGCCCGCTTCACCTGACTTGCAAGGTCAAAGTCGAAACCGATCACCCCCTGTGCAGTTGTCAACACGACCGCGAACGGCCGAGCAACACGAAGATACATGTGACAACACGGGGAACGCCAACCCAATTCCCGGGGCGAACCCCCGGAGGCGCGCACAACTGCGAAACACCCCCGGGGGCGACCGGCAGGGTCGTGCCGGTTTGGACGGCAGGACTTCCCCCGAGATGAAGTCCTGTCTCATCACGACGACCAGATCCGCAACCCCCCGATCGGGCCTGGTCACTCTGGAAGACGCAGCCGTGCCCGCCAATGGTTGCTCAGTGTGAGAATAATTTCACGCAGGGTTGCGAAGCGCCGAGAAGAAGCGGCCCGCGTAGGAGGCGGGGTCGGCGTCCTCGGCGAAGACGGCCACGGCCACATCGCCCTGCCACCCCACGAACCACGCCTGCTTCTTGCTCTTGCCCGTCACCGGGGCGGTGATGCCCGAGACCTGCTCGCCTCCCGTGGCCGCCGCGGCCGCCGTACCCGACGTGACGCCCGCGCGCATCATCGCCTGCAGGACCGGCAGCGTCTTGGCGTCCAACGTCACAGGCGCGGGCGGCTTGGCGGGCAGCACCTCGGCGGTCGGGTCAGGCGTGGCGGGCTTGACGACCAGCAGCGGCGGCCGCCAGGTGCCCTTGGCGACGGCACCCGCGACCAGCGCCATCGCCAGCGGGCTGACCTCGACGTTCTGGCCCGCGATGGCCCTGGCCTTGTCGGCGTCGGAGTCGAGCTTGGCGATCTTGCCGCTGAAGGACTTCAGCGGCAGCTTCCACGGCTTGCCCAGGCCGAAATCGGCCGCGGCCCCGGTCAGCTCGTCACCGGTGACCCTGCGGGCGAGCGAGGCCAGCGCCGTGACACAGCTCTTGGCGAAGCTCGACTGGAAGCTCTGCGTGGCGGTGGCCGACAGCCCCACCTGCTCGAACCTGGCCCCGCCGACCGACCGCTCGGCGGGACAGGACAGCCGCTGGCTCGGCTTGACGCCCTTCTTCAGCAACGCCTCGGCCGCGACGATCGAGAAGGCGGTGCCCGCGGGGTACTTGCCCGCCAGCGCGTCCTTCTCCTCGTTGAGGTTGTGGGAGGCGCTCACCGCGAGCACCTCGCCCGTGGAGGCCTTGACCGCCACCATCGTCGCCGACCTGGTGCCCGCGAGCGCCGCCTCGGCGGCCTCCTGGATCGTGCTGTCGATCGTGGTCTCGACGGGCGCGTTCGGCCGCCCAGGCCACTTCTTGAGCTCGGCGACCTGCTCGCCGGTCTTGAGGTCGAGCGTGACCACCGAGGTCTGCGTGGAGCCCGTCAGGTTGTCCTGGTAGGCCTTCTGCAGCCCGGTCAGGCCGACGGAGTCGCCCGCGCGTTGCGGGCCGCCGAGCTCCTGCTCGGTCTCGGCGGTCAGCGCGCTCACCGTGCCCACGATCTGCTCGGGCGCGGCGGGCGCCACGGGCTGCTTCTGCTCCTGGATGGTGACGCCGGGGATGGCCTTCAGCTTGGACTCGAGCTGGCCGAACTTCAGCCGGCCGAAGGTGACCAGCGGCACGAACGTGCTGGGCGGCGCCGACCTGACGCGGCTCAGCAGCCGGTCCTGGGCGAAGCCCGTGAGCGCGGCGAGCTGCTCGACCGCCTTCTCGGCGTTGTCGCCGAGCGTCACGGGGGTCACCCCTGCCACGTAGAGCGTGGCGTCCTTCTGCAGCGGCTCGCCCGTCCGGTCGAGCACCGAGCGGCGCGGCTCGGGCTTGGCCTCCACCGCGAACCGCTGCCCCTCGTGCAACTGGGGGTGGATGACGCTGGGCGACCAGCGCACCTTCCACACGCCGTCGACCAGGTGCAGCGGCAGCTTGCTTGTGTACTCCCACAGCGAGTTGTTCTCGCCGAGGTCGACCTCGGCCGCGAAGTCGGCCGTCGACTCGCCGCCGTTCTCGGTCAGGCTCTTGATCTTGAAGCGGAAGGAGGCCGCGTCCAGGTGCACGCGGGCGTCCTCCAGCGCCCTGGCGACCGCCGTCGGGTCGCCGTCGGTACGGCTCGCCGCCAGGGCGTAGTCGCCCGACTGCCAGCCGACGAGGAAGTCGCGCACGGCCTCGTGCGCGGAGGGCTCCTCGAAGCACCCGGTCAACGTCATGCCGGCGACCGTCATCGTGACGGCCGCCGCCAGGACTCTGCGAACGTGAAGTCTCATCGGTTGCGGTGGCGGACGGCCCGGGCCATCTCCCGCTTGTCCTGCTGTTCCTTCAAGGACTGGCGCTTGTCCCAGTCCTTCTTGCCGCGGGCGAGCCCGATCTCGATCTTGGCCCTGCCGTCCTTGAAGTAGAGCGACAGCGGCACGATCGTCAGCCCGCCCTCCTTGACCTTGGCGGCGAGCCTGTCGATCTCCTTGCGGTTGAGCAGGAGCTTGCGCTTACGGCGGGCGGCGTGGTTCGTCCACGTCCCCTGGGAGTACTCGGGGATGTGGACGTTGAGCAGCCACGCCTCACCGTCGTCGATGGACGCGTAGCCGTCGATGAGCGACGCCTTGCCCGCGCGCAGCGACTTGACCTCGGTGCCCTGCAGCACCAGGCCCGCCTCGAAAGTGTCCTCGACGTGGTAGTCGTGGCGGGCACGCTTGTTCTGGGCGACGAGCTTCCGCCCGGTCTCACGTGGCATGCTTCGACCTTACCCGGGTTCGTCAGACCCTCAGGTAACGGCGAAGCGTCACAAACGACGCCAGGACACAGATCACCACGCCGATGATCATCGTGAAGGTGATGACCTGAGCCACGTCGTTCCATCCGAGCTGGCTGTTGGCGGCGAACGCCGAGGTCGTCCCCTCGAACAGGAAGACCTTCGCCACGATCAGCATGACCGCCGCCACCACGCCGCCGACCAGGCCCGCGATCATACCTTCCATCACGAACGGCAGCTGGATGTAGAGGTTGGAGGCGCCGACCAGCCGCATGATGCCCGTCTCTCTGCGCCGGTTGAACGCCGAGAGCCGCACCGTGTTGCCGATGAGCAGGATCGCCGCGAGCACCAGGATCAGCGCCACCGCAAGCGCGGCGTAGCGGAGCTTCTCCAGCATCCCGAAGAAGTTCTCCAGCTGTGCCCGCTGGTCGATGACCGTGGAGACGCCCTTCATCCCCTTGGCGGCGGCGATCACCGGCCCGTACTGGTCGGGGTCCTTCAGCTTGATGCGGAACGACTCCGGCATGTCGTTGACGTCGACGACCTGCGCCAGGATCGAGTTGCTCGACTGCGTCTTCTTGAAGTTGTCGAAGGCCATGTTCTGGTCCTCGAAGATGACCTTCTCGACATTGGGCACCGCCTGCAGCTGCGTCTGCAGCTGCGCCTGCTCGGCCTCACCCACGCCCTTCGGCGACGCCTTGCACGAGGGGAAGGGAGAGTCCTTCTTGCACAGGTAGACCGAGACCTCGACCTTGTCGGACCAGTAGGTCTTCATCAGGCCGACCTGGGCGTTGATCATCAACCCGACGCCCAGCAGGGCCATGGCGACAGCCACGGTGACGATCACCGCGATCGTCATGGTCAGGTTGCGACGGAGGCCGATCCAGACCTCGGAGAGGATGAAGTTCGCCCGCATGTTCTGCCTATAACTCCTGTCAGTACGCCTGGCCGTAGACGCCACGCGACTGGTCGCGGACGATCTTGCCGTCCTCCAGCTCCACGACCCGCTTGCGCATGGAGTCGACGATGGCGGCGTCGTGCGTGGCCATGACGACAGTGGTGCCGGTCCTGTTGATCCGGTCGAGCACCTTCATGATGCCGATGCTCGTGGCGGGGTCGATGTTTCCCGTCGGCTCGTCGGCCAGCAGGATCATAGGCCTGTTGACGAACGCGCGAGCCATCGCGACTCGCTGCTGCTCGCCGCCGGACAGCTCGTCGGGCATACGGTGCGCCTTGCCCTCGAGACCGACCAGCTCGATGACCTCGGGCACCACCTTGCGGATGAACCGCCTCGGCTTACCGATGACCTCGAGCGCGAACGCCACGTTCTCGTACACGTTCTTGTTCGGGAGCAGCCGAAAATCCTGAAAGACGCAGCCGATACGGCGGCGCAGGTGCGGCACCTTGAAGTTGGACAGCCTCGCGAGATCCTTGCCGGCGACGTGGATCGCGCCGGAGTTGGGCTTCTCCTCCTTGAGGATCAGCCGCAGGAAGGTGGACTTCCCGGATCCCGAGGGACCGACGAGGAACACGAACTCGCCCTTGTCCACGTCTACAGACACGTGGTCGAGAGCGGGCCTGTTCTGGTTCGCGTAGACCTTGGTGACATTATCGAAATGGATCACGAGCGCATCACGACGTGCCAGTCTAGGGGTCGGGACGGAAATGAGGGTGGCACATGCCCACTTCCCACCGCCCGCCAGCGGGGACGCCCATCTTTACTGATGATCGACGTTCCGCTTGGCTGCAGGACAGTCTAGGGGGAAGACTGGCATGGAACGTCCATAACGGAAACAAAACGATTCTGTTGCCTGAGAACCGTCTAGAGTGGATGGTGACATGAGTTGCGAACACCTCGTCTGCGCCCAGTGCGCCCACCCGGTCATCGAGGGTCGCTGCGCCCTGTGCCGCGCCAACCGTGAGCGGATGCACCAGCACGGGATCTCCCCCATGCTGATCCTCATCGCCCTGCTGACGCTGCTGTTCCTCGCGCTCGCGCTCCAGCACCTGGTCTGACCCCTCCGCACGGCAGGCAGGCCGTCACGCCGTTCCCGCATGCCCGCAGAGCGCATGCGTTCCCGCATGGCCGCAGAGCGCGTGAAGGGACCGCATGACGTGACGGCAGGAGGCGCCCGCCGATGACCACGGGGGCGCCTTCGCGTGCGTGCCGTACGGGAGCTACTCCGCGCTCTCCTGGCGGCGCATCCAGCGGATCTCGCTCTCGATGAAGTCGTCGAGGTCGCCGTCGAGTACCGCCGTGGGATTGCCCGCCTCGTGACCCGTGCGCAGGTCCTTCACGATCTGGTACGGGTGCAGCACGTAGTTGCGGATCTGGGTGCCCCAGGAGGTCGTCGAGGCGCCGCGCAGCTCCGACATCTTCTCCGCCTCCTCCTGCCGCTTGCGCTCCAGAAGCTTGGCCTGCAGCACGTTCATCGCCGAGGCGCGGTTCTGCAGCTGGGAGCGCTCGTTCTGGCAGGAGACCACGATCCCGGTCGGGATGTGGGTGATGCGCACCGCCGAGTCGGTGGTGTTGACGCCCTGGCCGCCGGGACCGCTGGAGCGGTAGACGTCGACGCGCAGGTCGTCCTCGTTGATGTCGATGTGGTCGGTCTGCTCGACGACGGGCACGATGTCGACGCCGGCGAACGAGGTCTGGCGGCGGCCCTGGTTGTCGAAGGGGCTGATGCGCACCAGCCGGTGGGTGCCGTGCTCGCCGCGCAGCGTGCCGTAGGCGTAGGGCGACTTGATGGTGAACGTCGCCGACTTGATGCCCGCCTCTTCGGCGTAGGAGGTGTCGTAGACCTCCGTGGAGTAGCCCTTGCGCTCGGCCCAGCGCAGGTACATGCGCAGCAGCATCTCCGCCCAGTCGGCCGCGTCGACGCCACCCGCCTGCGAGTTGATCGTCACGAGCGCCTCGCGGGCGTCGTACTCGCCCGACAGCAGCGTGCGGACCTCCATCGCGCCGATGTCGGACCGGAGCGCGGCCAGCTCCTTGTCGGCCTCCGCCTTGGTGTCGGCGTCGTCCTCCTCGGCGGCCAGCTCGAACAGGACGGTCAGGTCGTCGATCCTGCGACCGAGCGCCTCGACGCGGTTGAGCTCGCCCTGCAGGTGGGACAGCTTGCTGGTGACCTTCTGGGCCTGCTCAGGGTCGTCCCACAGATCGGGCGCGGCCACCTGCTGCTCCAGCTCCTCGACCTGCTTGCGCATGGAGTCGAGGTCGAGAACGTCCTGAATGCTCCGCAGCGTGCCCGCGAGCGCGTTGATCTCTTCTGCCGGATCGATGTCTGCCACGTCTACCAAGGGTACGCGACCTGCGCGCACCCCATAACATGGCGAGGTGCGTGCATACGGGCGGCGTGGATGGGCGGCTCTCGCCGCCGGCGTGCTGGCCGCGGCGACGGCCTGCTCTGCCTCGGGCGCGCCGCAGCCCTCTCCCGTGGCGGCCACCGTGTCCGTCACCCCCACTCCCACCACCGCTCCGGGGGTTTCGCTGAGCGAGGCGGCCAACGCCTTCTCCGAGTACATCCTCACCGACGACCTGCTGCGCGCCGCCGGTGACCGGCGGCTGGCAAGGGAGATCACCCGCGACGGCCGCACCGATCTGGCCAACGCCGAGTACGCCTCCACCCGCGACCGTCCCGCCCGCTACGCCTGGGGCGCCCCGTCCTTCCTCGTGCCGAGGCTGCGCCCCGACGAGCCGCTGTGGTTCACCGTCGTCGTCCCGCGCGACGGGCGCACCGCCGTCCTCACCTTCGCCAAGGGCACCGACTGGCGGCTGAGCTCGCTCTCGCTCCTGATGCCCGGGGAGAAGCTGCCCGAGATGAAGCGCGACGCGGCGGGCTACGCCGAGACCGTCGGTCTCGACGACAAGAGCGTCCAGATCAGCCCGCGCTACGTCGCCCCGCTCCACGCCACCATCGCCGAGCGCGGGCCCGCGGGCATCGCGGCCAACCTCGTCGCACCCGGCATCTACACGACCGAGACGGCCGCCACGATCGCCGACAACAGGACGGACGCCAAGACCGACGGGTTCCGCTACGACTCGATCTTCACTCCCGCGGACTTCCCCGTCTACGCGCTGCGGACCGTGGACGGCGGTGCGCTGGTCCAGTACTCCCTGCTGAGGACGACGTCGATGACCAACGTCGTGTTCGTCAACCCGTTCCTGCCCATCCCGCCCGACGGCCGATGGGCGCTGGCGCGCGACTCCTACAGCCACGACACGAAGATCTACGAGACGCAGCAGTACGTCGCCGCGCTGCCGCCCGCCGCCGCGGCCACGGTGATCGGCTACGACGGCGCGATCACGAGGGCCAACGGCACCTGACCGGCGCCCTCATGCGTCGAGGTGATCGAGCAGCTTCTGGCTGATCGACGTCAACTGCCGGAGCTCGTCGGCCGTGAGCACGTCGATGAGGTTCGCCCGCACACTGCGCACGTGCGGCGAGGCGGCCGCGCGCAGCGCCTCCAGGCCCTCATCGGTCAGTACGGCCGGCCACCCGCGCCGGTCGCCTGGTCGCCCGCGCCCAGGCCGAGCGGGTGGTGCGCTTCGCCCGCGTGCTCAGGCCCGCGCCGGCGGCGGCCTGAGCCGCCGCCAGGTCAGCGACTCCTGCGGTAGCGCGTCATCGGGCCGAGCAGGCCTGGCACCGACTCGAAAGCGGTCATGCCGAGCCGTTCGACGACCGCGACCGACGCGACGTTGCCCTCGTCCACCTCGGCCAGCACCTCGGGCAGACCGAGCGGGCCGAGGGCGTGCTCGACCACGGCGCGAGCGGCCTCGGTGGCGTAGCCCCTGCCCCACGCGGCAGGCGCCAGGCTGTAGAAGACCTCGAGGCCGAGGTCCTCCAGCGGCCTGAGCCCCGCCGTACCGATCAGATCGTCCCCGCCCTTCTCCCTGATGAGCCAGAGGCCGTGCCCGGCGGCGGCGAAGCTCCGTGTGCTGTCCTCGATGGCCTCGGTGATCTCTTCGGGAGACAGGATCGCCCCGTCGAAAAGGAACCTCCGTACGTCCCCCGCGGTCCAGTGGGCGAGCAACCCGGCGTGGTCCCGTGGGGTCACGGGGTGCAGGGCCAGGCGCTCGGTGGTGAGGATGTGGTCCACGTCCGTCAGGCTACCGAGGCCGGCGATCCCCGCTCGATCGAGTCGACGACCGCGCCGTTTTCGCCCCTGCGGGCCGGCCCGAGCCGGGGCGCGCGGAGCGCCCCGGCTCGGATCCCTGCCGTCAGGACTCGTGCGGCGGCAGGCTGCTCGTCGCCACCAGCGTGCGGATCGCCCGCAGCGCGACCGACAGGGTGGCCAGGTCGAAGTTGTCGCTCTCCCAGATCTCCGACAGCGTCTGCCTCGCCCTGGAGACCGCCGCCGAGTTCACCTCCGTCCACCTGGCAAGCCGCTCCTCCGGCGACGAGCCCGGCGTGCTGTGCGCCAGAACGTCGCGGGTGAGGGAGGCGTGCGCGGCGTACAGATCGTCGCGCAGGGCCGAGCGGGCCATCGAGTTCCACCGGTTGTCACGCGGCAGGGCGATGACACGTTCGCGCAGGCGGGCGAACTGGAGCCGGTCGGCGAGGTCGAAGTAGACCTCGGCGACCTCGTTGACGGGCTGCCCCGTCACCGAGGAGATCTCCACCAGGTCGAAGGTGGAGTAGGCCGGCACCATGGCCGCGACCCTCTCGGCCAGCTCGAACGGGACGCCCTTCGCGACGAAGCTGTCGCGGCGCTCCTCGTAGGCGAGCAGGTCGGGCCCGGTGAGGAGCTTGGGCAGGTGGGTGAGCAGGCCGTTGACGCCCTTGACGAAGAAGTTCACCGAGCTCGCCAGTTCCAGCGGCGGGCGCCTGTTGGCGAGCAGCCAGCGGGTGCCGCGCTCGGTGAGCTTGCGCGACTCCAGGAGCATCGCCAGCTGGGTGCGGGAGTCGACCTTGTTGTCCAGCTCCTCGACGCCGCGGTGGAAGCTGGCCAGGTCGAAGACCTCCCTGGTGACCAGGTAGGCGCGGACGATGTCCTGGGTGGAGGCGCCGGTCTCCTCGCCGAAGCGGAACATGAACGTCGTGCCCGCCGAGTTGACGAGCTCGTTCACCACGCAGGTGGTGATGATCTCGCGGCGCAGCGGGTGGGCGTCCATGTAGGTGCGGAAACGCTCGCGCAGGGCGGAGGGGAAGTACGACACCAGCCACGACGCCAGGTAGGGGTCGTCGGGCAGGTCGGTGCCGAGCAGCTCGGCGTCGGCCACCAGCTTGGTGTAGGCCAGCAGCACGGAGAACTCGGGCGCGGTCAGGCCGATGCCCGCCTGGCGGCGTTCGGCGAGGGTCTTGTCCGACGGCAGGAACTCCAGCTCCCTGTTGACCAGCCCTTCGCGCTCCAGGCGGCGCAGGTAGCGGGCGTGGACGTGGAGCATCTCGGGCGCCTGCGCGCGGGCCGCGGCCAGGACGACGTTCTGCGCGTAGTTGTCACGCAGAACCAGGCCGGCGACCTCCTCGGTCATCGAGGTGAAGACCTGGTTGCGCTGCTTGTCGGTGAGCTCGCCGTCACGGACGACCTGGTCGAGCAGGATCTTGATGTTGACCTCGTGGTCGGAGGTGTCGACGCCCGCCGAGTTGTCGATGAAGTCGGTGTTGACCAGCCCGCCGTTCAGGGCGAACTCGATGCGGGCCAGCTGGGTGAAGCCCAGGTTGCCGCCCTCGCCGATCACCTTGCAGCGCAGATCGCCCGCGTTGACGCGCAGCGCGTCGTTGGCCTTGTCGCCGACGTCGGCGTTCGACTCCGTCGAGGCCTTCACGTAGGTGCCGATGCCGCCGTTCCACAGCAGGTCGACCGGGGCCCGCAGGACCGCGCTGATGAGGTCGTTCGGCGGCATGCTGTTGACGTCGGACGGCAGGTCGAGCGCCGCCCGCATCTGTGGCGTGATCTGGATGGACTTCGCGGTGCGCGGGAATACTCCGCCGCCCGCCGAGATCAGCTCTGTGGAGTAGTCGGCCCACGAGCTGCGCGGCAGGTCGAACAGGCGCTGCCGCTCGGCGAAGGAGCGCGCGGCTTCAGGATCGGGGTCGATGAAGATGTGGCGGTGGTCGAAGGCGGCGACCAGGCGGATGTGCTCGGACAGCAGCATGCCGTTGCCGAAGACGTCGCCCGACATGTCGCCCACGCCGGCCACGGTGAAGTCGGTGGTCTGGACGTCGACGCCGGTCGTGCGGAAGTGGTACTTCACCGATTCCCACGCCCCGCGCGCGGTGATGCCCATGGCCTTGTGGTCGTAGCCGATGGAACCGCCGGAGGCGAAGGCGTCGCCCAGCCAGAAGCCGTACTCTGCGGAGACGCTGTTGGCGATGTCGGAGAAGGTCGCGGTGCCCTTGTCCGCCGCGACGACGAGGTAGGGGTCGTCGCCGTCGTGCCGTACGACGTCGGCGGGCGGCACGACCTTGCCGTCGACCAGGTTGTCGGTGAGGTCGAGCAGGCCGGAGATGAACATCCGGTAGCAGGCGATGCCCTCGGCCATGACCTCTTCGCGCTTGCCCGAGGCGGGCGGGCGCTTGACGACGAAGCCGCCCTTCGACCCTGTGGGCACGATGACGGTGTTCTTCACCATCTGGGCCTTGACCAGGCCGAGGATCTCGGTCCTGAAGTCCTCCATGCGGTCGGACCAGCGGAGGCCGCCGCGCGCGACCTTGCCGAAGCGCAGGTGCACGCCCTCGACCCTGGGCGAGTAGACGAAGATCTCGTAACGCGGGCGCGGCAGCGGCAGCACGCTGATCGCCTGCGGGTCGACCTTCAGCGAGATGTACGGCTTACGCCGCCCGTCGTGCCCCACCTGGTAGTAGTTGGTCCGCAGCGTCGCCTGGATCATCTCCAGGTAGGCCCGCAGGATCCTGTCCTCGTCGAGCGAGGCGACCTCGTCGAGCGCACCGAGGATCTCCTCGTGCAGCGCCTCGGCGAGATCGGCGCGCACGTCGTCGGAGCGCTTCGGGTCGAGTCTGGCCTCGAACAGCCGCACCAGTAGTCGCGACAGCCGTACGTTGCCGACCAGCACACGTTCCATGTACCGCTGGCTGAAGGTGGTGCCCGCCTGGCGCAGGTACTTGGCGTAGACCCGCAGGATCTCGACCTGCTCCCAGGTCAGGCCGCCCGCCAGGACCAGGGCGTTGAAGTTGTCGGCCTGCACGTCGCCGGTCCACAGGGCGCGCAGCGCGTCCTGGAACAGCCGCTTGAAGGCGTTGCGGTCGACGTCCTCCGACGGCGTGTAGCGCAGCCCGAAGTCGTAGATCCAGGCGTTCTTGGTGGCGGGGTCGTTGTCGCGGTCGATCTCGTACGGCCGCTCGTCGACCACCTCCACGCCGAGCCGCTGGATGAGCGGCAGCACGTGGGACAGGGAGATCGGCGAGCCGAGCTTGTAGATCTTCAGGCGCCGCTCGCCCTCGGCCGCGTCGTACGGCTCGTAGAGGTTGATGCCGATCTCTTCGTCCGGCTTGCCGTCCAGCTCTTCCAGGCGACGCAGGTCGACGACGGCCATCTTGGGCGGGAAGTCGGCCTTGTACCCCTCGGGGAAGGCCGAGTGGTAGCGCCTGACGAGCTGGGGAGCCTCCTCCTCGGTGGTCATCTCGCCGATGGCGGCGGCGAGGTCGTCCTCCCACGACCTGGTGATCGCGGCGAGTCGCGCTTCCAGCTCCTCCAGGTCGACCCCGACGTGCGGCAGCGGCTTCCCGCGCTCGCCGCGGACGACGACGTGCAGCCTGGCCAGCGCCGACTCGCCGATCATGGCGCTGTAGTCGAGCGACTTGCCGCCCAGCGCCTTGAGCAGGATCTCCTGCATCCGCAGCCTGACCTTGGTGGTGTAGCGGTCGCGGGGCAGGAAGACCATGCACGAGATGTAGCGGCCGTAGTCGTCGCGCCGCAGGAACAGCTTGACCTGCTTGCGCTCGCGCAGGCGCAGCACGCCGAGCGCGATCGGCACCAGCTCGTCCACCGGCGTCTGGAACAGCTCGTCACGCGGGTAGGTCTCGAGGATCTCGATCAGATCCTTGCCGTCATGGCTCTCGGGGGTCAGCCCCGCGTGGTCGAGCACCTCGGCGAGCTTGCGCCGCAACACGGGGATCCTGGAGATCGACTCGTTGTAGGCGACGTGGGTGAACAGGCCGAGGAAGCGGCGCTCGCCGATGACCTCGCCTTCGGGCGAGAACATCTTGACCCCGACGTAGTCGAGGTAGGCGGGCCGGTGCACGGTGGCGCGCGAGTTGGCCTTCGTGATGATCAGCAGCTGCTTCTCGCGGGCCTTGGCGCGCACCTCCGGGGGTAGCGCGGAGAAGCTCTCGGAGCCCGGTCTGTCGGCGCGCAGGATGCCGAGAGCCGCGCCGGGCAGTGAGCGCAGCGCGGTGCCCTCGTCGGACTCCTCCAGGCGGTACTCCCTGTAGCCGAGGAAGGTGAAGTGCCCGTCGGCGAGCCAGCGCAGCAGGTCGAGGCTGTCCTCCACCTCGGCGGGCTCCAGCGGCGGCGGGTTCATCGACAGGTCCTCGGCCGTCTGCACGGCCAGCGCCCGCATCTTGCGGAAGTCCTCGACCGCGTGCCGCACGTCGGACAGCACGCGCAGCAGGTCGGCCTCGATCGACCTGAGCACCTCGGGATCGGCCTGCCTGTCGATCTCGATGTGCATCCAGGACTCGACCAGCATCATCCCCGTGACGTCTTCCTGGCCCTGGGTGAGGACGCGGCCCGTCATGTCGCGGCGGACCCGCAGCTGCGGGTGCACGACGAGATGGGTACCGATGTCATGCCTGGCGAGCTCCATCGTGACGGAGTCGACGAGGAAGGGCATGTCGTCGGTGACCACCTCGACGACGGAATGGCCCGGGTCCCAGCCGTTCTCTTCGACGGAGGGCGTGTAGGCCCTCACCACCGCCCTGCCCTGCGGCCGCACCTCGGCAAGCTGCCGGTGCGACATCGCGGGGCCGTACACGTCGACCGGGTCGCGATCGAGCAGGTCGTCGGCCGCCACGTGCCGGTAGTAGACGCGCAGGTAGGCCAGAGCCTCCTCGGGGCTCCCGTGGTCGCCGCTGCCTGCCGCGCTGACCTGCGCGGCGTTCTGGAGCAGCTCATCCTTGGCCTCGTCGAGCGGCATTTCGCTCTCACTCCTTTGTGAGGGGTCGCCATATCGGAAGCTGGTCACAACCAGCCTCTTAGTTCCCACAACAGGGGGAAGTAGTACAGGCGCGTGCGTTCCCGGAGGTACGGCGCGCCGGTCGAGCCACCGGTGCCCGACTTGGTGCCGATCTGCCGTTCGACCATCTGGACGTGACGCATGCGCCACAACGCGCACGTCTCGTCGTGCGTCAGCAGATCCTCGGCCAGTTGCCACAGGTCGTCGTGCGTCCTGCGGTCCCTCGCCACGACCAGCAACGAGGCCATGATCTCCTCATCGGAGACGGCGAGGCCGCGCTGGGAGAGGGCGGTGAGGTAAGCATCCCACAGCGTCGGCTCGTCCAGCCTGCTGCGCAGTCTGGCGAGTTCGGCGGCGCTGGCGTTGCGCATCCGCTGGAGATAACGGGGGTCCTTGGCTCCCGACAGGAACTCCAGCTCGCGGAACTGGACCGACTGGAACCCGCTGGCGGGCGCCAGCTTCGAGCGGAACTCGAGGAAGTCCTGGGGCGTCATCGTCTCCAGGACCTCCACCTGCTCGACGAGGACGCGTTCGACGGCGTGGACCCGTTTGAACAGATGCCTGGCCTGCCACAGCTCGCCCGCGACCATCGCGGCCCTCGCGCCCTCCAGCTCGTGCAGCAGCAGCTTGAACCACAGCTCGTAGACCTGGTGAACGGTGATGAAGAGCAGTTCGTCGGGAACGGAGGACTGGGGTTCCTGCTGTTCGAGCAGGGCGGGCAGCCGGAGGTATCCGCCGTAGGACAGGCGTGCGCCCTCCTCGCCGAAACTCCGGTCAGGAGGCATGGCTCCTGTCCCCACCACCGGGCACCTCCCCCAACAGCCCGGTCCTCGTTGACCGGACGTACCCGATATCACCCGAAAAGCCCACAGACGTCAACGTGACATAGGTATAGGGGGGTCGTCATCCTCCGACGCCGAGGTCTGGAGCTTGAGGTTGTCGAGCAGATCGGGAACATCTCGCAGTTCCCTCAGCTCGGTCTGACACCGCTCACACGAGTCGAGGTGGCGCTCGAACTCCTGAAGATCAGCCTCATCGAGGACTCCGAGCACGTAGGCAGCCACCTCCGGATGCATCAGCCGGCAACCCCCTTGTCCCGCAGCAGCCCCCGCAGAGCCCTGATCCCGTAATAGAGCCTTGACTTGACCGTGCCAGGCGGGATCCCCAGAATCTCCGCCGCTTCACTAATCGTACGATCCCTTAGATAAGTCTGCTCGATGACTTCGCGGTGTTCTTGCGACAGGCTTCGCAGCGCGTCGGCGACCACGATCGCCGACAGCGCCCGATCGCAGCCGTCGGAAACGGCGACGGTGTCCACCTCTGGCGGCTCGACCTCGTGCGGCCGGGCGCTCTTGCGGCGTCTTCCGTCGATCACGATGCGGCGGGCCACGGTGAGCAGCCACGCCCAGACAAGGCCGGGCTCCCACTGCAGCCGGTCGGAGTGCCGCCAGGCCCTGACCATCGTCTCCTGCACGACGTCCTCGGCCCACTGCAGATCGTTCCCTGTGGTCTTGCGCACGTGGCGGAGTAAAGGCCCGCCGAACTGCTCATAGAGCGCCTGTATTCGGTGCTCCATGTCGTCGAGGTGACCTAGCACGGGGCACATCTTTACACCTTCGTTATCGCCTCGGTAGTCACTCCGATAACTCCAGTCATTTCTGACTATCTCGACACTTGCCGTGAACCTGCTCCGTCGGAAGCGCGTACCTCCGACCATGCACAGGCTTCTACGCCGCATGCCCGCCACCGGAGAGCTGCTCCTGCTGGGGGGCTTCGCCATGGCGGCCGTGGTCACGGTGCTGCTGGTCATGCCGGGGCCCGCCGCCCTCACCTCGCCGGTGGCGCCGACCACGTCCGACCAGGATCTGCTGATCAAGGTACGGCAGGCCGGCCTCTGGGAGATCCCCACCGGGCAGCAGGCCCAGCAGCGGGCGCTCAGCGCGCGCGTCAAGGACGTCGGCAAGCACCTGGTCGAGGACCACCAGAAGCTCGACAAGGAGGTCATCGCGGTCGCCTCACGCCTCGGCGTGGTGCTGCCCAGCCAGCCGACGGCCGACCAGCAGCGCTGGATGGCCCAGCTGTCCACCAAGACCGGCGCCGCCTACGACAAGGACTTCGCGAACCTGCTGCGGGCCGCCCACGGCAAGGTCTTCAGCGTGATCGCCCTGGTCAGGGCCGGCACCAGGAACGACGAAATCAGGAAGTTCGCCACGACGGCCAACGCGTTCGTGCTCAAGCACATGACGCTGCTGGAGAGCACGGGGCTGGTCGACTACGACGCGCTCCCTGAGCCTCCCACGCCTTCGCCCGCTCCCGTCGCCATCGCGGCGGCCGATTCAAGGAGAGAGAACCAGTGATCGCATCCAGACGGTTGGCCGCGGCCATGTCGTCGCTGGCCCTGGTGGCCGGCGGCATGGTGTCCGCGGCCGTCATACCCGCCATCCCCGCCTTCGCCGACCACTGCGACCCCGCAGGGCACCCCGAACAGAACCAGCAGGGCCAGAACCAGCAGGGGCAGAACCAGCAGGGGCAGAACCAGCAGGCGCAGAACCAGCAGGCGCAGAACCAGCAGGGGCGGAACCAGCAGGGGCAGAACCAGCGCCAAGGGCAGGGCCAGGATCAGGGAGAGGGCCAGGACCAGGGGCAGAACGGTGACCAGGGCCAAGGGCAGACAGGCGGCGCGCTCAGCCCGGTCGACCCCACCCCGTCGCCGACCGTGGCAGGGAACGGCGACCGCCGTACAGGACAGGATCCGCGAAACCCGCAGGACCCCGGCAACCAGCAGGCCCCGCAGAACCAGCAGAACCCACAGAACTCACAGAACCCGCAGGATCCGCGCGACCAGCAGGACCCGGCAGGCCGGCAGGACCAGCGCGATCCCCAGAACCCGGACGACCAGCAGAGCCAAGAGGACCCCCGGAACCAGGACCCGCCCGAGGCCCAGCCCACCGAGTCCGAGCAACCGCAGAACGCACGACGAGGTCGCCCCACCCCCTCCCCCACCCCTTCCGAGGGTGGGCAGGACTGCGCAGACCTGGGCCCGTTCGTGACCGACTTCGTCAACATCCGCGACGTCCAGCCGGGCGGCAACCTCCTGTCCACTCTCAGGTCGGGCTCGAGGGGCACGTTCGTCTCCCAGTGCGGCACGAACGGCAACCGCCACAACAACCCCGACAACTTCATCGTCGCCCCCGGGGTCTCGAACGGCGCCCACCACCTGCACGACTACGTGGGCAACGTGTCCACCGACGGCTTCTCCACCGACCAGTCGCTGGCCGCGGCGGGCACCACGTGCAGGTTCGACGACAGATCCACCTACTTCTGGCCCGTGCTCAGAAACAGGAAGGTCGACGTCAATCTCAACGACCCCGACGGCAACGTCGGCCAGGTGCTGCGCCCCCGCCAGGCGATCATGCAGTTCCGCGGCAACGCGGCGAGCAGGGTCAGCGCCATGCCCCGCTTCCTCAGGCTGATCACCGGTGACGCCAAGGCGGCCACGAACGGCGGCGCCAACGCGCGCGCCGCGTGGACGTGCACCGGTTTCACCAACCGCATCACCACCAAGTACCCGCTGTGCCCGCGCGGCAGCCTCGTGGTCAGGGTGCTCGACTTCCCCAGCTGCTGGGACGGGCAGAACACCGACAGCGCCAACCACAGGACCCACGTGGTCTTCCCCGGCCAGGGCGGCGGCTGCCCGCAGGGCATGAGAGCCGTGCCGCAGCTGCGGATGATCCTCACCTACAGCGTGCCCCAGGGCCCGTCCTACGCGCTCGACGCCTTTCCCGAGCAGCTGCACAACCCGGTCACCGACCATGCCGACTTCGCCAACGTCATGCCCGACCGGCTGATGTCCTTCGTCGTGAACTGCATCAACCGCGGCAGGCGCTGCTAGCGGGTTCACCGTCGACGACTTCCCGGGCGGCACACCTCACCCATCTCCCTGGGAGGGAATCGATGCTCCACAGAAAGCAGCCGCGCCACGCGGGTCTGGACACCAGGCAGATGCGCCTGGGCGCCACCGCGTCGGTGACCGCGCTGATCCTGTCGGCCGTCGCGCTGGCCCGCACCGAGCGCGGTGTCCAGCTGCTCAACAGCGGCCTGGGTTTCCTGGAGTTCTACGTGGGCGTGTTCGCCCTCGTCACGCTGACCGCCACCGTGGCGCTCGGCCTCATCACCACCGAGCGCGTCTTCCTCTCGGCCCCCAACAGGATCCGCGCCCAGTTGGCCCACAGGGTCGGCGCGGCGACGGGGATGGCCTTCCTGCTCGTCCACGCCGCGCTGAAGGCCTCCTCACTGACCGGCCTCATCGCGCTGGCCCTGTTCGCGCTGGCCACGACGACGGGGGTGACGCGCGGCTGGTTCGCGCACACACCGCGGCCGTGGATGTGGCGGGTGCTGCACGGCGCCGCCTATCTGGCCTGGCCCGCCGCGATCCTGCACGGGCTGACCGCGGGCCGTGCTCCCGCCGGGTGGGTGGCCTGGTCCTACGTCGCCTGTCTCGCGGCGGTCGTGTCCGCGTTGCTGATCAGGGCGGTCGCGACGCTTCGCAGGCCGCCGGCCGTACCGGAGGTCGTGGAGGAGCCCGTGGTCGTCGGTGAGCTGGTCAGCCTGGATGACCTGCGCAGAAGGAGGGCGGGATGATTCCGCACAGGGTGCCGCGCGTGCTGAGGCTCGCGCCGGCCAGGCTCACGGCGGGCCTCGACCACTGCAGGCGGCTGGACCTGCCCGCGCACAGGGCGCTGCACGGCGAGCCCGCGCGGCGCGAGCTCGACACGCTGATCGCCCTGGCCGAGGAGGTGGACCTGCGTGGCCGCGGAGGGGCCGCGTTCCCCTTCGCGCGCAAACTCCGCGCGGTGGCGCCGGGCGAGAGGGTGGTGCTGGTCAACGCGGTCGAGGGCGAGCCCGCCAGCGCCAAGGACTCGATGCTGCTGGTCCGCACCCCGCACCTGGTGCTGGACGGCGCGCTCCTGGCCGCCGAGGCGCTGCGGGCGCGCGAGGTGGTCATCGCCACCGTGGAAGGGGAGGTGGCGCACGCCTCCATGATCGCGGCACTGGAGGAACGCCGCGCGGCGACCGTGTCAGGAGCCGCCGAACGGTACGGCGGGCGGATGCGCGTGGTCGGCCTGCCCGAGCGGTTCATCAGCGGCGAGGGCGGCGCGGTCGTCCGCGGGGTGAACGGGCTCGACGCCGTCCCCGCCGGGCGCAGGCGCAGGGCGACGGAGGAGGGCGTCGGCGGCCTGCCCACACTGCTGTCCAACGCGGAGACCTTCGCCCAGCTCGCCGTCCTGGCCGAGCTGGGCGCGATCGGGTACGCCGAGGTGGGCACGCCGCGCGAGCCGGGCACCGTCCTGCTCACCGTGGGCGGCGAGGCGGTCGTCGAGGTGATGACGGGCGTCCCGCTGGCCACCGTGCTGGAGGAATGCGGGCTCGACCCGGGCGAAGGGGTGCTGGTCGGCGGCTATCACGGGGCGTGGCTCAGCGCCGAGGCCGCCGCCGGCGCCGTCGTCTCCCGCGAGGGGATGCGGCTTGCCGGAGGCGTGCTCGGGGCGGGGATCGTGGTGCCGCTTCCCACGACGACCTGCCCACTGGGCGAGGTGGCCAGGGTCACCGCCTACCTGGCCGCCCAGTCGTCGGGGCAGTGCGGCCCCTGCCGTCTGGGGCTGCCCGAGGTCGCCAGGACGTTGTGCGCCCTCACCGAGGGCTCGGGCTCCGCCGACGACGTGCGGCGTGCCGTCCGATCGGTGGAGCGCAGAGGCGCCTGCTTCCACCCCGACGGGACCGCGAGATTCGTGCTGTCGGCGCTGGACGCCTTCGCCCTGGACGTGGAGCGCCACGAGGAGCGCGTCTCGTGCGGGCGGCCCATCCGCGGCGCGCTGCCGCTTCCTGAGGCGGAGGACGAGCCGCGCTACCAGCTCGACGTCGACTGGACCCGCTGCCAGGGGCACGGTCTGTGCGCGCACCTGCTGCCTGAGTTCGTGGACCTGGACGACCACGGCTACCCGTCCTTCCGCGAGGTGCCCGGCTGGATGGGCAGGGACGCGCGAAGGGCGGTGGAGATGTGTCCCGCTCTCGCCCTCCGTCTGGTGTCGGGCCAGTGATCCGAATGTGACCAACCAGTCGCTCTCTTCGTGCGTCTCATCCTTCGGTTCAGCAGGACGACTTCAGGGAGATCACGTGACTCCTCCGCTCCCCGAAGGGAGCGGCTTCTCGCTAAGCCGCTTCCGCAGCCCGGCGAAGGGCAAGCCCTGCCCTGAGAATGTTGACGGCCGCGTTCACGTCGGCGTGTGCGGTATGCCCGCACGCCGTACAGGCGAACTCGGCCTGGGTGAGGCGGTTCTCCCTCGCGCAGTGCCCGCATCGGGCGCATGCGCGGGAGGTATTGGCGGGGTTCACCGCGATCAGCTCTCGACCGGCGCTTTCAGCCTTGTGCGACAGGATCGTCAGCAACACCCCCCAACCCGCGTCCAGGATCGACCTGTTCAGACCAGACTTTTGAGCGACCATCCGGCCAGGTGCTTCGAGGGTGCCGGACGCCGACCGGGTCATGTTCGCGATGCGTAGCTCCTCGTGCACGATCACGTCATAGCGGCGGGCCAGGTGCAGGGCGGCCTTGTGCGCTCCGTCGAGGCGCTGACGCCGCACCTTCGCGTGCAGGGCGGCAAGCTGGGAGACCACCTTACGGCGGCGGTTGGATCTGGGTTTCTTCCGGGCCAGGTCCCGCTGGGCGGCGGCGAGCCGGTCGGCGGAGGCTGCCAAGTGACGGGGGTTGGCCAGGTGGTCTCCGTCGCTGGTCGTGACGAGCGAGGCCACGCCCATGTCGATCCCGGCTACCGCGCCGGTCGCCGGGAGCGGCTGCGTGGGCACACCGTCGCACGACAGGATCACGTACCAGCGGGAGCCTTCCCGCTTCACGCTGATCGTTTTCACGGTGCCCCGGACCGGGCGGTGCTGGTGTACGCGTATGTGCCCGATGCCCTGCAACCGCACGTAGGTGGTGGTGGGGTGCTCGGGCTGGGAGTCCCAGCGGCAGCCGTCGCCGTCTTTGGGCCACTCCACCGTGTCGAACCAGCCGCGCCCCTTGAAACGCGGGAAGCCCGGCGTGCGGCCTTCACGGACCCGCTTGAAGAACGACGCGTACGCCTTGTCCAGGCGGCGCAGGGTGGCCTGTTGGGAGGAGAACGACCAGCGCGCCTGCCCGTCGGCGTCGTCGGCGCGGATGTGCTTCAACTCGCCGGACTGGTCGCCGTATCGGATCGTGACGCCTGCGCGTCGGTAGGCGGTGCGGCGGTGCTCAAGAGCGGCGTTGTACAGCTCGCGATGGTCCTCCAAGCATTGCGCGAGCGCGGCGGCCTGCTTGCTCGTGGGACGCAGCAGGAACTTGAACGACCTGCGCACACCCACCTCCCACGCTCGGCAACGAGAACACCACGCTATCGCCAGGCACCGACAAAACCCGGAAGGAAATCTGCGATGCGCGGACCAGGCAGATCAGGGCACGCTCGGGCTTTGGCGGCCCTCCCGCCCCCAATTCCCTCGACGGCTGAAGCCGCCGGTCCCCTCGGGAGGATCTGATGGACCGTCGCAGTTTCCTCCTCACCGCCGCCCTCGGGGCGCTGGGCACCGCCCCGGCGGTGGGCGCGCCCGACTGGGCGGCGCTCGGCAGAGGCCTCGACGGCCGGCTGGTACGGCCGGGCGACGCCGGATACGACGCCGCCCGCCGCCTCTACAACCCCACCTTCGACACGGTCAGGCCACGCGCCGTCGCCTACTGCGC
Source organism: Nonomuraea mangrovi (assembly GCF_042681425.1). NCBI lineage: Bacteria > Bacillati > Actinomycetota > Actinomycetes > Streptosporangiales > Streptosporangiaceae > Nonomuraea > Nonomuraea mangrovi. Next base: position 463,217 of record NZ_JBHUFV010000015.1, on the reverse strand, counting down.
CACACCGTCGGACGTCGCCGATTGCCTCGCCTTCGCCCGCAGGGAGCGGATCCCCCTCACCTCCCGCTCCGGCGGCCACTCCTACGCCGGCTGGTCGACGGGCCTCGGCCTGGTCATCGACGTGTCGCGGATGAACACCGTCACCCACCGCTCGGGCCTGGCGACGGTCGGCGCGGGAGCCAAGCTGATCGACGTCTACGACCGGCTCCACGCCAAGGGCGTCAGCATCCCCGCCGGCACCTGCCCGACCGTCGGCGTGGCCGGGCTCACGCTGGGCGGCGGGATCGGCGTCGTGTCCAGGATGTACGGCCTGACCTGCGACGCGCTGCAGAGCGTACGCATCGTGACCGCCGACGGCCGGGTGCTGACCTGCGACGAGAACACCCACAGCGACCTGTTCTGGGCGTGCAGGGGCGGCGGTGGCGGCAACTTCGGCGTGGCCGTCTCCTTCACCTTCCGCACCCACCCGACCAGGGACGTCACGGTGTTCTTCCTGCACTGGCCGTGGTCGAGAGCGGCCTCGGTGGTGAAGGCGTGGCAGTCGTGGGCGCCCACCGCCCCTGACGCGATGTGGTCCAACCTCCACCTCACCCGCAGCTCCAGCGGCCTGGACGTGCAGGTGGGCGGGCTCTACCTGGGCGGCAGGGCGGGCTGCGCGAAGCTGCTCGACGAGTTGCTCAGGGTGACGGGGGCGCCGTCGTCCCGGTATGTCGTGGAACGCTCTTACACGGCGGCGACCATGATCATGGCGGGGTGCGCGAGCAGGACGGTCGCGCAGTGCCGCCAGATGCCGCGCGAGGCCTTCGTCGCCTCCTCGCACCTCGCCTACGCGAAGCTGACCACGGCGGCGGCCAAGGAGCTCGTGGCGCGCGTCGCGCGCCCCGGCGGTCACTCGGTGCTGATCGACGCGATGGGCGGCGCGATCGGCAGGGTGCGCTCCGACGCGACGGCCTTCCCGCACCGGCAGGCGCTGTTCAGCGTGCAGTACTACGCCGACGGGTCCGACCGGGCGTGGCTGCGCGGCACCCGCCAGGCGATGGGGCCGCATCTCGGGGAGCACGCGTACGTGAACTACATCGACCCCGACATCGCCCAGTGGCGGCAGTCCTACTACGGGGCGAACGCGGCCAGGCTGTCGGCGGTGAAGGCGGCCTACGACCCCGGACGGCTGTTCGCGTTCCCCCAGGGTGTGTAGCTCCCCGTCGATCTCCACCGCGCGCACCCTCCTGGAGCCCGGAGCCGGCCTCGGCCCCTGTGGGCGCTGTCGGCGAGGGTCTGCGCCCGGTGCCGCGGGCGCGGGGGCGGGGGCGGGGGCGGGGGCGGGGGCGGGAAAAATGTAGATCGCCGTCGCCGGTGGATGGCCATAATGGAGCGCATGCGTCATCTGCCGCTTTTCGAGCTGTCCATCCGTACGCCCAGGCTGGAGCTTCGCCTGCCGAGTCTCGCGGAGCTCGACGCCCTCGGAGACAGGGCGGCGGAGGGCGTCCACGAGGCGGGGTTCATGCCGTTCTTCGTCCCGTGGACGGACGCCTCGCCCGACGAGCGCGCCCGTTCCACCATCCAGTACCACTTCCGCACGTGGGGCGCCTGGACGCCCGAATCGTGGGGGTGCGAGTTCGCGGTGTTCCTCGACGGCGAGGTTATCGGCAGCCAGGGCGTCACGGGCAAGGACTTCGCGATCACCCGTGAGGTCCACACCGGGTCGTGGATCGGGCAGCGTTTCCAGGGCAAGGGTATCGGGACCGAGATGCGGCGCGCGGCGCTGCACTTCGCCTTCAACGGGTTGGGGGCGCGGTACGCGAGGACGGAGGCGTTCGAGGACAACCTGCCGTCGCTGGGGGTGACGCGCAAGCTCGGGTACCGGGAGGACGGGGTCGAGATCCACAACCGTCAGGGGAAGCCGGCCACCACGCTCAGGTTCCGCATGTCCCGTGACGACTGGACGCCCGCCGAGGACGTCTCGATCCACGGACTCGAAGCCTGCCTGCCCCTGTTCGACGCCACCTCCGCCTGACCTCGGGCCCCAGCGGAACGGCCGCCCTCGCGTCGGCGACGGCGGCCGTCGGCCTTCCAGGGATCGTCGTCCGACGATCAGGGTTTGAAGTGCTCCAGCACCTCGGGGTTGGCCATCGCGTCGCGGTTGGCCGCCTGGTCCACCGGCGTTCCCAGGAGGATCTTGCGCACCGGCACCTCCAGCTTCTTGCCCGACAGCGTCCGCGGGATCCCCGGCACCGCGATGATCTCGTTCGGGACGTGGCGCGGCGACAGTTCCTCCCTCAGCGCCGTCTTCAACCGCGATTCCAGCTCGGGCGTCACCTCTCCGGACGCCACCGTCACGTACAGCAGCAGGCGTCCCTCCTGCCCCAGCTGCCCCGTGTCGATCACCAGGCTGTCGGCGATCTCGGGGAACCGCTCCACCACCCGGTAGAACTCGCTCGTCCCCATGCGCACGCCGCCCCTGTTCAGGGTCGAGTCGGAGCGCCCGTAGATCACGCAGCAGCCGTCCTCCTCGATCTTGATCCAGTCGCCGTGCCGCCAAACGCCCGGGTACACGTCGAAGTAGCTGTCGCGGTACCGCTCCCCCGACGGGTCGTTCCAGAACATCACCGGCATGGACGGCATCGGCTGCGTCAGCACCAGTTCGCCCACCTCGCCGACGACGGGCTTGCCCGAAGGGTCGAACGACTCCACCCGCGCGCCCAGCGACCTGCAGGGGATGACGCCCGCCCTGATCGGGTGCAGCGGCGTGGCCCCGACGAACCCGGTGCACACGTCGGTGCCGCCGGAGAACGAGCCCACCGGCACGCCGGGCAGGGCCTCCGCGAGCCACGCGAACCCCTCGGGCGGCAGCGGCGAGCCCGTCGACCCGACGCCCTTCAACGCCGGAAGGTCACCGGGCCGCTTGTCGTTCTTCATGCACGAGACGATGTACGGCGCGCCGGTGCCGAAGTAGGTGACGCTCTCGGCCGCCGCGATCGCCCACAGGTCGGTGGGCGCCCCGTCGTACAGCACCACGCTCGATCCCACCAGCAGCCCGCCGATGAGGTAGTTCCACATCATCCAGCCCGTGGTGGTGTACCAGAAGAACACATCGCCCTCCCCCAGGTCCTGGTGGAAGGAGAGCGACTTGAGGTGTTCGAGCACCACGCCGCCGTGCCCGTGGACGATCGGCTTGGGCAGCCCCGTCGTGCCGCTGGAGTAGAGGATCCACAGCGGGTGGCCGAACGGCACGCGCTCGAACTCCAGCGGCCCCTGCTCGGCGCGCAGTTCCTCCCAGCCGAGCGTATGGCCGTGCGGGACGGCGGCCGCGCGGGTGGGCGCGGACTCGCCCTGCTGAGGAGGCAGTCCGTCCGCCGCCGTGGCCAGGTAGGGGATCCACACGGTCGCGTGCAGGGAGGGCAGCGCGGCGGCGATGTCGGCGACGGCGGCCGACCTGTCGAAGGACTTTCCGCCGTAGCGGTAGCCGTCCACGGCGATCAGCACCTTCGGCTCGATCTGCGTGAAACGGTCCACGATGCTGGGCACACCGAAATCGGGAGATCCGGCTGACCAGATCGCGCCGAGCGAGGCGGTGGCCAGGAAGGCGATGAGCGCCTCCGGGATGTTCGGCAGGTAGCCAGCGACCCTGTCGCCCTTGCGCACACCCAGCTTGACCAGGCCCTGCCTGACCCGCGCGACCTCCTCGCGCAGCTCCGCCATGGAGATGACGCGGCGCGTGCCGTCCTCCGAGTGGAAGATCACGGCGGTGCCGGTGTCGCGGCTGAGAGCGTTCTCCGCATAATTCAGCGAGCTTCCGGTGAACCATTCGACGCCCGGCATCGTCCCAGTCATGACGGGCCCGTCACCACGCTCACCGATCACACCGAAGTAGTCCCAGATCGACGTCCAGAACTCCTCGGGGTTCTCGACGGACCACTGCCATGCGTCCCGGTAGCCGTCACGCCCGATGTCTTCGAGATAGCGGGTGATCCTCGCGTTCGCGACCACCGACGGGGTCGGCTCCCACAGCAGTGCACCTTCAGCAACCATGTGTCCCATCCTGTCGCCGCCTGAACGGAAAGTCATCACCGCTGACCACACATCCCCTTACCCGCGTAGGTGGTCCACAGCCATACGCGCGGCCGTACCGATGACCGCGTCGGCGCGCGGCTGGTTCAGCGCGGGACTGAAGGAACGGGTGAAGACGGCGACCGCGTAGCGTCCACCGTCGGGATACTCCACCACCCCCACCTCGGCGCGCAGCGTCGGCAGGGTCCCGGTCTTGCCGCTGACCGCCACGTCGTCGTACGGGAAGCCGGACGACAGCCGGTGCGGCCACACCTGCAGCCCGAGCAGGCGCCGCATCCACGCGCACTGCTCGGCGGAGGCGGCCTCGTCCCGCCAGATCATGGACAGCAGGCGGGTGATCTCGCGCGGGGTGCTCCTGTTGGTGGCCAGGGGGTTCAGCGCCCGCAGCCGGGCGAGCGACTCGGGGTCGACCACCGGCCATTCGCCGCCGGCGTCCTCCCTGATCTTCGTGAGCAGCCCTTCACAGTCGTCGATCACGCGGGTCTTGCCGAGCCCGAAGCCGTCGAGCATCGCGTTGACGCTCTCCAGTCCGATGCTGGCCGTGATCGCGTCCGCCGAGGTGTTGTCGCTCACCGCGATCATGAGGTAGGCGAGGTCGCGCAGCGACATCGTCGCATCGTCGAGCATGGCGCCCACACCCGTGTCACCGAACGTGCGCTTGGTGATCGTCACGGGCTCGCGCGGGTCGAGCACGCCCGCGTCCGCCTGCCGGGCCAGCTCGACCAGCACGGGCACCTTGAACACCGATGCGATCGGCACCAGCTCGTCCGCACGGAAGGACACCTCGGCGCCCCCGTCGATGTCGATCGCGTGCAGCCAGCCCGCCACACCCGCCAGCCTGAAGAGCTCCTCCATGTTCATGCCAGGAACCCCATCGCTGGACGCCTCCTGACCTGCCGCGCGGGCGCCACGCCTTCCTCGGTCATCCCGGCACTCTCCTTCAGCGTTCGTACGGCCGCCGCCGCGAAAGCCGCCACCTCGGGCGTCTGCGCCCTGCACGCCGTCGAGACCCGCCAGGTCAGCGGCGAGCCGAGCAGCGGCCGCCAGACCACACCCTGCGGCGCCAGCTGCTCGGCCGTCTTGGGCCCGAAGGCGACGGCCGAGCCCGCGAGCACCAGCCCGAGGCCGATCCCATGATGCACCTCCAGAGGAACGAAGCCGTGCCTGCGGCAGTCGGACAGGGTCTCGGCATGCGCCCCAGGCTCGCCTTCCTGCGGGAACAGCAGCAGCTCCCTGTCGGCCAGGTCCTGCAGGTGCACGGTGGAGGTCGCGGCCAGCGGGTCGGCCTCGGCCAGCAGCACGCCGGGCGTCTGCACGAGCACCTCGCCGAAGCGCAGGCCCGGCGCGGTGACGGGGTGGCGGACGACGCCGACATCGATCGTGCCGTCGGTCAGCGCGGTCACCTGGTCGGCCGTCCACATCTCGGCGGGGACGAGCCTGAGCCCGGGATTCTCCTCGCGGAAGCGCGCCACGAGCGCGGCGATGGCCGTCGCCCCGAGGTCGGGAGGCAGTGCCGCCTTGAGCGTGCGAGCCTCGCCGTGGCGTACCAGCTCGCGAAGGCGGTCGACGCGGGCGATCACCTCGCGCGCCTCGGGCAGCAGCAGCCGTCCGGCTTCGGTGAGCCTGACCTGGCGGGACGAGCGGTCGAACAGCCGCGCGCCCAGCTCCTCCTCCAACCGTTTGATGCGCTGGCTGAGCGGGGGCTGGGCCATGCCGAGGCGGATCGCGGCGTTGCCGAAGTGACGTTCTTCGGCCACGACCGTGAAGTAATAGAGATGGCGCACAAGGTCCACGATCAGGAATGATATCGAAAACCGGATGAATGGTAGTTTGATATCCATATTGGACAGCCCAGCGAGCGTCTGGTCTGCTCACCACCATGCACGAACTCGGCAACCTCAGAGTGGAGCGCAGGCGCAGGAAGAAGTGGCCGCTGGTCACCGCGGGGATCCTGGCGCCGCTCCTCGTCGGGGGAGGGGTGATCTGGGTGACGCGCACCACAAGCTCCCCCGAAGAGACGGCGGAGGCGTTCCTCTCCGCCTGGTCCAGGCGGGACTACCCGGCCATGCGGGCGCTCGTCCACGAACCTCCTCCCGACTTCACCGGCGCCTACCAGCGCTTCTTCAAGGACCTGAAGATCGCTTCCGCGGCCTTCGAGGTGGGCGAGCCCGCAAGGGAGTCGGAGGAGGGCAGGGTCGTCCCGTTCACCGCCACCCTCAAGGGGGCCGTCGACTGGACCTACGAGGGCAAGCTCCACGTCGGCGAATGGGACGGCGCGTGGAAGCTCGACTGGTCGACCACCGCCATCCACCCGTCGCTCGGCCACCAGGCCGTCCTCAAGCTGGTGACCGACAAGCCTGAGACCGCCGCCGTCAGCGCCGCCGACGGCACGCGCATCGACGGCACGGACGCGCCCGGATCGGTCCAGCAACTGGTCGACGGGCTCAAGGAGACCTACAAGGACCGGCTCGCCGGCAGCGCCTCCACCAAACTCAACCTCTACAGGGACGGCAAGCTCGTCGAGACGGTGGCGGAGAAGGGAGCCACCGAGGGCAAGCCGCTGAAGACCACCATCGACCTGCGCGTCCACCGCGCGGGCGCCGACGCGCTCGAAGGCGTCACCAAGCCCGCCTCGCTCGTGGCGCTACGCCCCTCGACGGGCGAGATCCTCGCCGCCGTCAACCAGCCGGGCGGGTTCAACAGGGCGCTGCTCGGCAAGTATCCGCCGGGCTCCACGTTCAAGGTCGTCACCGCCTCCGCCCTCGTCGCCGACGGCGTCGCGCCCGACAAGACCGTCACGTGCCCGCCCGAACAGAACATCGGCGGCTTCCCCTTCCACAACGCCGGGTTCCACGACTACGGCACGCTGTCGTTCAGGGACGCCTTCGCCCATTCGTGCAACACGACCTTCGGCGCGATGGCGGTCTCGTCGCTGAACGGCGGGCGGCTGGGCGAGGTCGCGGCCAGCTTCGGGTTCGGAGCGCCGATCACGCCCGGCGTGCCGGCCGTCCGGGCGGAGTTCCCCGACCCGAAGGACGACACCGACCTCGCCTCCGCCTCCATCGGCCAGGGGCGGGTCCTGGCCAGCCCGCTCAACATGGCCACCGTCGCGGCCGCCATCGCCAACGGCACCTGGCGCCCGCCCCGGCTCGTCCCCGCGGACCTGCTCCCCGCCGGCGGGTCGGCGCCGCGCAAGCTGGAACCCAAGGTGGTGAGCGCGCTGCGTGACCTGATGCCCGCGGTGATCAGCGAGGGTACGGCCCACGCGGTCCGGTTCCCGCCTGGATCGGCGGGCAAGACGGGCACGGCGGAGTACGGCTCGGGCAAGGAACCGCCTTCGCACTCGTGGTTCGTGGGGTACCAGGAGGACCTGGCCTTCGCGGTGATCGTCGAGGGGGCGGGAGCGGGAGCGGCCGTCGCGGCTCCGGTCGCCGCCCGCTTCCTGAACAACCTCGACACGTCCAGCTGAGAGGTCGCACGACGGCGCCCGGCTCTCGCGGGGCGCCGCCGTGCGGATGTGGTCACGAGCCTGAGGGGCGGATCGACAGGGCGTGGTGGAAGACGTTGCGGGGGTCCCACCGGTTCTTCACCCGCTGGAGCCGGGCGTGGTTGGCGCCGTAGTAGATCGTCGACCACGGCACACCCGACGTGTTCCACTTCGGGTCGGCGTGGTCGATGTCCGGGTAGTTGATGTACGCCCCGCCGCAGTTTCCACCGGGCACCGGCACGCCCCCCGTGCTCTCGAACGTCTTGCGGTGGAGCCCGCGCACCCACTCGATGTGCGCCTTGCCGTCCTGGGTCTCGTCCCAGGTCGCCAGGTGGATCACCTTGAGGATCGACGAGCGCTCCACCGTGGCGGTCGCCGCCGGGTCCACCGCGTTGACCCGCCCGCCGTACGACAGCAGCCAGAGCAGGCCGCTCGACGAGACGTCGCCCGGGGTGCCGAGGTGGTCGTACGCGACGTCGGCCTGCTCGTCGGTGAAGCGCCTGCGCAGGTAGGCCGACTTGCCCTTGTACCGCCCGGCCTCCGCCTCCTCGCCGAGGGACAGCGTGCGCGCCGCGTAGAACCACGGCATCGCCTGGAACGGCGGGATGATCGCCTGAGGGGTGACGCCTTCGGCGACGGCGGCGAAGTAGTCGTTCATCAGCTTCTCCGCGCCGGGCAGCCTGGCGTCGATCTGGGTGGGCAGGATGATGCCGCCAGGGTCGGCGCCCACCTTGCGGCCGGGGATCAGCAGCGAGCCCCACAGCGAGGCGGCCGGGGTGTCCGGCGCGCTGTTGCGCTCGTACCACTCGCCGTGGTTGCGCAGCAGCCTGCGGAACGACTCCTTCGTCATGCCGTTCCACGACCAGATCGCCACGCCGGACAGCACGGAGGCGGGCGGTCTCGGCAGCAGCTTCCTCGGATCGTCGCTCGTGGCCCGCGGATCCCGCATCCAGTAGCGGGTGACCACGCCGAAGTTGCCTCCGCCGCCGCCGGTGTGCGCCCACCACAGGTCGTGGTTGGGGTCGGCCGGGTTCCTGGTGGCCACCACCGCGCGGGCCCTGCCCGTACGGTCGACGACCACGACCTCCACGGCGTGCAGGTAGTCGACCGTCAGGCCGTCGCGTCTGGACAGCGGACCGTAGCCGCCGCCCGCGATGTGGCCCCCGGCGGCCACGCCCCCGCACTGGCCGCCGGGGATGGTGACGCCCCAGCCGAGGTAGAGCTTGCGGTAGGTCTGCATCAGCGTGGCCCCGGCCTCGATGGCGAACGCGCCGCGGCGCTCGTCGAAGGAAACCTCCGACATCTCACACATGTCGATCACGACCTGCGCGCCCTCGCCGACGAAGTTCTCGTAGCAGTGGCCGCCGCTGCGGACGGTGACGCGGCAGTTGGCGCGGACGGCGTCACCGACCGCCTTCACGACCTGCTCGGTCGAGCCGACCACGTGGAAGTACTCGGGCTCGGGCTTGAAGCGATGGTTGGTCCTGCGGACGGCCAGGTCCTCGTAGCGGGGATCGGCCGGCCGTACGACGACGGGACCTAACGGCGCCGCGCACGCGCCGGCCGTGGCGGTGGGGACCAGGCCCGCCGTCATCGCCCCGCCGCCGGCCGCCGCGGCGCTCCCGATGAATCCCCTCCGGGTGACTGCACTCATGAACCACAACCCCCTGGTGTGTCTCGGACCTGCTGCTCTTCGACGTTAGAAGCGGGGCGGCGGCCGGAGAATGGGCTCAGCCCCACAGCGGGGGTAGGGGTAGCCACACTCGGAAGACCTGACGAAAGTCATGGTCGTGAGGAGACGGACGGCAGAGGTGCGGGAGTGGGGCCGGCGGCCAGATTAGGGCCATGCGAAAGACGATGACCGCCCTGCTCGCCACCGCCGCCCTGCTGACCGCCCCGGCCGTGGCCCACGCCGACGCCGAGCCGCCCGCCAAGGCGACCTTCGAGCTTCCCGCCCCGACGGGGCCGCACCGCCTCGGCATGAGGGAGGTCCACCTGGTCGACCAGAAGCGGAACAGGGAACTGATGGTGAGCGTCTGGTACCCGGCCAGGCCTGGTGACGAGCCGCTCGCGCCGTACATGACGCCCAACGCCGCCGGGTACTTCGACCAGGGCGCGCCCGCGATGGGCCTGAAGCCCGGACAGGTGGACTGGGCGGGGGTCAGGACGCACGCCCGCAAGGACGCGGCGCCGAAGGGGCGGTGGCCGGTCGTGCTCTACTCGCCGGGCTGGGGCTCCCTGCGCACGCTGGGCACCTCCACCGTGGAGGACCTGGCCAGCAGGGGGTACGTGGTGGTGACGGTGGACCACACCCACGAGGCTCCCTTCGTGGAGTTCCCCGGCGGCAGGCTCGAGACGGCCAAGCGCCCGCAGGGCGACGACTACCTGCGTCCCGGGATGGAGACCAGGCTCGCCGACGTCAGGTTCGTCCTGGACCGGTTGCCCTCCCTGAAGGGGCTCGCGCAGGCGATGGACCTGTCCAGGGTGGGCATGTTCGGCCACTCCTTCGGCGGCGACACCGCCGCCGAGGTGATGAGGGCCGACGGGCGCGTGGACGCCGGGGCCGACCTCGACGGGTGGCTCGCCTACGACGTCGACGGGCGGCGGCCCACCCCCTCCGGCGCCGAGGGAACCGACCGGCCGTTCCTGCTGATGGGCTCGCCGGGCAGCACCGCCGACGGGCGGATCAGGAACCACCTGACCGCGCCGGCGTGGAAGTCGTTCTGGGAGCGCTCCTCGGGCTGGAAGCGCGACCTGTCGATGCCGGAGGCCATGCACTACAGCTACACGGACCTGCAGACCTTCCTGCCGCAGCTCGACGAGCGACTGGACGTGGTCCAGGAGGTGCGGGCCAAGCGCATCGGAACGGTCGACCCCGACCGCAGCGTCGCGGCCCAGCGCGCCTACCTCGGCGCCTTCTTCGACCAGTCGCTCAAGCGCCGGCCGCAGCGGCTGCTGCTCGGCGAGTCCCCCGCCCACCCTGACGTGGACTTCGTCCGCTAGACCCACCCGGCAGGAGCCGCGGGCCGCGGCCACCCTGCCGGCGGAGGCGGGCCGCGGGCTCGGGCGGCGCCATACCGGTCGGCGCTCCGCGGGGTCCCGGCCGGTCGGCCGGGTTCACCGCGTCACCCTGGCCGAGGGTCAGCCGGCCTTGCGGTCCACGGGGGAGGTCAGGCCCGCCACCGCCGCCACGACCTCCGAAGCGTTCGACAGGTCGGGCAGCACCACGTCCGCCCCCGCCTCCCGCAGCTCCGCCGCCGTCGAGCGCCCCGACGCGATCGCCACCATCGCCGCACCGCCGATCCGCGCCGCCTGCACGTCGCGGGTGGAGTCGCCGATCAGCACGGTGTTCGCGATGGTGAACGGCGTGCCGAACCGCTGCTTGGCCCTGCCCTGGGCGACCTGCAGCAGGGTGGCCTTGGGGTAGACCTCCTCGCCGTAGCCGCCGAGATCGAAGTCGATGTGCTTGTCGAGCCCGAACGCCTTGAGCTTGTGCACGGCGTTGCCCTTGATCGTGCCCGTCAGCACCGACTGGACGACGCCGTCGAGCCTGGAGACCGCCTTCAGCGCGTCCTTGGCACCCGGCATCATCCTGCCCTCCTTGGCCAGCCGCTTGCGCCGGTCGGCGAACGCGACGGCGAGAGCGGACAGGAACCTGGGCAGGTGGTCGTCCTGCGCGACGATCCCGTTGACGGCGAGCGTCTCGAAGACGATCTCAGAGTCGGGCCTGCCCATGGCGGGGGCAAGCTTGACCAGTGGACGCCCGGTGACGTGGCGGAATGCCTCCGCGTACGCGTCCCTGGTGACGATCGCGACGTCGACCAGCGTGAGATCGACGTTCCACAGCACAAGGCGGTTGATGGCGGCCTCCCTGAAGTTCATGCCCAGGGTACGGCCCAGCGGCCCGTTTCAGGCGTGCTTGAGCGCTTCGGTAAGGGTGTCGACCACGGGCCACCCCGTCGATTCGAGCTCCCTGCGCGGCGTCATGCCGCCGGTGTACAGCACGGCCTTGGCGCCCACATAGGTGGCGGCCACGCCGTCGTCCACGCTGTCGCCGATGACGAGGATCTCGGCGGCGTCGACGGCGATCGCGGCGATGTGGGTGGCCATGTGCTCGGCCTTCTCCCCGCCGGTGGTGCCGGTCAGCCCGTCGACCCTGGTGAAGTGGCTGTCGATGCCGAAGGAGGTGATGGTGGGCACCAGGTGCTCATGGGGTGCCATCGAGCACAGCGACTGGGTGCCGGTCCAGCTCCGCAGCGACGACTCGGCGTCCGCGGCGAGGCCGCAGGCGGCCATCAGCCTGAAGTAGTTGTCGTGGAAGCCCTTGTCGAGCTCCTCCCATTCACCCTCGCGCAGCGGGCGGCCGAGCAGCCGCTCGTAGGCCAGCCAGATGGGCCGCGTGTAGACGGCCCTGAATCCTTCGGCGGTCATCATGGCCAGGCCGTACGGCTTGAAGACCTCGTTCGTCGCGCCGACCACGGCATCGATGTCGTGAAAGAGGGTGCCGTTCCAGTCCCACACGATGTGCTGCGTCATGTCCCCATTGTCGGTCATCAGGCGAGCAGGTCGGGGATCTCCTGGGTGGCGTACCACATGAGCTCGTGCGCCTCGGCGCCGTCGACGGTGAACCTGGCGTCGTCGTCTCCACGGTCGGCGGCGGGGAGGGCGGCGATGGCGGCCTCGATGTCGTCGGCGGCGAAGGTGTCGTCGATGTGCACGGCGGCCACCTTGGCCATGGGAACCGCCTCGGCCAGCCGTACCCTGGCCCGCTCCTCCAGGTCGGCGCCCATGGACAGGACGTCGTCGGGCACCTCTGCCGCCACGACGACCCTGCGGGCGGCGGCGACGACGCCGTCGGCGCGGTCGGCGGCGAGCATGCGCAGGGAGGCTCGCGCCGCCTCGGTCAGCGCCACGTACTCCAGCTCTTCGGTGTCACCCGAGGCGTACCACTCGATCAGCGCGGGAGTGACCGCGTAGCCGGTCAGCGGGGCGGGGCCCAGCTCCCCTTCGGCCGCTGCCCTGGCAAGCGAGGGAAGGGTGCTCGGCAGGTATACGCGCATCGGGAACCTTTCACGACGTTCAAGGGGACCATCATCGCAGGGGACGCCCCAGCAGCGTCTCCAGCTCGGCGATCGTCGTGTCGGGCCCGAGGTGGTGGATGACGCCGATGCCGAGCTCACGGGCGGCGGCGATGTTGGCCTCGATGTCGTCGATGAAGACGCACTCGGGGCCGCTCAGCCCGATGAGGTCGAGGGCGTGCTGGAAGATGCGGGGCTCGGGCTTGCGCATGCCGATCTCGCCGGAGATGACGATGGCGTCGAAGACGTCGTCCCAGCCGTCGCGGGGGTACTCGTTGGCCCACGAGTTGGACAGCAGGCAGGTCCTGATCCCCGACCTTCGGACGTGGAGCAACATGTCGTACATCGCGTCGACCCGCTGGAAGCCGAGGAACATCCGGCTGAGCAGGCCCTCGGCGACGGGCGGAGTGCCGTCGATGGTGCGGAGCCTGGCGGCCAGGTCGCGCTCGAAGTCGGCGGCGCCGATCTCGCCGCGTTCCAGTGCGTGCACGGCGCTCTCCTGCCGCAGCAGTTCGCGCATCACCGCGCGGTAGTGCTCCGCGTCGAGCCGATCGGCGGCGATCCAGGTGGCGACGGCCTCCGACATGCTCGTGGTGAGCACGCCACCCCAGTCGATCAGCACTCCCTTGACCATGAAGAGCAGCCTATATCCCGTGAATGGAGCCGGTCATTTCCCTCGATACCGTGGCCTTCCGTCCGAGGCGACGAAGGGACCCGAGTGTCAGACAGGTTCACACCGCCAGGCCCCGAACTGTTCCAGCTCCCTCCTCTCTTCCGCGATGGACCGGCGTGGCTGACCAAGCCCGTACTGATCGCCGTCCTCACCGCGCTCCTGCTCATCGCCTTCTTCTGGTCGGCGTTCGCCAACCCCAAGATCGTCCCCAGGGGCATCCAGAACCTCGCCGAGCTCGGCTACGTGTTCGTCCGCGACCATGTGGCCAGGCCGTTCCTGGGCAGGCACACCGACCGCTGGATGGGGCTGCTGCTCACGATCTTCTTCACCGCGCTGGTGTGGAACGTGATGGGCGTCGTCCCGCTGATCCAGTACCCGATCGCGGCCAACATCGCCTTCCCCATGGTGCTGGCCTTCACCGTCTACTTCGTCAAGATCTATCAGGCCGTCAAGCACCACGGCTGGTCCGGCTACCTCGGCGCGCTGCTGTTCCCCAAGGACCTGCCGAGGTGGGCGATCGGCCTCTACGCGCCGCTGATGTTCATGGAGAACTTCCTGAACTCGCTGTTCACGCACTTCGTCCGGCTGTTCGCGAACATGTTCGCCGGGCACCTGATCCTGGCCTTCTTCAGCTCGGTCGGCTTCTGGTTCCTGTTCGAGCGCCTGACGCCGCTCGGCTCGCTCGTCGGTCTCGTCGGCGTGGCGATGACGATCCTGATGACCGCCTTCGAGCTGTTCATCATGTTCCTGCAGGCGTTCCTGTTCACGCTGCTGGCGGCGATGTTCGTCGGGGACGCGATCGAGGGCAACCACTAGCCACCGGTAATGCTCTGAAATTTCCGGACATGGGTGGGTGTGGAGCGCATACCGAAGGAGTCCGATGAGCCACGCTGAACGGTTCGCCGAACTCTACGAACAGACCTACACCGCCCTGCTCGGCTACGCGGTGCGCCGCTGCCAGGATCCGGAGGACGCGGCCGACGTCGTCGCCGAGACCTTCACCGTGGCATGGCGGCGCATCGCGAAGGTGCCCGAGGGCGACCAGGCCCGGCTGTGGTTGTACGGCGTGGCCCGCAAGGCCCTCGCCAACCACCGCCGCGGCGAGCGCAGGCACGAGCGGCGCACGGCCGCCCTGCGCGCCCAGCTCGCCGCCTCTCCCCTGCTGGCAGGACCGCCCTCCGGCGGCCGTCTCGCCGGGGCGCTGGCGGAGCTGCCGGAGGAGGACAGGGAGCTGCTGACGCTGGTCGCGTGGGAGAACCTCGACCACGCCCAGCTGGCCACCACGCTCGGCATCAGCCGCAACGCCGTACGGGTGCGGCTGCACCGCGCCCGCAGGCGGCTCGCCTCGATCATGAACGACCACGAACTCGAAGGGAGCGCGCTGTGAACCTCACCGATCTCGCGCGGGTACGCGATGAGGACCTGTCCCGCGATCCTGCCGGCCTGCCGTCGGGGGCGGGCGCGCAGGCGCTGCTGGAGGCCATCACCGCCGAGCCCGTCGAGCGGCGGCGGCCGGTACGGCGGCGCCTGGCCTGGGGCGCGGGGGCGCTCGCGCTGGCCGCCTCCGTCGTGCTCGCCGCCGGCCTGCCGTTCGGCGACCCCACCACGAGGTACGCCAACGCCGCGATCGTGGTCTCCAGGTACGAGGGCCAGGTGACGATCGAGATCAGGGACCCGCTCGCCCGGCCTGAGGAGTTCAGGGAGGCCTTCGCCGCCATCGGGCTGAACGCCGAGGTGAAGCAGGTCCCCGTGGTGAAGGAGCAGGTCGGCCTGCTGATGGGACCCGTCACGCCGGACACGGGGCACTTCGAGGGCTGGTTCTCCCAGGAGCCGATCGAACCGTGCGCGGCCACGACGTGCGTCAAGATCACCGTGCCGAGGAACTTCCCGGGCCGCATGATCTTCGGCGTGGGCCGCGAGGCGCGTCCCGGCGAGCCGTACGTCCATCCGATGTGGCACCTGAGCCGTGCCATGAAGGACGTCGAGGTCGAGGGCAGGACGGTCGCCGAGGTCAGAGCCGAGGTGGAGCGGCGCGGTTTCAAGGTCGGCTACCGCCTGCGATGGCGGACGGAGAAGAACGCCTACATCGAGCAGCGGGCCACGGCCGACCAGGTCAAGGACGACTGGAAGGTCGAGACCGTCCAGGACCACAGCAGCGACACCCTCGACATCGTCGTCGTCCCCGGTCCCGAGGCATGGCCCGCCCCCTCTCCCACCCCCGGCCCGCATTGGTGGGAGAGGTACTAGCGACTCTGGCTTTCGATCATGGCCGCCAGCCTGCGGTGCTCGGCCGAGCGCAGCACCTTGGCGGCCGCCGCGGCCGAGGCGACGGGGGCCGTCTCGAGGAAACCGCGCTTCTCGCGAAGCTCCAGCAGCCTGGTCACCGACTGGTCGAGGCGCTCGCGCGAGATGCGGCCCGACTTCACCGCCGCCAGCACCGCGCTGTGGGCCTTGGGCAGGTTCGGCGGCATGAGCAGCAGGTCGGCTCCGGCCAGGATGGCCCGTACGGCGACCTCGCCGTCGTCGTACTTCTTCCTGACGCCTTCCATGTTGAGCGCGTCGGTCGAGATGACGCCGTCGAAGCCCAGCTTGTCGCGCAGGAGCCCGGTCAGGATGGGCTTGGACAGGGTGGCGGGGTCTCCCGAGGAGTCGAGCTTGGGCATGACGATGTGCGCGCTCATGATCGCGTCGACCCGGGCGCCGATCGCCGACTTGAACGGCGGCGCGTCCATCGCCTCCCACTGCGCCCTGGTGTGCTTGATCACCGGCAGGCCGGTGTGGCTGTCGGTGCGGGTGTCTCCGTGGCCGGGGAAGTGCTTGGCGGTCGCGGCGACGCCCGCGTCGTGGAAGCCCTTCACCGACGCGGCCACCATCTGGGCGACACGCGCCGGGTTGTCGCCGAAGGCGCGCTTGCCGATGACCGGGTTCCTGGGGTCGATGTTGACGTCGGCGACGGGCGCGAAGTCGAGGTTGACGCCCAGGGCCTTCAGCTCGGCGCCGGTCGCCTCCGCCGCCTTGCGGGCCAGCCCCGTGTCACGTGTCGCGCCGATGACCGAGGCGCCCGGCAGGTCGGTGACCAGCGCGGACATCCTCGACACCAGGCCGTTCTCCTGGTCCGTGCCGATGATCAGCGGGACACCCTTCGACGCCTTCTGCAGGCCGTTGGTGAAGGAGACCACCTGGGAGACGCTCTTGATGTTCTCGGGGAAGAGGATCACCCCGCCCAGGTGGTACTTGGCGATCACCTGGGCGGGTGTGCTCGCGCCGAAGGCGTTCTGGTTGCCGGCGGAGGCGCCGGCGGCGGAGGTGCCGTGGACGACCGGCATGAACAGCTGGCCGACCTTCTCCTCGGTGCTCATCCGCGCCAGCGCCCGCCGTACGGTGCCCGTCCCCGCCCCGGCAGACGCCTCGGTGGAGGGCGTGGAGGGTGTGGATGATGGTTTCGCCGCCGGTGGAGGCACGTTCGTCGCCGATCCCGCGTGACCCGTCGGGCTCGCGCACGCCACGAGCGAGGTCGCGATCGCCAGGATGCCCGCGGTGCGAATGCCTCTAACCATGCCACCCAAGCTATCCGGCCCGCCGGGGTGACGCCGACTCAACGGCCGGATGCCGATCACGCGGAGGAGCCGGCTCAGAGGCCGAGCTCGGCCAGTCCCGGCAGCTCGGCGCGTGCCGCGTTCCGCGCGGCCTGTGCCGTCACGTGCCCTCTCGCCGCCGCGGCCGCCGTACGGCACTGCGCCAGCGAGTGCCGGGCCAGACCCGCCCGTACGGCAGGCAGCGCGGGCGCGCTCATCGACAGCGTCGCCACGCCGAGCCCCACGAGCACGCACGCCAGCGCGGGATCGGCCGCCGCCTCGCCGCAGACCCCGCACGGCACCCCGTGGTCGCCGACCGCGGCGGCGATCAGGTCGAGGAGCGCGGGCTGCCACGGATCCTGGAGCGCGACCAGCGCCCCCACCTGGCGATCGGCGGCGAAGGCGTACTGGGCCAGGTCATTGGTCCCGATCGAGAAGAAGTCGACGACGCCGGCGAGGTCCTTCGAGCGCAGCGCGGCGGCCGGCACCTCGATCATCGCCCCCGCCGAGTCGAGCCCTCTGGTGGCGCACTCGTGGACGAACCAGGCGGCCTCCTCGACGGTGGACACCATCGGCGCCATCACCTGGAGCCGGTCGGCCATCCCCTCGGCCGCGCCGGCCAGCGCCCGGAGCTGCGCGCTCATGACGTCGGGGAACGCCTTGAACAGCCGGATCCCGCGTTCGCCGAGCGCGGGGTTCGGCTCGGCGGTCGGGGGCGGCAGGAACGCGAGCGGTTTGTCGGCGCCCGCGTCCAGCGTCCTGACCACGACCTTGCCGTGCGGGAAGGCCTCCAGCACCGTCCTGTAGGCGTCGCGCTGCTCCTCGAGCGTGGGCGGCTCGGTCCTGTCGAGGAAGAGGAACTCCGTCCGGTACAGGCCGACGCCCTCGGCGCCGCCCTCCAGGGCGGCTTTCACATCCCTTGGCCCGCCGATGTTGGCCAGCAACGGCACCGGATGCCCGTCGGCCGTCCTGCCGGGCCCCGTCGCCGCGTCGAGCGCCCGCCTCCTGGCGTCGGAGACGCGTCGCGCCTCGGCCACCCGCTCCTCGCCGGGTTCGACGGTGACGGTGCCCGCGCCTCCGTCGACCAGCACGCGGACGCCAGGCCGCAGCGTGGTCGCGCCGCGCGCGGCCACCACCGCGGGCACGCCCATGGCCCGTGCCAGGATCGCGGTGTGGCTGGTGGGGCCGCCTTCCTCGGTCACGAAGGCGGCGACCACGTCCTTGGTCAGCAGCACCGTGTCCGCGGGCGCCAGATCCCTCGCCACCAGCACGTACGGCTCGGCCGCCACCGTGGGCACGCTGGGCAGCGGGTGCCCGGTGAGCACGGCGACCACCCTGTCCCTGACGTCGTCGAGATCGGCCACCCGCTGACCCATGTAGCCGCCCGCGGCCGCGAGCAGGTCGCGGTACTTGCCGAAGGACACGTAGACGGCCCTGGCCGCCGCCGTCCCCCGCTCGATCAGCGCGTCGACGCCGACGGCGAGGCCGGGGTCGCGGGCCATGAGCGCCTGGGCGGCGAGCACGTCCTTGGCCTGGCCGCCCGCTCTGACGCCGCGCGCCTCCAGCTCGCCCGCCACCCGGTCGAGCGCCGCGTGCGCCCGCGCCTTCTCCTGCTCCGCCTCGCCCTGGTAGGTCGCGCCCTCGGGGGGTTCGGGCACCGAGACGGTCAGCACGTAGACGGGGCCGTGCCCGATGCCGGGACTGGCCCCCACCCCCGAGATGGTCATGGCGCCGATGCGATCGCGGCGAGCTCGTCCACGAGCTCCTCCGCGCCCTCGCCGTCCGCCCTGATCACGATCGACTCGCCCTGACGCACGTCGAGACCCATCACCATCAGGATGCTCTTGGCGTTGACGGGCTCACCGCCCAGCCTGGCCACGGTGACGTCGATGGGAGCCTTCGCCGCCGCCTGTACGAACGTCGCCGCGGGTCGGGCGTGCAGGCCGACCTCCGCCTCGACGGTCACCTTGCGCTCGGCCATCGGGATTCCTCCTAGGTATGCCGGTCCAGACCAGCTGGACTCACGAAAACAACGGCCAGCCGACCGCGGTCAGATCAGCGACCACGAGATCGGCTCCGGCCAGGTCCTCGCCGACGTGGGTGGTGGCCACCGCCACGCACCGCATACCCGCCGCTTTCGCCGCGGTTATCCCCGCCACCGAGTCCTCGAAGACTACGCAATCGTCGGGTTCTGCCCTTAGCTGGGTGGCCGCGAGCAGGTAGCCGGCCGGGTGCGGCTTACCGACCTGGACGTCCTCCGCCGTCACCAGGACCTCGAACAGCTCGCGCACGCCCAACTGGTCGAGGCGGTGTTCGGCCCACGTCCGGTGGGCGGAGGTGACCAGGCCGATGCGCGACCCGTACGCGGCGACCCGGCGGACCAACTCGGCGGCCCCCGGCACGGGCACCACCTCGGGCAGGCCCGGATGGTCGTCGTAGCTGAACACCTCCGCGATCAGCTGGTCGATGTCGTGGCCAGGAAAGACCTCGGGCAGCACGTCACGGCCCCTGCGGCCCATGAAGACGGCCACGTCGTGGTCGAGATCGTGGTTGTCGAGCAGCAGCTGCCAGATGGCCTTGTTGCGCACCTCTGTGTTGATCAGCGTGCCGTCGAGGTCGAACAGCGCCGTGTCTACGCCCATTGGAAGAGCTCGTCTCCCACGTGCACGGGACCCTGGGCGACGACGGTCACCGCCTCGGCCAGTGCGTCCAGCGCGACCACGGGGCAGACCGGCGAGCGGCCACCCGCCTCGACGAGGGCGGGGTCCCATGCCACGACGGGCTGGCCCGCGTGCACCCTGTCGCCCTCCGCCGCCAGCAGCTGGAAGCCCTCCCCCTTCAGCTGCACGGTGTCGATGCCCAGATGGACCAGCACTCCCCTGCCGTCGTCCCCCACGATGACGTAGGCATGCGGATGCAGCTTCATGATCTTGCCGCTGATCGGGGCGACGGCCTTGCCCGGCTCGCGCGCCGGGTCGATCGCCGTCCCCGGCCCCACCATGCCCGCCGAGAACACCGGGTCGGGCACGGCGCCCAGGCCGACCGCGGCCCCGTCGACCGGGGCGAGAACGCTGGTCATTGGTCCCCCCTGCACCAGAGCGCCGGTGGCGGAAGGCCCCGCCACCGGCGCCCTAGCCGATGATGTCCTCGATGTCGCTGGCGATCGTGTCGGCTTCGGGGCCGACCACGACCTGGACGACGTTGCCCGCGGCCATCACCCCGTGGGCCCCTGCGGCCTTCAACGCCGCCTGATCGACCTTGGAGGCGTCGTGCACCTCGGTGCGCAGCCGCGTGATGCACGGCTCGATCTCGATGATGTTGGCCGCACCACCGAGCCCGGCGATGATCGCGTTCGCGTCCGCCGCCATCTGTCCTCCCTCGTCGATACGTCTGTTTGACCAGGCTAAACGAACGCGAGTAATCAGTCGGTCTGCGTCACCTTGTTGAGTCCGCGCGGCGCGTCGGGGTCGATGCCGAGACGGCGGGCGAGCGCCTCGGTGAGGAGCTGGCCAGGGACGATCAAGCCCATCGGGGCGACCCACTCGGGCAGGTCGGGGCCGTTCAGCGCCGCCGTACCCGCCTGGGCCAGAGCCTTGCCGCCGCCCACGGTGAAGGCCGCGGCGCCGGCGCCCACCACGCGCTCGGCCAGGGCGACCGTGCCCGCCAGCGTCGGGCTGTTCTCGGCGGCGACCAGCAGCGCGGGGGTGTCCTCGTCGACCACGGCGATCGGGCCGTGCAGCAGGTCGGCGTAGGACAGGCCCATGGCGTGCAGGTAGCAGGCCTCCTTGAGCTTCAGCGCGGTCTCGAGCGCGGTGGAGAAGGCCATGCCGCGCCCTGAGACGACCACGCCGGGCTTGTCGGCCAGGCCTTCGACGACCGCGTCGATGTCCCCCGGCTCGGCGATCAGCTTCTCGACCGCTTCCGGCACCCGCTGCAGGTCGGCGGCGTCCACGTCCGCGCCGAGGCCCAGCGCGAGGACGGCCAGCGCCGCCAGCTGCGTGGTGTACGTCTTGGTGGCGGGAACCGCCTTCTCCTCGCCGGCCAGCGTGACGAGGGCGACGTCGGCGGCCTGGGCGAGCGGGCTGTCCTCGCCGCCGTTGGTGATGCCGACGGTCTTCGCGCCGCAGTCCTTGGCCCAGGCGAGCGTCTCGACGATCTCCTCGGTCCTGCCGGACTGGGAGATCGCGACGGCCAGCACGCCGTCGAGGTCGAGTTTCCGCTTGTAGGTGGTGGCGATCGAGGGCGCGGCCAGGGCGGCCAGACGCCCGGCGTGCGCCTCGACGAGGTAGCGGCCGTAGACTGCGGCGTTGTCGGAGGTGCCGCGCGCGATGAACAGCAGTTGCCTGGTCTGCTCGCCGAGCGCCTTCACCTCGTCGACCCGAGGAAGCAATGAGGCCAGGGTGGCCCGCAACGCGGCCGGTTGCTCGGCGATCTCGCTGCGCATCTTGGTGGTCATCATGTCCCCATCGCTTGACTGGCTATTCCGGCATGTGGTCTAGTCCGGACTAGACCAGTACGAACCATAACCCATCGCCCAAGCCAGATCGAGGGGAGGATCCGTGGCGCACATCGATCCGGACAGCCCGGTGCCCAAGTACTTCCAGCTCCGCGAGATCCTGCTGGATCTCATCGACAGCAACGAGCTCAGCATCGGCGCGGCGATCCCGTCCGAGCGCGAGCTCTGCCAGCGTTTCGGTCTGTCGCGGATGACCGTGCGCCAGGCCGTCGACCACCTGGTCTCCGAAGGACGCCTGCACAGGGTGCCCGGGAAGGGCACCTTCGTCGCCAGGCCCAAGATCGAGCTGGCGCTCCAGCTCACCTCCTTCACCAACGACATGCGCGCCCGCGGCCTCGAGCCCGGCTCCCGCGACCTCGACAGGCGCATCGTGCGCGCGAGCGCCCACCTGGCCAAGGAGCTCGGGATCCAGCCGGGCGAGGAGGTCCACTTCATCGAACGGCTGCGCACCGCCGACGGCGAGCCGCTGTCGATCGAGCGCGCCCACATCCCCGTCTCGCTGGCCCCCGACCTGGCCGACCACGACCTCACCGGCAAGTCGCTCTACCAGCTTCTCGAGACGCGCTACGGCATCGTGATGGACGCGGGCGAGCTGACCATCGACGGAGGGCTCGCCGACCCGAGCGACGCCGACCTGCTGAAACTGCCCCGCGGTGGGGCCGTGCTGCTGCTGCAGCGCCGCTCGTTCGCCGGAGGGGTGTGCGCCGAGCTGGGAGTCTCCACGTACCGGGCCGACCGGTACCAGTTGCGCACCATCCTGGAGATTCCCGCCCGTCGCGGCTGACCCGGCTCCCAGGGGTACGGCATGCTTGGGTCCTGCTCGTCACCCCCACCCCGCCAGGGCCTTGGCCGGACCTGGTCCTTACCCCCACTCTCCGGAGGAACTCCCGGTGAACGAGTCCGCCGCGATCCCTTCGCCGTTCTCCCGCGTCATGGCCGTGCTCCAGCGCATGGGCCGCTCGCTCATGCTCCCCATCGCGGCCCTGCCCGCCTCCGCGCTCCTGCAGCGCTTCGGCCAGCCCGACATGCTGGGCGCCAACGGCGCCGAACCAGGCGGCCTGGCCGACGTGGCGGGTTTCGCCTGGATGACCCACGTGGCGGAGGTCCTCGCCGCCGCCGGCGCCGCCCTGTTCGACAACCTGCCGCTGCTGTTCGCGGTCGGCGTGGCCATCGGGTTCGCCCGCAAGGCCGACGGCTCCACCGCACTGGCCGCCGTGGTCGGTTACCTGGTCTTCGACCGCGTCACCAAGGTCATGTTCTTCGACTCGGCCATCAGGGACACCGTCATGATCCGCCAGGCCGAGAGCCAGGGGATCAAGGAGATCATCAACTACGGGACGCAGAACCCGACCAAGGTGCTCGGCGGCATCCTGATCGGCCTGGTGACCGCGATGCTCTGGCAGCGCTTCTACCGGATCAAGCTGCCCTCCTGGCTGGCCTTCTTCGGCGGTCGCCGGTTCGTCCCGATCATCACCTCGATCGCGGCGCTGCTGATCGGCGTGCTCATCGGCTGGATCTGGCCGGTGCTCGGCGAGTGGATCGGCCAGGCGGGCAGGGCCCTGGCCGACGCCGGCGCCGTCGGCACGGGGCTGTACGGGTTCTTCAACCGGCTGCTGGTGCCGCTCGGCCTGCACCACTTCGTCAACTCGATCGTGTGGTACGTCGTCCCCGAATGCCAGGTCGGCGGGCGCACCCTGGCCGGCGACTGGAACTGCTACTTCGGCGGCGACCCGAACGCGGGCGAGTTCATGGCCGGGTTCTTCCCCGTCATGATGTTCGCCCTGCCGGCCGCCGCGCTGGCCATCTGGCGGGCGGCGCTGCCCGGCAAGCGGACGGCCGTCGGCGGCATCATGCTCTCCGCGGCGCTGGCATCCTTCGTCACCGGGATCACCGAGCCGATCGAGTTCGCCTTCATCTTCGTCGCGCCGGTGCTGCTGGTGGTCCACGCGGTGCTGACCGGGATCGCGATGGCGGTGACGACGCTGGTCGGGGGGCAGCTGGGGTTCGGCTTCTCGGCCGGGCTGCTCGACATGCTGCTGAACGCCGGCAAGTCCAACACGCACAACCTGATCGGGATCCTGGTCATCGGGGTGGTCTACGGGGCGATCTACTACGTGGTGTTCAGCTTCCTGATCAAACGCCTGAACATCATGACGCCAGGACGAGAACCCGAGGTCGACGTGGACTCCGGCGAAAGCGCCGCCACCCCGTCCCCGCCCAACCCCTGACCGGCCGGTGAGCGGGCCCGCCGCACCCTCCCGCACCAGGGTGTGACGAGCGTTTCCGCAGGACAGGGCGTGGTAGATACCCGGCATCCCCCGTGACGATCTGCCGGGGGAGTCGGGATGAGCACAGCGACCGCCGATGGCGGCACGTCCTTCTGGTCTGCCGCCTTCGCCGTGCTGCAGCGGGTCGGCAGATCGCTGATGATGCCCATCGCCGTCCTGCCCGCCGCGGGCCTCCTGCTCCGCTTCGGCCAGGACGACCTGCTCGGCCGTACCGACAACGCCTTCCTCGACAGGGTCGCCGCCATCTTCGCCGCCGCGGGCGGCGCCCTGTTCGACAACCTGCCGCTGCTGTTCGCGATCGGCGTCGCCATCGGCTTCGCCAAGAGGTCCGACGGCTCGACCGCACTGGCCGCTCTCGTCGGCTACCTCGTGTTCGACCAGGTGACCCGCCGGATGTTCTTCGACTCCACCAGCGAGGCGGTCAAGGCCAAGGTCACCCTCGCGCTCCAGAACGGCAGCACGGTCATCAACCAGGCCGCCTCGGCCCAGCCCACGGGCGTCCTCGGCGGCATCATGATCGGCCTGGTGGCGGCCGTGCTCTGGCAGCGCTACTACCGGATCAAGCTCCCCTCCTGGCTGGCGTTCTTCGGTGGCCGCCGTTTCGTCCCCATCATCACCGCCGTGACCGCCCTCGGTCTCGGCGTGATCTTCGGCTTCGCCTGGCCGCCCATCGGCACCGCGCTCACCGCCTTCGGCGACTGGCTGGCCACCCACTCCGCGCTCGGCGCGGGCGTCTACGGCGTGGCCAACCGCCTCCTCATCCCGCTCGGCCTGCACCACTTCGTGAACTCGATCGTCTGGACGGTCATCCCCGAATGCACGGTGAACGGCGTGCACGCTGCGGGCGACCTCAAGTGCTACGCGATCGGCCAGCAGGGCGCCGGCATCTTCATGACCGGCTTCTTCCCCGTGCTGATGTTCGGCATCCCCGCAGCGGCGCTGGCGATCTGGCGGGCCGCCCCTTCCCACAAGCGGGCCGCGGTGGGCTCCATCATGGTCGGCGGCGCGCTGACCGCGTTCGTCACCGGGATCACCGAGCCGGTGGAGTTCGCGTTCATCTTCGTGGCGCCGCTGCTGTTCGTCATGCACGCGCTGCTCACCGGCGTCTCGATGGCGCTGCTCGCGACGCTGGACACGCGCCTCGGCTTCAGCTTCTCAGCGGGCGGCATCGACATGCTGCTGAACGCCACCAAGTCGAACACCCACGAGCTCGCGCTCATCATCGTGATCGGGCTGGTCTACTTCGTCCTTTACTACCTGCTGTTCAGCTTCCTCATCCGCAAACTCGACATCCCCACCCCCGGCCGGGAGCCCGACGACGACACCATCCCCTCGGACCAGGCCTCGGGCTGACATACGGGACGCCGATAACGCACCGCGGTATCGACCGGAATGAATTCGGCAGGTCAGGTGTGGAATGTCTGCCCGCCGGAATGCGGGTAAAGCTGGTCGCCAACCGATCCAACTCGTTGTGATCTTCTTCGTCGATGCCCGCAAACGGGTCACGGGGCGCGGGGAAGTTGGCGGCCGATGTATCTGAGCGCGGGGCCGAAAACTCCTTATAGCGACGTTCTCCCGCATGAGGTTGGAGGTTTCATGGCATCACGGCTGCGTCCCGTTCCGCTCCCCCGCGTCACCCTCACTCCCCTCCCTGACCCGCCGTACGACGGGGAGCAACGCGGCCCCGAGCCTGCCACCCACGGGGCGCTCGCCCTCGCCCCCGCCGACCCGCGCCCCCTGGTCTGGGGACCGCCAGGGTCCGTGCCCGACGAGCGCCACCTGCGCCACCTCGGCCAGGCGCTCGCCGAGATCCTCACCGGCCGCAGGCCCCCCGAGACGGTCAGCGACCGGCTCACCGAGCGGGCGTACGCCGAACTGGTCCGCGCCGGACTGATGATCCACACGACCGGCCGGCCCCTCGTCGGCGTTCCGCACGTGACCCAGCCCAGGGAGGGCGCGATCGAGATGTGCCTGCTGGTGCACTGCGGCGAACGCAGCCACGTGCTGGCGCTCCGGCTCGAACGGCGTGGCGTCCAGTGGCTGTGCACCGACTTCGAAACCGCCTGACACCCTGAGCCAGTCGCACCACGGCGGCGCAGAGTCCCGGCGGCACGCGAGAAGGCCCCGCACCCGGAGAACCGGGGCGGGGCCTTCAGGAGTGCGGTTACGCTTCGACGTGCTTCGGGTCGCCGTGGCAGCGCTTGTACTTCTTGCCGGACCCGCAGGGGCACGGCGCGTTGCGCTCCACGTTGCCGTAGGCGGCGCGCTCGGCGGCCGTCGTGCGGACCTTGGTGTGCTCGACCTCGCCGCCCTCGCCGGGAGCGGTGTACTCCAGCTCGGTCGGCCGCTCCGGCCCGCGCAGCCCGCGCGCGATGATCGAGCGGGTCTCGGCGATCTCCGCCGACTCCTCGACGATCGGGTTCTCCTGGACCTCGACCTCGAGGTTGAACAGGTAGCCGACCGACTCCTCCTTGATGCCGTCGAGCATCGCGGAGAACATCTCGAAGCCCTCACGCTGGTACTCGATCAGCGGGTCGCGCTGCGCCATCGCGCGCAGTCCGATGCCCTCCTGGAGGTAGTCCATCTCGTAGAGGTGCTCGCGCCACTTGCGGTCGAGGACCGACAGGATGACGCGCCGCTCCAGCTCACGCATGGCCTCGGAGCCGAGCTCCTCCTCACGCCTGTCGTAGGCGCCCAGAGCGTCGGTCTTGATCTTCTCGTGGAGGATCTCGGCCGACAGCTCCTCACGGCCGCCCACCTCCTCGACGAGGTCGTCGAGCTTGACCGTGATCGGGTAGAGGTCGCCGAACGCCTTCCACAGCTTGTCGAGGTCCCACTCCTCGGAGAAGCCCTCGGCCGTGGCGGCGTTGACGTACTCGTCGATCACGTCGCCGACGAAGCCGCGCACCTGCTCGTGCAGGTCGGCGCCCTCCAGGACGCGGTGGCGCTCGGCGTAGATCACCTTGCGCTGCCGGTTCATGACCTCGTCGTACTTCAGAACGTTCTTGCGGATCTCGAAGTTCTGCTGCTCGACCTGGTGCTGGGCGGAGGCCACCGCCTTGGTGACGATGCCCGACTCGATCGGCTGGTCGTCGGGGATGTTCATCCTGACCATGATCGCCTCGACCCGAGGCGAGTTGAACAGGCGCATCAGGTCGTCGCCCAGCGAGAGGTAGAAACGCGACTCGCCGGGGTCACCCTGACGGCCGGAACGGCCGCGCAGCTGGTTGTCGATGCGGCGGGACTCGTGACGCTCGGTGCCGAGGACGTAGAGGCCGCCGAGATCGGTGACCTCCTCGTGCTCGGCCTTGACCGCGCCCTCGGCCTTGGCCAGAGCCTCGGCCCACGCCTTCTCGTACTCCTCCGGCGTCTCGACGGGGTCGAGGCCGCGCTGGCGCAGCTCGAGATCGGCGCGGAACTCGGGGTTGCCGCCGAGCATGATGTCGGTGCCTCGACCGGCCATGTTGGTGGCCACGGTCACGGCGTGCTTGCGGCCCGCCTCGGCGACGATCGACGCCTCACGCGCGTGGTTCTTCGCGTTGAGCACCTCGTGCTTGACGCCCTGGCGGGTCAGCATCTTGGACAGCCGCTCGGACTTCTCGACCGAGGTGGTGCCGACGAGGACGGGCTGGCCCGTCTCGTAGCGCTCCTTGATGTCCTCGACCACCGCGGTGAACTTCGCGTCCTCCGTGCGGTAGATGAGGTCGGCCTGGTCCTTGCGGACCATCGGCCTGTTGGTCGGGATGGGGACCACGCCGAGCTTGTAGGTCTGGTGGAACTCGTTCGCCTCGGTGGCCGCGGTGCCGGTCATGCCGGCGAGCTTGCCGTACAGGCGGAAGTAGTTCTGGAGGGTGATCGTGGCGAGCGTCTGGTTCTCGTCCTTGATCTTCACCCCCTCCTTGGCCTCGATGGCCTGGTGCATGCCCTCGTTGTAGCGGCGCCCGTGCAGGACTCGGCCGGTGAACTCGTCGACGATCAGGACCTCGCCGTCGGTGACGATGTAGTCCTTGTCCTTCTTGTAGAGCTCCTTGGCCTTCAACGCGTTGTTGAGGAAGCCGACCAGGTGGGTGTGCTCGGGCTTGTAGAGGTTGTCGATGCCGAGCCAGTCCTCGACCTTCTCCACGCCCGTCTCGAGGATGCCGACCGTGCGCTTCTTCTCGTCGACGACGTAGTCGCCGGTGCTGGGCTCGCCGGGGTTCTTGCCCTCGACGCCCCTGCGGAGGCGCGGCACGATCTTGGCGAACTCGGTGTACCACTTGCCCGACTGCTCGCCGGGACCCGAGATGATCAGCGGCGTGCGGGCCTCGTCGATGAGGATCGAGTCGACCTCGTCGACGATCGCGAAGTTGTGGCCGCGCTGGACGCACTCCTCCAGCGACCAGGCCATGTTGTCGCGCAGGTAGTCGAAGCCGAACTCGTTGTTCGTGCCGTAGGTGATGTCGGCGCCGTACATCTTGCGGCGCTCCTCGGGGCTCTGCCCCGCGACGATCACACCGGTCTCGAGCCCGAGGAAGCGGTGGATCCGCCCCATCTTCTCCGCGTCACGCTGGGCCAGGTAGTCGTTGACCGTGATGACGTGGACGCCCTTGCCGGAAAGCGCGTTGAGATAGCTGGGCATCACACAGGTCAGGGTCTTGCCCTCACCGGTCTTCATCTCGGAGATGTTGCCCAGGTGCAGGTTGGCGCCGCCCATGATCTGGACGTCGTAGGGGCGCTGGCCGAGGACGCGCCGCGCCGCCTCCCGCACCGTGGCGAAAGCCTCGGGCAAAAGGTCGTCGAGCGACTCCCCATCGGCGTGTCGCTGCTTGAACTCGTCCGTGAGCGCGCGCAACTCCGCGTCGGACAGGCTCTTGAAGTCGTCCTCAATGGAGTTGACCTGGTCGGCGATCCGCTTGAGCTTGCGCAGGATCTTGTTCTCGCCGGCGCGCAGAATCTTGTCGAGAATGGCTGGCACTTTGTGTAAAGCTCCTCGCAGGTCTTCCCCGGCGGCCGCCAGGAGGAGAGGCTGAGACAAACTTCCCCGTTGCCATCGTAGGCGGTTCCGCCACCAGACACAGCCACCGCGACTGGGAGGCCGCTTCACCCGTCTGGGAGAATGGTCTTTCGGCAGAGCGTATGCCGAACAGGTTTGATCTCGCACCATTGACATGGCTGGGCGGGAAATATCTTCAGGAGGGATAGGCCATGGCAGATGGTCACAACCTTGGCAACCACGGCGGGCGCGCGTCGTCCTGGCTGGCGGTCAGCATCATGCTGGCAGGGTTCACCGTCGGTGGCGTCGGTCTGACGATGGCCAACTGGATGATCGTCTGGGTCGGTGTCGGGATCTTCGTCCTGGGCGGGATCCTCGCCCTGGTCTTCGACATCTTCTCCGACGTCGTCATCGACGCGCCCCGTGTCGGCATGCGTGCCGAGGACCATCGCTGACGACTCTGCGGATGGCGGGCTGCAGGGCGAGCCGTCGCCCCGCATCCCGCCATCGCCTTTTCCCGGGCGATTTTCTGTCGGTGCTCGCCGTTACGATCGCGGCATGCTGTGCCGTACCTCTGGATCCACGACATGACCGAGCTGAGCGCCGACGAGGCGCGCCGACTGATCCTGCGCGCCCAGGGCCTGCTGGGCGCCGACGGCAGGCGCGGCGGCGTGCAGGGGATGCTGCGCAGGCTGGGCGCCGTCCAGCTCGACACCATCTCCGTCCTGGCCCGCTCCCACGAGCTGGTCGCCTACGGCAGGCTGGGCGCCGTCGGCAGAGCCGACGTCGAGAGCGCCTACTGGCACAACCCCGCCCGTAGCTTCGAGTACTGGTGTCACGCCGCCTGCATCCTCCCCATCGAGCACTGGCCGCTGTACGGCTTCCGCCGCCGCGCCTACCGCGCGAGGAAGCAGCGCTGGCACGAGGTCCCCGCCGGCTACGAGAAGGTGCTCGACCAGGTGCGCGACAGCGGCCCCGTCACCACCGCCGACATCGGCGGCGCCAAGAAGAGCGCCGAATGGTGGGACTGGTCCGACTCGAAGATCGCGCTCGAGTGGCTGCTCGACATCGGCGAACTCGTCTGCACCAAGCGCGTCGGCTGGCGCAGGGTCTACGACCTGGCCGAGCGCGCCGTCCCGGCCGACCTGCTCGGCGAGGAGCTCACCGACGAGGAGTGCATCGTCCGGCTGGCGCGCGTCGCGGGCTCGGCCCTCGGCGTGGCCACCCGCGGCGACCTCGTCGACTTCCTCAGGGTCAAGGGCCCTCATGCCGCGCTGCTCGACCAGGCGCTGGTCGGCGGCGCGGCCGGACTGGTGCCCGTCAAGGTGGCCGGCTGGCCGTCGGCCAAGCAGCCCGCGAACGCGTGGGCCGCCCCCGAGGCGCTCGAGTCCGAGCCGCGCGGGCGCCACCGCACCACGCTCGTCTCGCCGTTCGACTCGCTCATCTGGCATCGTGGCCGCACGTCGCGGGTGTTCGGGTTCGACTACACCCTCGAGATCTACGTCCCCAAGGCCAAGCGGGTCCACGGCTACTTCACGATGCCCGTGCTGTCGGGCGGCAAGCTGATCGCCCGGGTCGATCCGTCACGCGAGGGGCAGACGTTCGTGGCGCGACACGTGTCGTTCGAGTCGTCCAGGGTGCGGCCCGCCGATGTGGCGGGG
This sequence comes from Nonomuraea mangrovi, assembly GCF_042681425.1. Classification (NCBI taxonomy): domain Bacteria; kingdom Bacillati; phylum Actinomycetota; class Actinomycetes; order Streptosporangiales; family Streptosporangiaceae; genus Nonomuraea; species Nonomuraea mangrovi. The sequence goes on along the minus strand of NZ_JBHUFV010000015.1, from coordinate 432,899 downwards.
GTGCGGGAGGCCCTGTGGTCGGCGGCCGCCTGGGTGGGGTGCGACGACGTGCGGGTGGAACGGGTCACCTCCGAGGCTCACACCAGGCCGCTCCTGGACGCCCTCCCCCTGGCCATGTCCGACCTCCGCTGATCTCCGCGGCTCACGCGCGGGTCACGTCGGTCGAAGGTCTCGGGCGCGCACCGGGACAGCCCGCAAGGGAACGCACGGAGCGGCCCTGGGCCCTCCCTCTCAGCGAGGGAGGGCGGGCCTCAGGTGATCTCCAGCATGCGTTCGCGAACGGCGTAGACCACCGCCTCCATCCTGGAGTGCAGTTGCAGCTTGTCCAGGATGTTGCGCACGTGGTTCTTCACCGTGTTCTCCGAGATGAACAGCTGCTTGGCGATCTCGCGGTTGTTCATCCCCTTCGCCACCAGCCGCAGCACCTCCATCTCCCGCTCGGTCAGCCGGGGAACCGGCAGTTGCGGCGGCCGTTCGGCCTCCTTGCGGCTCATGTTGGCGAACTCGGTGATGAGTTTGGCCGCCATGGCGGGGTTGATGAGGGACTGTCCCTCGTGCACCCCGCGCACCGCGTCGGGCACCTCGTCGATCTGGACGTCCTTGAGCAGGTAGCCGGTGGCGCCCGCCTTGATGGCCTCGAAGAGGTCCTCCTCCTCGTCGCTGACCGTCAGCATGATGATCCGCGTGCTGGGGACGGACGCCTTGATGCCGCCCGTCGCCTCGATGCCGCCTTGGCGGGGCATGCGGACGTCCATCAACACCACGTCGGGCAGCAGGCGGTCGGCGAGCTCGACCGCCTCCTGACCGTCGCTGGCCTCGCCGACCACCTCGATGTCGTCCTCGGCGGCCAAGGCCAGCGCGAGGCTGCGCCTGATCAGCTCGTGATCGTCAACGATCATCACGCGGATCGGGTCGCTCATGCGGCCTCCTCAGCGGACCGCATCTGCCTGATGGCTCGCTCGCTCACGTGGCCGAGGCGCTCCGCCTCGGCTCGCTCGCCGCGCTCGCTCACGTCTCCTCCTCGTGGGGGGCCAGAGCCGTTGAACCGCCATGATGCCAGGCTTTTGCGGTCCTAGGGTGGTCGAGAGGATCTTCGTTGGCGCGAATCAGGGCTCGACGAGCCGCAACACGCCGTAGTGGTAGCCGCGCCGGCTGTAGACGACGCTCGGCTGGCCGCTCTCCTTGTCACGGAACAGGTAGAAGTCGTGTCCGACCAGTTCCATCTCGAGGAGGGCCTGGTCGATTGTCATGGGCTCGGCGTTGTGGAACTTCTCCCGGACGACGCAGGGTCCTTCGCCGTCCATCTCGATGGGGACGATGTCGTCGTAGGCCTTGTCGTCAGGCAGGAGGTCTTCCTCGGACTCCGGCTGCGCGGGGACGACTGTGGCCTCGGGCATCGTGTCGTAGACGTCGGCGAGTGCGGCTGTCAGCTCCGCCACGGAAGGGGTCGCGTGGTTGCCGTGATGCACCTTGCGCCGGTCTGCGATGCGCCGCAGGCGGCCTTCGAGTTTGTCGAGGGCTAGGTCGAGGGCGGCGAATCTGTCGTCGGCCGAGGCCTCGGCGCGGATGGCCGGTCCTCGGGAGTGGATGGTCAGCTCGACACGCTCGCGTTGATCGGCGAGGCGGGGGTTGCGTTCCTTCGACACCTCCACATCGACTCGGATGAGCTTGTTGTCCAGACGTTCGATCCTGGCCAGCTTGGTCGTCACGTGGTCTCGGAAGCGGTCACTCACTCCTGTGTGCCGTCCCTTGACGATGATGTCCATGCAACAGCCCCCCTTCGTCTAACGACTGAGACAGAGCGCCCGACGATGTCCCTGCCGGGCGTGGTCATGCTTCACCGTTACCCTCTTTCGACATGTCGTTACCAGCGACTCCAGTGGCACCCGCTCGGCCGACCTGGTCTTCGACCCCACATCCGCCTGCTGAGGGGTTCGCGGCTCTGTGCCACTACTGCCCTTCTCTTCTTTACGGGGGACATCTGGACCCCCGGGAAGGCAGGACTTACCTCTAAGCCGCACCGTGATCAGTCGACAAAAAGTCGCCTTACGTGGACCGTTTCGCCTGCGGCTGGCATCGGCTAGCGGAGCCGGGACCCCCGGCTCTGCGCAACCACGGACCCGAACGGGTGCCATGTCAGAACGCTATCTGCATCACGACCGAATGTCAGCCTGGGGATCGCCCAAAAGATCACTTTCCGTGATTTTCTCCGGGCAGACGGGTGATGCGAGATGCCTGCTTTGTTGGCTGAATACACCTTTGGACCTGCCTCTCCAGAGGGATGAGCTGGGCGGGAGGAAGACAGATGTAGCGAACCGGCGAGGCTCCGGACTTGGCGTTCTCTTTACCCTCCGTGATCGAAAACCGTTCGAACGCGTCGGCGTGTCGCGGCGAAGGTCACCGCCGCGACCACCGTCGCTCCCGCCTCATTGACCGCTCTGGCCGCCTCCGCGAGGGTCGCGCCGGTGGTGACGACATCGTCCACAAGGACCACGCGCGCGCCTGAGCGGCCGCTCAGGCGCGCTTTACCTGCCTCGGCGACTCGTAGGGAGGAGGCGAGGTTGGCAGCCCTCTGCGCGGCGCTGAGGCCCGCCTGGTCGGCGACCCTCCTGCTCTGGCGGAGGTCTGTGCGGAGAGTGACCTGGCGTCCCAGCCTCCCCAGATGCCGTACGGCGAGCGCGGCCATGCGGGGCACCGGGTCGTGACCCCTGGCGCGTACGGCACGCCCCGCGCTGGGGACGGGGACGACGGACAGCCCGCCCTCGGGGACGGCCGTGGCGATGGTGAAGGCCAGGGCGTGGGCCAAGGGAGCGGCGAGAGCCGTACGGCCGCGCTCCTTGTAGTGGAGGACCGCCTGGCGGGCCGCGCCCTCGTAGAGGGTCGCCGACCAGCAGACAGGCAGGCCTTCGGGGGCGGGGTGGGGCATGCGCACCGCGGGGGTGACGACCAGGCACGCGTCGCACAGGAGGCTGCCACGGGCGGCGCAGCCGAGGCAGCAGGCGGGGAGGAGGAGGTCGAGCACGGGGACCACCCTGCCGGGCGGCACCGACAGAACCTGGAGCTCGAGCGGACGGAGGAAAGCGGGTGCCTCAGTCGAGAGGGAAGGTGGGGGACGAGGTGCCGGGCTGGACCTTGGTGTCGACCCATTTGTCCTGCACCAGCTCCAGCACCTTGCCGCCGCCCTCGTCGTCCGCCTCGGTCCCCGCCACCAGGCGGCCGTTCAGGGCGGAGATCGAGGTGATGCGCTTGTCGGCCGCCAGCTGCCGAAGCTGGCCGTTGCTGATGTCGATCTCCGTGGGCGTGCTGCCCGAGCTGCTGCCCATGAGCGCGACCAGATGCTCGGAGTCCCCCCAGGCCAGATCCTTGATCTCCTCGTTCTCCCCGGCCGTCAGCAACGTCTGGAAGTGGTCGAGCCTGTCCCCCGCGATCACGCCCACCATCACCGACACCGCTCCGTTATCGGCCACGATCGCCGCGACGCGGGTACCGTCGCGCGCCACCTTGAACGCCGTGACCCGCTTGCCGTTGAGTTCGGGCGCGGCGATGCGCGTCACCGGCTGTTCCAGGTTCGACATGTCGTAGCGCAGCACGTAGGACGTGTGGTCGTCGATCCTGTCGACCGTCCACAGCGTGCCGTTCCAGTTCCAGGCGGGTGGGGTCAGGTTGGTGCCCTTGATGGCCTCCTGCCACTGGCTCTCGGACGACAGCTTGTTGGTCCAGATGCTGCGGCCGTCGCTCTTGAGGGCGGCCACGTACTCCGTGGGGTCGCCTTTGGCCGACGGGGTGATCGCCGGCTCCTTGTACGCGTCGCCGAGCCTGCCGGCGGGGCCGGGGACGGCGATGCCGGCGCCGTTGGCGCCGAGCCACATGAGCTGGCCGTTCTGGACGAAGTAGACCTTGCCGTCAGGCCGGCGCAGCCACATGTCGTTGTCCTTGGAGCCGATGGTCAGCGGCGCGGAGTCGAAGAAGGTCTCGCCGTTGAGCCTGACCTCGATGGTCCTGCCCGTGATCACGTCGCGCAGGCTCCACTGCAGCTGCCTGCTCAGCGCCTCGACCGGCGGCGGGTCCTGCTTGAACTGCCCTTCGAGGTAGACCACGACGGTCTCCTCGTCGGTCGCGATCCTGTCGAGGCTGATCCCCTCGAAGGCGGTGGACACGGCGCCGCGCAGCGACTCGCTGGGGCCTTCGAGCAGCCTGTCGACGATCGTCTCCGCCAGTGACCTGGTGGGGTTGATCGGCAGCCACACGTGGTCGACGACGGGGAGGGCGGCCAGGTTGTCGAGGGAGCCCGAGCCGCCGAGGAAGTAGATGTCGGCCGGCTCGTAGGCCCTGCGCACGTCCGCGGCGGTGAGCAGCATCAGCCCGTTGCGCAGGCTGGAGACCCGGTAGCCCTGCGGGGTCTTGGCCACCATGAACTGGAGGGTCAGCTTCTCCCTCTTGGGCTCGTACCAGCCGTCGCCGTGGATGAGCGCGATCTGCGTGGCCTCCAGCTGGACGATGTTCTCGCCCACCTGCCGGTAGGTGGGGTTGTCCTCGACCACGATCACCGACTCGCCCGGCTTCCACGCGCGCTTGGCCTCGGGCGTCAGGTACTCGCGCAGGATCTTCTGCTCGACGTCGTCGAAACTGGCCATGGCCGCCTGCATGCCCTGCACGATCCTGCGGGCGTCCCAGTCCGGCTGGGGCTCCGTCGCGACCATCCGCTGGAACGGCTTGCTCAGCGAGTCGGCCGCGTCGCCCTGCCTGACCTGCTCGGGCGGGCCGCCCACCGAGATCACCGAACAGGCGGAGCTGCCGCACACGACGCTCGCGGCCATCACGGAAAGAAGGATCCTCCTACTCCGCATGGAAAACCCCCTCACCCGCGACCGGTGAAAGGACCGGCGTGATGTGCCCGCGCCATGTCCGCCTCATTTCCACCTCCGGCGGCACGAGCGAAAGCGGCGATCCCTTCAGCTCGGCCCCGGCCGTGCGGGGCAGCGTGAGCCTGAACTGCGACCCCTCTCCCTGAGCGCCCCATGCCTGCAGCCATCCCCCGTGCAGCATGGCGTCCTCGCGCGAGATGGCGAGCCCGAGCCCGGTGCCGCCGATGGTGCGGGCCCTGGACGGGTCGGCCCGCCAGAAGCGGTCGAAGACCATCTGTTCCTCGCCGGGCTTCAGCCCCACTCCGTGATCCCGTACGGCCACCGCCGCCGAGTCGCGGTCGGCGCCCACGGAGACCACGATCTCGCGCCCCTCGCCGTGCTCGATCGCGTTGAACAGCAGGTTGCGCAGGATCCGCTCGACCCTGCGGCTGTCGATCTCGGCCATGCAGGGCTCGCTGGGCAGGCGCAGCTCGAACCTGGTGCCGTGCCGTTCCGCCAGCGCCTCGGAGTCGGCCACGGCGCGCAGCACCACGTCGCGCACGTCGGTGGAGTCGAGGTCGAGGGTGGCCGCGCCCGCGTCGTAGCGGCTGATCTCCAGCAGGTCCGCCAGCATCGACTCGAACCGCTCCAGCTGCGCCTGCATGAGCTCGGCCGAGCGCGCGGCCATGGGCTCGAAGTCCTCGCGGGCGTCGTAGAGCAGGTCGGCGGCCATCCGCACGGTGGTCAGCGGCGTGCGCAGCTCGTGCGAGACGTCGGAGACGAACTGCCGCTGCACCTGCGACAGCTCCTCGAGCTGGTGGATCTTGAGCGCCAGGTTGGCGGCCATCTCGTTGAAGGAGGTGGCCAGGCGGGCCAGGTCGTCCTCGCCGCGCACCTTCAGCCGCTCGTCGAGCCGTCCTGAGGCGAGGCGTTCGGCGGCCTGGCGGGCCAGCCGTACGGGAGTCACGACCTGGCGGGTGACCAGGGAGGCGATGGCCCCGAGCAGCAGGACCAGCCCGATGCCCACGACCACGACCACCTGCCTGACGATGGAGAGCAGCGACTCCTCATCGGTGAGCGGGAAGAAGTGGTAGATCTCGTAGCCGTCCTCGATGAAGGCGCCCACGACCAGCGTGAGCTGGGTTTCGCGGCTCGCGGAGAACGTGAGTCTGGAGACGACCTGCAGGGGGTCGTTGAGCACGCCCTTGTCGCGTTTCGCCTCCAGCCGCTTGCGCAGGTCCTGCGGGATGTCGGCGGGCAGGACGCTGCCGGTCGCGCGCGACTGCCCCGGCTCGGTCCTGTTGAGCACCAGGAGCTGGTATCGCTTGCGCCAGCCGTTCTCGCCGGTGCCGATGATGCTGTTGACCGCCACGTCGAGCGGGGCCTCGGCGGCGGGGGGACCGCCTTCCCCCTGTTTGGCGGGCTCGATGGGCTCGGCGTTGAGCGCGGCCATGATGGCCACCCTGTCGGCGGTGGCCTCGTTGGCCGCCGACAGCTTGCGGCCGTTGACGACCGAGGTGTTGATCTCCTGGACGAGGAAGACACCGAGCACCGCCACCACGGTCACCGAGATCACCAGCGTGCTGGTGATGACCTGGAGCTGGAGCGATCGCCGCCAGGTGCGGCGGATCATGCCTGCCGCACGCCGCGCCCGTCGCCGGACGCCACCCAGAATCTGGCGAAGCGTCCTGCGACGGATCCTGCTCTTCGACGGAGACATGAGAGGAGGGGTGGTCAGGCAGGACCGGCTTTGTAGCCCACGCCGCGGACCGTCACCACGATCTCGGGGTGCTCAGGGTCCTTCTCGATCTTGGCGCGGAGGCGCTGGACGTGCACGTTGACCAGGCGGGTGTCGGCCGCGTGCCGGTAGCCCCAGACCTGCTCCAGCAGCACCTCGCGGGTGAAGACCTGGCGCGGCTTGCGGGCCAGCGCGACGAGCAGGTCGAACTCCAGCGGGGTGAGGTTGATGGTCTCCTCGCCACGCTTGACGGAGTGGCCCGCCACGTCGATGGTGATGTCGCCGATCTGCAGGATCTCGGGCGTCGGCTCGTCGGTACGGCGCAGCCGCGCACGCACCCTGGCCACGAGCTCCTTCGGCTTGAACGGCTTGACGATGTAGTCGTCGGCGCCCGACTCGAGGCCGAGCACGACGTCGATGGTGTCGCTCTTCGCGGTGAGCATGACGATCGGGACCCCCGACTCAGCCCTGATCCTGCGCGCCACGTCGATGCCGTCCGCCCCCGGCAGCATCAGGTCGAGCAGAACCAGGTCCGGGCGCGTATCCCGGAACGCGTCGAGGGCCTTGTCGCCGTCGGAGACGAAGGACGGTTCGAAGCCTTCGCCCCGCAGTACGATGCCGAGCATCTCGGCGAGAGCGGCGTCGTCGTCGACGACCAGCACGCGACCTTTCATGGCCCCTCATTCGTTCTACGCATTGTGGGACATACCCGCATGGTTGCTGAAGGTTACCCTTGCCTGGCTCATGGCATAACCATCAGACCATTGAAAGCCGAATTTTAGACGCCCTGGTAACCCCCGTAATCTCAGTCTGCAAGACGAGGGCACGTTTCGGCCATCCCCGAACACCGACTACACCAATGAGTCGCCCATCATGCCAGGATTGGTGTATGTCAGACGGTCACGAGACGCCGCCCGGCTGGTCGGCTGAGCAGCCCCCTCCCTACCAGGCGCCCGGATCCCCCTACAGCGGCCCGGCACCGTCCGCCTGGCAGCAACCGGCTCCCCCGCCACCACCGCCCTACGGCCACCAAGGGTACGGCTACATGCCACCGCCCGCGCTGCGTCCTGGGATCATTCCCCTGCGCCCGCTCGGCCTCGGCGACATCTACGACGGCACGATCAAGCTGATCAGGTCGAACCCCAAGTCGGTGCTCGGCCTGTCGGCGATCGTGGCGGCCGTCGCGGCCATCCCCGTCTCGATCGGGCAGGCGCTGGCGCTCAGCTCGCTGGGGACCGTGCTGGCCGACCCGCAGGCCAACGCCGACGCGCTGGAAAGCGGCGGTTTCCTCTCGCAGACGCTTCCCACGATCATCTCCTCGGTGGTCAGCCTCGTCGCGGTCACGATCCTGACGGGCGTGCTCATCAGGATCCTCGGCCGTGCCGTCTTCGGCGGGAAGATCACCGCGGGCGAGGCGTGGCGGCTGGTCGCGTCGCGGGTGCCCGCGCTGTTCGGGGTGATCCTGCTGATCATCGCCATCATGCTGGCGCCCGCCGTGCCGATCGCCCTGATCGTCTACGCGGTCGCCATGGCCGGGTCGCCCGGAGCCGCGGTCGGGCTCGGCGCCCTCTTCATGATCCTTTACATCGGCTACGCGCTGTTCGTCAACACCAGGTTCTCCTTCGCCGCGCCCGTCGTGGTGCTGGAAGGTCTCGGTCCCGTGCAGGCGCTTCGCCGCTCGTGGCGGCTGGTGAGCGGCGACTTCTGGCGGGTGCTCGGCATCCTCCTGCTCACGATGGTCCTCGCCTACCTGGTCAGCACGGTCCTCAGCTTCCCGTTCGGGCTGATCGCGGGCATCGCCGGCGTGATGGGCGGCGGCTCCACGGGCGCGACCATCCTGGTCGCCGTCGTGTTCGCCATCGGCACCACCCTCGGCGCGATGATCACCTATCCGCTGCAGGCGGGCGTGACCGGCCTGCTCTACACCGACAGGCGGATGCGCAGCGAGGCCTTCGACCTGGTCCTGCAGACCGCCGCGCTCGAACAGCAGCGCCAGGGCTGGGTGCACGCCTCGGCCGACGAGCTCTGGCACCCGTCGAACGCCCGCAGGCCGTGACCCCTCCTGAACGGGAGGAGGCCCAGCGCAGGGCCGCCGAGGAGCTGGCCAGAGCCGGGTACGCCACGGAGTCGTTGCCTGACAGGCTCTGGCGCGGCTTCCAGCAGTGGCTCGGCGACCTCGGCGAGTTCACGCCGGGCGGCGGCACTGTCGGGCCCGTCATCGCGGCGCTGCTGCTCATCCTGGTGGTCGTCGCCGCCGTGTGGGCGATGGTGTGGCTGTCGCGCAGGTCGGCGCGCGCGCACGCGCCCGAGTCAGGCGACCTGTTCGGCGGCAGGGCGATGACCGCGGCCGAGCACCGCCTGGCCGCCGAGAGTCTGGCCGCCGAGGGCCGCTGGGCCGAGGCCGTCCAGGAGCGGCTGCGCGCGATCGCCCGCGACCTGCAGGACAGGGCCCTGGTCGACACCATGCCGGGCCGTACGGCGGACGAGCTGGCGGCCGAGGCCGGCAGGTCGCTGCCCGCCTTCGCGGACGAACTCGCCGCCGCCGCGCGCGCCTTCGACGACGTCGCCTACGGCGGCGTGCCGGGCACCTCTGACGCCTACGCGATGATGCGCGAGCTGGACGAGCGGCTCCGCGTGGCCAGGCCGGTGGCGCTGTGAGCGTCTCGACCTCCCCCACCACGGCGGGACTGTGGCGGCGCGCCAGGGCGGGCGTGCTCGTCGGGCTGCTGGTCGTGGCGACGGCCGTGATCGGGGCGCTGATCTCCGGCGACGCGGGCCCTGGGCGCTACCTCGACCCCGACGACACCTCCCTGCGCGGCTCCAAGGCGCTGGCCCAGCTGCTGAGGGCGCAGGGCGTCCGGGTCGACAGGGTGGACTCGGTGACCGCCGCCGAGACGCTGGCGCGTGAAGGAGACAGGCTGCTGCTGGTCGGAGCGCCGTGGAACGGCGGCTACGCCGAGGCCGAGCGGCTGGCCGCGCTCCCCGGCGACAGGGTGGTGGTCGGCAGCCAGCCGTACTTCGACGTGCTGGCGCCCGACATCGTCGCCGAGGGCACGCTCCGGCTGCGCTCGCGCGAGCCAGGCTGCGACCTGCCCGCCGCCCGCGCGGCCGGCAGCGCCTACCTGGGCGCTCTGCTGTTCGAGGCGGGCGGCACCTCCTGCTACGACGGGTCCCTCATGGTCTCGGGTACGGTCACCGCGGTCGGCAGCGGCGATTTCATGACCAACCAGCGACTGGCCGAGGACGGCAACGCCGCGCTCGCCCTCCACCTGCTCAGCACGCGCAAGGCGGTGACCTGGCTGGTTCCCGCGCCCGTCCCGCCCGGAGGGGACTCCGTTGCGGGTCCCGGCGGCAAGAGCATCCAGGAACTGCTGCCCGCGAGCATCCCGTGGGCGGTGGCGATGGCGGCCGTCGCGGTCGCGCTGGCCGCCTTCTGGCAGGGCAGACGGCTGGGCCCCGTGGTGGCCGAGCGGCTGCCCGTGGTGGTCAGGGCGGCCGAGACCGTGGAGGGCAGAGGCCGCCTCTACAACGCGCGCAGGGCCAGAGCCCAGGCGGCGGAGGCGCTGCGTGGCGGCGCGCTCGACCGCCTCGTCCCCCGGCTCGGGCTCGGCTCGGGCGCGGGGGCCAACGAGGTCGTCGCGGCGCTCGCCGTACGGACGGGTCAGGACCCCGGGTGGCTCGGAGCGGCGCTGTACGGCCCGCCGCCCGCCGCCGACGCGGAGCTCGTGGCCCTGGCGGGATACTTGGACGAGATCGAGAGGCTGGTTCGTGAACACTGAGGAGACCACCCGCGTGGCGGGACGCGGCGACGACGCGCGCGAGGCGCTCGGCGCGCTGCGTGCCGAGGTGGCCAAGGCCGTCGTCGGCCAGGACGCGGTGGTGACAGGGCTGGTCATCGCGCTGCTGTGCAGAGGGCACGTGCTGCTGGAGGGCGTGCCGGGCGTCGCCAAGACGCTGATGGTGCGCACGCTCGCGGCGGCGATGTCGCTCGACTTCAAGCGCGTGCAGTTCACGCCCGACCTGATGCCGGGCGACGTGACCGGCTCGCTGATCTACGACGCGAAGACGGCCGAGTTCGAGTTCCGCGAAGGCCCGGTGTTCACGAACCTGCTGCTCGCCGACGAGATCAACCGCACCCCGCCGAAGACACAGGCCTCGCTGCTCGAGGCGATGGAGGAGCGGCAGGTCAGCGTCGAGGGCGACGCGCGGCTGCTGCCCGACCCCTTCGTGGTGTGCGCCACGCAGAACCCGGTCGAGTACGAAGGCACCTACCAGCTGCCCGAGGCGCAGCTCGACAGGTTCCTGCTGAAGCTGACCGTGCCGCTGCCGCCGCGGGACCAGGAGATCGCCGTGCTCGAACGACACGCTCGCGGCTTCGACCCCCGCGACCTGAGCCAGGTCAAACCGGTCGCCTCCGCCGACGATCTGGCGGCGGGGCGCGAGGCCGTGGCGGCGGTGCACGTGGCGCCCGAGGTGCTCGGCTACATCGTCGACCTGGCCAGGGCCACCAGGCAGTCGCCTTCGCTCCAGCTCGGCGTATCCCCGCGCGGGGCGACGGCCCTGCTGGCGACCTCGCGGGCGTGGGCGTGGCTGTCCGGCCGTACCTATGTGACGCCTGACGACGTGAAGGCGCTGGCCAGGCCCGCGCTGAGGCACAGGGTCCAGCTGCGGCCCGAGGCGGAACTGGAGGGCGCGACCTCCGACGGCCTGCTCGACGGCATCCTGGCCGCCGTGCCGGTTCCCCGCTGATGGCGCTGACGGGGCGTGCGGGGCTGATCGCGGCGCTCTGCGTCGTGGTGGTCCTGTTCGCGCCGGGCCCTGGCTACGCGGTGGCGGCCTGCTGCCTGCTGCTGGCCGCTGCCGTCGCGGTGGACCTGCTGTTCGCCGGGGCCGTGCGGCCGCTCAGGTTCACCCGCTCGGGCGACACGACGGTACGGCTCGGCCAGACGGCCACCGTGTCGCTCGTCGTGGAGAACCCGGGGCCGCGCAGGGTGCGTGGCCTGCTGCGCGACGCGTGGCAGCCGTCGGCGGGGCTCGCCGCCCGATCGGTCCCCATCGACGTGCCCGCGGGCGAGAAGCGGCGGATCGACCTCGAGCTGACGCCCACCCGCCGCGGCGACCGCTCGTCCGTCGCGGTGACCGTCCGCGCGTTCGGGCCGCTGGGGCTGGCCGCGCGGCAGGGCGGCCACAGCTCGCCGTGGACGCTCAGGGTGCTGCCGCCGTTCCTGTCGCGCAAGCACCTGCCGTCGCGGCTCGCGAGGTTGCGAGAGCTGGAGGGCAGCCATCCCGCGCTGGTCAGGGGGCAGGGCACGGAGTTCGACTCGCTGCGTGAGTACGTGGTCGGCGACGACGTGCGCTCCATCGACTGGAGGGCCACCGCCAGGCGCAACGACGTCGTGGTGCGCACCTGGCGGCCCGAACGCGACAGACGCGTCCTGATCGTGCTCGACACGGGGCGCACCTCGGCGGGCAGGGTCGGCTCGGGCTGGCCGCGGCTCGACTGGTCGATGGACGCGGCCCTGCTGCTGTCCGCCCTGGCGGCCAAAGCGGGCGACCAGGTCGACTTCCTCGCCTACGACAGGGGCGTGCGCGCCTGGGTGGCCGGCGCCTCCCGCACCGAGCTGCTGTCGGCGCTGGTGAACGTCATGGCGCCGATCGAGTCCTCGCTGGTGGAGTCCGACGCGCCCGGCATGGTCGCCGCCATCCTGGCCAGGGCCAGACGGCGGGCGCTGGTGGTGGTGCTCACCGATCTCAACTCCGCCGCGCTCGACGAGGGCCTGATGCCGATGCTGCCCCAGCTGTCCGCCAAACACCTGGTACTGGTCGCGGGCGTCTCCGATCCCCGCGTCGCCGAAATGGCGGCCGGCAGGGGTACGGCGGAGCTCGTCTACGACGCGGCGGCGGCCTCGCGTGCCATCGGCGAGCGCAAGCGCATCACCGCCCGGCTCAGGGGGCACGGCGTCGAGGTCGTCGACGCGCTGCCCGAGGACTTCGCGCCCGCCCTGGCCGACGCCTACCTGGCGCTGAAGGCGGCGGGGCGGCTCTAGCTCGTCGGGACCACGTCCGGCGCCCGCTCGAGGTCGCCGGTCTCCCCCTGCCGCTCCGCCTTCCGCCCGAAGTAGCCGATGTAGGCGAGGAACGCGACGAGGGCCAGCACGCCGATGCCCACGCGCGCCCACGTCGGCAGGCCCGACGGCGTGACCAGCGCCTCGATCAGCCCCGACACGAACAGCACCACCACCAGCCCGATCGCCACGCTGATCACCGCCCTGCCCTGCTCTGCCATCACGTCGATCCTGCGGCGCGGGCCTGGCGCGACGACCATCCAGCCGAGACGCATGCCGACCGCCGAGGCCAGGAACACCGCGGTCAGCTCCAGCAGGCCGTGCGGCAGGATCAGGCCGAAGAAGACGTCGAGCTTGTCGCGGGAGGCCATCAGGCCACCCGCGATCGCCACGTTCGCGGCGTTCTGGAAAAGAATCCACGGAATCGGCAGGCCGAGGAAGATGGCGAGCATGATGACCTGCATGGACAACCACGCGTTGTTGATCCAGACCCGGCTGGCGAACGAGGCGGCGGGATTCTCCGAGTAGTAGTCGGCGAAGTCGTGCTCGACGAGCTGCTTGATCTCCTCAGGCGTGCCGACCGCGGCCTGCACGGCGGGGTCGCCCGCCACCCACGCGCCCATGATCCACGAGACGGCGAGGAAGGCCAGCGTCGTGATCAGCCACCACCACCTGGCCCGGTAGGCGACCACCGGGAACGACACGGTGAAGAACCTGACGAACTCCCGCCAGACGGGCACGTGCGCGCCCGTCACCGCCGAACGGGCCCTGGCCACCAGGGCCGACAGCCTTCCGACGAGCACCGCGTCCTGGGTGCCCGAGCGCACGATCGACAGGTGGGTCGACACCCGCTGGTAGAGCTCGACCAGCTCGTCCACCTCCGCGCCCGTCAACGACTTGCGCCGCCGTACCAGGTGCTCCAGGCGGTCCCATGCGGGGCGGTGCGCGGCGACGAAGGCGTCAATGTCCACCGGGACATTCTGGCACTAGGCTCCCCTTATGTCCGAGGTGGTAACCGGCGACGCGGTCGTCGTGGAGGTCAGGGTGGCGCAGCCGCCCATCAGGGCCGTGGCACTCGTGATCGACATGATCGTGCAGATCGTGTTGCTGGTCGGGGCCGTGCTGCTGATCGCCTCGGCGTCCATCGTGTCGGACCCCGCCCTCGCAGCCGCGGTGTCGATCCTGATCAGCGTGCTGGTGATGGTCGGATACCCCGTCATCTTCGAGACGGCGACGCGGGGACGCAGCCTCGGCAAGCTCGCGCTCGGACTGCGGGTCGTCAGCGACGACGGCGGGCCTGAGCGGTTCCGGCAGGCGCTGTTCAGGGGGCTGGCGGGGGTGCTGGAGTTCTGGATGTTCTTCGGGGCGCCGGCGCTCATCGCCTCCCTGGTCTCGCAGCGGGGCAAACGGCTCGGCGACGCGTTCGCGGGGACGATCGTGATCTCCGAGCGGGGGCCGAGCGGCGCCTCGCAGCCGGTCCTGATGCCGCCCGCGCTGGAAGGGTGGGCGCGGACGCTGGAGCTGTCCCAGCTGCCCGGCGAGGTGGCGGGGGCGGCTCGGCAGTACCTGCTGCGGTGGCGCGACCTGTCACCCGCCGTGCAGCACGAGATGGGGGTGCGGATCGCCACCCAGGTGGCCGCCTACGTCACCCCTCAGCCGCCGCCCGGGGTGCCTCCCCATGCGTACCTGAGCGCGGTGCTGGCCGAACGCCGTCGGCGGGACCAGGCGCGGCTGGGTTATCCACAGGGCGCGCCCGCGGCGGGCGGCCGTCCACAGGCGGGGCCGCAGCCGCCGCCCGTGCCGTACGGCGGGCCGTACTCTCATCCGCATGCCCCGGCCGCCCCGCCCCCGCCTCCCGGCTGGCCCGCCCCAGCCGCCTGGCCCGCTCCCGGTCCCACAGGCCCCCCACCGGGCCCCGCACCGGGCCCCGCATCGGGCCCGCCGCCCGGACCCTCCTACGGACCCGCGGCGGGACCCACTCCCGGCTACGCGCCGACCGGGCCCGCGCGGCCTGCCCCCGCCCCGCCCGGTCCCTCGTCGCCCGACCCCACGACGCCTGGCGTCACCCCTGGCGGCTTCGCCCCACCCCAGTAGCCGACACCAAACAGCACCCCGGCACCCCGGCACCCCGGCACCCCGGCACCCCGGCACCCCGGCACCCCGGCACCCCGGCACCCCGGCACCCCGGCACCCCGGCACCCCGGCACCCCGGCACCCCGGCACCCCGGCACCAGGAGCGTGCTCGGGTTCCTGTGGTCCGGTTGGCGGATTGGGCGGGTCGGGCCGGTGGCGTCGGGTTGCGAAGGCGCGGTCTCCCGGGTCCGGCCGTCGCCGCGCGCCGCCTCCCGAGACGGCGCGCGGAGAGGGTCAGAACGGGAGCTGGGTCTGCGTGTTCAGCGCCTTCAGCCGCACCTTGGCCGCCGCGTCAGTCCGGCTGTCAGAGATCCGCAGCACATCGAACCCCTGCTGGATGTCACTGCTGTAGATGAACCCGTTGTAGTAGTACGCCGACCACGACCCGCCCGTGCGGCGCGGGCTCAGCGCGCCACGATCGAAGTATCCGATCTCCTTCGGAGCAGCCGAGTCGGTGAAGTCCCAGATCGAGACCCCGCCCTGGTACCACGCCTGCACCATGATGTCCTTGCCCTTGACCGGGATCAGCGAGCCGTTGTGCGCGACGCAGTTCTCGGTGTCCGCCTGATGCCGCGGGATCTTGAAGTACGCCTGATGGGTCAGCCGGCCGTCCACGATGTCGAAGATCGCGTTCGCTCCACGCTGCCCGCCGATCCGCGCGTTGCAGGTGACCGACAGGCCACCGCCGAGCTCGTCCGTGAAGACGACCTTGGTGCCCGTGTTGTTGAAGGTCGCCGAGTGCCAGAAGGCGAAGTTCTCGTCGGTGACGGTCGCCGTCACCTTGGGGTGCTCGCGGTCGGAGATGTCCATGAGCACGCCGTCCCCCATGCACGCGCCGGCGGCCAGGTTCTTGGAGGGGAAGACGGTGATGTCATGGCACCCGCTGGTGGGCAGCAGCAGGCCCTCCTGCTGCTCGTTGCCGCCTTCGGGGAAGAGCACGGGCGTGGAGACGACCTTCGCGGCCGTGGGCTCGTCCAGCGGCACCTTGACGATGGAGATCTTGTCGTGCGGCGGCTTGCACTCGGCGTAGATGTCGGCCGGCATGTACGACGAGACGTACAGGTAGACCGACTTGCTCGACGTGGCGGGCACCAGGGTGTGCGTGTGCGAGCCGCAGGCCGTCTCGACCGCCTTGAGGTATTTCGGCCGGGCCTTGTCGCTGATGTCGAAGATCCTGATGCCCTCCCACGACGCCTTGCTCGTGGGCACGCCGTAGTCGCTCTTGCAGGAGTCGCTGTCGCGCGAGGAGTCCACGGACAGGAAGAGCAGGTCGCCCTGCACCGAGACGTCGTTCTGCGCACCGGGGCAGGACACGCGGCTGACCACCTTCGGCTGCGCCGGGTCCTTGATGTCATAGATCGTGAACCCGTTGTAGTTGCCCTGGAAGGCATAGTTGCCCTGGAAGGCCAGATCGGAGTTGAACGCCTCAGCGCCCGCGAACGACCCGGTCTTGGGCAGGTTCGCCATGTGCTTGACGTTGGGGCTCTTGATGATCGTTTCAGCCGACTCCGCCTGCGCCGGCGTCATGGACGCCACCAGAGTCAGGGCCGCACCGGCCACCATGAGAAAGCGGCCGAGTCTGGACGCCACCGGGACCTCCCGTCGAGACACAATGATCAGACCCGACCCACTATCTCATCGCAAATCACTCATATTCCGACCCGATACCGAGCCGATACGCCTTGCCTACGCGACCTTTCTGTAGGTCAGGTCGAAGTCGTGCTCCCAGGTGGAACCGTCGCGCGACATCTCCCAGTAGCCGTTGATCGTGCCGCCGCCGTCGCTGAAGGTGGCGGTGAAGCGCTGGTCGAAGCCCGGCACCTCCCGCCACACGCGCCAGGTGCCGCCGTCGAAGCTCATCCGGTAGACGCGGTGGACGCCCCGCCCGTCGGCGTACAGCATGGACAGCTCTTCGGAGGCGTCGTCGAGCCCCATGACGGAGGTGACCGGGAACGGCGAGCCGGCCACCCACTCCGGAGGAATGTCCTCCGCCACCTTCGCCTCCGAACGCTGGACGAGGAACGCGCCGTCCTCCGTCCACTCGAACACCGTCCGGCCGATGGCGGTGTCCTGGTCGCCGATGGACAGCCAGATCTCCCACTCGCCCACGAAGACGTCCAGCCGTTGGAGAGCGGGGTGAGGTTTCGGCATCGCTTGCTCCCTTCGTCCCCACCATTTGAGCACCGATCACCCCCTCGGTCCCGTCAACCACCACACCCACCCGGGCTTCCACGGACGACCCAGGGCGGGCGAAGGGGTCGGGGCACCGTCGCAGACCCACGGCCGCCGCCTCCGCATGAGAGCACCGCCCTCACACCCTTCGGGGCCGCCACCCCAGGGGAACGGCGCCGCGGGTTCCCCGAACTCACGACACCACGCCACAGGCCCCTCCGCTCCGGCCACGGCTGCGGTTCCCCGAACTCAGGACACCGCGCCCGGTTCCTCCACTCCGGCCACGACTGCCGGTTCCCCGAACTCACGACACCACGCCACAGCCCCTCCACTCCGGCCACGACTGCCGCTCCCCCGAACTCACGACACCGCGCCACGGTTTCTCCGCTCCGGCCACGACTGCCGCTCCCCCGAACTCACGACACCGCGCCACGGTCCCTCCGCTCCGGTCACGGGCGTTTCGACACGTGGGGACCGGGCCGGACGGGCGGCGGTGGAGGGATCCCGGATCGCGGCGGTCAGGGACCGGTGGGCACCATCAGGACGGTCTTGAGCTCCGCCATGGCGGCGGCCGCGTAGCCGACCCCCTCCCGCCCGTGGCCGGCGTTCCCTGTCCCGCCGAACGGCAGGGCGTCGGAGCGGCGGTCGCTGGTGCCGCCGATGACGACCCCTCCGAAGTCGAGGGCGGCGGCAAGGGTTTCTGCGACTTCGAGGTTGCGGGTGAACACGCCCGCCTGGATGCCGCCTCCACTCCGGTTGGCCATCTCGATCGCCTGGGATGCGGTGTCGAAGGCCTCGAGGCCGACCACCGGGCCGAACACCTCTTCATGGGAGAGGTCCGCGCTGTCGGGAAGGTTCTCGAGCAGCGTCGGGAGGTAGCGGGGCCCGTCGGTGTCGCCGCCTGCCAGGACGATCGCACCATGGTCGTGGGCGTTGTTCACGAGCCCGCTGACCCGTTGGAGCGCCGCGGCGTCGATGAGCGGTCCCATCTCGCTGTCTTCTCGCGACTTGGGTCCTCCGCGCACGAGCGTGGTGGCCTCGATGAGGCGTTCGCGAGCCTCGGCGTAGAGCGAGCGGTGCACCAGAATGCGCTGAACGTGCAGGCAGTTCTGTCCTGCGGCGCCGAACGCCCCGTCGACGAGGGCGGGGACGGCGAGGTCGAGGTCGGTGTCCTCCATCAGGATCGTCGGGCAGATGCCGCCGAGCTCCATGAGCGTTCGCTTCAGGCCGGCGGTTCGGTGCACGCGAGCGCCGACGGTCCTTCCGCCGGTGAAGCTGACGAATCTGACCCGCGGATCGGCGATCATGGAGGAGGCGATGGTCGCGTCACCGGGGAGCACGCTGAGCCGTCCCGGGGGCAGGCCCGCGTCACTGAGCGCCCTGGCGAGCAGGAGAGCCGACAGCGGTGTGCGCTCGTGGGGTTTGACGACGACGGCGTTGCCCGCGGCGAGAGCGGGGCCGACCTTGTGGGCGACCAGGTTCAGCGGGTCGTTGTAGGGAGTGATCGCCAGAACGACGCCCACGGGCTGCCGATGGACGAACCCGCGCCAGCCGGCGGTGCCCGGCCGGTCGTCCGCCGGTGGGGCGGCCTCGGCGGGCCCCAGGGCGGCGGCCGCGCTGAGCCGCAGGGTGTGGGCGGCGCGGGCCACTTCCTTGCGTGCCTCGCGGATCGTCTTGATGCCCTCGGCCGCGATCAGCCGTGCGAAGGTCTCGCCGGCGTCGCCGATCCGCTCGGCCGCGCCGTCCAGGACGGCGGCCCGCTCGCCGGCGGGCCATCTCGGCCCTTCCATCGTCCGTACGGCTGCCGCCAGGGCGGCCTCGGCTTCCGCGTGGCCCGCCATGGCGACCTGACCCACGAGGTCGCCGGTGTCGGGATCGGTGACCGCGGCGACATGGTCGCTCGGCGACCAGCTTCCCCCGGCGAAGAGCGGCCAGTACTCGTCGCGGCCTGGCGACGGCGGGAGCTGCGGCGTCGGCCGGCCCGTGTCGCGGGCCTGAAGCTGGACGAGGCCCTCACGCATGGGACGCCGGGTTCCGCCGCCGTTCCGGCGTCTCGAGGGGGTGCGTGATGGGGCGCAGGACGTGCGCCCTCGTCATCCTTCGATGAACTGTGAGGAGCCTCCTGCCGCATGTCGGAGGTCCCCCACGGTCAACGGGGCAAGTGTCTGGCCGGATCATGTCTCGCGACTCCTTGCTGGGGTTCGGGCTGGAAAGCGTGGATCGGCTCGGTCACGGGGTCTGCGTCGCACCGCGTCGGCGGTAGGCCTGGGTCTTCATCCGGTTGCCGCACAACAGGGGCGAGCACCACCGGGCCCGGCCGGGGCGGGATCGGTCGTAGAAGACCCATTGGCAGTCGGACGCGGGACACATCTTGAGCCGATGCCAGGTTCCGTTCGCGGTGACGGTGAGCGCCGCCACCACGATCCGCGCCAGCGCGGTGGTCACCGGGTCGCCGCAGACCACCGGCTGGGCGCCCAGAGCCGTCAGCTTGACCTGCCAGGGGAAGTCCAGCAGCACCTCGCCGGCCTCACCGTCCTGGCGAAGGGCGTCGCGAAGCGCCGCCCTCAGTGCGTGGGCGCGGGCCAGGTGCGCGTCGCCCACCGGCTCGCCGGGACCCAGCAGGTCGTGCTCACGCAGCCAGCGTTCGAGATCGGCGGGCGTGGCGAGCACGTCATGTGCGGTCAACCGCTGCCCGTGAGCGACGAATCCGCGTAGATCCTCCGTGTTGGCGAAGTGGTGGAGCAGCGCGATGTCCTCGGGCAGGTCGGTGACCTCCTCCGGTCTAGCGGGCGGCAGCATCGCCGATGTCCCCGTGGACCTTGCGGTAGGCGTCCTTCACCCGGATGCGGTCGCCCTCGAACTCGAAGAGGTCGCAGCCGTGCACCTCGTGCACCTGCCCGTCCTCGTCCGTGCGGGAGTACGACCACTGAGAGGCGCCGCGGTCACCGGCGATGAACGCGTCTCCGCCCTGCGACTCGAGCCCCTCGTCATGGGCGATCATCAGCGCGAACCCGCGACGCACCTCGTCCCGCCCGCGAAAGGTCGTGCCGGGCTCGGCTCCGACGGAGGCGTGGAAGACGCAGTCGTCCGTCATGAACTCCATGAGCAGATCGAGGTCCTTCTTCTTCCATGCCGCGCCGAAGTCCGCCAGCCGTTCCAGCGTCATGCCCATGTCAGATCCTTTCTTGGAAGGTGGCCGCCACGTAGGCGTCCAGGTCCGGGCCGTCCGGGTTGGCGAGCACGTGCCGCAGCCACGCCCGCCGTTCGAAGTCGGTGACGGCCAGCTCCCACACGCAGCCGATGGCCTCACTCGGATGGGGTCGTAGCGCTTGCGGCTGGTCGAGCGGCGCGGAGAACAGCCGCTGGTGGATCTCGTTCTCGCCGGACCACCAGTCCACCAGCGCGAAGCAGTAGTCCGCCGCGTCGTGCGCGATGGCGAAGCCCACGCCGTGGCGGCCGTGACCGAGCGGAGGCGGCAGCGCCGACGCCACGATCTTCGCGGTCGCCTCCATCAGAGCGGCACGAGGAGTCTCGGAATGTGCGGCGATGCCGTACATCTTCACCTTCCAGCCGCCAACGGCCTCGACGCCGTGAAAGCTGATCATCCGGGGGTGGTACCGGGTGCTCATCCCAACCCTCTTTCCCGTCGACACTTGTTAAATGAATAACAGGTGTCGACAATGGTTGGCAAGGCCGGATCACTACGGCGCGGCAGCAGAGGTGGACGCCGGAGGAGCCGTGGACATGACAAAGCCGCCAGGGGCGGACCCTGGCGGCTTTGGGGGTGTGATGTTCCTAGTCGTCGTATCCGTGCTCGCGGTACGACATCTGCGTCTGGGCGTTCAGCGCGTCGAACTTGACGTGCTTGGCCTGGTTCGTGCGCGGGTCGTTGATCCGCAGCACGTCGAGCCCCAGGTTGAAGTCCGAGCCGTAGATGTAGCCGTTGTAGTAGTACGCCGACCAGAACCCGCCGGACAGCGCGGGAGCGGTGTTGTCAGGACCGCGCTCGAAGTACGCGATCTCCTCAGGCCGGGTCGAGTCGGTGAAGTCGACGACGGAGATGCCGCCCTGGTACCAGGCCTGCACCATGATGTCGCGCCCCTTGACCGGGATCAGCGAGCCGTTGTGCGCGACGCAGTTCTCGGTGTCCGCCTGGTGGCGGGCGATCTTGAAGTAGCCGCGACGCTCCAGCTTTCCGCCGACGAGGTCGTAGTAGGCGTTGGCGCCCCGGTTGGCGCCGATGGCCGCGTTGCAGGTGGCACGGGTGCCGCCGCCGAGCTCGTCGGTGAAGATGACCTTGGTGCCCTCGTTGTTGAACGTCGCCGAGTGCCAGAAGGCGAAGTTCTCCGTGTCGCGGACCACCTCGGTGACGCGCGGGTGCTCGCGGTCGGAGATGTCGAGCAGGATGCCGTCACCCATGCAGGCGCCGGCCGCGATGTCCTTCTCCGGGTAGGCGGTGATGTCGTGGCAGCCGCTGGTCGCCGACTTGCCGTTCGGGTACGGCAGCGGCACGCCTCCGTAGCCGTCCTCGTCGGGGATGCCGTCGCCGTTGGTGTCCTTGGGCGGGAACAGCACCGGCGTACCGACGACCGCGGCGGCCGTCGGGTTGTTCAGCGGCACCTTGATGACCGAGATCAGGTCGTGCGGGGGCTTGCAGTCCGGGAAGTTGGCGTTCGGGCTGTAGGACGAGACATAGATGTAGACGTTCTCGCCCGTCTTGTCCGGCACCAAGGTGTTGGTGTGCGAACCGCAGTTGGTCTCAACCGACTTGATGTACGTCGGGTTGGTCTTGTCGCTGATGTCGAAGATCCGGACGCCCTCCCACGACTCCTTGATCGACGCGCTCTGCGACGTGCTGTTGCACGAGTCGTTGTTGCGGGAGGAGTCGACGGAGCCGAACAGCAGGTTGCCGTAGACGGACACGTCCATCTGGCCACCCGGACAGACCACCGAGCTGACGAGGCTGGTCTGCTTCGGGTGCTTGATGTCGTAGATCGAGAAACCGGCGTAGTTGCCGACGTAGGCGTAGTCGCCCTGGAAGGCCATGTCGGTGTGGATGTCGGTCAGTGCGCCCGGCCTGGGCACGTTGGTGACGTGCTCGATGTTCGGGCTCATGACGATCTCGCCGGGGGCGGGGATGTCAGACGCCTGGGCGGGCATCGCCGTCAGGACCAAGGCGCTCGCCGCTCCGAGCATGACGAGGGCTTTGCGGGGGGTGATCACTCAGTTGCCTCCGTAAAGGGGACATAAATGTAGAGAATCTTCACCCGCGACCCGTCTGGTGACTAGCGTCCAGAATGTCAGATGATATTGCGCTTTGCCGTCTTTTTAATGATCACGGTTATGGTTTACAGTTCGCTCTCTCGACACAGGGAGGTCAGGTGCGCGCCGCGCTCATTGTCATCACTGGTACGGTGATCGCCCTCTCGGGCTGCAGTGGTGACAGCCGTCCCGTCGCCGCCACGGACACGTCGACGGCACCGGTGCTCGCGCCGGGCAAACCGGGCGAGCCGGCACGGACGCTGTCGCCTGCCGAGGCCGCGACCGCCGTTCCCACACCTACGGCCAACGCGGTGGACGTGACGTTCATGCAGGACATGATCATTCACCACCGGCAGGCGCTCGACATGGCGATCCTCGCCCCTTCAAGGGCCAGCTCGGAGAAGCTGAAGGGGCTCGCCTCCCGGATCAAGGACGCGCAGGGGCCGGAGATCCAGTACATGACCACGTGGCTCCAGGACCAGGGCCAGAAGGTGCCGGACCACCACGCGGGACACGCCGACATGCCGGGCATGGCCACGCCCGAACAGATGGAGGCGCTGAAGGCGGCGTCGGGGGCGGCGTTCGACAAGCTCTTCCTCGAGCTGATGATCGCTCACCACACAGGGGCGATCACGATGTCGACGAAGGTGCTGGGCGAGGGCTCTCACCAGCGGATCACCGAGCTCGCCACCGACATCGGCGTCGAGCAGACCGCGGAGATCCGCCGGATGCGCGAGATGCAGTCGGCCCGCTGACCGCCGCACCGCCCACCTGACGACCACACGCCGCCCACCCCGGCCCGCTCGCACCGCCCACCTGACGACCACACGCCGCCCACCCCGGCCCGCTCGCACCGCCCACCTGACGACCACACCCCGTCCACCGCGCCCCGGCCCGCGCCGAGGGAGACGGCACCGGCCCCAGGGAGCGCGCGCCGTAGAGGGGTGGTCGTGCGGGAAGGCCCGCGCCGGGGAGGGCGCGGGCCCGGGCGTGGAGGGCCGTCAGTGGCCGTGGCCTCCTCTGTAGCGGGTCTGGGTCTGCACGTTCAGCCGGTCGGTGTGGACGCCGTCGGCCGGGTTCACGCGCGGGTCCCTGACCCGGAAGACGTCGAAGCCCCGGAAGATCTCACTGCCGAAGATGTAGCCGTTGTAGTAGTACGCCGACCAGAATCCACCGAGCGTGAGCTGGGTGTCGTTGATCGGGCCCCGGTCGAAGAAGGCGATCTCCCGCGGGCGGGCCGAGTCGGTGAAGTCCCAGACCGACAGTCCGCCCTGGTACCACGCCTGCACCATGATGTCGCGCCCCTTCACGGGGATCAGCGACCCGTTGTGGGCGACGCAGTTCTCGGTGCTCGCCTGGATCCTGGAGATCTTGTAGTAGCTCTTGAAGACGAACTTCTTGTCGACGACGTCGAGGATGGCGTCGGCGCCCCTGGTCGGGCCCTCGGCCGCGGTGCAGCGGGCCTGCGTGCCGCCGCCGAGCTCGTCGGTGAAGACCACCTTGGTGCCCGCGTTGTTGAACGTCGCCGAGTGCCAGAACGCGAAGTTCGTATCGCGTACGGTGTCGATGACCTTGGGGTTCTCCCTGTCCGAGATGTCCATGAGCACGCCGTCGCCCATGCAGGCACCCGCGGCGAGGTCCTTCTCGGCGTAGACGGTGATGTCGTGGCAGCCGGTGGTGTCGGCGAGGAGGTTGGGCTGCTGGGTGCGGTCGTTGCCGCCGTCGGGGAAGATCACCGGCATGTTGACCACGGCGGCCGCGCTCGGGTTGCGTACGGGCACCTTGACCACGGAGATGCGGTCGTGCGGCGGCTGGCAGTCGGGGAGGTTGGCCGCCGGGAAGTACGAGGAGACGTAGACGTAGAAGGCGTCACGCGACTTGCCGGGCACGAGCGTGTGGGTGTGCGAGCCGCAGTTGGTCTCCACGGACTTGACGTACCTGGGGTTGGCCTTGTCGCTGACGTCGAAGATCCGCAGGCCCTCCCACGAGCTCTTCTCGCTCGCCGGCTGCGGCGTGCTGGCGCAGGAGTCGTCCTTGCGCGATTCGTCGACGGAGGTGACAAGGAGGTCGCCGTAGATCGTGACGTCCATCTGGCCACCCGGGCAGCTGACCGTGCTGACCAGCTTGGGGCGCTTGGGGTGCTTGATGTCGTAGATCGAGAATCCGGTGTAACTGCCCACGTAGGCGTAGTCGCCCTGGAAGGCGATGTCGGTATTGATCTGCACACCGGTGGGCAGATCGAGGTGGGCTTCGTGCCGGATGTTGTCACTCTTGGTGACCTCATCGGCGGCCGAGGCGGGGACGGGGACCAGGGCGATCGCCACGACGATCCCCGCCACGAGGGAGGATAAGCCACGCAATCTCATGGAGCCTCCAGAGACGGAAATGCCCTGGATTATCCATGTAGTCCAGAGATCAACCAAGTGATTGTCCGGGAACTGTGACGCGAAGGGTCAGGAGCCTGTCCGCCAGGAGTGGAGGTAGTCCTCCTGCTCGGCCGTCAGCCGGTCGATCTCGATGCCGGCCGCGGCCAGCTTGAGCCTGGCCACCTCGACGTCGATGTCCTCGGGCACGTCGTAGACGCCCGGCGCGAGCCGTACCCGCTCGGTCGTCAGCCAGGCGACGGCGAGGGCCTGCGCGGAGAAGGACATGTCCATGACGGCGGCCGGGTGGCCCTCCGCGGCGGTCAGGTTCACCAGGCGGCCCTCGGCCAGCAGCAGCAGGCGGCGGCCGTCGGCGAGCACGTACTCGTCGGTGTTGGGCCGCACCCCCGGGTTCAGCGCCACGGCGAGCCCTTCCAGCGCGCGCACGTCGATCTCGATGTCGAAGTGCCCGGCGTTGGCGAGGATCGCGCCGTCCTTCATCGCCGCCAGGTGCTCGGCCGTGATGACGTCGCGGTTGCCGGTGACGGTGACGAACAGGTCGCCGACCGTCGCGGCGGCCCCCATCGCCCGGACCTCGTAGCCCTGGAGCGAGGCGTCGAGCGCCTTGACAGGGTCGATCTCAGTGACGATCACGCGGGCGCCGAGACCCTTGGCCCGCTCGGCGACGCCCCGCCCGCAGTAGCCGAACCCGGCGACCACGACCGTGCGGCCGGCGAGCATCACGTTGGTGGCGCGCATGATGCCGTCGAGCGTCGACTGGCCGGTGCCGTACCTGTTGTCGAACATCCGCTTCGTCCGCGTGTCGTTGACCGCGACCACGGGGAACCTCAGCGCGCCCTCCGCGGCCATCTGCCGCAGCCTGATGATGCCGGTGGTGGTCTCCTCGCAACCGCCGCTGACACCGTCGAGCAGATCGGTGCGCTCGGTGTGGAGGATGTTGACCAGGTCGCAGCCGTCGTCCAGGACGATGTCGGGCGCCAGGTCCAGCGCCTGGTGGATGTGGCGGTAGTAGGTCGCCCTGTCGACGCCCGCGCGCGCGTGGACGGCGATGCCGTAGCCCTGGAGCGCCTCGGCGACGTCGTCCTGGGTGGAGAGCGGGTTGGAGGCGGCCAGCGCGATCTCGGCACCGCCGGCCTTGAGCGCGCCCATGAGGACGGCGGTCTCGGCGGTCACGTGCAGGCACGCGGCGATCCTGAGACCGTCGAACGGGCGCTCGCGCGCGAACCGCTCCCCGATCGCGGTCAGCACGGGCATCCCTCTGCCCGCCCAGGCAATCCGCCGCTCTCCCACGACAACTCCACTTTCTCGTACGGCACGCCGGCTCACGGCCACCGTGGTCACCGGTGACCGCCCGTCCATCACAGCACTCCAGCAGGACTCCGGTGGCCACCGTCACGTGGCTCCCACGCCCGGATCCCCCACCGCGGAGGCGCCGGACCCGCCTGCCGTACGGGATGAAGGACGGTCATCAGAGGACGGCCATCCGCGGCCACGCGGACCGGGATATGGGAAGACGGCGGGAGCCCGGAGCCGGGCGCCCGCCGTCGCGAAACCGGTCAGTAGCGGTAGTGCTCCGGCTTGTACGGGCCCTCGACGTCGACGCCGATGTACTCCGCCTGCGCCTTGGTCAGCGTGGTGAGCTTCACGCCGAGCGCGTCGAGGTGGAGGCGGGCGACCTTCTCGTCCAGGTGCTTGGGCAGCGTGTACACGCCGATCGGGTACTCCTCGGTCTTGGTGAAGAGCTCGATCTGCGCGATGACCTGGTTGGTGAAGGAGTTGGACATCACGAACGACGGGTGGCCGGTCGCGCAGCCCAGGTTCATCAGGCGGCCCTCGGCCAGCACGAGGATGGAGTGGCCGTCCTCGAAGATCCACTCGTCGACCTGCGGCTTGATGTTGTTCCTGACGATCCCGGGGGTCTTCGCCAGGCCGGCCATGTCGATCTCGTTGTCGAAGTGGCCGATGTTGGAGACGATCGCCTGGTGCTTCATCTTGGCCATGTGGTCGGCCGTGATGATGTCGAAGTTGCCGGTGGTGGTCACGAAGATGTCGGCGATGCCGACGACGTCCTCCAGCGTGGTGACCTGGAAGCCGTCCATGGCCGCCTGGAGCGCGCAGATCGGGTCGATCTCGGTGACGATGACGCGGGCGCCCTGGCCGCGCAGCGCGTCGGCGCAGCCCTTGCCGACGTCGCCGTAGCCGCAGACCACGGCCACCTTGCCGCCGATGAGGACGTCGGTGGCGCGGTTGAGGCCGTCGATGACGGAGTGGCGGCAGCCGTACTTGTTGTCGAACTTCGACTTGGTCACCGAGTCGTTGACGTTGATCGCCGGGAACAGCAGCGAGCCGCTCTTGAACATCTCGTAGAGGCGGTGGACACCGGTGGTGGTCTCCTCCGTGACGCCCTTGATCTGCTCAGCGATGTTCGTCCACTTCTTGTCCTCGCCGACCGTGCGGGTGAGCAGGTCGATGATGACGTGCCACTCCTCCGGGTCCTCCTCGGAGGCGGCGGGGACGGCGCCTGCCTTCTCGTACTCGGCGCCCTTGTGGACCAGCAGCGTGGCGTCGCCGCCGTCGTCGAGGATCATGTTCGGGCCCTCGCCGCCCGGCCAGGTGAGCGCCTGCTCGGTGCACCACCAGTACTCCTCCAGCGTCTCGCCCTTCCAGGCGAAGACGGGCACGCCCTGCGGGTTGTCGACCGTGCCGTCGGGGCCGACGGCGACCGCGGCGGCGGCGTGGTCCTGGGTGGAGAAGATGTTGCAGCTGACCCAGCGGACCTCGGCGCCGAGCGCGACGAGCGTCTCGATGAGGACGGCGGTCTGGATGGTCATGTGCAGCGAGCCCATGATCTTCGCGCCGCGGAGGGGCTGGGAGGCCGCGTACTCCTTACGAACCGCCATGAGGCCGGGCATCTCGTGCTCGGCGAGCCGGATCTCCTTGCGGCCGAAGTCGGCGAGTGAAAGGTCTGCGACCTTGAAGTCCATCTGTTTTACCCCTCGATACACGAAGTTGTCGCCGTTGAGTTTAAGCGCGGGTTCTCCACGTCGCATCCCACGGGGGTCGAATCTTCCACAAGAATGTAAGGATGCGCATCACGGAGGCAGCGAGACGGTTGGGGATGTCCCCTCGGATGCTCCGCTACAGGGAGGCACTGGGGCTCTTGCCGCCGGTCAGGGAGCAGGGCGCCCATCGCAGGTTCACCGAGGAGGACCTGACGGCCGTGGCCCAGGCGGTGGAGCTGGAGAAGCGGTTCGACGTCTCTCCCGCCGAGCTCGCCTTCGCGCTGCGGGCGCTGGCCGAGCCCGCGGTGACGCAGGCCGTCAGGGATCTGGGCCTGCGCGTCGGCCGCCTTCAGGCGCCCAGGAGGGCCCTGGACTTCGAGAAGGAGAAGGCGCTGCGACTGCTGCAAACCAGAGCGGGGAACAGATCGTCCAATCGGGTATGAAGGCTCTCGTTCTCGCCACCGCCGTCGCGGTGGCCCCCGCGCTCGCCCTGATGCCCGCGCCGGCGTCAGCGGCCTCCTCGGGGCCGACGGTGAAGGTCTACTTCTCCGCCGACTTCGACATTCCCGGCAAGGTCGTCGCCGTGACCAGGAAGGCCCCCAACAGCGGGGTGGCCACGTTCGCCGTCCAGCAGCTCATCAAGGGCCCGACCAAGGCAGAGCGCAAGCGCGGCCTGCACTCGGAGCTCGGCCCGCAGATCAAGGGCAAGTCGAACTGCGGCGCCGACTTCAAGCTCTCGATCACGAAGGGCACCGCGACTCTGCGCTTCTGCCGCACGGTGGTCGGGCTCGGCATCGGCGCCGACGCGCGCGTCCTGCACACGATCGACAGGACGCTGCGTCAGTTCAGCACCGTCAAGAAGGTCATCACGCTCGACAAGGGCGGGCGCTGCCTGTTCGACCAGACCGACGCGGGGACCTCCTGCATCACCGGGCACGAGTGACCCGTTCGCCGCTTTCCAGGGGGGAGGCCGCCGAGGGGGCTATCTGGCGGCGGCCTTGTCCAGGTCGGGTTCGAGGTAGATGACGCGGGCGATGGGGACGGCGGCGCGGATGCGCTGCTCGGCCTCGTCGATGCCGCGGGCGATCTCGGCGGCCGTGTCGTCGTGGTCGACGGCGATCTTCGCGGCGACCAGCAGCTCCTCAGGGCCGAGGTGCAGCGTGCGCATGTGGATGACGCGAGCCACCTCGGGCGCGCTCTCGAGGGCGGTCCTGATCTGCGTCTCGACCTCGGGCGAGGCTCCCTCGCCGAGCAGCAGCGACTTGGTCTCGATCGCCAGGATGATCGCGATGATGGCCAGCAGCACACCGATCATCAGGGTGCCGATGCCGTCCCAGACGCCGTCGCCCGTGATCACGGCCATGGTGACGCCGAACAGCGCGAAGATCAGACCGAGCAGCGCGCCGAGGTCCTCCAGGAGCACCACCGGCAGTTCGGGCGACTTGGAGCGGCGGACGAACGCCACCCAGCTCTGGCTTCCGCGGTGCTCGTTCGACTCCTTGATGGCCGTCCTGAAGGAGAAGGCCTCCGCGATGATCGCGAAGATCAGCACGCCGAACGCCCATGCGGGCGACTCGATGGCGTGCGGGTCGCCGATCTTGTGGATGCCCTCGTAGATGGAGAACACGGCGCCGATCGTGAACAGCACGACCGCGACCACGAAGGCGTAGAAGTAGCGCTCCCTGCCGTAGCCGAACGGGTGCTCCTTGGTGCGGCTCCGCTGCGCCCGCTTGCCGCCGAGCAGCAGCAGCGCCTGGTTGCCCGAGTCGGCCACCGAGTGGATCGACTCGGCCAGCATGGAGGAGGAGCCCGTGAACAGGAACGCGACGAACTTGGCCACGGCGATCGCGAGATTCGCCCCCAATGCCGCAATGATCGCTTTCGTACCGCCGCTGGCGCTCAACGCACTTCTCCACTCATGCCACTGAATTCCCGGACATGGGATCTTATTGGGAAATTCTCGCCTTTAGCTCTGTGATCGATGTCACCGGGGTCGGATCGATGCCGTAGCCGAGCGCGAGATAGGCGCTCGCGTAGTCGACCAGCTCGATCAGCGTGGCCAGCCGTTCGAGCGGGTTGACGCCTTCCGCGATCAGCTCGCTGACCGGTACACCGCGGTCCTCGGCCACCTTGAACAGCGCCTGTGGCCGGTCGTCGGCCTCGCGCAGCACGACCAGCCGCAGCGTGCGCTCGGCGGTGTCGGCGAAGATGTCGCGTTCGGCCAGCGGGCCGTCGAGCACCGCGAGCTGGTTGTGAAGTGCCTCGGGGAGCTCGCCCCAGATCGCTGGATATTTCGCGTTCTCATGAAGTTGGAGCGCCAGCCGGTGGGCCGCGACCGCGGTCAACGGCGAGGCGCCCCACACCATGGGCACGCTCTCGGCCAGCTCCATGGCCAGCGCCTTGCCAGGATTGACGAACGACTCGCTCGAAGGACGGCAGCGGTGCGCCATGTCCTCCAGCGCCCTGGCCACCCCCTCGAACAGGTCAGTGCCGTCCTGCGTGAGCCCCAGCGCACCAGCGCCCGCCAGCAGCGGCACGGCCAGGCTCCACAGGCGGGCACGCGGCGGGCCCTGCGCCGTCACCGGCACGAACAGCGCCGACGACTGTGTGGCGACCGCCTGCAACGGCGAGCCCTGAGCGCCCACCGCCATCAGCGACGCGCCCCGTCGTACGGCCTCGGCCGCCACGGCGAGCGTCTCCGTCGTCTGACCCGAACTCGACACCGCCATGACCAGGTCGGCGGCGCCCACCCAGCCCGGCAGCCTTCCGGAGCGCACGGTGACGATCGGCACCGGCGCGCCGTACCCGCAGATCACCGCCAGGATGTCCCCCGCGAGCGCGGCCGCGCCCATGCCCGCCACCACGATCGCCCTCGGCCTGCCGTCGCGAGCAAGGCGCGCGACGCCCGCCTCACTCGCGTCGCGGTGGGCGGTGCGCACCTGGGCGGCCGCCGCGGCGATCGCGGGCAGCATCGCGCCCTGGTCCGCCTCGGCGAGCAGGGACTGGTCGTCGAGCCGCTCGGGCTCCCAGGTCACGGCTTCCTTGCCTCGTCCACGAGCAGCACGGGGATGTCGTCCCTGACCGGGTAGATGAGGCCGCAGCCGGTGCAGGCCAGCTCGTCCGGGCCGTTGGCAGGGTCGTCCTCCGCGCGCAGCGGTGACTTGCACGCCGGGCAGGCCAGGATCTCCAGCAGCCAGTCGTCGATCTTCACTCTTCAGCTCCTTACAACGGCGAGGACTTCGTCCCTGATCGCCGCCATCTGGCTCGTGTCGGCCGCCTCGGCATTCAGCCTGAGCAGCGGCTCGGTGTTGGACGGACGCAGATTGAACCACCAGCCGGACCCCGTCACGGTCAGGCCGTCGAGCTCGTCGAACTCGCCACGCCCCGCGAACCGCTCCCGCACCCGCCTCAGGGCGGCCTGCTGGTCCGCGACCGTGCTGTTGATCTCGCCGCTGGCACTGTAGCGGGCGAACGGCCCCAGCACCTGCGACAACGGCCGATCCTGCTCGCCCAGCGCGGCCAGCACGTGGAGCGCGGCGAGCATGCCGGAGTCGGCGTACCAGAAGTCACGGAAGTAGTAGTGGGCCGAGTGCTCCCCGCCGAAGGCCGCGCCCGTGCGGGCCATCTCGGCCTTGATGAAGGAGTGGCCCACCCGCGTGCGCACGGGCACACCGCCGTGCTCGGCGATGATCTCGGGAACCCCGCGCGAGGTGATCAGGTTGTGGATGACGGTCGAGCCTGGGTGCTTGGCCAGCTCACGCGCCGCGACCAGCCCGGTGATCGTGGACGGCGAGACCGACTCGCCGCGCTCGTCGATCACCCAGCACCTGTCGGCGTCGCCGTCGAAGGCGAGCCCCAGGTCGGCACCCGTCTCGAGCACGACTCGCTGCAGGTCGCGCAGGTTGTCCGGCTCGATCGGGTTGGCCTCGTGGTTGGGGAAGGTGCCGTCGAGCTCGAAGTAGAGCGGCGTCACCTCGATCGGCAGCCCCTCGAAGACGGCGGGGACGGTGTGGCCGCCCATCGCGTTGCCGGCGTCGACGACCACCTTGAGCGGCCTGATGCACGACAGGTCGACGAGCGAGCGCAGATGCTCGCCGTACCCGCTGAGCAGGTCCTTCTCGATCCTGCTGCCGGACTTGCCCGACGGGATGCCGGCGGACAGGTAGGCGGCGGCCCTGTCGCGGATCTCGGTGAGCCCCGTGTCGGTGCCGACGGGCACCGCCTCGGCGTGGCACATCTTCATGCCGTTGTAGCGGGCGGGATTGTGGCTGGCGGTGAACATCACGCCCGGCAGGCCGAGGCTGCCGCTGGCGTAGTAGAGCAGGTCGGTGGAGCCGAGCCCGGCGTCGATCACGTCCGCGCCCCTGGCGGTGGCGCCGCGGATGAAGGCGTCGGCCAGCGCGCGCGAGGACACCCGCATGTCATGGGCGAGTACGGCCTGCGTCGCGCCGAGCACGTCCACGAACGCCGCCCCGACCGCCTCGGCGCTCTCCTCGTCGAGCTCCTCGGGCACCACGCCGCGCACGTCGTACGCCTTGAAGATCCTGGAGAGATCGCCCACTCGTCCGCCCCTTGGTCGCCTGCCTACTGGGACGAGCCTACTAGCGGTCCCGGTGGGGTTGGGCGGAGCGCAGAACTCGCAGGTGGCCGCGACGGCCGACCTCGACGCCCTGCCCGACGGGCTCGGTTCCGCCGGACGGCGCCGGCCTGGCCGCCTCGCGGACGGCGTTCGCCAGCGCCTCGAGGTCGTCGGTGCTGGGGCTGCCACCGTCCGTCGGCAGGCGCACGACCTCCCACCCGCGGGGGGCGGTCAGCCGTTCGGCGTGTTCGGCGCACAGGTCATAGCAATGCGGCTCCGCGTACGTCGCCAAGGGGCCGAGAACAGCGGTCGAGTCGGCGTATACGTACGTGAGCGTGAAAACGGCAGGCTGACTGCAAGCAGTGCGGGAACAGCGACGGACGGGGCTCACGGAGGGACCGTATCTGCTATGCGTGCGAGGCGCCACTACCTGAGCGCTCTTAACGAGCGTGTCGCCACAATTCGGACACCTGTCCCACTGTTTCCACCCACCTGTACCGATGTTGGCCCTGATTAGGTGCGACCGAAAGCTTAAGCTGGGGTGGTGACACCCACGCGTGGCCCTCGACGGCGCGACCGCCACGGGCGCGGCCTGCGCGGCCCGCTCGCCCCTTCGTACGTTCCTCTCGCCCGCTCGCGCAGCGAGCGCTTCGACGACCTCGTCCTCGACGCGGTCGACCGGCTCAAACCCAAGTGGGGCAAGCAGCTGGCCGCCGTGGAGTTCGCCGTGGAGGAGGTGCCTCCGGTCAGCGAGCTCGGCGACGGCCCTGGGCGGATGGGGGCGGATCCCATCCCGTTCGGAAGGGCCGACACGGCGGCGGCGGGCGAGCCCGCGTCGGTGGTGATCTACCGGCGGCCGCTGGAGGCGCGCGCCAGGGACCGCGACATGCTGGGGGCGCTGGTGCACGACACCGTGGTGGAGCAGGTCGCCTCGCTGCTCGGGGTGTCACCCGAGACCGTGGACCCCGGCTACGACGAACGCTGACCCGGTCGTCACCCTCCAGGGCGTGTCCCCGGTATCTCACCGTCGCCCGGAAGGCCGGGACCCGCCGGTTACGGGAGGATGACAGCCGGGTCGGCGGTGAACGTCGGAAGCATCGTCCACGTTCGCCCGGGCGACAGCGTGCCCACGGTGATCAACTCTCCGCCCTTCACCCGTTCCCTCGTCACGCGCCCGCCGTACACCTCGCCCGAGACCGGTGTCACCACCACCCCGCCGGACACCTTCACCACCTTCGTGCGCGCCGCGGGCACGTCCACCGTCGTGGTCTCCCGCGTGGTCCGCACCCGCACCCGCCCAGGCCCGCCCACCGCGCTCAGCACCAGCGAGGAACCCCTGCGGTCCCCGGCCGCCGCGCTGCCCAGGTCCAGCGCGGGCGTGCCCGCCGTGAACGCCACGTCCGCCGACGTCGAGACCGCCATCCCCGCCACCACGGGCACGTCCGATGTCAGCACCAGCGCGGCGGCGTGCCCGTCCAGCCCCTTGGTCAGGTCCGCGACGGCGACGCTCCCCGCCGGGACGTCGACCGTTTCACGCCCCTTCATCGCATAACTGCCGTCCGTGCTCACCGCACGCACCTGCACCCGCGCGTCCTCCGCTCCCGGCGCCGCCACCAGCAGCTCGCGCCGCCCCTCCCCCGACGGGATGCCGGGCACCACGACCCTGGTCGCGGGCGGCAGGGCCGCGGGCAGCCAGTCGACGCCGCCGGCGTCCAGCTCCGTTCGCGCGGCGACGGCGAGCCTGCCGCTGATCGTCGTCACCTCGACGGCCGCCACGGTCGCGGAGGGAGCGATCGTCTTGAGGTCGAGGACGAGGTGCGCGCCTGGCTTGATCGTGATGCCGCGCCCCGCGTCACCGATCACCGGCCCCTCGGCCGAGTACACGTTCACGTCGGCCAGCGCGGGGGAGGCGTCGGCGTTGGCCAGGTGGAGCTCCACGTCGGCGGCCGAGGGGCCCGGCCCGACGAGCCAGGTGCTGCCCGCGGGCTCGGTGCACCGCACGCCGGCGAGGCCGCGCGAGCGCCCCTTGGTCACGCGCGTGCCGATCGACGCCTCCAGCCCGCTCGCCCTGGCTCCCGTGCCCGTCACGACCACGGGTTCGTCGCCCTTGATCGCCGATCGCCACGACGGCTCGGCCACCGCCTTGCCGCCCACGGTCACCTGCCCGGCCCCCGGCTCGCTGAGCACCGACACCTCGGCACCGCGCGGGGCGGGGCACACGGCCATGACCGACTCCACGACCACCTTCTGCGGCGCCTTGGCCGGGGGCGGCGTGGGCGCGGGCCTGGTGAGGAAAGCGACGCCGTACAGCGCGCCGAGCGCGACCAGGACCAGCAGCATCAGGCCGAACCTGTTCTCGACGAATCTCTTCATCACGCCACCGCCACGACGAGAGGGTCGGCCGTACGGGCACCGGGAGCGGCCAGCACGAGCGCCAGCAGCGTGAGGACGGCCTGCGCCCACAGCATCGGCGCGCGCAGGGGATCGTCGGCGGGCGGTCCCACCCGGGCGGGCGGTTCGACCAGCCGCCAGAGCCCTTCCGTCTCGCTCAGGCTCAGGTGGACGAGCTGCGGCTGGGAGTCGAGCGCCTTGGTCATCTCCGCCGTGGGATGGGACACGGCGACGTAGGCGATGCCGAGCTTCGCCAGCGTGGCGGCGTCGGCGCCGCCACGCCCCGCGACCAGTCCTGCGGCCGCCCGGGCCACCTGCTCGCGGGCCGCCTGCGTCACCGGCAGCTCCGCCTCTCCCAGCAAGGGGGTACGGCGGTGCAGCACCGTGAACTCGTGGCCGCGCAGCAGCAGCGTGCGCAGGCCCTCAGGCGACCCCGCCCCCGCGATGGCCGGCACGGGGTCGGGCGTCGAGCCGCTGAGCGGGCCGCGCGTGCCGTCCGCGATCCAGAAGGCGGCGCCCAGCACCGGCGTGCTGAAGGCGAGCGCGACGACGCCCACGGCGCACAGCCTGCGCAGGCCGCCCGCGGCGCGCAGCTCGGCCAGGCGGTGCGCGGTCAGCGCGACCAGCACGAGCAGCCCCGTGGCGGCGAACGCGAGCGGGATGCCGGGCCAGGCCCTCGCAGCAGCGCCCCCCGCCGCGGGGGTCACGGTGATCCGGCTGACCAGGATCGCGACGAGCACGCCGTACACGGCGATGCCCCAGCCGATCGCGACGATCATGCGCTGGCGGCGGAACAGCAGCGCCGCCAGCGCGGTCACGATCAGGCCCGCGGTGATCCAGAACGGCGGCAGCCCAGGCCCGCCAGGGCTGAAGGTGAGGAAGGAGTGCGGCGGCAGCGCGGGGTCGATGAGCTCAGGCCGGTGCAGGCCCGCCTCAAGAAGGAGCAGGCCTGGGTGGTCGGCGAAGCCGCGCAGCCACGGGTAGAGGAGCACCGGCGGGACGACCAGCGCCGTGGCGAGCTGCCGCACCCTGCCGAAAGCGATCATGGCGAGCACGCCGAGCACGGCCAGCAGCACGTAGACGAGAGGCGCGAACGCCGTCCCGACCGCCAGCAGCAGGCCGAGGCCCCAGCCCGCGCGCCGTGCCCGCCGCGGCTCGGCCGACAGCAGCTGGACGCCGAGCCCCGCGTAGACGGGCAGCAGCACGAACACGACGGCCGTGCCGAGCCGCCCGGCCGCGACGGCGCCGGTGGCGACGGGCAGCAGCGCGTAGGTCGCGGCCAGCCAGATCCGCGCCGACACGGCGGGGACCATCTTCCTGGTGGCCAGGTAGGCGGAGGCGCCCGCCAGCGGGACCGAGCCGAGCAACAGCACGGCGACCGCCACCCACGTCTTTCCGAGGAGAAGCGAGGAAAGGGCGGCGACGACCGCGACGTACGGCGGCGCCCACGCCGTCGAGCCGAGCCCGCTGTCGTGGAATCCCTCCAGGTAGAAGCGCCACAGGTCCGAGGCGTCGCCGACGACCGGCACCAGCGCCCCTCCGCCGAGCGAGGGGCCGCCCGCCAGGGAACCGAGCACGTGCCGCTCGGCGGCCAGCGCGACCAGGGTCAGGGCCAGCGTGAGCAGCACGCCAGGACGGCTGAGGAAGCGCCGGAGGAAGCCCGAGTCGTCGAGGATGACCTCGTCGTCCTCGCTGGGCGGCGCCACCACGGCGTGGTGCCGGCCCGCGGACTCCACGGGCCCCTCACCGGCCAGGAAGCCCTGCACCAGATCGCGCAGGCGCCGGTAGCCGGCGCCCGGCGGCGTCAACAGCCGCTTGACCGCGGGATAGCCCTGCTTCCTGCCGTTCCTGCGGCGGCGGCGCGCGCTGATCATGCGGCCCGGATGCAGCACCACCGAGCCGACCGCCGCCACCTCGTCCCACGCGTTCGCCGGCTGCTTGGCCACGAGGAACAGCAGGACCCTGAACGTGGAGCCGGCCACGTTGCGGGCGAGCGCCCTCAGCATCGCGGCGAACGGCAGGTTCGCCATGACGACGAACATCGCGTTGCGCCGGTCCAGCCGCCTCGGGTGGTCGCCACTCGCGGTGATCCGTCGTCGCCTGCGCGCCGCCGCCTCGGCGTGGTAGGCGACCGCCCGCCGTACGTTGACGACCCTGTGGCCCGCGTTGCGCACCCGCCAGCACAGGTCGAGGTCGTCACGGAAGAGCGCGAGCGCGTGGTCGACGCCGCCGACCTCCTCCCAGACGTCGCGGCGGACCAGCATGCCCGCCGTCGAGACCGCCAGCACGTCGCGGTCGCCGTCATGCTGTCCCTGGTCGTACTCGCGCGGTTCGAGCCCCGTGTCGCGCCTGCCCCTGCGGTCCACGGTGACGCCGACCTCCAGCAGCAGCCTGCGGTCCAGCCAGTCGCGCAGCTTGGGCCCGAGGACGGCGGCCGCGGGGTCGCGCTCGGCGGCCATCAGCAGGTGGCGCAGCGCGTGAGGATCGGGGGCGCAGTCGTCGTGGATCAGCCAGATCCACTCCCCTGGCACGGCCTTCAGCTTGCCGAGCACCTCGGAGACCGCGGCGCCGAAACCGGTCGAGCGGGGCAGACGCAGCACGTTTCCCTGGCCGAGGGCGTGCTCGAGCAGCTCGGCCGAGCCGTCGCGGCTGCCGTTGTCCGCGCCGACGACCCGATCGGCCGGACGGCTCTGCCGCAGGACCGCCTGCAGCGTCTCCCCCAACCAGCGGGCGCCGTCATGAGCGACGACGATCGCGGTGACGACAGGTGCGGACATCGGCACGGCTCCAACCAGGGGGGATGATCAGCGCCGGACACCATAACAGTGAAAAGGGTCACGCGGCAGACACCGAAACCGCCGCGTGACCCTTGGAGATATCTTGTTAAACGGCCTGCTTCTTGATCCTTCGGCGTTCCCGCTCGGACAGCCCACCCCAGATGCCGAACCGCTCGTCGTGCTCGAGTGCGTATTCCAGGCACTCGGCCCGCACCTCGCAGGAACGGCAGACCTTCTTGGCCTCTCTGGTGGAGCCACCCTTCTCCGGGAAGAACGCTTCCGGGTCAGTCTGAGCGCACAACGCACGCTCCTGCCAGCCGAGTTCTTCAGCGTCAAGCTGATCCTGTGCGATGACCACCAACTCGGTCACTGCACACCTCCCTGCCGCCCGCCCGCAATGGAGCCCCCCATGGACGCCTCCTTACATACCCACCCTGGAGGCGTAACAACATGGCTGTAATTACACGCGCGTGCTGTAGGTGACGTCAAGCGGCATGCC
The DNA here is from genome assembly GCF_042681425.1 of Nonomuraea mangrovi. Classification (NCBI taxonomy): domain Bacteria; kingdom Bacillati; phylum Actinomycetota; class Actinomycetes; order Streptosporangiales; family Streptosporangiaceae; genus Nonomuraea; species Nonomuraea mangrovi. The sequence continues at coordinate 395,053 of NZ_JBHUFV010000015.1, read as the reverse complement.
GGTATCCGGGGAAAGACCACCTCGCCCCGGTGTGCTTGCCATGTGCTGTTCAGGACCGGGTGAAACCGGGATCCATGGCCTTGACGTGACTTGTTCAACGCTGTCAGCGGTCGGAACCGTACCAGGGCAGGCTTGACGCCCGCCCAGGGCCCACCTTCTCTCTATCCGGTAATGACCGATCTCTTACCTGCGCGGATCGTTCGGCGTGTAGATGGCCGTGGGGTCTATGGGGTCGTCACCGGGGCGGTACGCGCCCTGGTCGAACCTGATCGTCGACTCGGCGGGCGAGGCCTGCGACGGGTAGCCGGCCGCGGGCGGGGACTGCGGGTGGCCGAACGGGTCGTCGTACGGCTGCTGGTACGGCTGCGCGGGATCGAAGTGCAGCTGCGGGTGGGTGCCCGCCGTGGACTGCTGGTACGTCTCCGCCTGCTGGTAGGCGTGCAGCATCTGCTGCGAGCGCGGGTCCACGGGCGGATCGGGCTCGGTGTAGAGCGGCTGCTGCGGCTGGGCGTACTCCTGGCCCGAGTAGCCGGTGAACGGGGTGCCGCCCTGGTGCTCGAAGGCGGGAGCCTGCTCGTAGTAGGGCTGCTGGGGCTCCGGCTGCTGCTGGTACGGCGCGCCCTGCGCGGTGTCGGCGGGCTGGTAGGGCTGCGGCTCGTAGACGTTGGGCGCGCTGTGGGTGGGGGTGTAGGCGTTGGGCAGGCTGTCGGCGGGCACGTAGGGCGCGGGCTGGTACTCCTGCTGCTGCGCGTACCCGTTGGTCGGCAGCGTCTCCGACGGCGTGTAGCCGCTCGGCTCCTGCGGCGCGTAGGGGTTCGGCTCCGGCTGGTAGGCCTGGGGCTCGGGGGCGTAGGCGCTCTGGAGGGTCTCGGCCGGCGCGTAGGAGGGCTGCGGCGTCTCCACGGGCGGCGCGAAGGCGTTGTGCGGCGTGTCGTACGCGGCCTGCGGCGTGTCGTACGCGGCCGGCGGGGTTTCGTACGCGGCCGGCGGGGTGTCGTACGCGGCCTGCGGCGTGTCGTAGGCGGTCGGAGCGGCCTCCGCGGGCGCGTACGGGCTCTCCGCGGGCGCGTACGGGCTCTCCGCGGGCGCGTACGGGCTCTGCTGGGGCTCGGCGGGCGGTGCGTAGACGCTCTGCGGAGCCTCCGCGGGCGGGGCGTACGGGTTCTGCGGCGTCTCGGCCGGCGGTGCGTAGGCGCTCTGCGGCGCCTCAGCGGGGGCCGCGTAGACGTTCTGCGGCGTCTCGGCGGCGGCCGCGTAGACGTTCTGCGGCGTCTCGGCGGCGGCCGCATAGACGTTGTGCGGCGCCTCGGCGGCGGCCGCGTAGACGTTCTGCGGTTCGGGCTGCGGCGTGGGCGCAGGCGGCAGGGCGGGCAGCTCCGGCTTGGGCTGCGGCGGCTGGTAGGCGTCCTGGTGGGCCTGCTGCGGAGCGGGGGCGGCCTGGTTGTAGGCCTGCTGGTCGTAGCCCTGGGCGCCGCCGAAGCTGGGCGGCTGCTGTCCGTAGCCGGAGGAGGCGGGCTGCTGCGCGTAACCGGCGGGCTGGCCGTACTGCGGGGCCTGGCTCGGCGGCTGCTGGCCGTACTGCTGGGCGGGCGGCTGCTGCGCGGGCGCGTGCTGGCCCGGGGCCTGCGCTCCGGGGGCCTGGCTGGGGGGCTGCTGGCCGTACCCCTGCTGGGCGAAGCCGCCTGGCTGCTGACCGAAGCCGGGCTGCTGACCGAAGCCCGGCTGCTGGCCGTACCCGCCGAAGGCGGCTGCCGGGCGCGCGGCGAGCACCTGCGGCAGCAGGTAGGCCACCCCGATCCCGGTGAGCGCCAGCGTGGGCACGCCGGTGAGCACGAAGGACAGCAGGCTCATGAAGCCCATGCCGGAGAAGAGCCCCAGGAGCAGCGAGATGGCGCCGAAGAACGCGCCGGCGGCGAGCGTGCCCGCGGCGCCGTAGGCGATCGTCTTGGCCTTGGGCGTGGGATCACCCAGCTTGGTGACCAGCACCACGGCCCCGACGGCCAGCGCGGCCGCCACGGGGCTCGTCAGGTCGCCCTGGACCAGGCGCGCCCTGACCAGCAGAGAGGTCACCGCTCCCGACTCCGCGACCAGCAATTGCAAAAGCGCGACGAGGACGTTCCCCGCCGCGACGGCAAGCATGATCCATGCAGCCGGCTCTCTCAGCCGGCTGACGTCTATTTTGCTCACTGTTACCCCCAGCTGGTGGCTTACCACCCGGGGTGAGTTTGCCACATAGCTGACTTTGGTGGCGGGAGTCCCAGCAAGCTCATCTATCCCAATAGTCCCTGATCAGGTCCTATACACCGAAATTTCGTGACACATGGACATGGAACGCTGCCTCTCCGGACAGGTCGCCGAGACCCGGATGCGAGACTGACGGCATGCGTATCGTGTCCCTAGCCGGCGGCATCGGCGGCGCCCGTTTCCTTCGTGGCCTGCGTGCCGCCGCCCCCGACGCCGAGATCACGGTCATCGGCAACACCGGTGACGACATCACCCTCTTCGGCCTGCGGGTCTGCCCCGACCTCGACACCGTCATGTACACGCTCGGCGGCGGCATCAACGAGGAGCAGGGCTGGGGGCGGGAGAAGGAGAGCCACGTCGTCAAGGAGGAGCTGGCCGCCTACGGCGTCGAGCCGCAGTGGTTTGGGCTCGGCGACCGCGACTTCGCCACCCACATCGTGCGCTCCCAGATGCTGGAGGCCGGCTACCCGCTCTCCCAGATCACCGAGGCCCTGTGCGCGCGCTGGCAGCCGGGTGTGCGGCTGCTGCCGATGAGCGACGACCGCTGCGAGACCCATGTCGTCATCACCGACGACCAGGGCCGCCGCGCCGTCCACTTCCAGGAGTGGTGGGTACGGCTGCGCGCCTCCGTCCCCGCGGAGTCGATCGCGCTGATCGGCGCCGACACCGCCACTCCCGCTCCGGGGGTCCTCGACGCCATCGACGAGGCCGACGTGGTGATCCTGCCCCCGTCCAACCCGGTGGTGAGCATCGGCACCATCCTGCAGATCCCCGGCATCCGCGACGCCCTGGTCGCCAAGACGGTCGTCGGCGTCTCCCCCATCATCGGCGGCGCGCCCGTCCGCGGCATGGCCGACGCCTGCCTGACGGCGATCGGCGTGGAGACCAGCGCGCAGGCGGTGCTGTCCCTCTACGGCGCCGACCTGATCGACGGCTGGCTGGTGGCCGAGGAGGACGCGTCGGTCGCCCTCGACGGCGTACGCGTCGAGGCCCGCCCGCTGATCATGCACGACGCCGACGCCGCCGCGGACATCGCCCGCGCCGCCTTGACCATGGCCCAGGAGCTGTCCCGATGACCGAGACGACCGCGATCCAGGTCTTCGGCGTCCACGGCATCGGCGAGGTCCGCCCGGGGGACGACCTCGCCGCGCTGCTGAAGGAGCAGGATCTGCGCGACGGCGACATCGTCGTCATCACCTCCAAGATCGTCAGCAAGGCGGAGGGCCGCGTGCGGCGGGGAAGCGACCGCACCGAGGCCATCGAGGAGGAGACCGACCGCGTGGTCGCCAGGCGCGGCGACACCGTCATCTCCCAGACGCGCCACGGCTTCGTCATGGCCGCGGCGGGCGTCGACGCCTCCAACACCGAGCCCGGCACCGTCCTGCTGCTGCCCGAGGACTCCGACGCCTCCGCCCGCCGGATCAGGGCCGCCCTCGGCGGACGCGTCGGCGTGATCGTCTCCGACACCTTCGGCCGTCCGTGGCGTCACGGACTCACCGACGTCGCCATCGGCGCGGCGGGCGTGCGTCCGCTCGAGGACTTCAGGGGTGGCACCGACACCCACGGCAACCCGCTCAACGCCACCGTCACCGCGCTGATCGACGAGATCGCCGCGGCGGCCGAGCTGGTCAAGGGCAAGCTCACGGGCGTGCCCGTGGCGATCGTGCGCGGGCTCGCCCATCTGGTGACCGCCGACGACGGGCCCGGGGTGCGCCCGCTCATCCGCCCCGCCGACGAGGACCTGTTCCGTTACGGCTCCCGTGATGTCGTCTTCGCCCGCCGGACGATCAGGGAGTTCTCCACCGCTCCCGTCGACCCCGAGGCGGTACGGCGAGCCGTGGCGGCGGGCATCGCGGCCCCCGCGCCGCACCACACGACGCCGTGGCGCTTCGTCCTGGTGGAGTCGGCCGAGACCCGGTCGCGGCTGGTCGACGCGATGCGGGAGGCGTGGATCGCCGACCTGCGCGGCGACGGGTTCACCGAGCAGTCGATCGCCAAGCGGATCAGGCGCGGCGACGTCCTGCGCAACGCGCCCTACCTCGCCGTGCCGTGCCTGGTGATGGAGGGTTCCCACACCTACCGTGACGACAGGCGCAACGCCGCCGAGCGGGAGATGTTCGTGGTCGCGATGGGCGCGGGCGTGGAGAACTTCCTCGTGCAGCTGGCGGTGGAGGGGCTCGGCTCGGCGTGGGTGTCGTCCACGATGTTCTGCCGCCCCGTGGTGCGGGAGGTGCTCGACCTTCCCGAGTCGTGGGATCCGATGGGCTGCGTCGCCATCGGGCACGCCGCCGCGCCGCCGCGCGACCGCGCCCCGCGCGACGCGGCCGACTTCTACGTCACCCGCTGACGGTCCGGCCGTGGCGGGGCCCTGGTTCCGGACGGACCAGGGCCCCGGGCCGTCCGGTCAGACGACCGGCAGTGTGCGGCGGACGCTCCGGCAGACGCCGTCGCTGGCCGCCGAGGCCGCCAGCCGCTCCGCCGACGGCGTGCCGTACTCGGTGGTGCGCTGGCGCAGCGGCCGCCCGGTGGGGGCGACCATCTCGGCGATCTCGGTGATCGTCTTGTAGGAGCCGTTCTCCGAGCCCGCCATGCGGCTGATCGTCTCCTCCATGAGCGTGCCGCCGAGGTCGTTGACACCGCCCGTGAGCACCTGGCGGCACAGGTCGTCGCGCAGCTTGACCCACGAGCACTGGATGTTGCCGATCGCGCCGTGCAGCAGGATCCGCGCCAGCGCGTGGACGGCGCGGTTCTCGCGGGCGGTCGGGCCGGGCCGGGCGATGCCGGCCAGGTAGATGGGCGCGCTGTGGTGCACGAACGGCAGCAGCACGAACTCGGAGAACCCGCCGGTCCGCTCCTGGATGCTCCTGATCAGCTTGATGTGCTGCACCCAGTGCAGGTGCGTGTCGACATGCCCGTACATCATGGTCGAGGTCGTCGGGATGCCCACGCGGTGCGCGGTGGTGATGACGTCGATCCATTCCCTGGTGGGCAGCTTCCCCTTGGTCAGCACCCAGCGGACGTCGTCGTCGAGGATCTCGGCCGCGGTGCCGGGCAGGGAGTCGACACCCGCCTCCCGTGCCGCGGTCAGCCAGTCCTCGATGGACAGGTTCGTACGGCTCGCCCCGTTGATGACCTCCATCGGGGAGAAGGCGTGCACGTGCATGCCCGGCGTCCTGGCCTTCACCGCGCGGGCGATGTCGAAGTAGGCGGTGCCGGGCAGGTCGGGGTGGATGCCGCCCTGCATGCACACCTCGGTGGCGCCCGCCTGCCAGCCCTCCTGCGCGCGGTCGGCGACCTGGTCCAGGGACAGGGTGTAGGCGTCGGCGTCCGTCCTGCGCTGGGCGAACGCGCAGAACCTGCACCCGGTGTAGCAGACGTTGGTGAAGTTGATGTTGCGGTTGACGACGTAGGTCACATCGTCGCCCACGGCCTCGCGCCTGAGGTGGTCGGCCAGGCGGGCGAGCTCCTCCAGGGCCTCGCCGTCCGCGCCGAGGAGGGCGACGGCCTGCGCGTCGGTCAGGCTCGCGGGGTCCTTCTCAGCCTGGCGGAGCGCCTCGGCCACGTCACCCATGACTCCGACGCCAGGAGAGCGCCCGAGCGCCGCCTCAGAGGAGGACGCTCCCGAGCCCGGGAAGCCGCCGGCCTCCGCGGAGGCCGGCGTCGCCGGGAAGTCGGGCGCCTCCTGCGGGGAGCCGTCACCCTGGAGCCCGACGGCGGTCGCGGGCGTGGGGAGCCGGTCACGGAGGGCTTCCCAGTCACCGTAGACGTTGTCGAAGTCGTCGCGCCGGTCGTTCGTGCGCCCCGAGGTGTCCACCTCGACGTGCAGGTCGGTGCGTCCCGAGGCCGCGAAGCCGCCGTCGGGCTCCTGCCAGGGCCGCCCCACCAGCGGGGCGTCCTGCCTGGCGAGCCCGGTGTCGGGGTCCACCAGCGCCGACACGTGCGCGAAGAGCCTGGGGTCGAGCCACGGCTCGCCCGCCAGCACGTACTCGGGATAGATGGTCAGCCGCTCCCTCAGCTCGAACCCGGCCGCGGCGGTGCGGGCGGCCAGTTCCTCGATGTTCGGCCAGGGGCGCTCGGGGTTGACGTGGTCGGGGGTGAGGGGCGAGACCCCGCCCCAGTCGTCGATGCCCGCCCTGATCATCAGCGCGTACTCGTCGTCCACCAGGTTCGGCGGGGCCTGGACGTGTGTCTTCGGGCCGAGCACCAGTCTGGTCACCGCGATCGTCGCGGCCAGTTCCTGCAGGGACGCGTCGGGCAGCCCGCGCATCGCGGTGTCCTGCTTGGCACGGAAGTTCTGGACGATGACCTCCTGGATCCCGCCGTACTCCCTGGCCACCCGCCGCATCGCGAAGATCGACTCGGCTCTGTCCTCGATGGTCTCGCCGATGCCGATCAGGATGCCCGTGGTGAAGGGGACGTTCGAGCGGCCCGCGTCCTCCAGCACGCGCAGCCGTACCGCGGGGTCCTTGTCGGGGGAGCCGTAGTGCGGCTGGCCCTTCTCCTCGAACAGGCGGCGGGAGGTGGTCTCCAGCATCATGCCCATCGAGGGGGCGACGGGCTTGAGCCGCTGGAAGTCGCGCCACGAGAGGACGCCGGGATTGAGGTGGGGCAGCAGGCCCGTCTCCTCCAGCACCCTGATCGCCATCGCCCGCACGTACGAGAGCGTGTCGTCGTAGCCGTGGGCGTCCAGCCAGGAGCGGGCCTGGTGCCAGCGGTCCTCAGGCCGGTCACCGAGCGTGAACAGCGCCTCCTTGCACCCCATGGCCGCGCCCTGCCTGGCGATCTCCAGGACCTCGTCGGGGCTGAGGAAGGCGGCGGGCAGCCTGCCCGGCGCGGTGGCGAACGTGCAGTAGCCGCATCTGTCCCTGCACAGCCTGGTCAGCGGGATGAACACCTTCTTGCTGTAGGTGATGACGCCGTTGCGGCCGTTGGCGTCACGCACCCGTGAGGCGTGCTCCAGGAGGGTGTCCAAATGCTCGTCACGGGCCTGGAGCAGCACAGCGGCCTCGGTGAGATCGAGGGCCTTCCCGTCGCGGGCTCTGGCGAGCGCCCGACGGAGTGCGGAATCGCTGACTTGGGTCATACCGGCACATTAGTCGTTAAGCAAAGCTGAAGGGTGGTCCGTAGAAAGTCTCGATGGACGTAAATACATGTACAGGCAATAATTGGAGGTGAGCAAAGGAGCACGCAATGTCCTGGATCTTCATCATCAGCCTGATCGCCGTCCTCGCCATCGCCGGCCCGTTCTTCGGCACCGACACGCGCGACAGCAGGGACTGGCGCAAGCTCCCTTTCAGAAGGAGCGGTAGTCCCGGGCGGACTGCCTAGGCCCCCTCGCGGGTGGCCGCAACCCGGTGAGCCCCACCAGCAGGCAGGCCCTGTGCCGATGCCCCCTGTACGGCTCCAGCAACCGCATCATCTCGGCGTCGTCGGCCTTTCGCCCCGTCAACGCCCAACCCACGATCGTGGCGAGATGGAAGTCGCCGACGCTCACCGCGTCGGGATCACCCATGCAGCGCTGCCGCACCTCCGCCGACGTCCACACTCCGATGCCGGGCAACGCCCTCAGGAGTCGATCGAGCGAGGCGGAGTCGGCGGCGGCCTCGAGCTTGTCCGCGTGCCATGCCGCGGTCGCGATCGTCCGTGCGCGCACGGCCTCCGCACCGGCCCTGTGCCAGTCCCAGGCGGGGATCTGCCGCCACACCTCGGGCTCCGGCATCACCCGCATGCCCTCGGGCGCGGGCCCCGGCGCGGGCGTGCCGTACCTGCGCAGCAGCCACCGCCACGCGCGCCACGCCTCACGCCCGACCACCTTCTGCTCGAGCACCGCAGGCACGAGCGCCTCGAACACGCGGCCCGTGCGCCCGATCCTGGGCACGCCGTAGCCCTGGAGCACCTCGTGACGCACCTCGAAGCCTGAGATGTCGTCGTCCGCGCCCAGCAGGGAGGGAAGCGATTCGAGCAGCCACGCCGCGCCTGGACCCCACGCCTGCCCGCCCCGCCTGGTGACGCGCAGGGTGCCGGGGCCGTCCGGTGTGCGGCAGGTGCGCCAGATCGTGCCGTCGGCCGCCCGCTGCCACGTCGGGTCGTGACCGCCGTGCTGGTGCGGGCCCAGGATAGGCCCGGGATCCCCCCGCACCTCCAGCCGCCGCTCCATCACGGCCGCAGTACCGGCCGGAACCGTTCGCCCCGCCTGCCCCGACCGGCCCACCGGGCCACGGGTGACGCCGCCGGAGAGACGCGTCCCCGCACCGGCCGCCGGCCCTGACGAGGTCTCACGCGGAACGGCGAGCCTGCCGAAGGAGCCCGCGACCGCACCGGTGGGCGCGACCGCCGAACGGACGGGCCGTACGAGCGAGGACCGTGGCCCCTCCGCGGGGAACGCCACCCTCTCGACGGGAAGGACGGCCTCGCCCGGCTGAGCCGCCGCCCCGGGCAGGCGGTCTACGGACGTCGGGTCCATCGCTGGAGAGGGGCCGTCCATGGCAGCAGACTACGCGTCGCTGGAGAAGCGGACCGCGCACTCGGGCAGCACCACGCCGGGCCAGACCCGCGCCCCCGCCTGCAGTTCGTTGCCAGGCCCCACGGTCGCGCCGTCGCCGATCACCGAGTCGCGCACCACGGCGCCCTTGGCGATCCGCGCGCCGAGCCCGATCAGGGAGTCGACCACGGTCGCCCCCTTCTCGATCACGCACCCGTCGCCGAGCACGCTGCCGCTCACCGAGGCGCCCGCCTCGACCACGGCCCGCGCCCCGATCACCGAACCGCCGGTGACCTCGGCCTCGTAGGACACGACCGCCCCGTCGAGCGTCAGCGACTCGCCCGTCGGCCCTGGCAACGCCGGCGAGCCGAGCCGGCCGAGCACCAGGTCGCGCGAACCCTTGACGAAGGCGGCGGGGGTGCCGACGTCGAGCCAGTAGCTGCTGTCGGCGTAGCCGAGCACCAGCGCTCCCGAGTCGATCAGCCCGGGGAAGGTCTGCCGCTCCACCGACACGACCTGCCCGGGCGGGATCGAGTCGATCACCGAGCGGGTGAAGACGTAGCACCCGGCGTTGATGCGGTTGGTCACGGGATGGGGGGTCTTCTCCAGGAACGCGGTGACCCGCCCGTCGGCATCGGTCGGCACGCAGCCGAACCTCGAAGGATCGTCCACCTCGGTCAGGTGCAGCGTCACCGCCGCCCCGCGGGAGACGTGCTGCCTCACTTGGTCGCCGACGTCGTGCCCGGACAGGATGTCGCCGTTGAGGACCAGCACCGGGTCGTCGGGGCCGCAGGTCAGCGCCTGGGCAGCGTTTCGGATCGCTCCACCGGTGCCGAGCGGCGTCTCCTCGGTCATGTAGACCAGCTCGAGACCCATCGATGACCCGTCGCCGAAGACCGGCTCGAACATCGAGGCCTTGTAGGAGGTGGCGAAGACGATCCGCCGTACTCCGAACGAGCGCGCCTGGGCGAGCTGGTGCGCCAGGAACGGAACCCCGGCTGTCGGCAACAACGGTTTCGGCGTGCCGATCGTCAGCGGGCGCAGGCGCGTGCCCTGGCCTCCGACCAGGAGTATCGCCTCGAGACCTGGCAAGGAGCTCTCCATCACCCCGTGAGGTTACCCAACTATTCGACCGCGCGTTGATAGGACAACAGATGTGCCTGCGCCGAGGTGTCCCAGCTGAATTCCTTCGCTCTCGCCAGGCCCGCCGCCGCCAGCTCCGCGCGCCGCTCGGGCGAGGCCAGCAACTGCCCGAGCGCCACCGCGATGCTGTCGGGATCGGGCTCGGTGTAGGCGACCGCGTCACCGCCCACCTCGGGCAGTGAGGTGCGCCGCGTGGTGAGCACCGGTGTCCCGCACGCCATCGCCTCCAGGACCGGCAGGCCGAACCCTTCGCCCATGGAGGGGAAAGCCGCGACCAGCGCGCCGCCCAGGAAGCCGGGCAGGTCGGAATAGGGCAGGTAGCCGGGCCTGACCACCTTCACCCTCTCCGACACCTCGCTGACCGCCGCGTCGACGTCGAACTCGTGGATGCCGCCGCCGAGCACCAGCGCGGGCGGATCCTGCAGCCCTTCGACGGCCCTGGCGAAGCCCCTGATCAGGTTCGGCACGTTCTTACGCGGCTCCAGCGCCCCCAGGAAGGCGACGTACTGCTGGCCGTGCAGCGCCAGCCGGTCGGCGACCCGCCTGGCCTCCACGTCGTTCGGCGTGTGGAAGATCGCATGGTCGACGCCGTGGTAGGCGACGTCGATCCTGGTCGGGTCGGCGGTCAGCAGCCTGATCAGCTCGTCCCGCGTCGCCTTGGACGGCACGATCACGCGGTTGGCGTGCCGTACGTCGGTGCGGATCGCCGACCGGAAGAAGACCGAGTTCTGCTGCTCGGGTTCGCCGAACCAGGTGACGTCGTGCACCGTCACCACGGTCGGCAGGCCCGAGCGCAGCGGAATCGAGTAGTAGGGCGCGTGGATCACCTGCGCGCCCACCCGCCGGGCGATCACCGGCACGCCCGTCTGCTCCCACGCCAGCCTGGCCGACCTGTTGGTGATGGCCACGGGCCCCGGGACCACCCGAGCCGACGGCGCGATCCTGCCGTACCTTTCGGCGTCGGCCCGTTGACACACCACGCTCACGTCGGCACCCGCCCGGTGGAGTCCACCGACCAGCCCATCGACATATCTGTTCAGCGCGCCTCGGTCGGCCGGCACCGCGGCCGCGTCGATGAGCACTCGAGGTATCACGAAAGATCCCTCCCCTGAAGACCTTCGCCTGCCTCAACCCTACGACCGCGTGGGGTAAATCACACGGAATTGCGGTCCACGGCGGCCTTGGCCGCGGCGCCCGCCGCTGCGGCGCAGATCAGGTCCCCGAGGATGATCACGATGCGGGAGCACAAGGCGAGCGCGATCGCCGAGCCCCGGTCGAGCACGGGCGACATCACCACCACCATCGCCGCCTCCCGCACTCCCGCCCCCGCGGGCACGACGAAGGTCATGATGCCCAGGCACCACGTCAGCGCGAACGCGCCGACGGAGTAGAGCAGCCCTCCCGACGCGCCCATGTCGGAGGCCAGCAGGTACAGGTGCGCGCCGTAGGCGCACCAGCCGAGCACCGCCCACGCCAGCGCGGTCAGCATGCCCCTGCGGGTGAGCGGCCGCTCCAGCGGCTCGCGCTTGAGTCTGCGCAGCCCGAAGCCGATCAACGAGTTGATCACCTTGGGCTCCAGCAGGACGACGAGCACGGGGATGAGCAGCAGCGCCCAGCCGAAGCGGTCCCAGCCGAGCGTGACCATCGTGACCAGCAGCCCGGTGGCCAGTTGGATGGGCATCATCAGGAAGAACGCGGCCGCGCTGCGCGAGCGCGGCACGCCGAGGTCCTTGCCCATCTCCATCTGGGCCAGCATCGGCCAGACCGCGCCGGGGATGTACTTGCCGAGCTGACCGACGAAGAACACCTTCGCCGCAGGCCTGAGCCGCAGCGGGGAGCCCAGGTCGGCCAGCAGGGTGCGCCAGGTCAGCATGGCGGCCAGCAGGGCGGCGACCACGGAGACGAGCGAGCCCGCCACCATCGGCCAGGTCAGCCTGGCGAACCCGGCGGCGACAGCGTCCCACTGCGAGACGACGGCCCAGGTGCCGAACCCGAGCGCGACCAGCAGGAAGCCGAGCCGTACCGCCTTCTTCACAGGCGCTCCGGCGGCTGCGGGAGCGCGGCCCCCGCGGGGGTGCGCGGCCGCTTGGTCGCCACCCACAGGTAGGTGGGCACCAGCGGGAGCATCAGCTTGAGCACGGCACGGGGCGTCCTGGCCAGCACGGTCGTGGCGAGCTTGCCCAGCGCTCCTGGGAACAGCTCGCCTCCGGCGAACGCCGTGGGCGTGGCCAGCACGGGGAAGGTGTAGTCCCAGACGTGGAAGGCGCGGGTCATCCGCCGCAGCCCCCGCCTGGTGCGGTATCGCTCGTAGTAGTGGTCGGCCCTGCCGAAGGCCCGGACGTAGCGGTCGGCGAGCGCCGGCGGCAGGTAGGACAGGAACGGCAGCTTGTAGTGCGGCTCCATGATGCCGAGCTTGTTGCCGAGCCCCAGATAGAGGACCCCGTCGTCGGACAGCACCCGGTGCATCTCGGCGACGACCGCGTCGGGGTCGACGACGTGCTCGTAGATGTGGTTGAAGACCAGCACGTCGAGCGAGCCGTCGGGGAAGGGCAGCGCGGTGCCGTCGCCGCAGATGAACGCGACCCGCTTGCCGAACCTGTCGGCGGCCTTGCGCAGGCCGGGCACGTCGATGTCGATGCCCAGCGTGTGCCCGGCGCCCGCTCCCGCCAGCTCGTCGGCGATGAACCCCGCCGAGCAGCCGACGTCGCCGACCGTCAGCCCGTCGAGCGGCCCGTTGAAGTGCTCCAGCACCGCGATGATCTTCGCGGCCTTGCGCCGGCGTTTCGCCTCGTCGAGCATCGCCGACTGGAACTCGGAGTACTCCAGCTGCTTTTCCCTCACCACACCCGCATCCTCTCAGGCCCTGAGCAGTGCGTCGGTGTAGTCGCTCCAGTAGGGCTCGGGATCGACGGCCCGCACGCCCGCCCGCAGCCGCTCGGGATCCTCGTAGAAACGCTCGATCGCCTTGCGCAGCGCCTCGGCGTCACCAGGCTCGACCAGGAGCCCGTCGACGCCGTCGCGGACGTTGTCGGCCAGCGCTCCGACCCTGGTCGCGATCACCGGCACCCCGTGCTCGTGCCCCAGCCACACGTTCTGGCTGGCCGTCGCGTTCCTGTACGGCAGGACGAGCGCGTCGGCCCCGGCGAACAGCTCGGGCACGTCGTCGGCGGCGACGTAGCCCGGCCTGAGCTCCACCCGGTCACCGATGCCCAGCTCGGCGATCAGCTCCTTGGTCTGCTCCATCCCGCCCCAGAACTCTCCTGCCACGGTCAGCGAGACGCCCTCGGGCAGCGCCCTGAGCAGCAGGTCGAGCCCCTTGTAAGGGCGGACGATGCCGAAGAACAGCAGCTTGTTGCGGATGCCCTCGCCCCTGGCCCCGCTCCTGGCGGGCAGGTGCGGGGGCAGCGCGACCGTGGCGACCGGCTTGCCCGTCAGCGTCCTGGCCAGGTCGCCCTGTTGCTCGGAGTGGGTCAGCACGCCGTCGACCCGCTTCAGCAGCGCCCGCATCAGCGGCTCGTCCCATGGCTTGCGCTCGTGCGGCAGCACGTTGTGGCAGAGCGCCACCACCCTCGTCCTGCGGGCCGTGCCGCTTCGTCGCCGGCTCCTCAGGCCGAGGCCGTACAGCATGCCGAGATAGGCGGGCACCTGCACCGGGCTGAGCACGGCCAGGATCACCAGGTCGGCGCTCCTGAACCGGCGCCCCGCCGCCAACCAGCCGTCGGGCCTGCGCCAGTCGAGCTCCCTGCGCGTCCTCGGGTACGGCTCGCCCTCGGGAACGTCGATCGTCTGCTGCCCTGGGTAGAGGAAGGACGGATACTGCGCCTTCCACGACTCGATCACCACGTCATGGCCCAGGGCCGCGAGCCGGTGCGCCAGCTCGGTGGTGTGCTGGGCGCCGCCCCCCTTGTACGGGTATGTCGGGCCGACGATCGCGATCCTCATTCGCCGCGCGACCTCACGATCAGGTCGGCCAAGAGCGCCACCGAACCGATCAGCATGCCGGACAGGAAGATCACGATGGTGTTGCTGGTGAGGTAGAAGCCGTAGCGGGTCACGTCGAACACGCCCTTGGCCAGGCCGATGACCACCAGCCACAACGCGGGCGGCATGAGCACCTTGAGCGGGTTGAAGTACATCACCATCCGCAGCACCTGCAGGATGTAGCGGTAGGCGTCGCTGATGAAGCTGAACTTCGACTTGCCTGCCCGCTTGGCGTACTCGATCGGCAGGTAGTAGACGTCGTGCTGGTTCGACAGGAACGACAGCGTGATCGTCGTGACACACGAGAACCCGGGCGGCAGCAGCCTGAGGTACGGCTTGGCCACCGACTTGCGGAACGCGCGCAGACCCGAGTTGAGGTCGGGGATCTTCTGTCCCGCGAGCTTCTCGGCGATCTTGCGAATCACCCACTTGGCGGGCACCCGCAGCAGCTTGTGCGAGCCCTCCTCGGTGGTCCTCGCGCCCACGACCTGGTCGACCGTCTGGTCCTTCTCCAGGATCTGGACCAGCTCGGGGATCCGCTCGTTCGGGTAGGTCATGTCGGCGTCGGTCCACACGACGATCTCGCCGCGCGCCTCCTGGGTGCCGATCCTGCGCACCGTGCCCGAACCGCCGTTGCGGTGGAAGGCGCGGATGCGCATGTGCGGGAACCGGGGCGCCGCCTCATGCAGCCTGGCGAGCGTCGCGTCGGTCGAGCAGTCGTCGACCGCGACGAGCTCGTAGGTGTAGCCGCTCGAGTCCATCGCCTTGGTGATGCGTTCGACCTCGTCAATGACGTGGTCCTGCTCGTTGTAGCAGGGCAGGACGATCGTGACGTACGGCGTAGCTTCCACAGCGGATCCAGTCTCGGGGGGCTCAAGCGTGCTCACGTGGGACGAGGTTACCGTTACCTGGAATGTGATCGTGGCTGAGCGGAGATTCGGGCCGCCTTGACCTCGCCTTCCCGAGTGCCCCTCCGCGCCGGTCTTACACCGGGGACGTCATCCACACGTCCACCTGCAGGCGCCACGTGCCGTTGGGCGGTTCGACGAGCGAGCGCTCGTCCTGGCGGGTACTGAGGTCGATCACCTGCGACGGCGTGCCGTAGGGCGTGAGCTGGCCGGCCTCCGCGGCCAGCAGCACAGGGGTACGGCCCGCGGCGCGGATCCCGTCGACGAGACGGCGGACGTCACCCGCGGCGGCCACGTCGCCCGCCGTCCTGCGCACCTGCGCCGTGGGAACGCCGCAGGTGCCGCGCACGACCTGGGTGAGGCGGTCGCCGGTGACGCGCTCGATGACCAGCACGGAGGCGTCGGAGGGGATGCGCGCGCACAGCCCGGCGACGGCGGCGCGCTCGCCCCGTTCGACGGGAGTGAAGGCGGTGCCGATCGAGGTGATCGCGACGGGTACGACGACCAGCACCGCGCCCGCGGCGGCGAACCAGCGCGTGCCGTACCCGAGCCTGCGCAGCTTGTCGCGCGACCACGCCAGCCCCCAGACACCCAGCAGGGTCAGGCCGGGGATGACGACGGGCACCAGACGGCGGGCGGCCCACGGGTGGTCGGGCGTGATCTCCGGCCGCAGCAGCGTGGTGACGGTGGTCCAGCCGACGACGGCCAGCGGGAGCAGCCACTCGAAGGCCGCCCCGCCGCGCAGCAGCCGCCTGACCAGCACGGCAGCGCCCAGCGTCGCGAACACGACGACAGGGACGCCGACGTACCAGATCACCCAGTAGAGGGAGTCCTCGAAGTAGAGGCGGGTGCCGTCGACGGGCAGGCCGTTGGCCTTCTGGGTCGCCTCGAGGAACTGGTAGGTGAGCCAGTCAGGGTTCGTCGTCGGCACGCGGCGCACCGTCTGGACCCACGGGCGTACGGCCAGGCCGAGCATGACGAGCACGACCAGGGCCGCGCCGACCTCGGGCAGGCGCCTGGGCAGGCGGACACGCGCGAGGCGGCCCGCCAGCGCCGTCCCCACGGCGGTCAGCACCAGGACCGCGACACTGATCAGCAGCATCGGCCACACCGAACGAGACAGATAGGCCAGATAGGGGCCCGCGAACACCCACGCCGCGACCAACCCGAGCCCCACGCCCGCGGCCAGCCCCACCAGCAAGGCGAAGCCACGCCGCAGCGCGACGAGCAGCCCGCCGAACGCGAGCACCGGCAGCACGTCGCGCAGCGCGTCGATGCGCACCAGCACGGCCAGCCCGAACACCAGCCCCGCCACGGCCGTCTCCCACCTGCCGCGGGCGTCGTGGAGGAGGGCGATCCCGCCGAAGATCAGGATGAGGGAGGGGATCTCGCTGAACGTGGCCCGCGACGTGTAGAGGATCGGCATGCTGATCGCGAAGGCCAGCGCGGCAGGCACGGCCCAGCGGCCGCCCACGAGCCTGGCGACGGTCCCCCCGAGGACGAGCACGGCCAGCGCCCCCAGCACGGGAGGCGCGAGCAGCATGCCGCCCAGCCACTCCCCTGCCGCGAACAGCATCGGCGGGCCCGGCAGGAACTGCGGGACGACCGCGCCGCCCGAGTCGAAGAAGCCCATGCTGCCGAAGCGCAGCGCGGGGTCGGGGCCGCCGAACGCCTCCACCTGCTGCGGGATGGGCAGGGAGCCGTGCCTGGCGATCCAGATGGCGTACTGGGCGTAGGTGGCGGGGTCGCGGCGGACGATGAGCTGCTCGCTGTGCATGATCGCGTTGAGGACCAGCGAGCCGAGCGCGACCCCCGCGATGCCTGTCACCTGCCAGGCGGTGGCGTCGAGGTCGGCCCGCCCGGTGAGCGCGGTCCTGCACAGCACCGCGAAGAACACCGTGCCGAGGACGAGCGCGGGCAGCGGGTGGAACCATCCGGCGAACAGGAGAGGCAGACCGCCCAGGAGCCATGCGGCCACGGCGAGCACGGGCAGCACGGAGACGACGGCGAGCACCCTGCCCGCCGACGGTCTGCGCGTCTGATCGAGCCAGGCGAGTCTCATCGGTGATCGCGAGGTTATCCAACCCGACCGGCACCTCGCCTCCCGCGGCCGGTTTCCCCCAACCGGTGATCCCTCCGGCTCCACTCACCACCCTCCCGGCTCCACCGACCACGAGGATGGGAGCGGGCCGCGATGAGGTCGGGAGCCGGTAGCGTACGGCTGGCGTCGGGTGCCGCCCGGCCGGTGGGGCAGCGTCGGGGACGGAGGGCACGCGGGGTGGAGACCGGGCTGACGGCCTGGACGCGACGGCCGGCCCAGGCGACGCGCGACGCGGCGACAAGGGCGTGGACGCGGGCACGTCCCATGATGGGGCGGCACCGCTGGTTCCTGATCGTGTTCGGGCTCGGCGCCCTCCTGCGGGCGATCACGATGGTGGGTTACCGGCCCGCCCTGTGGTTCCCCGACTCCTACACCTACATCGTCACCGTCTTCCACCCTCGGCCCGACCTGGTGCGTCCGGCGGGCTACTCCCTCTTCCTCAAGCTCCTGCAGCCCTTCCACAGCTTCGGCGCCGTCACCGCCGTCCAGCACCTGCTCGGCCTGGCGACCGGCGTCCTCGTCTACGTGGCCGCCCGAAGAGCCACCCGCAGGGTCCCCACGTGGGCGGCCACGCCGGCCGCCGCTCCCGTGCTGCTCGACGCCTACCAGATCGAGCTGGAGCACCTGCTGGTCTCCGACGCGCTGTTCTCGTTCCTGGTGGTCGCGGCCGTGGTCCTGGCGATCCGCAGGGAACTCACCTGGCGTACGGCTCTGGCCATCGGGCTGCTGCTGGCCTGCGCCTCCCTCACCAGGACCGTCGGCCAGCCGCTCATCGTGGTCCTCGGCGCGTGGCTGCTGCTGCGCAGGAGGATCGCTCTCGCGGGCATCATGGCCGCCGCCGCGCTCCTGCCCGTGCTCGCCTACGGGGGCTGGTTCCACGCCACCTACGACCGGGTCGGCATCGTGGGCGCGAACGGCGTCTTCCTCTACGCCCGCACGATGTCGTTCGCCGACTGCGCGCGGATGGAGCCGCCGGCCGACCTGGCCGTGCTGTGCGACCCGCGCCCTGCGCGGGACCGCCCGCCGTCGCAGGAGTACATCTGGGCCAAGGACTCGCCGCTGGTGAAGCTGCCCGGCATCACCTTCTCCCGAGCCAACGACGAGCTGGCGGGCCGGTTCGCGATGCTGGCCATCCGCAGCCAGCCGCTCGACTACGCGGGCTCGGTCCTGTCGGAGCTGACCCGCACGTTCACCCTGGGCAGGCCGGTCTATCCGGACGCGGAAATCTACGGCTACTACGAGTTTCCTGTGAATCCCCCTGGACCTCCGGGACGTTATCCCGCACAAGTCGGAGCTGAATTCGCACAAAAATACGAAAAAGGCGCTATTGGCACGGACATCGTGGAGCCGTTCGCCGGCTGGATGCGCGCCTACCAGGACGTGGCCCGCCTGCCGGGCGCCGTGCTCCTGGCCATCCTGCTCGTTCCGCCCGTCGTGGCGATCAGGCGCAGGACTTACCAGGGCGCATGGCTTCTACCCTGGTCAACGGCATGGGTGCTGCTGATCGTGCCGCCCGCCGTGGCCGAGTTCGACTATCGCTACACGCTGCCGGCCGTCCCCCTGGCGTGCCTCGCGGCGGCGCTCTGCTCCAGGCCTGTTCCGTAAAATTTTTCACGTCTACATTCCATGAAATGTCCGGTTCTGAGTAAGCTCTGGGGCTGGATCATCACGCTCGGGTCACGACCGATTCGGTCGATCATGGCTCCGGCAACGCTTACAGTGACTTAGTCTCGTGGCGCGATGAGCGATCGACCGAGCCAGCGTGAAGCGGGCTCCGAATCTCCGGACGAGGAGGCCGTGGTGAGCAGGATGCCGAACACGGACTCCACGCCGCCGGGCGAGGGGGTCGTATGAGCAATCACAGAAGTGTCGACGTCCAGGACCGCCTGGTCGCGCCCGCCACTCCCGGCTACCGGTCCTCTCGAAGGGCCGCCGCCACTCCTCCCCCGCCACCGCGCCCGCCCGAGGAGCCGCGAGGCCACAGGAGCGGCGGTGGCGGTCGCAAGCGCCTGAGCGGCATGGCATGGGCGGGCATCGCGGTGACCGGCCTGATGGTCGCCGGCTCGCTGACCGGCTACACGGTCTATCGCAACGCGTTCTCCAACATCCACACCGAGGACGTCGACGGCAAGATCGTCAACACCCGCCCCGTGAACGCCACCGGCGCGCTCAACGTGCTCATCGTCGGCTCCGACACCCGCCACGGCGACGGCAACGCCAAGTACGGCAAGATCGACTCGCAGCGCGACTCGGGCAAGCGCACCGACACGATGATCCTGATGCACATCTCGCCCGGCAGGGACAAGGCGCAGCTCGTCAGCCTCCCTCGCGACTCGATGGTCGAGATCCCCCGGTGCAAGAGCGAGGCCAACGGGGCGATCCTTCCGACCGCCCACGGGATGATCAACTCCGCCTACAACACCGGCGGCATCGCGTGCACGATCACCACGATCGAGACGCTCACCGGCATCCGCATCGACCACCACGTCGAGATCGACTTCAACGGCTTCAAGGCCATCGTCGACGCCCTCGACGGCATCGAGGTCTGCCTGAACACCGCGGTCGACGACAGAAAGTCCAAGCTCAAGCTGCCCAGGGGCAGGTCGACGCTGAACGGCGAGCAGGCCCTCGGCTACGTCCGCCTGCGCGCCTACGGCAACGGCAGCGACCTCCAGCGGATCCAGCGGCAGCAGCTCTTCGCCAGCCAGGTGGTCAAGAAGGTCACCACCGGCGGCGTCCTGGCCAACCCGGCCAAGCTGATCAGCCTGATCAACGCCGCGGCCTCCTCCGTCACCATGGACAAGGAGCTGGCCACCAACACCGGCAAGCTCCTGGAGATCGCGCAGAGCGCGAAGGCGCTCACCGCCAGCAAGGTGCAGTTCTACACGGTCCCGATCCTGCCCGACCCCGAGGACAGCAACCGCGTCATCTGGGACCCCGCCAGGGCGCCGAAGCTCTTCCAGGCGCTCAAGAACGACACCGAGCTCCCCCAGCCGGCCCCGAGCTCCACGGTCAAGAAGGTCGTCCCGAAGGTCGAGCAGGTCAAGGTCCAGGTCATCAACGGCACGACCACCTCGGGCAAGGCGGGCGAGGTCGCCCAGCAGCTGTCCGAGCTCGGCTTCCAGGTCGTCGGGACGGGCAACGCCCTCACCGCCACAGGCACCAGCCAGCCGACCACCAAGCTCCTGTACGGCAAGCGCGACACCACAGGGCCCGACTACGCCGACGTGCTGGCCGCCAAGCTGTCCGGCACCAAACGCCCCTCCACCAAGGGCAAGGTGAAGGTCACCAACCCCGCGGCGTTCACCGGCGGCGGCACGACCCAGACCGTCTCGGACACCGGCGCGGACAAGGCCCCCGTCATCCAGCTGCTGATCGGCGAGGACTTCACCGGCGTCCGCACGGAGATCCCCGACGCCATCAAGGAGACGGGAATCTCCGCCGACACCAAGAACATCTGCGCCTGACCCTGCCGGTCGCGCACCCCCGCTCGCGGGGGTGCGGAGCATGCCCTCTTGACTCGACTGGACAAACCTCGTCAACCTCCGAATTCCCTGTGGATTCCCGTTGTTTGTCGTGTCTCCACCGCGACATGGGTCCCACTGACCGTTACTGTTGTCAGACCGCCAACGCGAGTCGGCATCCTGCTAGGCGTCTGCAAGGAGCCCTGGCTACCGTGGCTTTGCGATCCCCGGCCCCCGACAGATAGCTGAGCGTCTCTACCGTGAGTGACTCCCCATCCTTCCCGGTTCCGGCCAACAGGAGGAACGGCACGAGAAGCGCCGCCTCCGAGGCGCCACCTGCCGAGACGGAGGGAGTGGGCGCTCCGTGGTCCGCGCCGAGGCAGGGCGCACACCAGGGCGCGCCGCGGCAGGGCGCACCGCAGCAGCAGGGGCCGGTGTGGGGCGAGCAGCCCGCCGAGGCCTCCTTCTGGGGCTCGCTCGCCACCCAGGACCGCTCGGACGAGCAGGCGGCCGAAGCCGAGGAGGAGGAGCCGAAGCCGGCGCCGCGCAAGCGCGAGCCGTACCTCGACAACGTCAAGTTCCTGCTGATCGCGCTCGTGGTGATGGGCCACTCGCTGGTGCCCACGCTCAACGCGAACTCCTCCAAGGCGCTCTACGTCTTCATCTACACCTTCCACATGCCGCTGTTCGTCATCGTCAGCGGGTACCTGTCCAGGAACTTCTGGAACTCCAACGCCAAGACCAACAAGCTGGTCGACACCTTCGTCGTGCCGTACGTGATCGTGGAGGTCGGGTACGCGGCGCTGCGCTTCTCCCTCGGGCAGAAGTGGAGCCTGACGATCATCGACCCGGCCTGGCTGAACTGGTACCTGCTGGCCCTGCTGTTCTGGCGGCTGTCGACGCCGGTGTGGAAGCGGATGAAGCAGCCGATCCCGGTGGCCATCGCGATCTATCTGTTCGCCGGGTTCTCGCAGATCTCGGGCGACTTCAGCATGGACCGCTTCTTCGGCCTGCTGCCGTTCTTCGTGATCGGCCTGGTGATGCAGCCCGAGCACTTCGAGATGCTCAACCGCACCTGGGTCAAGGTCGTCTCGGCCGTGACGCTGGTGGGCGCGGCCGGGGTGGCGATCTACATCGGGCTCGGCAAGTGGTCGCTGAAGCCGTTCTACTTCAAGCACAGCTACCAGGACATGGATCTTTCCTGGTACATGGGCCTCGGGCTGCGCGCGGGCCTGCTGCTGGCCTCGCTGGCCATGTGCTTCGCCTTCCTCGCGCTGGTGCCGCGCGGGGAGACCTGGTTCACCGATCTCGGTACCCGCACGCTCTACTGCTATCTGCTCCACGGCATTCCCGTGCTGATCGCCAAGGAGATGGGCTGGCTCGACTTCCCGTGGCTGCACGGGCCGCTGGGTGTGCTGGCGATCAGCACCAGCGCGTTCGCCCTGGCCATCGTGCTGTGCCTGCCGGAGACCCGCACGGTCTTCAAGTGGGTACTGGAGCCGCGCCTGACGTGGCTCTACCGCCGTCCGTCAGGAAGTTAAACGGCAGTTCCCCCCGCATTCACGCACGTGATGGCATAGCCACGCACCATCACATTTATGCGCGTTTGCGTCGCCACCACCCTTCACCATCCCGAGGACGCCCGGATCATGCATCGGCAGATCAGGGCGCTGCTCGACGCGGGCCACGAGGTGACCTACGTCGCTCCTTTCACCCACTTCAACGTGACCCCGGTGCCGCCGATCACCGCGATCGACGTCAGGCGGGGCGGCGTGCCACGTGCCGCGCTCAGACGCGGGGTCAAGGACGCCGACCTGCTGATCCTGCACGAGCCCGAGCTGCTGGTGGCGCTGCCGTTCCGGCACCCGCCCGTCGTGCTCGACACGCGCGACGAGCCTGAGGGGCCGCTCGGCCGCAGGCTGGTCGCGCGGGCGCGGCGGCTGCACCACGTGCTCGAGCCCGCCGCCGCCGAGGCCACCCTGGCCGCCACCGAACCGCCGCCGCCCGGAGACACCAGGATCGTCCACATCGGGCGGCTGACCACTGACAAGGGCGTGAACGAGCTCGTCGGCCTCGCGCAGCGGCTGGCGCCCCACGGCATCAGGCTCGACCTCATCGGGGCCGCCGACCGCGAGGTCAGGCCCGTCCTGCGGGACGCCCAGCGGGTCGGGCTGCTGGACTGGTTCGGCTACGTTCCCAACCGCCACGCCCTCCGCATGGCCGAGGGCGCACTCGCGGGACTCTGCCTGTGGCGCGAGCCATCGGCCAGGCCGCCCACCAAGGTCCTGGACTACATGGGCCGCGGAGTGCCCGTCGTCACGACGCCCGTGGCGGCCGCTGTGGTGCGGCAGGCGGGGTGCGGCTCGGTCGTGCCGTACGGCGACGTCGACGCGGCCCTGGAGGCGGTGCTGGACCTCAAGGAGGACCCGGCGCGGCGCGCGAAGCTCGGCGCGGCGGGCAACGCCCTGGCCCGTCTCCACCACCACTGGCCCGACCACGCCACGGCCTTCGTGGCACGCCTGGAGAAGTGGGCGGGCGTCGCCCACGAGCTCGCCGTCTGATGATGGGGCCCTTCCCCGGAGATTCGGCCGAAGACGTGGACGGCGGCCTGATGGTCACATGTACTGGAGTCATGGCTTCGCATCTGATCCAGGGCCGCACGATCACCATGCCCGTGAGGGTGACCGACGCCACCGTCTGCAGCGCCATGTATCCGGTCCGTGCCGACGCGGCCCGCGCGGTGATCGCCTATTCGGGGCTCGACGTCGCCGAGGTCCTGCCCGGCAAGGCCATCTGCACGCTGGTGTTCGTCCAGTACCGCGACAGCGACCTGGACTCCTACCACGAGTTCGGCGTCGCCTTCCTGGTGCGACCGCCCGGCAGCGGCCGCACGCGAGCGGCGGGGCCCGCCACGCTCAGGTCGGCGGGCGCGTTCGTCCACTGGCTGCCTGTGAACCAGGGCTTCACCCTGGAGGCGGGCCGGACGATCTGGGGCTTCCCCAAGGAGCTGGCCGACATCGAGCTGCGCCTGTCGTCGCCCTACAAGCGCTGCATCGTGCGCAAGGACGGGCGGCTGATCATCGACATGCTGCTGAAACCGGGAGTGCCGGTACCGGGCGCGGCGGCCGCGACGCCGCTGACGGCGTACACGCACCTCGACGGCGTCACCCGCAGGGTTCCCGCCAAGATGTGGGCGAGAGGGATGCGCGTGCGCCCTGGAGGGGCGCTCGTCCGCCTGGGCAACCATCCCGTCGCCAAGGAGCTCAGCGAGCTCGGCCTGCCGAAACGGGCGCTGATGACGACGACCCTGCGGGCGGCCATGACCTTCGACACGGCCGGCGACGCCTGACGCGGGGCAGGTCAGACGATCGGGGGACGGCCCAGCTTCACCATGCGCCACGCGGTGCGCCACGCCATCGGCCTGCGCTCGCCCGCCGGGGTGCGCAGCCCCTCGAAGAAGCCCTGGAACCAGGCCCGCAGCGCCACGCCCGAGCGCCGCTCGCGCCACAGCGTGAGCACCACCCAGTCGAGCAGGTACCACGCCGCCAGCGGCCACGGCAGGTTGCGCCGCGCCAGCCACACCCTGTTGCGGGCGTTGAGCCGGTAGAACTCCGCGTGCCTGGTCGGCGGCACCTGAGGGTGGTACATGACCGTCTGGGCGTCGTACTCGATCCGGTAGCCCTCGCCCAGCAGCCGCCAGGCCAGGTCAGTCTCCTCGTGCGCGTAGAAGAACCGCTCGGGCAGGCCGCCGACCTGCAGGAACGCCGATCGGCGGATGGCGGAGGCGCCGCCGAGGAAGGTCGTGACCGGCGAGGAGCGCTCGGGGTCGCCCGCGCGCAGGCGCGGGACGTGGCGGCGCTGGCCGGTGCCGCCGTCGGGGTCCATCACCCTGAAGGAGATGACGGCGAGGTCGGGCTCCGTGGCGAAGCGGTCGCGCACGTGCGCGACGACCTTCTGGTTGGCGTACCAGCCGTCGTCGTCGAGGAACAGCACCACGTCGCCCGAACACTCCTCGACCCCGCGGTTACGACCCGCGGGAATGCCGGTGTTGTGGGCCAGGCGAACGGTTTTCACGGTCGCGGCAGAGCCCTCGGGCGGTGTCGCCGTCAGCGCGGGCACGTCGGCTCCGTTGCCCACGATGACCACCTCGACGTCGCCGTCGACCTGGTTGAGCGCGGACTCGACCGCCCGGTTCAGCTCGGCGACCCGGTTGCCCATGGTGAGGATGACGCACGAGATCTTCAACGGGTCATCGCCTTGACGCGTCGAGAGCACGAGCGGAGCATTCTTTCATGATCACCGAGTTTGTTGGGGTCTGCCAATATCCGGATTGATGGAGACAAGAGTATCGGAACCGTCAGTGAACCCCCACCGAACAGCGGGCGTCTGATCAATTCGACGGGCGTGGTGCCCTGACGGTTCCGAGTCACGCTAGCCGCCTGGAGGCCAGGATGCTGACCAGATGGAGGATCATTTGAATTCCGGCCGCCGCAGCGCAGGCCACGATGAGCACCTTCGAAGCGGTGAGGTCGCCGAGGGCAAGATCGATCACGGCCGCGGCCAGCGCGAGCAGTGACAGCTCGATCGGCTGCACGATCCGGTGGAACTTCGTCGCCCCCAGCACCCGCCGGCCCAACCCGAGCAGGCCCGAGCGGAGCTGCCCTGCGGAGGCCTCGGTGGCGGCCTTCAGACCGCCCTTGGCCCGCGCCACGTCAACAAGGTCGGTCTCGGCCTTGATGAGGATCGCGCCGAGCGCGGCGGCGAACCCCAGCACGGTGTACCAGTCGGGCAGGACGCTCGACGCCCGCCAGCCGAGGCCCGCCAGCAGCGCGGCCTCGGTGAAGTAGGCGCCGATCCGGTCGAGGTAGACGCCGGTCAGCGAGGTCTTGCCGGTCCAGCGAGCCAGTTCGCCGTCGGAGCAGTCGAGGAGCAGGTAGACCTGGACGAGCAGGACGGCGCCCACGGCGGCCCACAGTCCGGGCAGCGCGAGCACCACACCCGCCACGACGCCGGCCGCCGTCATCACCCAGGTCAGCTGGTTGGGCGTGACCGACGTCCTGGTCAGCAGCCAGGTGACGCGCAGGGAGATCCAGCGCATGTAGAGCACGCCGGCCCAGTGCTCGCCGTTCCTGCGCTCCAGGTGGCCGGCGGGCTGAGCGACCGCCCGGAGCTCAGCTACCGAAGGCCCGGACATAGCTCTCCACCCGATCGCGAACCTCTGACTCCGACAGACGCAGGTGCTCGAGGATCGTGTAGCGACCCGGACGAGTGGAGGGCGCCAGCATGACGGCCTCGGTGAACTGCTGGGCGCTGAGGCCGATGTCGCCGGGCGTGACGGGCAACTGGTGCTGCCGGAGGCAGCCGACCACCTGCGTCAGCCTGGGCTGGTCTTCCCTGAGGAAGAAGCAGAAGGCGGCACCGATCCCGGCGAGCTCGCCGTGGTTGGAGGTGCCGGGAAAGAGCTGATCCACGGCATGAAGGATCTCATGGTCTCCGCCACTGGATGGACGGGAAGACCCGGCGATGACCATGGACATCCCGGACAGGATCAGCGACTCCGCCAGCACCGTCAGGAACGCGTCCGACTCGATGGAGTCGGACCGGCCGATCAGCGCCTCGGCCGAGGTACGCGCCATCGAGCAGGCCAGGCCGTCGATCGGCTCGCCGCGCTCCATGTTGCCCAGCTGCCAGTCCTCGATCGCCGACAGGTTGCTCACGACGTCGCCCACGCCCGACCTGACCAGCGCGTCGGGAGCCGTGTGGACGAAGTCGAGGTCGACGAGGATCGCCAGCGGCATCGGCACGCCGAAGGAGCCCTTGCCGCCCTCGTAGACCAGCGACGCGGTCGGCGAGCAGATGCCGTCGTGCGAGAGGTTGGTGGCCACGGCGACCATCGGGATCCCCGCCAGCGAGGCGGCGTACTTGGTGGCGTCGATCGTACGGCCGCCGCCCACGCCGACGACCACCTCGTAGGCGCCCTTACGCAGGTCGGCGCCGAGCGAGACGGCCGCCTCGACCGAGCCGTCGGCGACGCGGAACACCTCTGCCTCTTCGAGGGTCGGCGCGATGAGCCCCTCGATGTGGTCGCCCTGACCCGGGCCGACCGCCACGGCGACCCTGCCCGAAGTGGCCACCCTGCTGTCGGCGAGCAGCGCGCCGAGCTGGGCGACCGCGCCCCGCCGTACCTCCATGGTGAGGGGGGCGGGCAGCATCCTCGCTAGAAGCGGCATCGAGCCTCCTCTAGTAGCGGGTGGCGATGTCGCGGGCCTTGTTCAGGTCGTCGTGGTTATCGACCTCGACCCACTCGACCTTGCCGATCGGCGCGACGTGGATCTTCTCGCCCCGCTCGACCATCTCCTGGTAGCCGTCCTCGTAGTAGAGCTGCGGGTCGCGCTCGAACGTGGCCTGCAGCGCGTCGGCCAGGCGCTCGGCGGCGCCGGGGCGGATCAGGGTCGCGCCGATGTACTCGCCGTAGGCGTCGGAGGGGTCCATCAGCTTGGTGATCCGCTTGAGCGAGCCGTCGTTGAGCGTGACCTTCATCTCCTCGTCGGCCAGCGACTTGACGTCGTCGACGGCGAGCAGGATGTCGCTGGTCGCGGGGGCCGAGAGCAGCGTCTCCTCGACCGAGACGGGATGCACGGTGTCGCCGTTGACCAGCAGCGCCCCCTGGGCGAAGTAGTCGCGCGCGCACCACAGGGAGTAGGCGTTGTTCCACTCCTCGGCCTTGTCGTTGTGCACGAGAGTGAGCCGCACGCCGTGCCGCTTCTCCAGCTCCGCCTTGCGCTCGTGTACGGCCTGCGCCGCGTAACCGACAACGATGACGACGTCACGCAGGTCCACCGCGGCGAGGTTGCGCAGCGAGATGTCCATGATCGTCGTTTCTCCGTCGACCGGCACGAGCGCCTTGGGCAGCGTGTCGGTGTACGGCCGCAGGCGTCGTCCGGCCCCGGCGGCCAGCACCATTCCCAGCAACGTGCACTCCTCAGTCGAGCATGACTATGTAAGACCCCAAAGGTTAGTTGCCTCGAGGCCCTGATCGTGTAATCCGCTCTTAGTCTGGAGTTCCGATGTCGGCCGCATCCAGCCCTGACCGGGGCGCGGCCAGCCAGCACGTCATCGATTCCCAGCCGAACAGGCACCACAGGTAGAGGGCCAGCAGGACGCACCAGACCGTCACCTGGCCGATGATCACTCCGACCGACACGGCGAGCATCCTGCCGTCCCATCCGAGCCCCGCGGTCGACAGCCACGGCGGCGGGTAGACGTGCTGGCGCACCCGGTAGACCAGGTCGTAGTGGTGGAAGGCCATCGCGCCGAGCAGCGCGAAGATGATCAGCGGGTGGACGTCGTGGCCGAAGCAGACCGACGCGACGAAGACGTACTCCGTCAGCCGCAGGATCGGCGGGACCAGCCAGTCGACCCTGCCGTCGTGCGCGTGCGAGCTGCCGGGTCCGGCCAGCAGCAGCGTCACCGCGGGGGCGAACACCGCCAGCCCGTCGGTGCCGCCCAGCCCGACCAGGAGCAGGATGCCGGTCACGAACGCGCCCGCGATCGCGGGCGGCAGAGGAGGCAGCTGGCCTGCCACCAGCGCGCCCATGCCTCGCGAGAAGGGGCCGTCGTCGCGGTAGGAGACGACCCTGCTGCGGGGGACGGGGATCATGTGAACGGAAATCATGGTCGCACCCACCTCATCCGGTCGACCTCGCGATCCTGCCGACGAGCTGGTAGAGGAAGGCGAAGCCACCCCAGACGAGCAGCGCGGTGAACGTGGTCTTCGCGTTGAACAGCGCCGCGGTGACCGCGATCAGCACCATCCGCTCCCCGATCGGCAGCACGATCACCTTCTTCGCCCACCGGGTGAGCGACTCGCGCTCCAGGCGCTGCGCCAGCCCCAGCACCCCTTGATGGGGTACGGCGAGGCGCCCGCCGTCCGCGGACTCCAGCAGCGACCTCGCCGGCCTGGCCCATGCCGCGCCGATCAGCTTGGCGTCGGCCACCGCCCCCTTGTAGGAGAAGTCGAGCGAGTGCCTCAGCGTCTGCAGGATCATCGCCGCCACGGCGAACCGCCAGATCCCGTCGGGCCCTCCGTCGCCCGCGTCCAGCCCCGAGGCGTAGCCGAGGGCCAGGCCGATGTAGACGACGTACTCCTTGAACCGGTCGGCCATGCCGTCGACCCATGCGCCCAGCGGCGTGAACGTCCTGGTGAAGCGGGCGAGCTGGCCGTCGACGCAGTCGAGCACGAACGACAGCAGCAGGAGCGCCGCGCCGGCGATCTGGGCGTCCCTGGTGCCCGCAGAGAACCACACGGCCGACAGCACCGCCACGCCGACCGAGATGCCGGTCACCGCGTTGGGCGTCAGCCCCAGATGCGCCGCCAGACGGACCAGATGCGGGGACCACGAACTGACGAAGAAGGTGGCGAAGAAGCCGTCGTCGCTCTTCACCGCGGTGTCGAGCCGTACCTTGGCCTCGTCGACGTCGGCCAGCCTGGTCACGGCCAGGTCGGCGGCGGACTGGGCGGTCACGCGGTCGGCGTGCAGGCGGCCGATCTGCGCCGCCCGCACCGGCACCCCGGAACGCACCAGCCCGACCAGCAGCAGGTCGATGGCCTCGATCGGGGTCACAGGGCCGAGCCTGCCCGTGTCGGCGAGCTCGGCGAGCTCGTCGGCGATGTCCGCCAGCGTCCCGAGGTCGGCCTCCCCCACCTGGAGCACGCCGCGGAATGTCGCGTTCGCCTCGGGAACGATGTGGAAGGAGCTCCCCGCGGCGACGACTCTGGCGTGCTGGATCCTGACGGGCGGGCGCAGCGGCCCGACCGTCGTGTCGGAGCTGACCAGCGCGCCCGTGCCGCGGGCCGGGTGCTCCATGAGGACGGCCAGCGCCTCGGTGTGCGCGATGAGGTCGGCGGGCAGCAGGACGACCGCTCCCGTGCAGATGCGCGCGATCTTGGCCACGCCGCGCAGGTCGGCGCCGAGTCCCCCACCCTGCGGCACCACGTGCACGTCTCTGACGGGCATCAGCACGAGCTGGTCGTTGATCCTGTCGAGCAGGGTGCCGTCCGCGCACGCCAGCCTGGCGGCAGGAGTGGTCGCGAGCACCACGGCCGCGGCCGTGACGCCTTCTCGGATGACGGTGGGTTCTGGCACGCGCAGTTCTCCTTCGGACACGAGGAGTGCGTTGCCCAGCGTAGCGAGAGGGCGACCGCAAATCACGAGTGCGCGGCCGCGACGCGCGGTACCGTTACCCTCGCCGTATGGAATCTCGACTGCGCACCGTGGGAGTGATCCTCGCGGGGGGCGTGGGTCAGCGGGTCGGGCTGAACACCCCCAAGCAACTCGTCACGGTCGCCGGCAAGTCGATCATCGAGCACACGCTGGCCCTGTTCGACGCCGCGCCCGAGATCGACGAGATCATCGTGCTGATGACGCCCGGCTTCACCGCCGAGGTCGAGAAGCTGGTGGCCGCGCGCGGCTTCGGCAAGGTCGTCCAGGTCCTCGAGGGCGGCGCCTCGCGCACGGAGACCACGTGGCGGGCCCTGGACGCGCTGGGGCCGCAGGAGTGCAACGTGCTGCTCCATGACGCGGTACGGCCGCTGCTGGAGCCCCGGATCATCACGGAGTGTGTCGAGGCGCTGGAGCGCGACACGGCGGTGGAGGTGGCCATCCCGAGCTCGGACACCGTCGTGGTGGTGGAGCCTGGGCCGCGCGGAGACGTCGTGCGCGAGGTGCCGGAAAGGGCGCGGCTGCGGCGCGTCCAGACGCCGCAGGGGTTCAGGCTGTCGGTGATCAGGCAGGCCTACGAGCGGGCCTTCGCCGACCCGGACTTCGGCAGGCGGCCGCCGACGGACGACTGCGGCGTGGTGCTGCGGTACCTGCCCGAGGTCCCGATCGTGGTCGTGCACGGGAGCGAGCGCAACATCAAGGTGACGCACCCCGTCGACCTGCACATCGCGGAGACGCTGTTCCGGCTGGGTCCCACCGCCGTCCCACCGGCCTCCGGCCAGGCGCTGGAGGGGAGGACTGTGGCGGTCCTCGGCGACGACCTGGGGGCAGGAGCGGAGGTGGCCGAACTGGCGCGGGCGCACGGCGCCGCGCGGGTACTCCTCCTTCCACCTGCCTCCGTCTCCACGACGCTGCCCGACGTGGGCAGGGTGGACTGCGTGGTGAACGCGGCGCCCGTAAGGCCCGCGGGCGGGCTGGCGGAGGCGGGGGACGACTACCTCACGGCGGTGACCGTGGCCCGTGCCGCGCATCCGCTCCTTCGGGAGTCGCGTGGCAGGCTGCTGCTGCTCACCTCGTCACGCCTGGCCGGCACGGGACTGGCGCGCTCGGGCGCGGCGGCGGTCGTGGAGCTTTCCCTGGCGCTGGCCGAGGAGTGGGCCGCCGACGGGATCGCGGTGAACTGCGTCAGCGCCGAACGGGCGGGGGCCGCGCAGGCCGTGATCGACGTGCTGGCCTTGGACCTCACCGGCCAGGTCGTCGACGCCTGACCGCCGAATCCCGAAGGGTGTCCTTCGGGGGTGGGAAGCCGTTCCCTGACCCCCGAAGGTACGGGGTCAGGGTCGGGGGCGGGAGAGTTTGCGGGGGCTCGTGAGGAAGCCCCAGCCCCACGACATGTGCATCGCGGCGTACACGAACGGCAGCGCCGCCTTCGCGCGCCCGGGAAGACCGCTGCCCGTCAGCACGGACCCGCCGACGATCGCCAGCGCGTACCCTCCGGGGACGATCAGTCCCAGCGGGAAGACCGGCGACACCAGCAGCCCCAGCGCGATCGCCACGACCGCGGCGGGCGGGGCCAGGTAGCGGAGGTTGATCGTGCCCTCGTGGGTGCGGGCCACCACCCGCCGCCAGCGGCCGTAGTGGAAATACTGCTTGGCCAGCGCCTTGAGGTTGGGCCGCGGCCGGTAGGTGACACGCATCCGCGGCTGGAACCACACCAGGCCGCCCGTTTCGCGGATCCGGTGGTTCATCTCCCAGTCCTGGGCGCGCTGGAAGTGCTCGTCGTAGCCGCCGACCCTGGCCAGGGCGCTGCGTCTGAACACGCCGAGATAGACGGTGTCGGCGGGCCCCGCCGTACCTCCCACGTGGAAGGCGGCGGCGCCGACGCCGATCTTGGAGGTCATCGCGCGGGCGACGGCCTGCTCGAAGGGGGTGATGCCTTCGGCCGCCATGACGCCGCCGACGTTGTCGGCTCCGGTCTCCTCCAGGGTCTCGACCGCCACCTTGAGGTAGTCGTCAGGCAGCATGGCGTGCCCGTCGACCCTGGCGATGATCTCGTGGCGGGAGGCGCCGATGGCGGCGTTGAGCGCGTTGGGCGTGCGTCCTGTCGGGTTGGCCACCACGATCACCCTGGGGTCGGCCGCGGCGATCGCGTCGGCCACCTCCTGGGTGCGGTCATGGGAGGGCCCGACGGCGAGCACGACTTCGATGGGGCCTGGGTAGGCCTGGGCGAGGATCTGGGCGACGGCCTCGCGGAGGTGCCTTTCCTCGTTGAGGATCGGCATCACGACGGAGATCGCCGGCCAGGCGCGCGTCTGTGGGAACGCGGGCTG
Organism: Nonomuraea mangrovi; assembly: GCF_042681425.1. Taxonomy (NCBI): domain Bacteria; kingdom Bacillati; phylum Actinomycetota; class Actinomycetes; order Streptosporangiales; family Streptosporangiaceae; genus Nonomuraea; species Nonomuraea mangrovi. The sequence goes on along the minus strand of NZ_JBHUFV010000015.1, from coordinate 363,180 downwards.
CGCGGGCGAGTCGGGGAACTGCTTCATGGCGGGGCTCACGCTACTGTACGACCAGGGGAGGAGGGCAATCCAAAGCCCGATTCCGGCGGCGTTTGGAGGGGGCACGGCATGCGCGACCCGGAGGAGGATGACGCGGGTGTGCACGTGGGTGGCGACGCTCCCGGAGGTGTCCGGCTCGCGGCCCGCCGTACTCCGCGCAAGCCGGGCCGTGGCGCGAGGGCGCGCAGGCGCAATCTGATCGTCTCGGGCTCCCTGTCGGCCGCCATCCTGGCGGGCACCGGCTGGGTGTGGGCCACGCCGCGGCAGATCGGCTCGGTCGACGCGGGGCTCGGCGCGGTCGAGCAGGCCCCACGGGGGGCGATGAACATCCTTCTGGTCGGTGTCGACAAGCGCGACGACCTGACCCGCAAGGAGCAGAACAGGCTCAAGCTGGGCCGCGAGGTCGGCGAGCGCACCGACACGATGATGGTGATCCACCTGTCGGAGGACCACCGCAAGGCGACGGTGGTGAGCCTGCCGCGCGACACCTGGACCACGATTCCCGGCAAGGGCCAGCACAAGATCAATTCTGCTTACCAGTTCGGCGGGGCCAAGCTGGCGGTCAAGACCGTTCAGCAGCTGACGGGGTTGCCGATCAGCAGGTACATCGAGGTGAACGTCCTCGGGTTCGTGGACGTGGTCGACAGGCTGGGCGGCGTGACCGTCTGCACTCCGGTGCCCATCAACGACCCGAAGACAGGGCTCGACCTGCGGGCGGGCACGCACAGGCTCGACGGCGCGAAGGCGCTCGGCTACGCCCGCACCAGGGCGACCGCCCGCTCCGACCTCGACAGGATCGACCGCCAGCAGCAGGTCATCTCGGCGATGCTGAAGGAGGCGCTGTCGAACCCCGCCAGCCTCATCTCCTTCGTCAACGCCTCGCTGGCGACGATCAAGGTGGATCCCGACGACGGGCTCGTGCCGCTGGTCGAGCAGCTCAAGGACGTCTCGCTGAACGACGTGAGGTTCGCAGGGGTACCGCTGGCGAACGTCGACTTCAAGACGCCGACGGGCGAGTCGGCCGTGTTGTGGGACAAGGAGCGGGCCGCCGACCTGTTCCGGCGGATCGCCGCCGACCAGGACCTGGCCAAACCCGCCCCGAAGCCGTCGCCCGTCCCCACGTTGAGCACGCGGACCGTGCCACCGGACCAGATCACGGTCAAGGTGCTGAACGGCACGCTGATCACCGGGCTCGGCGCGCGCACCAAGGCCGGCCTGGTCGCCTACGGGTTCAAGGTGCCGGACGAGCCGGGCAACACCGCCCGCAAGGACTTCGCGACGACGCTGGTGCGCCACGCTCCCGGCAAGGCGGAGGAGGCGAAGGTGGTGGCCGCGGCGATCCCTGGCGCGCAGCTGAAGGAGAGCGACGTCAAGGGCATCGAGGTCGTGATCGGGCAGGACCAGCCAAAGATCCGCAAACCCAAATCGGCCGCGACTCCGTCCGTCTCACCGTCACCCCAAGCGACCCCCACCACCCGCACCGCAAGCCAGAACATCTGCAAGAGAGAGGAATAAGTCTCCCTTTTTCGGGCAGAGGGAGAGACCACGAGCGGAGGTGGCTGAAAATGATGGTCAGGTCCTGGGCGGACGGTCGTTTCGCACTCCTCCAGGCGGTCGGTGACTTGGATCTGACGACAGCCCCCCGTCTGAGAGCCGAGATCGATGCCGTGCTGGCCACGGAGGAGCCGCACCTGGCGATCGACCTGACCGAGGTGCCGTTCTGCGACTCGGTCGGTCTCGGAGTGCTGGTCTCGACGCTGACACGGGTGCGGGAGCAGCACGGCAGGATGGTGCTGGTCGTGGGCGGCGGCATGATCCCCCATCTGCTGACGATCACGAACCTGGACCGCCACTTCGAGGTGACCGGCTCGATCGACGAGGCGCGTCAGGAGCTGGCGGCCTGAGCCTTGCCGCCGCCGAACGCCCTTCACTAGCATCGGCGACGCCTTCACGCAGGCGCGGGACTCCGCTGCCGAGCGCGACCCGCGACCACCGGAGGATGCCCGTATGAGGCTTGGCGTGATGTTCGACCGCGGTCTGCCGCCCGAGCGGCTCGTCCCGTTCGCGCAGACGCTCGACTCCGGGCTCGACTCGCGGATCGACGACCTCTGGGTGGTGGAGGACCTCGGCTGGACGGGCGGCCTCACCTCGGCCGCCGCCGCGCTCGCCAGTACCTCGCGGGTGAGGGTCGGCCTCGGCATCGCTCCGGCCCCGTTGCGCAACCCGATGCTGCTGGCCATGGAGTTCGCCAATCTGGCCAGGCTCTTCCCCGGGCGGTTCGTCGGCGGCGTCGGTCACGGCGTACAGGACTGGATGCGCCAGGTCGGCGCGGCGGCGCCCTCTCCCCTGGCGTTGCTGGAGGAGACGATCACCGCGGTGCGCGGGCTGCTGCGCGGCGAGAGCGTGACCGTGCACGGCAGGTCCGTCCACCTCGACGAGGTACGGCTGGTGCACCCGCCCGCCGTGGTGCCCCCGATCGTGGCGGGGGTGAAGAGCCCGCGTTCGCTGGCCCTGTCGGGCAGGGTGGCGCAGGGCACGATCCTCCCCGAGGGCATCGGCCCCGACTCGATCGGAGCGACGCTGGAGCGGATCTCCGCCCAGGACGAGCACGAGCTGATCGTCTTCACCCACCTGTGCGTAGGCGACTCCTCGGCGCTGGACGCGACGCGACAGGAAGTGGCCGCGTTCCTGGGCGTGGACCCGTCCGAGGTCTTCAACGCCGAGGGCACGCCCGAGCAGGCCGCCGACGCGGTCAAGGCGCTCTGGGCGGCTGGTGCGAGCACCGTCGTGCTGCGCCCGTTCGGCGACGATCCCCTCTCCCATGTCGAGCGGCTCCTGTCCGCCCTCTAGGGACGATCGGCCGATGGCGGATCGTCCACATGGCCGATAGCACCGCGGCCGATCGGCGTCACGATCGCTTACATGAAGCGGATGATCGCACTGGCCGCGGCGGGGCTCGTCACTCTGACCGCCTGCGGTTTCCAGCCCGACACGAAGGAACAGCACCAGGCCACGACCTTCCCCCACGCGGGCGGCACGTTGACCGTGCAGGCCAGGGTGGGCGACCTGCGCGTGGTTCCCGGCGACGCCTCGGGGGTGAAGGTCGAACGGTGGCTGCAGGGCACGGGCGGCGACCCTGGCAGGTCCACGTGGGCGCTCGAGAACGGCACGCTGTCGCTGCGCACCGACTGCACGGTCTTCTTCTCCACCTGCGGGGCGCGCTACACCGTGCACCTGCCGCCTGGGGTCAAGCTCGTCGTCGAGGGAGGGGACGAGCGGGTGACGCTGTCCGGCCTGGCCCAGGACGTCTCGGTGTCCACCACCGGTGGCGACATCCTCGCCGACGGCCTGTCGGGCGTGCTGCGGCTGCGCACGGGCGAAGGGCTCATCAGGTCGACGGCCACCCGTTCGGCCGACGTGCGGGCCAAGTCCCGCGACGGCGACATCAGGGTGCAGTTCGCCACGCCGCCCGGCAAGGTCGACACCCAGTCACGGGAGGGCGGCGTGGTGGTGACCGTGCCCCAGGGCGAGTACGGCATCACCGCGGAGAGCCGCAACGGCCGTGCCCGGTCGGAGTTCAAGGACGCGGGCAAGGCCGGCGTCAGGACCATCGTGGCCAGGAGCCTCGACGGAGACGTCAGGATCTCCAGGGCGTAGCAGGGGTCACGACGCACGTGACGAAGCCCTCGGGCCTGTCGGCGAAGCAGCCGGAGCCCTGGTCGACGGCTGCCCCGCCACCCGGATCGAGGAGACAAGGAGGGGGGTGGAGTCGATCTCCACGGAGACGTCTTGAGCGGTATCACGCTCGACGCCTGATACGTTCGCGCAGTCTCGACTTTGCGCTAGGGGGAGCAGATGGTGGAGATTCGACCGTTCCAGCCTTATGACCTGCCGGGCATGTACCGGGTGTGCCTGCAGACGGGGGACTCGGGCAAGGACGCCACCTCGCTGTACCACGACCCGGACCTGCTCGCCCACATCTACGCGGGCCCCTACCCCGTGGCCGACCCCGAGCTGAGCTTCGTCGCCGTGGACCAGCAGGGCGTGCTCGGCTACATCATCGCCACCGCCGACACCCTGGCCTTCGAGCACTGGATGGAGGAGCACTGGTGGCCAGGGCTGCGGGCGCGCTACCCGCGCGGGATGGCCGCCAACCCCGCCGACGGAACGCAGGACTGGTGGTGCGTCCAGCGGATCCACGACGCCAGGCCGACGCCCGACGAGCTCTACGACCGCTACCCCGCCCATCTCCACATCGACGTCCTGCCCAGGGGGCAGGGCGCGGGGGTGGGGCGGCAGCTGATGAAGACGCTGCTCGACGCGCTGCGGGTGCGGCGGGTTCCGGGCGTGCACCTGGGCGTGGGCGCGGGCAATCCTGGAGCTTTCGCGTTCTACCAGGCCATGGGCTTCAGCGTGATCCGGCCCGATTCCTGGGGCTCCACTATGGCGCGGCCTATTCTAGACGTGTAATATCCAGAATATGCGGATGAGCGAGGGCGTCGAGTGGGCGCTCCACAGCTGCCTCAACCTCTCGTGGATCGAGACGGGCGAGGCGATGACGGCAGCCAAGCTGGCCGCCTTCTACAGCCTGCCGACGGCGTACCTCAACAAGCAGCTCCAGTCGCTGGCGAAGGCCGGGATCCTGACCTCGACCTCGGGCCCGAGGGGAGGGTTCCGGTTGGCCCGCCCGCTCGACAAGATCACCCTGATGGACGTGGTCACCGCGATCGAGGGCGCCGAAGAGGCGTTCAGGTGCGAGCAGATCCTGCGGGAGGGCCCCGGCGGCAGCCCGCACGTCGACTACAGGGAGTCGTGCGTGATCGCGCAGGCGATGCGCAGGGCGGAGCTGGCCTGGCGGCACGAGCTGGCCGGTCAGACGCTGGCCGACATCAGGAAGACCGTCGAGGGCCGCTTCCCCGGGACGCCCGACAACACCCGGTCATGGTTCGCGAACCTGCGAACCTGATCGGTTCCTGGCAAAATTCTGGATATCGAACAGAGAGAATAGCGAGAATGTTGAACATCCACTTCCCCGGCGACGAGGGCTTCGAGCAGGCCACCCGGCCGTGGAACCTGGCCGTCCACCAGCCCGTCCGAGCGGTCGCCGAGGCGCACGACGCCGACGACGTCGCCGCAGCGGTCAAACTGGCCCGCGAGGCCGGGCTGGCCATCGCGGCCCAGCCCAGCGGGCACGGCGCCAGCGGCGACGTCGAGGGCGCGATCCTGCTGCGCACCCGCGGGCTGTCCACACTGGAGATCGACCCTGCCGCCAGGGTCGCGCGCGTCGGCGCCGGCGTCGCGTGGGGACAGGTGCAGGCGGCCGCGGGCGCGCACGGCCTGACCGGCCTGCCGGGCAGCTCCCCCGTCGTCACCGTCACCGGCTACACGCTGGGCGGCGGCCTGTCCTGGTTCTCCCGCGCGCACGGCTGGGCCTCCTCCAGCGTTCGCTCCTTCGACATCGTCGACGCCGAAGGGCGCTCGTCCACGGTGACGCGCGACGACGAGCTCTTCTGGGCTCTGCGCGGCGGCGGCGGGGACTTCGCCCTCGTGACGGCCATCGAGTTCGACCTCCACCCCGCCCCCGACCTGTACGGCGGGCGCGTCCTGTGGCCCGCCGAGCGCGCGCCCGAGGTGCTGGAGGCCTTCAAGGAGATCACCGCGACCGCGCCCGACGAGCTGACACTCTGGTTCGAGCTGCTGCAGTTCCCCGGCGCGCCGCCGTTCGTCGCCGTGGACTCCACCTACCTCGGGCAGGACGCGAGCCGGCTGCTCGCGCCGCTCGACAGGATCGGCGGGACGCTGTCCGACACCCGCGGGCGGATGCCGATCGCCGCGCTCGGGGACATCACCGGCGAGCCGACCGACCCGGGGCCCGGCGCGTCCAAGGCCCAGCTCATCGGCGACCTCGACGGGATCCTGGAGCGGCTCATGCCCATCGATCCGCTGATCAGCGTGCAGATCAGACATCTGGGCGGCGCGCTCGCCAGGCCGTCCGACAGCGCGGCGGGACAGCTCGACGACCCCTACCTGCTCTACCTGTTCGGCCTGCCGGGCGTCGAGGAGCGCCAGCAGGAGATCATCGACGGCGGGCGCAGGCCGTACACGTTCCTGTCCCGCGGGGAGAGCGCCGCCGACGCCTTCCCTGCCGAGACCCTGGAGCGGCTGCGCGACATCAAGCGCAGGCACGACCCCGACGGCCTGTTCCGCAGCAACTACCCCGTGCTCGGCGGAAACTGAGATGACGGGGGACCTGTCGCCTCTCTACGCTCGCCGGCATGAGACTGAACGTCGTCGACGTCGAGGCCACGTGCTGGGACGGCGAGCCGCCACCGGGGACGGTCAGCGAGATCATCGAGATCGGGCTGACCGTCGTCGACCTCGGCTCGCGTGAGCGGATCTCCCGCCACCGCATCCTGGTACGGCCGTCGCGCTCCACGGTCAGCGCCTTCTGCACCGAGCTGACCGGGCTCACCCAGGCCGAGGTCGACACGGGGGTCGGCTTCGCCGAGGCGTGCGGGATCCTGGCGGCCGAGCACGCGGCGGGGTCGCGACCGTGGGCGAGCTGGGGCGACTACGACCGCCACCAGTTCACCCGGCAGTGCGGCGCCACAGGGACGGCCTACCCGTTCGGGAACCGCCACACCAACGCCAAGGCGGTCTTCACCCAGGCGCACGGGCTGCGCAAGCGGCCGGGAATGGCGCAGGCCCTGCGGGTCGCGGGACTTCCTCTGGAGGGGCGGCACCACCGGGGCGAGGACGACGCGTGGAACATCGCCGCCCTGATACTCGATCTCGCGGCTCGGAGAGCCTGGCCCATGACCTGACCAGCATCCCCTCGTGGTGACTACACAGAGTGATCGATCAATCATACATTGTGACCTGGCGCCTACGGCTCCAGCTTGATCACTCTCTCGGAAAGGAATCTTCCGTGAAATTCATCGTCGCCACGCTCAGCCTCTCCCTCTTCTTCCTCGTCGGTCTCGTCTCGCCCGCCCAGGCCTCCGACAACCCGTCCTACGTCTGCACGACCGTTGACCTGTCGGACGACGGCGACCTGACCGGCATCCGCTGCAGGCCGAGCGGCGGCGCCCCCGCCACCGGGCCGATCGTCGGGCCGTTCGCCGTCTGGTCGCCGCTCCGGTTGCTGCAGATCATCATCTGCCACTCCGGGCAGGCGTACACCCCCGACGGGATCATCGGGACCGACTGCAGGAGCATCTTCTGAGCCACCCGGCTCCTCTCCCCCCGGCTCCCCCCACGACCCCGTCGCGCTCAGCGGGACACCGACGCCGACGGGGAGTTCGAGACGAGGAAGGGAGCGAGAAGCCCGGGAACCGCCTCCTCGGCGAACCCGACGCCCTCGCCCACACCCACGTCCTTCACCCGATGAGCCCCCGCGGCCGTCGCCGCCGTCAGCGTCATCAACCCCCTCCGCCGCTGCGTGGGCGACCGGCCGACCACCCAGCCGATCACGCCGTCCTTCCGCAACGCCACCGTCCTGCGTCGTGCCGCGCCGTGCCTGGTCACCAGGTACGGCCCCGCCAGCCCGTGACCGAGACTGCGATAGGCGTCAACGGCCAGCGGCAACGTCACCAGCAGGCTCGCGGGAGCGATCACCCACACCGCGTCGGGAATCCAGCTCAGCCACACGCCGAGCCAGGCCAGCGGCGGTGTCACGAGCGCGAGCGGCCACACCGCCCGGAACAGCCGCAGCCGCAGGGCCGCCCGTGGATGCGGACGCAACGACACCGTCAGCGCGGGCCCGCCGAGCACCTGCGCGGCCACCCGCAACGCCGTCACCCGCGGCGCGGGCGGCAGCAGCGTGGCAGACGTCCTCTCCTCGTCGTCGTCGGGGTCGACACCCGCGACCAGTGCCCGCAACCTGGCCCCGCCACCCCACCGCAGCGGAACCGGTTCGGCCATCTCCAGCCCGCGCAGCCGCGCCTCCTCCAGCGAGAGCGACCGCGTGCTGATCAGGCCGCGCCGTACCCGGTAGGTGCCGTCGGGTTCACGCGACAGGCTGAACCGCCACCACACCTCCACATACAGCCCCACCGCCCCCGCCAGGCCGATCACCGCGACGGCCAGGACGGCGAGCACGGCCACCAGCACGGGCGACGCCGTCGCCTCGCCCCAGAGGTCCCGCAGGAAGCCGACCTCTCCCGGCTCGACGCCGAAGATCTCCAGCACCCGGAAGAACGCGCCGAACGGGGCGAGCCCGATGAGCGGCGTCCAGCTGCTCAGCAGCGCGAACCCGATCCACCCAGGCCGCCACGTGGCCAGCGTGGACTCCGGCGGGGCCGTACCCCTCTTGTCGAGCAGCAGCGCCCGCAGCCGCTCGGCCCTGGCCGAGGCGAGCGCGTCCAGGCGCAGCCCCGCCTGCTGCTCGCCCGCGTCGACCCGCACCACCGCGAGACCCAGCAGCCGATGCGCGGGCCCGGCCGTGAGGTCGACGGCCCTGACGCGGTCGCGAGGGATCGAGCGATGCCGCCTGAACAGCAGCCCCGACCGCAGTTCGAACCGGTCGCCGGCGATCCGGTAGCGGGTGGTGGCGTACCGGATCGAGACGAGCACCCCGGCCCCCACGAGCACGGCCAGCAGCGTGAGCAGCGGGACGACGGTCCGGAGGCTCGGCCCCGCGATCGCGACGACGGCCACCGCGGGAATCGCGGGCCCGATCACGTAGCTCAGTCCAGCCCCGACGGTCCGCCGGTCGAGCCGCTCCCACCCCTCGCCCAGGGCGGGACGGCCCCCGTCGGCACGTCCCGCCCGGCTCAGGTCATGTCCTTCGTAACGGCTCGCATCCGGCCGGTCCACCGCGTCCTGACGATTCACCTCGCGTCTCCCGGAGCTGCCCGCGTCCTGACGGTTCGCGTCGCGTCTCCCGGAACTCCCCGCGTCCTGACGGTTCACGTCGCGTCTCCGGGAACGGCCTGTGTCCTTGCCGTCAGCCGCTCGACGAGGTCGGCGGCCAGCAGACGATCCAGGCCCTGGATCTTGATCGACCCCGCGGCCGAGGCCGTGGTGACCTTCACACCGGACAACCCGAAGATCTGCTGGAGCGGGCCGCGCACGGTGTCGACGGTCTGGATACGCGACATCGGCGCCACCCTCGCCTTGTGCCACACCCAGCCGGAGGCCGCGTAGACCGCGTCCTCGGTGGTCTCCCACCGGTGCACCCGGTAGCGCAGGCGTGGCATGGCCAGCACGTACGCCAGACCGGGCACCCCGATGACGGCCGCCGAGAGCAGCAGCCACTCCCGGGCGGGCGGGATCAGCAGACCCAGCAGGCCCAGCACGAGCACCGGAGGCACCACAGGGACCAGCGCCTGCGCCGTCCACCAGCGGACCGCCCTCGGATCCATGGGATGCCGGGGTGGCCGGAGTTCGAGTCTCATCCTGTCTCCTTACGGCGCACCGCTTCTGGCCTCTCGGACCAAATTTTGACCGCCTGGCCAAAATTTAGCACAAGTGGCCATTCCCGTCCCCTTCGATGCGCCACTGGACAGCACACACATCCGGCTGCTCCCGCCGATGCCCACGTGGACCGCGCCGCCCTCGATGGTCGTGCAGCCGCGCTCCCACCGCCGTGCCTGCCGGACCGGTTGCCCCCAGGCTCGGCCGTCCACGCGGTCGCGCGATGAGCCCCAAAGCAGGGGTCAGGGTCGGTTCGGGGTCGGGCCGGGGTGATCCCCGTCGAATCAGATGAGCTGGGCGGACAGACTCGAAGGGACTTGATCAACGCTTTCCGAGTGGAGTTCCCCCATGCGCCGTTCCTTGGCCCTGTCCCTGGCCGCCGCCGCGACGTTCGGTGTCGTCGCCCCCGCGCAGGCCGCCACCGGCGGGCCCGCCACGGGCCTGGACCGTGCCGCCCTGCGCGAGGCGATCGCCGTGCGCCCGGACGACGGCGCCTCAGGTGTCGTGGCCGAGGTGCACAAGGACGGGCAGGCGTGGCGGGGTTCGTCCGGGGACGTCGTCACCGGTAAGCGCGTCAGCCGCGCCGCCCACTTCCGGATCGGCAGCATCAGCAAGTCGATGGACGCGGTGATCCTGCTCCAGCTGTCCGCCGAGGGCCGGGTGGACCTGGACCAGAGCGTCCAGCACTACCTGCCCGGGCTGTTGCCGGAGGACCGGTTCAAGGAGCCGATCAGCGTACGGCAGCTGCTCAACCACACCAGCGGCCTGCCCCATGATCTCGAGGGCGCCCCGGCCACCTCCCCGGACGAGGAGATCGAGCGCCGCCTCGACTACGTCACCTTCGACGAGGCGATCCAGCGGACGCTCCACCCCGAGGGCCGGCCGGCTCCAGGACCGCGCTCTCGCCCCGGCACCCGGCAGGAGTACAACTCCTTCGGCTACCGCGTCGCCGGCAAGCTCATCGAGGAGATCACCGGGCACCCGTACCAGTACGAGGTGACCACCCGCATCCTCAAGCCGCTGAAGATGCGGGAGACCAGGGCCGCCGTGCCGGGCCGCAGCACGGCCGTGCCCCGGCCGTACCTGCCCGGCTACCTGACGAGGAGCAGTGGCGAGCCAGTCGACGTCAACGTGCAGGGCGGGCTGCCCGCCAGCATGACCTCCACGACGGGTGACCTGGACCGCTTCATCTCCGGCCTGTTCGACGGCCGGCTGCTGCGCCCGGCACAGGCCGCGGAGCTGTTCGCCGTGCCGAAGGGCGCCGACGGCAAGCCGCTGCCGTACGCCGACGACTCCAACTGCAACACCGGCCCCGGCAAGGGTACGGCCTGCTTCAGCGTCGGCCTGAAGTACGTGCCCTTGCCCGACGGCTCGCTCCTGTGGGGCAAGACGGGCTCCGACCCGGGTTACCGGAGCGGCGTCTTCGCCTCCCGTGACCTCGGCCGGCGCGCGGTCTACTCGATGGGCACCTCGTCCTCCGGCAACAACGGCGCACCGGCAGTGGCCCAGCGCCTGCTCCTCGCCGCCCTCGGCAACTGAAAGGCCGGACCGACCGCAATCCCACGTGCGGCCGCGGTCGGTGGTGGTCGTCGAGGGGGCCTCGTGGTCGAGGATCTCCTCGACGACGCGCGCGCCTGGTACCCGTTTCCCGGCCAGAGCGCTCGATCAGATTCCAGACGCCGTCGACGTGCGCAAGGCACCTTCGTGGCGGTTCATGGCTCCGAAGCCAGGATCACGGAACGGGAACCCACGTCGAGATCCACCCCACAGCGCGAAACCCGGCCCCCTCACCGATGGGGACCGGGTTTCCGCAGTTCATCCCCTACTTGAGGAGCTGCCTGGCCATGACCATGCGCTGGATCTGGTTGGTGCCCTCGTAGATCTGGGTGATCTTGGCGTCGCGCATCATGCGCTCCACCGGGAACTCGCGCGTGTAGCCGTATCCGCCCAGCAGCTGCACCGCGTCCGTGGTGATCTCCATCGCGGCGTCCGACGCGGCGCACTTGGCGGCACTGGACAGGAACGTGAGGTCCTTCTGAGGCCGGCCGTGCATCGCCAGCTCCGACTTGGCCGCGGCGTGGTAGGTGAGCTGGCGGGCGGCCTCCAGCTTCATCCCCATGTCCGCGATCATGAACTGCAGGCCCTGGAAGTCGGCGATCGCCTTGCCGAACTGCTTCCGCTCCTTGACGTAGCCGATGGCGTAGTCGAGGGCGCCCTGGGCGATGCCCAGCGCCTGGGCGGCGATGGTGACGCGGGTGTGGTCGAGGGTCGCCAGTGCGGTCTTGAAGCCGGTCCCTGGAGCGCCGATCATGCGGGACGCCGGGATGCGGACGTCCTCCAGGATGACCTGGCGGGTGGGCGACGCCTTGATGCCGAGCTTCTTCTCCTTGGGCCCGAAGGAGACGCCCTCGTCCGACTTCTCTACGACGAAGGCGGAGATGCCGCGCGCGCCCGCGCTGGGGTCAGTGACGGCCATGACCGTGTAGTACTCCGAGACGCCCGCGTTCGTGATCCACATCTTGACGCCGTTGAGGACGTAGTGGTCGCCGTCGAGGACGGCGCGGGTCTTCATGGCGGCCGCGTCGGATCCGGCCTCGGGCTCGGACAGCGCGTAGGAGAACATCGCCTCGCCCGTGGCGACGGGCGTGAGGTAGCGCGTCTTCAGCTCGTCCGAGGCCGACAGCAGGAGGGGGACGGTGCCGAGCTTGTTCACGGCGGGGATCAGCGAGGAGGAGGCGCAGGCGCGGGCGACCTCCTCGATGACGATGACCGCGGCGAGCGCGTCGCCTCCCGCACCGCCGTACTCCTCGGGGACGTGGATCGCGTGCAGGTCAGCGGCCACGAGCGACTTGTAGACGTCCCACGGGAACTCCTCGCGCTCGTCGGCCTCGGCGGCGCGGGGCGCGATCTTCTCATCGGCGAGGGCACGGACGGTCTCGCGGAGCATCTCGTGCTCCTCGGTGAGGGCGTAGGTCATACCCGAATACTAGGACGTCCAAGCATCTTGTTACCAGCGGGTACGGTTTCCCGGTTTACCCAGGTGGCACAGTGGAAGTTACGGGTACCGGTAACATGCCTTGGCGATGAAAGGAGCTGACTCGTGCCATATCGCCTTACGGTGATCGGAACCGGGTATCTGGGCATCACTCACGCGGCCTGCATGGCGGACCTCGGGTTCGAGGTTCTCGGCCTCGACATCGATCCTGACAAGATCCGTCGCCTGCAGAACGGCGAGCTGCCGATCCACGAACCCGGGTTGCAAGAGATCCTGAGGCGAGGGCTCGCGTCGGGGCGGCTGCGCTTCACGACCTCCTACGAGGAGGCGGGCGCGTTCGGCGACGTCCACTTCCTGTGCCTGGGCACGCCGCAGAAGCAGGGTGAGTACGCCGCGGACGTCTCCTACCTCGACGCGGCCGTCGAGTCGCTCGCGCCGTACCTGGAGCGGGAGTGCCTGGTCGTCGGCAAGTCGACCGTCCCCGTCGGCACCGCGGCCCGCCTGGCCGCCAAGCTCGCGCGGCTGTCTCCTGTCAACGCGGCGGCCGAGCTGGCGTGGAACCCCGAGTTCCTGCGCGAGGGCTTCGCCGTGCAGGACACGTTGAAGCCCGACCGCATCGTGGTCGGCGTCGCCTCCGAGCACGCGGAGAAGATCCTGCGGGAGGTCTACGAGCCGCTCGGCGACATTCCGATGGTGGTGACCGACTACCCGACGTCCGAGCTGGTCAAGAGCGCGGCCAACGCCTTCCTCGCGACCAAGATCTCCTTCATCAACGCCATGGCCGAGGTGTGCGAGGCGTCCCACGCGGACGTCCAGCAGCTGTCGAGGGCGCTGTCGTTCGACGACAGGATCGGCGGGCGCTTTCTCAACCCCGGGCTCGGGTTCGGCGGCGGATGCCTGCCCAAGGACATCCGCGCGTTCATGGCGCGGGCGGGCGAGCTGGGCGCCGACCAGGCGCTGACGTTCCTGCGCGAGGTCGACGCGATCAACATGCGCCGCAGGGCGCGCATGGTGGACCTGGCGAGGGAACTGGCCGGCGGCTCGTTCCGCGGATGCACGGTCGGCGTGCTGGGCGCCGCCTTCAAGCCGAACTCCGACGACATCCGCGACTCCCCCGCGCTCGACGTCGCCGTGACGATCGTGCAGCAGGGTGGGAAGGTCACCGTCTACGACCCGATCGCGCTGGACAACGCCCGCAAGGCGCACCCCGAGCTCTCCTACGGCAGCTCGGCGCTGGACGCGGTACGCGGCGCGCACGTGGTGCTGCTGCTGACCGAATGGCAGGAGTTCGTGGAGCTGGACCCGGAGGAGCTGGGCGAGGCGGTCGTCACCCGCAAGATCGTCGACGGGCGTAACGCGCTGAACTCCGAGGCGTGGCGCTCGGCGGGCTGGCACTACCGCGCTCTCGGCCGGCCGTAGCCGCTGCCCGTCGTTCCCGGCGCGGCGGGCCGCCCAGCCCACCGCGCCGGACCAGCCCACCGCGCGCGTGCCGGGCGCCCGACCCACCGCGCCGGACCAGCCCACCGCGCGCGTGCCGGGCGCCTGACCCACCGTGCGCGTGCCGGGCCGGCCCTCAAACCGGGCCGGCCGTCAAACCGGGCCGCCCGCCACACGCAGCGCGCTAGCGCCCCAGTTCGGCCGCCTCGGCGCGCAGCTTCTCGCCCTTGGCCTGGGCCTGCTCGCGCAGCGTCTCCTGGAAGGCCTCCATCCGCCCGCGCAACCCCTCGTCGGAGGCGGCCAGGATGCGGACGGCCAGCAGGCCCGCGTTGCGCGCCCCGCCGACGGCGACCGTCGCCACGGGTACGCCCGCGGGCATCTGCACGATCGACAGCAGGGAGTCCATGCCGTCGAGGTACTTCAGCGGAACCGGCACGCCGATCACCGGCAGCGGAGTGACCGAGGCCAGCATGCCCGGCAGGTGCGCCGCCCCGCCGGCGCCCGCGATGATCACCTTGAGGCCGCGCGGCGCGGCCTGCCTGCCGTACTCGATCATCTCGATCGGCATGCGGTGCGCGGAGACCACGTCGGCTTCGAACGGCACGCCGAACTCGGCCACCGCCTCCGCGGCCAGCTTCATGACCGGCCAGTCGGAGTCGCTGCCCATCACGATGCCGATCATGTGTACTCCCCTGTGGTGAGGTAGACGGCCGCGTGCTTGGCACGGGCTCTGGCGTCGTCGAGGTCGGTGCCGAGCACGGTCACGTGGCCGATCTTGCGTCCCGGCCGCACCTCTTTGCCGTAGAAGTGCATCTTGACGCCGGGGTCGTGAGCCATCACGTGCTCGTAGCGCTTGAAGATGGCGGGGTCGTCACCGCCGAGGAGGTTGACCATGACGACGTACGGCGCGGTGAGCGAGGGCGAGCCGAGCGGCAGGTCGAGCACGGCCCGCAGGTGCTGCTCGAACTGGGAGGTACGGGCGCCCTCGATGGTCCAGTGGCCGCTGTTGTGGGGCCGCATGGCCAGCTCGTTGACCACGAGGCCGTCGGCGGTCTCGAACATCTCCACCGCCAGCAGCCCGGTCACGCCCAGCTCGTCGGCGATCTTGAGCGCAATGCGCTGGGCCTGGGCGGCGTCCTCGGGGTCGAGGCCGGGCGCGGGGGCAAGGACCTCGACGCAGATGCCGTTCTCCTGGACGGTCTCCACCACCGGGTAGCTGACGCCCTGGCCGTGAGGCGAGCGGGCGACCAGCACGGCCAGCTCGCGCTGGAACGGCACGAACGCCTCGGCCAGCAGCGGGATGCCGGTCGCGACGACCTCGGCGGCCTCGCTCCTGTCGTCGCACACCCAGACGCCGCGGCCGTCGTAGCCGCCTCTGATCGCCTTCAGCACGACGGGCCAGCCGTTCTCGGCGGCGAACGCCTCGACGTCGGCGACCGTCTCCACGGCCCGCCACGCGGGGCACGGCGCGCCGAAGGCGGTCAGCCGCCTGCGCATCTCCGCCTTGTCCTGGGCGTGAACCAGCGCGTCCGCTCCGGGATGCACCTGGACGCCCTCGTCGGTCAGCGCCCCGATGTGCTCGGTGGGGACGTGCTCGTGGTCGAAGGTGACGGCGTCACAGCCTGCGGCGAAGTCGCGCAGGACGGCGAGGTCACGGTAGTCGCCGAGCCTGGTGTCGACGATCACCTTGGCGGCGCTCTCGTCCTGCGTGTTGGCCAGGACCCGCAGCTCGATCCCGAGCGGGATGGCGGCCTGCTGCATCATGCGGGCCAACTGGCCCGCGCCGACAACGCCCACCACGGGGCCGACATGCGAAGAGGTGCTGCTCACGTGCCCGAAGCATACCGGCAGGCGAGCTGTTCCCATCCGGCGGACGGGCTGATCCGCCGGGCAGGGCTGGGCGGCCGTTCCGGGTCGCCTCACAGCACGACCGCCCAGCGCGTACTCCGTCCGGCGTGCTCAGCCGCCCGATCGGATGCGGATGGGACGGCGCTCCGCCCTGCCTCTCGCGGGAGTCCGGCACGCGTCGCCCAGGGTGACGGCCGTCCGTCGCGAGCCCCCCGACCCCGCGACCTGCGTCAGCGTAACGGCCATCGAGCCGCTCTACCCGCCATAAGACGATATTTCTAGAAATGCTGGTTGAGTGGGTGCGATGCGTGGCGTTCTGGGCCGCTTCGCAGGGCCTTCGCGCCCGTGCCGTGCCCCTTGACCGGTAGCCTGGTGTCGTCGGACCTGTTCAAAGGTGCGGCAGGTGAACGCGGAAAGGAACGTGCAGGAGACGTGGAGTTCCTCAGACGCGCCTACAACCGGTTCGTCCACATGGTTCACGAGCTGGCGAAGTTCGGGACGATCGGCGGCATCGCCTTCTTCCTGGACATGGGCGCGACGAACCTCTTCAGGTTCGGATTCGGCTGGGGCCCGCTGATCTCGGCGGTCCTGGCCACCTGCATCTCCGCGACGTTCGCGTACCTGGGCAACCGCTACTGGACGTTCCGGCACAGGGAGCAGAGCGGGCTGGCCAGGGAGTACGCGCTGTTCTTCCTGCTCAACGGGATCGGGCTGCTGATCGCGCTGATCTTCATCGGGTTCACGACCTACACGCTGGGCCTGCACGACCCGGTGAGCTACAACATCGCCAAGATCGTCGGCGTCGGTTTCGGCACGCTGTTCCGGTTCTGGTCCTACAAGCGGTGGGTCTTCCTCGCCCCCGAGGACCCGCCCGTCGAGCCCGCCACCGGTCTCCCCGAGACCGTCCCCTCCCGCAGGCGCTAGCCGGCCGACCGGCGGGACTATCCGCGCGTGGCGCCGGACAGGCGGGACCGCAGGTCCGCCAGGCCTGGACCGGCCAGCTGCGGCAGGGCGGCCCGACGCTCGGTCAGCAGGAGCAGGATCGCCGCGATCGGCCCCTCCACCCGCGACCCTCGCCCCACGGACCAGGAACAGTCGGTGGCGACGAGTTCGAGGCCGTCCAGCTTCCGCTGAGCGTGGAAGGGCCCTCTCATCGTCCAGACCCGCGTCGCCGCGGCCTCGGCGGGCCGCGCGGGCATGGGCCGCTCCCGGCCGAGCGGGATCGCGATGTCCTGCCCGTGCACGAGGACGTCGATGAGCGGCTCGAGATCGCTGATGCCGGGCACCTTCTTCCGCGACCCGACCATCTCCCGCAGCAGCACGCCGTACTGCCGCACGGGCAGCGCGGCCTGCCGTACGGCGGTGTCGCGGATCATGCGGTTGAGGTCTCCACGAGCTCTCAGCAGCTCGACCACCGCCGTCAGCGGGCGGATGTGGGCCAGCGTCAGGTGGGCCGCGACGTCGCGCACCCGCCAGCCCTCGCACAGGCTGGGCGTCTCCCACTCCTGCTCGGACAGGTCGTCGAGGAGGTCCGCGAGCCCTGACCGTTCGCGGTCGATCGCCTGCCACACCTCATCGCGGTCCATCCCGGCCTCCCTCCGTCCGCAACTTGGTACGATGATGGAACTATTTTGGTTCGATAATCTGTCCAACGTCAAGGGGTGTTCCGTGAGCGAGGACGAGCTGAACCTCGGCGTGCTGTGCTTCATCCCCTACCGCGCCATGGAGACCAGGGTCATGGAGGCGCTGGCCGAGGCCGGGTTCGACGACATCACGCCCGCCCAGAGCCGGGTCTTCCAGCGGATCGGCCCGCACGGCACGCGCGTGAGCGAGCTGGCCGAGCAGGCCAGGGTGAGCAAGCAGACGACCACGTTCCTCGTGGACCAGCTCGAACGGGCCGGCTACGTGGAGCGGGTGCAGGATCCGACCGACGCCAGGGCGAGGCTGGTGCGGATCGCGGCGCGCGGTCACGCGGCCGGTGCGGTCGCCAGGGTGATCGAGGCCGAGGTCGAGGCCGAGTGGACGCGGCACCTCGGCAAGCGGGACGCCGGCCACCTGCGCCGAGCCCTCACCCGCCTCCGCGAGATAACCGACCCCTACCGTTGACGGTTCAGGCGGGGCCGGTCACCACGCGGCGGCGGCTCGGGTTGTCGGCGGGGCGCAGGAAGATGGCGAACACCGCGGGCCTGCGGCGCACGAGTTCGAGCCGTCCGCCGTCGGCGGCGGCCAGCGCGCGGGCGAGGGTGAGGCCGAGGCCGGTGCCACCGCCGCCGCTGACGTTGCGTTCGAAGACCTTGGGGGCGATCTCGTCGGAGATGCCGGGGCCTTCGTCGGCCACCTCGATGACGACGTAGTTGTCGCTGCTGCTCGTCGACACGGACACGGCACCGCCGCCGTGCTGGATGGAGTTCTCCAGGAGGGACGCGACGACCTGGCCGAGGCCGCCGCCGGTGGCCAGGGCCTTGAGTCCGCGGGCGCCGTCGAGGGAGACGGAACGGCCCGCGCGGCGGAAGGCGGGCTCCCACTCGGTGACCTGCTGGACGAGGACCTCGTCGACGGAGATCGGCTCGGCCTGGGCGATGCGCTGGCGGCGCGCGGCGGCCAGAAGCTCGTCGATGACCGCGGTGAGGCGTTCGGCCTGGACGATGGCGGCCTCGCCCTCCTCGCGAACGATCGCGGGGTCGTCCGAGGCGGCGACGATCTCCTCCAGGCGCATCGTGAGCCCGGTCAGCGGGGTGCGCAGCTGGTGCGAGGCGTCGGTGGCGAACTCGCGCTCGCGCGTGATCAGGTCGGCGATGCGCGTGGCGCTGCGGTCGAGCACCTCGGCGACACGGTCGAGCTCGGGAATGCCGTAGCGGTGCTTGCTCGGCCTCGCGTCTCCCGAGCCCAGCCGATCAGCGATCTTGGCCAGGTCGAGGAGGGGGAGGGTGAGCCGGCGGGACTGCACGATGGCGAGACCCACCGCGACCGCGAGAGCCGCGGCGGCCAGTGCCACGATGAGGAGCAGGCGAGCGCGTACGTCCCGCTCGACCTGATCCTTGTCGCGGCTCACCCTGACGTAGATGCCGCTGTCCGACTTGGCCTCCTCGTGCATGGAGTGGCCGGACGGCGGGGAGGCGCCGACGACGGTCGCCGTCGGCGGGTTGCCGTTCACATAGATCTGGATGTATCGGTCCGGATACTTCTGTTTGAGCTGTTGCGGATCGAGTGGAGTCTCCTGAATGCGGGCGTATTCCACCTCACCCACGAGGCGGGTCGCCTCCGCCCTCAGTTGCTGGTTGGCGTCCTCGACGATCAGGCGGCTGACCACCACGCCCAGGGGCACCCCGAGCAGGAGGACGGCGATGACCGCGACGACCAGGGTGGAGGAGAGTAGGCGGCGGCGCACTGCCTACTCTCGCTCGAATCGGAAGCCGACTCCCCTGACGGTGGTGATGTAGCGCGGCTTGGCGGCGTCGTCGCCGAGCTTGCGCCTGAGCCAGGAGATATGCATGTCCAGGGTCTTGGTGGAGCCCCACCAGTTGGTGTCCCAGACTTCGCGCATGATCTGTTCGCGGGTGACCACCTTGCCGGCGTCGCGCACGAGGACGCGCAGCAGGTCGAACTCCTTGGTCGTCAGATGGAGCTCCTTCTCGCCCATCCATGCGCGACGGGAGTCGGCGTCGATGCGGACGCCCTGGACCACAGGGGTCTCCGAGGTGCCGCGCCGTAGGAGCGCTCTGACGCGAGCGAGGAGTTCGGCGAGGCGGAACGGCTTGGTGACGTAGTCGTCGGCACCGGCGTCGAGACCGACGACGGTGTCGACCTCGTCGACGCGTGCGGTGAGGATGAGCACCGGCGTGCCGTGCCCTTCGGCGCGGATCCGGCGGGCGACCTCGAGGCCGTCCATCTCGGGCAGGCCTAGGTCGAGAACGATGAGGTCGATGCCTCCCGACAGAGCCCTCTCGAGGGCCTGCGGGCCGTCGGGGCTCACCTCAACCTGGTAGCCCTCACGGCGCAGGGCGCGCGCGAGTGGCTCGGAAATCGAGGTGTCATCCTCGGCGAGAAGTACGCAGGTCATGAAGCGATCGTAGGACCTTAGGCGATCGTTTCCCGGGCACAGCGCGCGGTTTGACTCGCGTTTGACCTATCTATTGACCTGGGCAAACGCTGATAAATGACGGCTAGTGCGAATTTAATGCCCCACACATTGCCGGGCCCTCAGCGTCCGCTGTTTCCTCTGCTACGGCAAGCCCCCGCCAGGCCACCGTGGTCACCGCCGGCCGCCCGTCAAGCACGCCACTCCAGCGGACTCCGGTTCTCGCCGCTACATCGTCCGAGAATCGCCCACTTTGTCGAAAGCTTTGCCATCCGGGCAGCGAAACGCCCGCCGGAACGGATGTCACGGCGGGCGACCCACGGCGTGCTACTCGGACGGAGGCTCGGCGTAGCGGGCGAGGTACAGCTGCTCGCCCAGGCTCTGGATGAGCCCCAGCTCCGTCTCCAGGTAGTCGATGTGGTGCTCCTCGTCCTCGAGGATGTCCTCGAAGAGGCGCGCCGAGGTCGTGTCGCCCTTCTCGCGCATCAGCTTGATGCCCGGCTTGAGCCGGTCGACCACGCTCAACTCGACCTCGAGGTCGGCCCTGAGCTGCTCCTCGACGGTCTGGCCGATGTGGAGGGTGCCGAGCCGCTGGTAGTTGGGCAGGCCTTCGAGAAAGAGAATGCGATCCGTGAGCCGCTCGGCGTGGCGCATCTCGTCGATGGACTCCTCGCGCGTGTGCTTGGCCAGTCTGGTGTAGCCCCAGTTCTCCTGCATCTTCGCGTGGAGGAAGTACTGGTTGATAGCGGTGAGCTCCGCGGTCAGCTGCTCGTTGAGCAGCTCGATGATCTGCTTGTCGCCCTGCATTGAACTGGGCTCCTCGTGCTATGCGGTCGGAATCAAGTCCTCTGACCGCTTCAGGATCGCACAGATCTTCCGCACGCAAGAGGCACAGTCCGCCCCGGCGCCCGTGGTGTCGCGGATCTGCCGCGCGCTCTTGGCGCCCGCGGCGATGCAGTCGTGGACCTCGTTCTCGGTCACGGCGCGGCAGACGCATACGTACATCGGGGAGACAGACCTCTCGCAGGAACGGCACTTAAAAGGTTAGGCACACCTAAGATAACCCATGATGGTTAGGCTTGCCTATGTGGAGTGCGACACAGGCATAAATCACCCACGAGGGGACATTGCTCCCTCGGGATAGGTTTCGCTGGGTAGCAGGACGGCTACGGATCAGGATCCGGTCACGCTTTCCCCAAGCATGCCGCGCCGGGCGCGCCGACGCGTCCGCCCCCGGTCGCACGTCCGCGCGGCGGCCGTGCGCCTCCGGATGGGGGCGCCACTCCCTCCGGAGGCGTACGCGGGGCTCCTAGAAGGAGGGGCTCTCCGCGCCGATGGTGGTGGAGTTGCCGTGGCCGGTGTGCACGACGGTCTCGTGCGGCAGCACCAGCAACCTGGTCCTGATCGACTCGACGAGCGTCTCCCTGGAGGAGAACGACCGACCCGTCGCGCCGGGCCCGCCCTCGAACAGCGTGTCGCCGGTGAAGACCGCGCCCAGCTCGGGCGCGTAGAGGCACACCGCGCCCGGCGCGTGGCCAGGCGTGTGGATGACCTGGAGCTCCACGCCGCCCGACGCCAGCTTCTGGCCGTCCTCCAGCGGCGTGTACCGCACGTCGTCGCCGTACTCCATCTCCCACAGCACCTGGTCGGCGGGGTGCAGCAGGATCGGCGCGCCGGTCAGCTCCGACAGGACGGCGGCCGCGTTGATGTGGTCGTTGTGCGCGTGGGTGCACACGATCGCGGCGACGGTCCTGCCGCCCACCCGCTCGGCGATCTTCTCGGCGGAGTGGGCGGCGTCGATGACGATCACCGAGCGCGCGTCGCCGACCAGCCAGACGTTGTTGTCGACGTCCCACGTGCCGCCGTCGAGGGAGAACGTGCCCGAGGTGACGACCCTGTCGATCACAGCGTCACCACCGAACGCAGGACCTCGCCCCTGTGCATCCTGGCGAAGGCCTCCTCGACCTGGCCGAGCGAGATCGTCTCCGACACGAACTTGTCGAGCGGGAGCCTGCCCTGCAGGAAGAGGTCGATCAGCATGGGGAAGTCGCGTGAGGGCAGGCAGTCGCCGTACCAGGAGGACTTGAGCGCGCCCCCGCGGCCGAAGACGTCCAGCAGCGGCAGTTCCAGCTCCATCGCCGGCGTGGGGACGCCCACGAGGACGACGACGCCCGCCAGGTCACGAGCGTAGAAGGCCTGCTTGTAGGTCTCGGGGCGGCCGACCGCCTCGATGACGACGTCGGCGCCGAACCCGCCGGTCAGCGCGCGGATCGCGGCGACGGGGTCCTGCTCGCCCGCGTTCACGACGTCGGTGGCGCCGAAGTCGCGGGCCCAGGCCAGCTTGCGGTCGTCGACGTCCACCGCGATGATCTTCACGGCTCCGGCGAGCGAGGCGCCGAGGACGGCCGCGTCGCCGACACCGCCGCAGCCGATGACGGCCACCGTGTCGCCTCGCGAGACGTTGCCCGTGTTGAGCGCGGCGCCCAGGCCCGCCATCACGCCGCAGCCGAGCAGGCCGGCGACCTCGGGCGGGGCCTCGGCGGAGACCTTGGTGCACTGGCCCGCCGCGACCAGCGTCTTCTCGATGAAGGCGCCGATGCCGAGCGCGGGGCTGAGCTCTGTGCCGTCCTTCAACGTCATCTTCTGTGTGGCGTTGTGGGTGGCGAAGCAGTACCAGGGCCGGCCGCGCAGGCAGGCGCGGCAGTTGCCGCAGACCGCGCGCCAGTTGAGGATCACGTAGTCGCCCGGCGCCACCTCGGTGACCCCCTCACCGACCGCCTCGACGACACCCGCCGCCTCGTGGCCGAGCAGGAACGGGAAGTCGTCGTTGATCCCGCCCTCCCGGTAGTGGAGGTCGGTGTGGCAGACGCCGCACGCCTTCACGGCCACGACCGCCTCGCCCGGCCCCGGGTCCGGCACGAGTACGGTCTCGACGGAGACATCCTGGCCCTTACCTCGGGCGATGACGCCCTGGACTTCGTACGGCATGCCGTTCATCATCTGCTCAGGACGATGATCTCCGCAAGACATACGGCTGCACCACGCCGAGACCTCTCGCAGGTCGGCGGCGGATCTTGTGCAGGCCGAAGTCCTTGTCGGCCAGCCCCTCGGCCAGCTCCGCGTCGATGACGATCGTGCCGGGCCTGGCGATGGCGGTCAGTCTGGCGGCCAGGTTGACGGTCGTGCCGAACACGTCGCCCATCATCGGCACCACAGGACCGTAGGCCATGCCGATGCGCAGCTGGCCCGTCTCGATGAGGTCGAGCGCGATCTCGGCGGCCTGCGCCTGGGTGGGAGCGGTGAACAGCACCTCGTCGCCCAGCGTCTTGACCAGCCTCGCCCCGTGGGCGGCGACCACGTCGGAGGCCCGCGACTCGAACCCCTCCACGAGCTCGGCGAGCTCCCGCTCCGACAGCTCCCTCGACCGCCTGGTGAAGGAGACCAGGTCGGCGAATCCGACCGCGATCGACACGCGCGTCGGCACCCGCTCGTCGTTGATGTCGGCCATCGCGAGCAGGCGGGTCCCCGCGGCGGCGAGCTGGGCCCGCCAGACGTGGACGAGCACGTGCTCGAAGTCGGGAAGCAGCTGCTGTGACGTCTCCAGGATCCTGGCGAGGTCGCCGTCGGACGGCTCCTCCTCCGGCAGCATCGCCCCGATCATGATCTCGGCCTGCCACTGGGCGAGCCTGGCGGTGGTCTGGCCGAGCGCCCTGGCCAGGCGGATGACCGTGGGCTCGTCCAGCAGCCCGCCCTCGAGCATCTTGCGCACCCTGCGCAGCGCGGCCACGTCCGCGTCGGAGAACGCCACCGCGTCGTCGGCGTGCGTCGCGAACCCCAGGGCGCGCCAGATCCGTTCGGCGAGCTCCTGCGACACGCCCGCTCCCGCGGCGACCTGCTCCCTGGTGTAGCGGGGCGTGGCGCCGACCAGCAGCCGCTCGATCTCCTCCGCCGTCGGCCTCATCGTCGTGACGACTACCTTCCGTCGACGTCGCCGTCGGAGACGTCCTCGACGGCACGGAACAGGTCGGCCCGCACGTCCTGAATCCTCGGGATGTCACGGAGGGCGAGCTGGCCCTGGTCGCTGGCCGACTCGACGGTCAGCGTGCCGCAGCCCAGCATCCGCTCGGCGAAGGACTGGTCGGAACTGACCGAGTTGACCTTGGTGAGGGGGATCTCGTCGGTCGACTTGTTCAGCACGCCGGTGCTGATCGTGAAGCGGTGCGTGGTGAGCACGTAGCCGGTGTTCTTCCACTGCAGGTAGGGGACGAACGACCAGATCGTCAGCAGGATGACCGCGATCACGATGACCGCCGCCCTGCCGTACAGCGCGAACTCCCAGCCGCCCGGGATCAGGTACAGCCCGACACCGGTGGCGGCGAGGATGAGGACGAGCGCGACCGCGGGCCCGACGAGCCGCTTCCAGTGCGGGTGGAACGACCTGATGCGCCGTTCGCCCTGAGTCAGGTGGTGATCCGGGAGAGTCATGGCAGAAATCGTGGCACGGACCCTCGCCGAACGCTACGAAGAAGGGCGAACGTGGACCACGTCGCCCGCGCTGAACGTCTGGCCCGCGACCTGCAGGTGCCCCGACACGTCGACGCCCGTGGCGGTGCCGGCCAGTATCCGCTCGCCCGGCAGCTCCACCCGCACCTCACGGCCGATCGTGGCGCTGGAGGCCAGGTAGGCGGCGCGCAGGCCGGAGGCGTCGGCGTCGCCGTCCGCCGCGGTCCAGTCGCGGTAGTGGCTCTCGATCTCTCTCAGGATGGCCCTGATCAGCGGGTCCCTGTCGGTGCCCTGCGGGCGTTCGCGGTCGTGTTCCGTGTGCGTCGCCTCGAGCTCGATGGCGATGGAGGTGGCGGTGTCGACGGGCAGCTCGGTCGTGCGGAGCGAGACGTTCAGCCCCATGCCGACGACGACCGCGCCGCTCTCGAGCCGCTCGGCCAGGATGCCCGCCAGCTTCCTCTCCCCGACCAGCAGGTCGTTGGGCCACTTCAGTCTGACGTCCAGCTCCGCGACACGCCGTACGGCGGAGGCCGCGGCCACACCGAACAGCAGCGGCAGCCAGCCCTGGCGCGCGTGCGGCACCTGGGGGTGCAGCAGCACGGAGAAGGTCAGCCCCGAGCGAGGTGGCGCGTTCCAAACGCGGCCCAGCCTGCCGCGGCCCGCGAACTGGGCCTCGGCGATCAGCACCGCCCCCTCCCTCACGCCTTCCCTGGCCCGCCGGGCGAGGTCCGCGTTGGTGGATCCGGTGCGGTCCACGACCGTGAGGTCCGTCCACAGGCTGCCCGGCCTGACCAGGGCGCGGGTGAGCGCCGCCTGGTTCAGCGGCGGGCGGTCGAGGTCGGCGAAGCGAGAATCGGACACCTGACCATCTTCCCCCAGTTTGACCCCCCACCGCGCCCGATTCGGCCGACCGCAACCCCCGATCTCGGGGGTTCGCTCCAAGTCACCGCCAAAGTGCGGACCGGTGGCCGGCGGGCGTCTTCTCCCGAGCGCGGGGTCGTCGCCACCGGCGGCGCGCGGGGCGGCGGTCGGCCGGAGGTTCTCGGGCAGACGGCGGGTTTCGGAACGGCCGTAGGCCGGGGTCCTTCGCCGGGCCCTCCCCCCGGAGGAAGATGAGGGGGTGAGCTCTCCCGACGTCCGCATCTCCTCCGTCAACGCCGTCGCGACGCTCGGCAGGATCGGCGACGGTGACGCGGCCACCTCCACGAGCGGTACGGCGTAGGTGACGAAAGTAGGGTACGAAAGGTGACGACCCCGACCACCCGCGCCCACATCACGGAAATCTCCGGAAACCGCGCCAGAGACCGGCGGGACTACCTGGCCACCGAAGAACCCATGGAGATCCGTGTCACCGCTCAGGGCGGCGAGCGCAGAACCGTGGCCATCACCATGCGCACGCCCGGCCACGACTTCGAGCTGGCGGCCGGGTTCCTGCACGGCGAGGGGCTGGCCAGGCCCGGCGAGATCAAGGCCATCGGCTACTGCACCGACGAGGACGTGACGCCCGAGGCTCGCTACAACACGGTCACGGTCGCGCTCGACGGCCCGCTCCCCGACCTGCCCGCACTCGACCGCCACTTCGTCACCTCCAGCGCGTGCGGGGTCTGCGGCTCGGCCAGCCTCGACGCGTTGCGCGACCGCTGCCGCCCCCTCCCCCAGGGCGAGCTGTCGATCACCCCCGAGATCCTGTACGGCATGCCGTACCGGCTGAGGGAGGCGCAGGGCGGCTTCGGCAAGACCGGTGGCCTGCACGCGGCCGGGCTGTTCACGGCAGACGGCGCGCTGGTGGCGCTCAGAGAGGACGTCGGCAGGCACAACGCGGTCGACAAGCTGGTCGGGTGGGCGTCGCTGACCGGGAAGCCGCTCGCCGGGCACGCGCTGATGGTCAGCGGCAGGGCCAGCTACGAGATCATGCAGAAGGCGCTGGCCGCGGGCATCCCGATGGTGTGCGCGGTGTCGGCCCCGTCGTCGCTGGCGGTCGACCTGGCCAGGGAGTTCGGGATGACGCTGGTCGGGTTCCTGCGCGAGGAGCGGTGCAACGTCTACTCGGGCAGGGAGCGCATCGCTCTGTAGCCGTTCACGCCCTCTTCACCAGCAAGATCGAGTCATGTATCTTCGTAAAGTCCGTCGAAGAAAAGTTTCACTAAAGGAGAGGTAGTGGACAAGAAGCTTCACATGCTGGCGTTACCGATCGCGGCCGTTGCGCTGTCCATCCTGCCGACCGCTCCCGCCCATGCCGCCGATGGCTACGACCGTTGCCACGCCGGCTACTACTGCATGTTCTCGGGCCTCGATGGCACGGGTGACATCATCGAGATCCAGGCCAGCACGCCTTCTCTGGCCGCGTTGAACATGGACGACAGGGCCAAGTCCGACTGGAACAGGACCGGCTCCTACATCCACCTCTACTCCGAAGCCGACTTCGGCGGTTGTTCTGCCGTGACCACCCCGGGCGGCAAGGGCAACTTCTTCAGCACCTACCGCGACTTCTTCAGCTCTGTTCGCATCGGCGGCCCGAACGGCCCGTCCTGCGGCACCGACCAGGAGTTCAGGGTCAAGACCCACTCCTGACAAGGGCGATCGAC
Organism: Nonomuraea mangrovi; assembly: GCF_042681425.1. Classification (NCBI taxonomy): domain Bacteria; kingdom Bacillati; phylum Actinomycetota; class Actinomycetes; order Streptosporangiales; family Streptosporangiaceae; genus Nonomuraea; species Nonomuraea mangrovi. The sequence goes on along the minus strand of NZ_JBHUFV010000015.1, from coordinate 336,278 downwards.
GGCCCGGCATCGTGCTCACGATGCCGGGCCGTTCGCATGCCCCACCCCGACCGCGCCCATCACAAAGGATCCTGGCTCTTCTATGGAATGAAGCATTCCGTTCTGCTATTCTGGAACAGAACAAGCCGTTCCAATGCAGGAGGCCTGCGATGACTGCCCTCGACACCCGCCCCGTGGTGACGACCCCCCAGGAGAACGTCGCCTACCGCCGGCGCTGGCCCGCGCTGTTCGTGATCCTCGCCGGCTCGGTGATGGAACTGCTCGACGCCACCGTCACCCACATCGCGGGCCCCACCATGCGCACCGAGCTCGGCGGCGGCACCTCGCTGATCCAGTGGCTCGGCGCCGCCTACACGCTGGCCATGACCGCGGGCCTGCTGATCGGCGGCAGGCTCGGGGACATCGCCGGTCGCAAGCGGATGTTCCTCATCGGCGTCACCGGCTTCACGATCGGCTCGATGTTCTGCGCGGTCGCCGTCTCCCCCGAGACGATGATCGCCGCCAGGGTCCTGCAGGGCCTGTTCGGCGCGGCCATGATCCCGCAGGGGCTCGGGCTCATGAAGGAGATGTTCCCGCCGAAGGAACTACAGGCGGCATTCGGGCTGTTCGGCCCGGTCATGGGCCTGTCGGCGATCGGCGGTCCGATCCTCGCCGGCTGGCTGGTCAGCGCCGACCTGTTCGGCACCGGCTGGCGGATGATCTTCCTGATCAACCTCCCGGTCGGCATCGCGGCCGTCATCGCGGCGGCCCGCTTCCTGCCCTCCTCCCCTCCCGCGGGCGGCGTCAAGCTCGACCTGCCCGGCGCGATCCTCGCCTCCCTCGGCACCGTCCTGATCGTCTTCCCGCTGGTCCAGGGCGGCGAGCACGGCTGGCCGATCTGGACGTTCGCGATGATGGCCGCCTCGGCCGCGACCCACTGATCGCCCCCTCGCTGTTCCGCAAGCCCGCGTTCGTCTCCGGCCTGGCCGTCGGCGCCATCTACTTCGCCGCGTTCGGCGGCGTGTTCCTGGTCATCGGCCTCTACACCCAGCTCGGCCTCGGCTTCTCTCCCCTGAAGGCGGCGCTGACCGGCGTGCCGTCCTCCATCGGAATGATCGCCGGCATGGGCGTCGCGCAGGCCACCCAGAAGTACGGACGCAAGGTCCTGCTCGCTGGCGCGGTCGTCATGGGCCTGGCCGTGCTGGCCCTGCTGGTCATCGCCGAGCCCGGCGTCACCCCGTGGCAGCTCGCCCCCGCGCTCGCCTTCGTCGGCCTGGGCAGCGGGCTGATCATGGGCCCCTACTTCACCATCGTGATGGCCGCCGTCGACCCGCAGGAGACCGGCTCGGCCTCGGGCACCCTCACCGCCATCCAGCAGGTCGGCAACGCGCTCGGCCTGGCCGTCCTCGGCACCGTCTACTTCGGCACCAACAGTGTGGAGACCACCCTCGCGGTGGCGGCCGTGATGATCGCGGCGACCTTCCTCGTGGGCCTGATGCTGCCCAAGCAGGGCCGTACCGACACCGAGTTCGTGCACTGACCACGCTCCCGCCCCGCTGGACCGACACCTCCCTGAAAGGACCCGTCATGATTCACCCCTTCCGCATCGAGATCCCCCAGGCCGACGTCGACGACCTGCGCGAGCGGCTGCGCCGTACCCGATGGAGCGGGGAGATCCCCGGCCAGGGCTGGAGCCGCGGGGTGCCCGCCGGCTACCTGAAGCAGCTGGCCGCCTACTGGGCCGACGGATTCGACTGGCGCGCGCAGGAGGCGCGGCTGAACCGCTTCCCGCAGTTCACCACCGAGATCGACGGCCAGAACATCCACTTCGCGCACGTCCGCTCCGCCGACCCGGAGGCTACGCCGCTGCTGCTCCTGCACGACTGGCCCGCCTCGTTCGTGGCGTTCGTCGAGGTGATCGAGGAGCTCTCCCGCGACTTCCACGTGGTCGCGGCCAACGCCCCCGGCGTCGGCTTCTCGGGACCGCTGGCCGGTCCCGGCTGGAGCACCGGCAAGATCTCGACCGCGTTCGTCGAGCTGATGGACCGGCTCGGCTACGACAGGTACGGCGTGCAGGGCCAGGGCGGCGGCGCCTGGTACGCGATCGAGATGGGGCGCCAGGCTCCCGAGCGTGTGATCGGCGCCCACGTCAACGGATACGTCACCTTCCCCTCCGACGACCCGCAGGACTTCGCGGGGCTGACGGAGGACGAGCAGGCGCGGCTGGCCAAGTTGCAGCACTTCAGGGACGACATGATGGGCTTCAACGTCCAGCAGTCGACCAGGCCGCAGACGGTCGCGTACGGCCTGCACGACTCGCCGGTGGGGCAGCTCGCGTGGATAGTCGAGAAGTTCAAGGAGTGGACGGACCCGGCGGCGGAGCTGCCCGAGGACGCGGTCGGGCTGGACAACCTGCTGACCAACGTGAGCGTGTACTGGTTCACGGGGACCGCGGGCTCGTCGGCGAACCTCTACTACGAGAACGCGCACGACCCCGCCGCATGGGCGCCGAAGGAGCGCAGCACCGTCCCGACGGCAGTGGCGCTGGCCAAGGGCACCGACATCACGATCCGCCGGTTCGCCGAGCGGGACGCTCCGGTGGTGCGGTGGACGGAACTCGAGCGGGGCGGGAACTTCCTGCCGCTCGAGCAGCCCGAGGCGTTCGTCGAGGACGTCAGGGCGTTCTTCGCCGCCCTCTGACCCACCCGGGACCCCGGACACCTCGTGTCCGGGGTCCTCCGCGTGTCCGGGGTCCTCCGCGTGTCCGGGGTCCCCCGCGTGCCGGGCCATGAGGTCTTCCGCGGGCCGACCCGGAGCACCTCGGGAGCACCGAGGGCCCGGCGTGGACGCCGGGCCGGGCAACCGGAGACTCGACGTGGACGCCGGGCCGGGGACCCGAGGGCGCGATGTGGGCGGCGGCTCGGGAGCACCGAGGGCGCCACGGTCCTAAGAACGAACCGAACGGCGACTTTGGTCGGATGCGGGAGCGTCCGAGGTTCGATGCGCGGGCCGTAGACGATCTCTAGCGTCGAGGTCATGACGCAGACCGTGGCACCCCCGACCAGGCGCATCCACGAGATCGACGCCGTCCGCGGCTTCGCCCTCGCCGGCATCCTGCTGGCGAACATCGGTTTCTTCGCCGACCCCGGCTACGCCACGGGCAGCGGCGCGATGCCGATCACCGAGGGCCCCGTCGCGGCCCTCGTCAGCACCCTGGTCCTCACGAAGTTCTACGTGATCTTCTCCTTCCTGTTCGGCTACTCCTTCACGCTGCAGATGCGCTCGTGGGGCGACAAGGTCAAGGGGAGGATGCTGCGCCGCTGTCTCGGCCTGTTCGCGCTGGGCGTGGCGCAGGGGTTCCTGCTGTGGATCGGCGACATCCTGACCCTCTACGCCGCCCTCGGCCTGATCCTGCTGGCCATGCGCAACGTCCGCCCGCGGACCGCCGTCATCACCGGGTCAGCGATCATCGGCGTGCTCACGGTTGTCTGGGTGGCGCTGGCCGGGCTGACCCTGCTCGACCCCGCCGCGGGTACGGCCGCCGCCGTCGACCACGCGGCGGTCGCGAGGGCGGAGACACTGGTCACAGGGAGCCCGCTGGACTTCCTCACCTACCAGTTCGAGACCTACCCGACGCTCGCGGCGTTCGTCTGGCTCGGGCAGGGCCCGATGGCGATGGCCCTGTTCCTGTTCGGGATGGCGGCGGGCAAGTCGCGCCTGTTCGAGGAGCGCGAGCGCTGGGCGCACCTCGTGCCGCGCGTCCAGCTGGTGGGCTTCGGCGTCGGACTGCCCGCCGCGGTGTTCTTCACCTGGTCCAACACCGCCTCCGGCTCCTGGCAGCTGGTCGGCCTGGCGGTCAACGACATCGCCTCGCTGCTCCTGTCCGCCGCCTACGTGGTCACGCTGCTCCAGCTGGTCAGGCGTTTCCCCGCGGTCGGAGCGGTGCTGTCCAACCCCGGCCGGGTGGCGGCCTCCAACTACATCGGCCAGTCGGTGCTGATGTGCCTGGTCTTCACCGGGTACGGCCTGGCGCTGGGCGGCAAGCTCGCGCCGGTCGCGGTCATGGGCGTGGCCGTGCTGATCTACGCGGTGCTGGCGGCGCTGAGCGCGTGGTGGCTGCGCGACCACCGTTACGGCCCCATCGAGTACGCCCTGCGCGCCCTGACGAACCTGAGGTGACCGGCCCGCGCGAAGAGGGCCGCGCGGGCCCCGGGCGAGGGGGAAGGGCCTGGGGCACGCGCGGACAGCGCCCTGACGTACGGGCGCTCACTGACATTGTGGTCCCGCAGCCGCGAAGTGTTGCCACCTTTCACGACATTTCGGTAACTCTGTGTTGAGCTACAGCTCCTTGCGCATGAAGACCACCTCGCGCCCGCCGATCCGCTCCACCGTGGTGACGGTGTAGCCGAGCCGCTGGTAGAGCGCGATGTTCGGGGTCATCTTGGCGTTGGTGATGAGCCGCAGCGCGGGCAGGCCCAGCTCCGCCGCCCGCGCCTCGGCGAAGGCGAGCAGCCGCCTGCCCAGACCCTGGCCGTGCTGGTCGGGCCGGACCGCCACGTTGTCCACGTACAGCACGCCGTCCTCGGGCACCAGCACGATCAGCCCGCGCAGGTCGTCGAGGACGAACACGTGCCCGGCGGCCAGGTGCGCGGCGTAGTCGTCGTCCATCGGCTTGGGGCGGATGCCGATGATCTCCGCCCACGGCTGGTACGCCTCGGCGACGATCTTCTCGATCGTGGGCAGATCCTCGGCGCGAGCGAGTCTGATCATCCGGTGTTCTGCAATCCCGCGGCGACGCCGTTCACTGACAGCAGCAGCAGTGTCGACAGCCGTTCGCGTTCGTCGTCGGTGAGGTTCTCGGTGGTCCGCAACGCGGTGAGCGCGCGCAGCTGCAGGTGGGACAGGGCGTCCACGTAGGGGTCGCGCAGCTGTACGGCCCGCGAGAGCACCTTCCTGTTCTCCAGCAGCCTGGAGTGCCCGGTCACCGTCAGCACGAGCCGTCTGGTCCTGTCGTACTCCTCCAGCACCTGCGCCTCGAAGTCGGGCCTGCCCCCGAGGCCGAGATAGCGGGCGGCGATGGACCGGTCGGTCTTGGCGAGTGACATCTCGACGTTGTCGAGCAGGGAGGCGAACAGCGGCCACTCCTTGTAGGCGGCCTGCAGCTCACCGATGTCCTCGACGGAGGCGAGCCCGCTGCCCAGGCCGTACCAGCCGGGCAGGTTGACCCGCGTCTGCGCCCAGGCGAACACCCACGGGATGGCGCGCAGGTCGTCGAGGGAGCGGGGCGCGCCCAGCCCGCGCCGCGCGGGGCGGGAGCCGAGGCGCAGCGAGCCGATCTCCTCCAGCGGGCTGACCAGCGCGAACCACTCGGGGAAACCGGGAGCCTCGGTGAGAGCGCGGTAGGCCTGCTCGGAGGCGTTGGCCACCCGGGAGGCCAGGCCTCTGAAGCGGGCGGCGGCGGTCGCGGTGCGTTCGCCGATGATCGGGGAGGAGGCGAGCAGCACCGCGTTGGCGACCTGCTCCATGTGGCGGCGGGCGATGGCCTGGTGGCCGTAGCGGGCGAAGATGACCTCGCCCTGCTCGGTCACCTTGAAGCGGCCCGCGACCGATCCGGGCGCCTGGGCGAGGACGGCCCTGTTGGCGGGACCGCCGCCGCGGCCGAGCGCGCCGCCGCGGCCGTGGAAGAGCCTGAGCTTGACGTCGTTGGCCACCGCCCACGCGGTCAGCCGTTCCTGCGCCTCGTACAGCTTCATCGTCGCCGCGGCGGGGCCGAGCTCCTTGGCGGAGTCGGAGTAGCCGAGCATGACCTCCACGCGGCGGTCGTTGTCGGCCAGGCGGCGTTGCACCTGCGGCAGGTCGAGCATGCCGGCGAGCACGCCGGCCGAGTTGTCGAGGTCCTGTCCGGACTCGAAGAGCGGCACCACGTCGAGGACGGGCGCGCGCTCGCCCAGCGCGTGGAAGGCCAGCTCGTGGACGGCGGCGATGTCGTCGGCGCTGCGGGTGAAGGACACGACGTAGCGCGAGCAGGCGGTGACGCCGAAGCGCTCCTGGATCCAGGCGATGACCCTGATCGTGGCCAGGACCTCCTCGGTCCGCTCCGACAGCGTCCCGCCCGCGCGGATCTCTTCGAGCGCGGCGGCGTGGACCTGGGAGTGCTGGCGCACCTCGAGTTCGGCGAGGTGGAAGCCGAACGTCTCCACCTGCCAGATGAGGTGCTGCAGCTCGCCGTAGGCCTGCCTGCCGGCGCCCGCCTGGGCCAGCGACTCCTGCGCCAGGCGCAGGTCGGACAGCAGGTCGGACGGCGCGCGGTAGGCCAGGTCGAGGTCGCGTCTGCGGGTGGCGCCGATGCGGGCGGCGACGAACAGCAGCCACTGCCGGTGCGGCTCGGCAGGCGAGCGGGTGGCCAGCTCGGACACCAGGTCGGGGTTGGCGTCCTGGGCGGCGGCCAGCGCCTTGCGCAGCTCGGTGGAGGGCGGTGTGAACTGGGCGGCTGCGGTGAGCGTGCGGGCGATGCGGGAGGTGGCGGTCTCCAGCGCGGTCAGCACGTGCTCGGCCTGGATGAGGACGGCCTCTCTGGTGACCTTGGCGGTGACGTTGGGGTTGCCGTCGCGGTCGCCGCCGATCCACGACCCGTAGCGGATGAACGGCCTGGCCAGCGGCGCGCGGGTGCCCGTGCCCTCGTCGAGGGCGGCGTCGAGGGAGCGGTAGACCTGCGGGACGACGCGGAAGAGCGTCTCGTCGAAGGCGGCCATCGCGGTGCGCACCTCGTCGAGCGGGTCGAGCTTGGTGTTGCGCAGCTGGGCCGTACGCCAGAGGATGTCGATCTCTTCCAGGAGCCTGCGCCTGCTCTCCGCACGTTCGGAGGAGCCGCGGCCCGGTGTGTTGAACTCGGTCAGCTGTCCGCTGATGCGCTGGATGGCCGTGACGACCGCGCGCCTGCGCGCCTCTGTGGGGTGCGCGGTCAGCACGGGGTGCAGTTCGAGGTCCTCGACCAGCTCGGCGACGCGCTCCTTGCCCAGCTCCTCGACGGCGGAGGCCAGCGACTCGCGCTGGACGGCGGCGCCGGCGTCGCGCTCGCGCAGGGTGCGGATGCGGTAGTGCTCCTCGGCCAGGTTGGCCAGGTGGAAGTAGCAGGTGAACGCCCGGGCGATCTGGACCGCCCTGTCGATCTCCCACTCGCCCACGAGGCGTTCCACCTGTTCGTGGGACACCTCGCGGCGGCGTGCGCCGATGACCGCTTTGCGCAGGCGTTCGACATCCTCCAGGAGCCCGGGACCGCCCTGCTCGGCGATCACCTGGCCCAGCAGCTCGCCGAGCAGCCGCACGTCGCGGCGGAGCTCGTCGGGCATCTCGCTGACGGCACTGTGGCGCGGGATGGCCTGGTCAATCATGTCTCGCACGATATCTACTCGTCTCGCGCGACTGGAGACCGGTCTCACCAAATGGACTAGACCATTAGGTGGGCCTGGAGACCGCGGCGAGGAGCTCGGGCATGCGCGGGTAGCCCCACATGCCCGCCAGCCGCCTGCCCGCCCACGCCAGCGCGAAGCCGTACGGCAGCGCCACCGCGCTCATCCAGCCGACGCCCAGGAGCACGGGCAGCGCGACAGGCAGCGCAAGCAGCGCGGTGACGATCATGGCGCCGAACGAGGCCACGAAGGCCACCCCGCCCTGGCCCGGCGCGGCGCCGGTGAAGGCGTTGAGCCGGTCGGGCACCGTGTACGGCACGAGCACGCTGGTCACCGCGCCGACGCCGAGCCCGATGCCGAGCACGCCCCACGCGGTCAGGACGGCGGGCACGGCCCAGGCCATGCTGCCGGCGAACACCCCGCCGATGACGCCGAGCGCCACCAGGAGAGGGACCGCGATGATCGCCACGGCCAGGTGGCGGCCCGCCAGGTCGCCGCGCAGGTCACGGCTGTCGCCGTAGACGACGGCGTTCATCCACAGGGAGCGGCCGTCGATGCCGAAGCTGTTGCACTGCTGCATGCCGATCAGCAGCGCGCCGACGCAGGCGGGGCCGATCGCGGCGCCGGCGCCGCCGGCCGAGCCGTCGCCGTTGATGGAGAAGGCCAGTACGCATGTCACCGCGATGGAGGCGAACCAGCCGACGCGCCCGCGCGGGTCGCGCCTGGCGTACTTCAGCTCCTTCGACACCACGGCCGCGACCTGGCCGTCGGGCAGGAACCGGTCGAGCACGCCGCTGGACCTGCGCACCGAGGCCGCCTGGGTGGAGGCGTCGGTCGTGACGAGGGCGCGGCCGAGCGCCCTGATCCACAGCCAGCCGAGCAGGAGGACGAGCACGGCGAGCGCGGCCAGTTCGAGCGCGCCGGTCGCGCCGCCGTCGCTGATGGCGTGGGCGGCCCAGCCGGGCGGCGTCCAGCGCAGCACGGAGGCGAGGCTGTGCAGCATCGCGAGGGGGTCGCCGCTCAGGCCGCGGTTGACGATCAGGTTGGGCAGCTGGGCCATCAGCACGACCACGATGACGGCGACGGCCAGCAGGTCGCGGCCCCTGCGCGAGCGCAGCAGCCCCGACAGCGCGGTCGTGATGAGCCGGGAGGTGACGATGCAGAGCGCGAACTGCAGGATCACCGCGACGACGCCGAGCAGGAAGCCGCCTGCCCCTCTCGCGAGACCGACGAGCGCGCCCGCCGTGACGACGAGCGAGACGATCGGCCACACGCCGGTGACCGAGGCGGCGAACATGCCGGTCGCCAGCTGTCCCGTGCGCAGCGGGAACAGGGCGAGCCTGGCAGGGTCGAGGGTGTCGTCGAGCCCGAAGGCCAGCAGCGGCACGGTCGCCCAGCAGACCAGCAGGCCGGTGAAGGCGATCATCCCGACGTCGGCGGCGACCTGCGGTGAGGCCAGTCGGAGCAGTGTCAGCAGCAGGAAGCCGCCGGCCGCCACGACGAGCGCGGCGAGCAGGGAGAAGACGAAGCCGAGGATGCGCTGGGTGTCGCCGCGCAGGCCTCCGGCGATCAGCCTGATCTTCAGTGCGACGAAGAGCCCAACCACGTCAGCCCCTCCTCTCCGCCCTGCCGTACGCCGACGAGGTCGAGGAAGGCCTGGTTGAGGCTGCGTCCGGCCCGGACCTCGTCGATGGGGCCCTGGGCGACGATGTGGCCGCCGCTCATCACCGACACCCAGTCGCACAGCCGCTCGACCAGGTCCATGACGTGGCTGGAGAAGATGACCGTGGAACCGGAGGCGGTGTAGCGCTGGAGCACCTCGGTGAGCGTGTTGGCGCTGACGGGGTCGACGCCCTCGAAGGGCTCGTCGAGGAAGAGCACGGAAGGGTTGTGCAGGAGCGCGGCGGCCAGGCCGATCTTCTTGCGCATGCCGGTGGAGTAGTCGACGACGAGCTTGTCGGCCGAGTCGGCCAGGTCCATGACGCGTAGCAGTTCCTCTGCGCGCTGCTCGACCTCGGCCTTGGGGATGCCGCGCAGGCGGCCGTTGTACTGCAGCAGCTCGCGGCCCGACAGTCGTTCGAACAGCCGCAGCCCCTCGGGCAGCACCCCGATGCGGGCCTTGATCTGGACGGGGTCGCGCCACACGTCGACGCCGCCGACCTGGGCGAGGCCGCCGTCGGGACGGAGCAGGCCGGTGATCATGCTGAGCGTGGTCGTCTTGCCGGCGCCGTTGGGGCCGACCAGGCCCGCGAAGCTGCCCGCGGGCACGGTGAAGTTCACCCCCGCCACCGCCACCTGCTGTCCGAACCGTTTGAACAGGCCTTCTGTGCGCACTGCCTCCGTCATGAGAACCAGTCTGGTGCTTTTTGGCACTGTTGCGCACGGCTCGGACCGCTTATGAGGTGAGTGCTCCCTTGTGGAGACAGTGGTCGCACGGCGGCCCGAGCGGTCCATGCGCGAGTGGTGCGACCGTTCGGCCTGAAGGAGTCTTGATCCCAGGACTAGTCTTACGGACATGAGTGCCGCACTGCCGTCCGAGCCCCCAGAGATCGACATCCACACCACCGCGGGCAAGCTCGCCGACTTCGAGCGGCGGCAGGACGAGGCCGTGCACGCCGGCTCGGCCCGCGCCGTGGAGAAGCAGCACGCCAAGGGCAAGATGACCGCCCGCGAGCGCCTGGCGGCCTTCCTCGACGAGGGGTCCTTCGTCGAGTTCGACGAGTTCGCCAGGCACCGGGCGACGGCCTTCGGGATCGAGAACAACAGGCCGTACGGCGACGGGGTGGTCACCGGCCACGGCACCGTGGACGGCCGGCCCGTGGCCGTCTACAGCCAGGACTTCACGGTCTTCGGCGGCTCGCTCGGCGAGGTCTACGGCGAGAAGATCGTCAAGGTCATGGACCACGCGCTCAAGGTCGGCTGCCCGATCGTCGGCATCAACGACGGCGGAGGGGCCAGGATCCAGGAGGGCGTGGTCGCGCTCGGCCTGTTCGCCGAGATCTTCAAGCGCAACGTGCACGCTTCGGGCGTGGTCCCGCAGATCTCCCTGGTCATGGGTCCCTGCGCGGGCGGGGCGGTCTACTCCCCTGCTCTGACCGACTTCATCCTGATGGTTCAGGAGAAGTCGCACATGTTCATCACCGGCCCCGACGTGATCAAGACGGTCACGGGCGAGGAGGTGAGCTTCGAGGAGCTCGGCGGGGCCCACACGCACAACTCCAAGTCGGGCGTCGCGCACTTCGAGGCGGCCGACGAGGCCGACTGCCTCGACCTGGCCAGGGCGCTGCTGTCCTACCTGCCGTCCAACAACCTGGACGAGGCGCCGGCCTACGAGGCCGACGCCGAGCTGGAGGTCAGCGAGGAGGACCGCGAGCTCGACACGCTGATCCCCGACTCGGCCAACCAGCCCTACGACATGCGCACGGTCGTCGAGCACGTGCTCGACGAGGGCGAGTTCCTTGAGGTCCACGCCCTGTTCGCGCCGAACATCGTGGTGGGTTTCGGCAGGGTCGAGGGCCGCTCGGTCGGGATCGTCGCCAACCAGCCGATGAGTTTCGCTGGAACGCTCGATATTGCCGCATCCGAAAAGGCCGCAAGATTCGTACGCACTTGTGATGCTTTCAATATCCCCGTGTTGACATTTGTCGATGTTCCGGGTTTCCTGCCGGGCACCGACCAGGAATGGAACGGAATCATCAGGCGGGGCGCCAAGCTGCTGTATGCGTACGCCGAGGCCACCGTGCCGCTGGTCACGGTCATCACCCGCAAGGCTTACGGCGGCGCCTACGACGTCATGGGCTCCAAACACCTCGGCGCCGACATCAACTTGGCCTGGCCCACCGCGCAGATCGCGGTCATGGGCGCGCAGGGCGCGGTCAACATCCTCTACCGGCGGGAGCTGGCCGGGGCCGACGACCCTGACGCCGAGCGCGCCAGATTGGTCACCGAGTACGAGGACACTCTGGCCAACCCGTTCCTCGCCGCCGAGCGCGGCTACGTCGACGCCGTGATCCGGCCGTCCGATACCAGGGTCCAGGTCATCAGGGCGCTGCGCGCGCTGCGGAACAAGCGGGCGTCGCTGCCCCCGAAGAAACATGGGAACATCCCGCTATGACGTCTCATCTGCGAATTATTCGCGGTAACGCGACCGCCGAGGAGATCGCGGCTCTGGTGGTGGTTCTGGCTTCCCGACACGCCGAGCCGGATCTTCGTCCGGAGCCACAACGCCAATCGTGGCGAAACCCGGTCAGAACCATGCGTAAACCGCTCGTACCTGGGAAGTCGGCGTGGCGAAACAGCGCCTTGCCCTAGAGGATCCTGAGAAACGGGTGTCAAGTTCGCCGGGAGTTGGGACTATCTAGAAAAGTAGGCGTATATAGTCAGCCGATCAACGAGCACCGCGGCCTGGAGGACGACATGGCCATCCCAGACCTCACGCCGCACCCTGTCGCGGCGAAGTACGCCGTCCTTGTGGACGTCGGTTATCTCTATGCCGCGGCAGGTGAAGTACTGCTCGGCGCCAAGGAGCGCAAGGAATACCGGGTTGCCGCCGATGAGCTCATCCAATCGTTGCAGAAGCATGCGGAGCAACGTATTTCTGGCGAACTCCTGCGGATCTATTGGTATGACGCCGCCCGTGACCGTGTGCCCACCGTTGACCAGCGGGTCATCGCCCAGCTTCCCTGGGTGAAGGTACGGCTTGGCAATCTGAACGCGCGTGGCCAGCAGAAAGGCGTTGACGCCCAGATCAGGAGCGACCTTGAGGCGCTGGCCAGGCATCACGCGGTGACGGACACGATCCTGCTGGCGGGCGATGAGGACATGGTGCCCGCGGTCGAGGCCGCCCAGGCCTACGGCGTGCGGATCCACCTGTGGGGCGTCGAGCCGCCGTACGGCACCAACCAGGCCGAGCGCCTGGTGTGGGAGTCCGACACCGTCGAAGTGATCTCCGCTGACTTCCTGAGGCCGTTTTTCAGCCGTGCGCCGCAGCCCGTGGCGGTGGTACCGCCGGTCACGGCCCCGTCGCCCGCGCAGGTCTTCGCCGGCCGTACGGCCGCGCCGAAGCCGCACGTCAAGCCCGGCCAGGTGGCCAAGCTCGGGCCGTCCAGGCCCAGGGTGGAGGACGTCGGCGAGCACGTGGCACAGAAGTGGATACTCACCCGCGGTCGCGACAACATCAGGGACCTGCTTCCGGGGCCGATCCTGCCGACGGTCATCGACACCGAACTGCTCATCGAGGCGGAGAAGGAGCTCGGCCACTCGCTGCGGCCCTACCCTGAGGCACGGGTGTGGCTGCGCGACGGGTTCTGGGCGCGCGTCTACCGCGAGTTCGACCTGGGCGTGGGGGTCTCCTCCAAGTAGAGGCCCTCGCCACTGAGGGCCGCGGGCAGGTCGGCGCGCGACGTCTCGTACTCCAGGCCGAAGCGCTCCTGCCCGAGCGCCGCCACCGCGGCGGCGGTGATCCTGTCGACGTCGCCACGCTCGGCCGGGGGCAGCGGCGCGCCCACCGACTCCCTGATCGCCGCCGCCGCGCCGAGCAGGCGGGCCGCCTCCGCTGGGCGGCCCTTGGCCGCGTGCGCGCCCGCCAGCCCCTCGTAGGCGAGGGCGACGCTGCGTGAGCCGCCGCTCTCGCGTGCGGCGGCGAGCCCTTCGAGATGCAGGGCGAGCGCGGCGTCCAGGTCGCCGCGCAGTTCGGCGACGAAGCCGAGCTCGGCCAGGATCAGCGCCATCGCGATGGCCGAGTCGACCTGACGGTTCCACGCCAGCCACGTGCGCAGGTGCGCCTCCGCCACCTCCAGCCTGCCCTGGCGGCGGGCGCCGAGGGCGAGTCCGAGCGCGGCGTACTCCTCACCGATCGTGTAGCCCTGCTCCTTCGCCAGGCGGCCGGCCCGCTCGTGCAGGTCGTCGGCCCTGGCGTGCTCGCCTTCCAGCAGTGCGATCCTGCCGAGCTCCGACAGTTTGTCCGCGACCTCGCTCCACAGGCCGAGCTCCTCGGCGATGCGCAGGCCGTCCGTGTGGGTGCTCGCCGCGCGCGGGTAGTCGCCGACGTACTCGGCGTGCGCGCCCAGCGTCAGCGTGTTGTGCAGCCGGCCCCACCGGTCGCCGAGCGCGGTGAACATGGTCATGCTCCGCCTGCCGTCGGCCTCCATCGCCCGCAGGTCGCCGCGCACGAGCGCCTGCCTGGAGCGGGTGCTGAGCGCGGCCGCCACGCCCCAGTCGTCGCCGATGGCGCGGAACAGGTCGAGGATCCGCTCGATCTCGTCCTCGCCCTGCTTGGCGTCACCCACCCCGAGCCTGGTCAGCGCGAGGAACCACTCGGCTCTGGCCCGCCCGGCCAGCCCTTCGAGGTCGCCGGGCCGCTCGCCGGTCCCGGTGGCCAGCACCTCGCCCATGCGCAGCGCGAACGCGCTCAGCCAGACGCGAGTGGTGCCCGTCTCGTCGCCGGGACCGCCCGCCGCCACGGCCGCGGCCAGCCACCTGCGGCCCTCGCCCAGGCGCCCGCGCAGTACCCAGTACCAGGCCAGCGCGTTGACCAGGCGCGGCGCGCCGCCGTGCCGTACGGCGGCGTCGAGGGCGGCGCGCAGGTTGGCGCTCTCGGCGTCCAGCCTGGCCAGCCACTCCCGCTGCTCGGGCCCCCTCAGGTACGGCTCGGCCGAGACGGCCAGCTCGGTGTAGTGACGCAGGTGCCGCCGCTCGATCTCCTCCAGCTCGCCCGCCTCCGCCAGGCGTTCACGGCAGTAGGCGGCCACCGATTCGAGGAGCCGGTAGCGCGGCTCCGCGCCGGTCGAGACCGTGACCAGGGAGTGGTCGACCAGGCCCGCCATCAGGTCGACGACATCCAGCCCTGCGCCGCCGCCGACGGCCTCCGCGGCGCGCAGCGTGCACCCGCCCGCGTGGACGGCCAGCCTGCGGAGCACCGCCCGCTCGGCGTCACCGAGCAGGTCCCAGCTCCAGTCGATGACCGCGCGCAACGTCCGCTGCCTGGCGGGCGCGTCGTTCCCGCCCTCGGCCAGCACCTTGAACCCGTCGAGCGTCCGAGGTCGCGTGCCGCGCGCGCCGTCCCGCCCCGGGGTGAGCACGCCCAGGCGCGCGGCGAGCTCGTGGACGCCGAGCGCGCGCACCCTGGTGGCCGCCAGCTCCAGCGCGAGCGGGATCCCGTCCAGCCGCTCGCAGATGGCGGCGACCGCCTTCTCGTTGCCCTCGTCGACGGCGAAGCCCGGCGTGCGCGCCATCGCCCGTGCCTCGAACAGCCGCACCGCGCTGGGCGTGGCCAGCGGCGGGACCTGCCACAGCCGCTCGCCCGCGACGCCCAGCGGCCTCCTGCTGGTGGCCACGACCCGCAGCCCCTGCACGGCCCGCAGCAGTCTCCCCGCCAGCTCGGCCACGGGAGCGAGCACGTGCTCGCAGTTGTCGAGAACGAGCAGCATCTGCCTGCCGCGCAGCGACTCGGCCAGGCTGAGCGTGCCGCTCTCGTCGCGCACCCCGAGCACGGCCGCCACCGCCTCCTCGACCCTGCGCGTACGGCAGGCGGCGTCGTCCGACGTCAGGGCGGGCAGCGAGCCGAGCTCGACCAGCCAGGCGCCATCGGCGAAGGAACCCGCCAGCCGCCTCGCCGTCTCCAGCGCGAGGCTGGTCTTGCCCACGCCGCCAGGCCCGGTCAGCGTCACCATGCGACCCTTGTCGAGCAGCGTCGCCACCTCGGTGAGCGCCTGCGCCCGTCCGACCAGGTCGCTGAGCGGGGCGGGCAGGTTGGTGGGCGGCGGCGCGGCGGGCACCGCGTCCAGCGAAGGATCCTGCCTGAGCATGGCCTGGTGGAGCGTCGCCAGCTCGCGGCTCGGGTCGACGCCCAGCTCGTCGGCGAGGCGTTCGCGCAGGTCGCGGAAGCCGTCCAGGGCCTCGCTCTGCCGTCCCGACCGGTAGAGGGCCCGCAGGTGGACGGCGCACAGCCGCTCGCGCAGCGGATGGCGGGTCACCAGGTCGCCGAGCTCGCCCGCCAGGACGGCGTGCTCGCCCAGCTCCAGCCTGGCCTCGGCCCGCTCCTCCATCGCCGCGAGGCGCAGCTCGTCCAGCCTGGCGATCTCCGGTCCTGCGAAGTCCTCGTCGGCGAACTCGATCAGCGCCGGTCCCCGCCACAGCGCGAGCGCGTCGCCCAGCAGGTCGGCGCGGGCGCGTGGGGTGCCCGCCGTACGGGACCGGGCGACGAGGGCCTGGAAGCGGCCCGTGTCGACGGCGTCGGGCCGCACGTCGAGCAGGTAGCCGGGCGCGCGGGAGACCACCAGCCGCCGCGCCCCCTCCTCGGCGTCCTCCAGCACCCTGCGCAGCTGGGAGACCCTGGTCTGCAGCGACGCCGACGGGTTCACGGGGAGGCTCTCGCCCCACAGGTGGTCGATCAGCCGGTCCGCGGGCACCACCGTGCCCGCCGACACGATCAGCTCGGCCAGCAGCGCGCGGACCTTCAGCTCGGGGATCCTGACCGGCCTGCTCTCTGACGTCCACACGGCCAGCGGACCGAGCACCCCGAAGCGCATGCCGCAAACAGTACCCAAAGCCTGTCCGAAGGGTTTCTGGAGTCCTTCGCCGCAAGGTGTGGGACATGCGACTCGCGTTCATCATCGGCGGCGGGGCCGACGGGCTGGAAGTGGCCGAATGGCTGTGGCATCTCGCCTGCCCGCACGGCTTCGAGGTGGACCTGCTCGACCTCGAGGTGGCGGGGTTGCCCGAGGTGTGCTCGAGCGAGGTGCCGACGCCGCCTGCCGTACGCGATCTGCTGCCGTGGCTGGCCGCGGCCGACGCGTTCGTGGTGGTGCGCCCCGCGTGCTTCCCCGACTCGCTGGCCACCTGGTACGCGCCGCAGTGGCGGGCCAGGCCCGCGGCCTTCGCCGGCCGCGACGACGACCAGGGCGCCGCCGCCCGGCTGCGGCCCGTCTTCGCGGTGACCGTGAACGAGGTCATCAGGTACGGCCGGCGCGGCTCGGCCGACCGCGTGTTGTCCCTTCTGAAGAGAGAGAAGTGATCATGTCTGTGCCCACTCCCCGTGCGGGGGCCAGGCAGTGGCTCGGCCTCGCCGTGCTGCTCCTGCCCACCGTGCTGCTGTTCCTGGCGATGACGGTGCTGTTCCTGGCCACCCCGCACATCGCGGCCGACCTGCGGCCCAGTAGCGCCGAGTTGCTGTGGATCAATGACATCTACGGGTTCATGATGGCCGGACTGCTGGTGGCCATGGGCACCGTCGGCGACAGGATCGGCCGGCGCAAGGTGCTGCTGTTCGGCGCCGCCGCGTTCGGCGTCGCCTCCGCCGCCGCGGCGTTCGCGCCCGGCGCCGAGCTGTTGATCGCCGCCCGCGCGGTGATGGGAATCGGCGCCGCGGCCGTCATGCCGTCCACGCTCTCGCTGATCAGCAACATGTTCAGGGACGACAGGCAGCGGGCGAGCGCGATCGGCATGTGGGCCGCCTCCGTCTCGGTCGGCGTCGCCGTCGGCCCGCTCGTCGGCGGGCTGCTCCTGGAGTCGTACTGGTGGGGTGCCGCGCTGCTGGCGGGCGTGCCCGTCATGGCCGTCGTGCTGATCGCCGCGCCCGCCCTGGTGCCCGAGTACCGGGCGCCGCGCGCGGGCAGGGCCGACGTGCCGAGCGTGCTGCTGTCGATGGCGACGCTGCTGCCGATCGTCTACGGGGTGAAGGAGTTGGCCAAGGCCGGCCTGTCGGCGGCCGCGCTCGTGTCGCTCGTCGCGGGCCTCGTCTTCGCGACGGTCTTCGCCCGCCGCCAGCTCCGTCTCGACAACCCGCTGCTCGACATGCGCCTGTTCGCCAACCGCACCTTCAGCGGCGCGCTGGGCGTCTTCCTGCTCTCGGCGATCGCGCTCGGCGGGGTCTACCTGCTCTTCACCCAGTATCTGCAGCTCGTGGCCCAGCTGTCGCCGCTGCAGGCGGGCCTGTGGATCCTGCCCGCCGCGCTGGCGCTCGTGGTGGTCTCGACGCTGTCGCCGGTGATCGCGCGCCGGGTTCGGCCCGCGTACGTCGTGGCGGCGGGGGCGCTGCTGTCGGCGCTCGGGTACCTGGTGCTGACCCAGGTGGGCAGCGTGTCGGGGCTGCCGCTGCTCATCACCGGGTTCTACATCCTCTACCCGGGCATCGCGCCCACGATGGCGCTGACCACGAACCTGGTGATCGGCGCCGCTCCTCCCGAGAAGGCAGGCGCCGCATCGGCGGTGAACACGACGGCCAGCGACCTCGGCGTCTCGCTCGGGATCGCGCTGCTGGGCACCATCGGCACGGTCGTCTACCGGAGCGAGATGCCCGCGGGGTCTGCCGACACCATCTCGGGTGCGCTCGCGGCGGCCTCGGACCTGCCCTCGGCGGAGGGTGCGGCGCTCGCCGAGGCGGCGCGGGCGGCTTTCACCAGCGGGCTGAACGTGGCAGGGGCGGTCGCGGCGGTGCTCACTGTGGGCGCGGCGGTGCTGGCGGTGACGCTGCTGCGGCGGGTCCCTCCCACGGCGGCTCCCGCGCCGGTGGAGCGGGAGGAGGTCCTGACGGGAGCATGACGCGCTTCCCCGGCCGGAGTCGGAGGACACACCGGACTCCGGCCGGGGTCGTCCCGAACCCAGCCCGGCCACCTGGCTGGGCTTGGGGTTTCGAGTCGAGCCGGACGCGTCCCGGGGGACACCGGTCAGGTGGGGTTCAGGAGGGCCTCGGCGACGGCGGTGCGGGCGTACAGGACGTAGCGGCCCGTGCGGTGCGAGCTGCACAGGCCCGCCTTCTTCAGGGCCGTCAGGTGCTGGTTCGCTCCCGGTTCCGACAGCCCGGCCCTGGCCGCGAGGTCCCGGGTCGACGCGGGCTGGTCCAACTCGGCCAGCAGCCTGGCCCTGGTCGACCCGAGCACCGCCGCCAGCGCCGCAGGCGGGTCCCTCCGCTCGCTCTCCCACAGCGTCGCGATCCCCCGAGGCGGGTAGCGCAGCGTCGGCTGGAACGGCGGCACCGTGATCGAGAAGATGCGCGGCCACACGAAGACGGAGGGCACCAGCAGCAGCCCGCGCCCGTCGAGGGGCCTGACGCCCTGGCAGAAGCGGTGCGCGAGACGGAGCCGCTCGCCCTGCCAGCTCACGTTCGCGTCGAGATCGGCCAGCATGCCGTGCACCCCTCCTTCGGCCAGGACGCGGGCGCGGTAGAGCAGGTCGCCTTCCAGGAGCGCGCGGATGCGCGGCCAGTACGGTTCGATGGCCGCCGCCCAGTACGCCCTGATCTCGTCGGCCAGACGTACGAGCCCCGCCTCAGGGTCGTCGTGGAGCGCCTGCAGCCGCGGGGTGCGGGCGACGTCCCACGCGTCGAGTTCGGCGCGGACGTCGGCGGCGCGCGAGAGCATGCCCGCCAGCTCCAGTTCCAGGTCGGGCAGCGACGTGGTGGGCGGCGGCGCGATGAAGGCGACGAGCGAGATCGTGGGCACGGGCACGAGATCGGACAGCAGCCGCCAGTCCACGTCCGCCAGCCGGCGGCGTACCTGGCCGGCCCAGCGGCGGTTGATCCCCGTGGGCTCCTTCACCACCCTGACGCTGGCGACGACCTCCCACAACGGCGAGAGGGCGAAGCGCGTGTTCGCGATGTCCTGGACGGTAAAGGTCAGTTCGATTAGCTCTCTCCTTAATTCGTCGCCATTAGACCATCCCGACCGGCATCGTGCCAGGCATGAACCCCGACTTCCGACGGCTGTACGTGGCCGCGTTCGGCAGCCAGTTCGGCACGCAACTCTCCTACGTCGCGCTGCCGCTGCTGGCCGTGACCGCGCTCGACGCGAGCCCGGGCGAGGTCGGCCTGCTCAGCTCGCTGGCGACGCTGGTCGTGCTGGTCATGGGCCTGCCCGCCGGGGTGTGGGTCGACCGGGTACGGCGGCGCCCCGTCATGGTGACGATGGACGTGGTGCGCGCGGCTGCGCTGGCCACCGTCGCGGCCGCCTGGTGGCTGGACGCGCTGACGATGGAGCAGCTCTACCTGGTCGCGATCGTGTCGGGCATCGGCACCCTGTTCTTCGACGTGGCCTCGCACAGCATGGTGCCCGCCCTGGTCGGCCGTGACCGGCTGACCTCCGCGAACTCGTTGCTCGTGGGGACGAACTCGGCGATGTACATCACGGGGCGCAGCGTCTCCGGCGTGCTCACCCAGGTGCTGGGGGCTCCGCTGGTCCTGCTGCTCGACGCGGTGACGTACGTGTGGTCGGCGTGGTGGCTGCGGGGGATCAGGGCGGTGGAGCCGCCGCCGGCCGTACGGGAGCCGGTCGTACGGCAGCTTCGTGAAGGGTTGCGGTTCCTGTTCGGGAACAGGGTGCTGGTGTCGATCGCGGCGCAGGGCGCGATGGTGAACCTCGGGTTCCCGCTGGCCACGGTGTTGCTGCCGGTGCTGCTGATCCGGGAGCTCGCCTTCCCCGAGTGGGTGTTCGGCGCGTTCCTCGCGGCCAGTGGCGTGGGGTCGCTCGTGGGGTCGGCGTGCGCGCACCTGTTCGCCAGGTGGCTCGGGCAGGGCCGCGCGGTGTGGCTGCTCGGGGTGCTGACCGCCCCGTTCTCCCTGCTGGTGCCGCTGCTGGACCACGGGGTCTGGATCTGGGCGGCGGCCGCGGGCCTCTTCGTCCAGTCCGTGCGCACGGGCGTGAACAACGTGCTGCTGGTGAGCTTCAGGCAGCAGCTCACGCCCGATCACATGCTCGGCAGGATGACCTCGATCATGCAGGTCATCCTGATGGGCGCGGTGGGCCTCGGCGGGCTGCTCGCCGCGGGCGTCGGCGAGCTGTGGGGGGTGCGCGCGACGCTGTGGGCCGGCGCGATCCTGATGGCGCTGTCGTGGGTGCCGCTGATCACGGTGAGGTCCGAAATCCGCCAGTTGGGGGTGTCCAGCAGGCGATAGCGTCGTGGCATGGAAACGTTGGACTTCGACGCCTGCTACCGCGCGGTGTCCGCGCGCGACGCCAGGTTCGACGGGCGCTTCTACACGGCGGTGAAGACGACAGGCATCTACTGCAGGCCGATCTGCCCCGCGCGCACCCCCGCGTCCCGCAACGTACGCTTCTACCGGCACGCCGCCTCCGCCGAGGCCGCGGGGTTCAGGCCGTGCAAGCGGTGCCGCCCCGAGCTGTCGCCCGGTGACCCCGGCTGGGACGTGCGCGGCGACCTGGTGGGGCGGGCGCTGCGGCTGATCGACGACGGCGCGGCCGACGACCACGGCGTCGCGGGGCTGGCGACGAGGCTGCACATCACCGAGCGGCACCTGCACCGGCTGTTCGTCGGCGAGCTGGGCGTCGGGCCGCTGGCGGTGGCCCGCACCAAGCGGCTGCTGCTGGCCAAGCAGCTGTTGACGGAGACGGCGCTCCCCGTGACGGAGGTGGCGTTCGCGGCGGGGTTCGGCAGCGTGCGGCAGTTCAACGCCACCATGCAGGAGACGTACGGCTTCACGCCGTCGGAGATGCGCGCCACCGCGCACCGGCCGGGCGCCCCCGCCGCGCTCAGGCTCAGGCTGAACTGGCGGGAACCGTACGACGTGGAGGGGTTGTTCGCGTTCCTGGCCGCGCGTGCGATCCCCGGGCTGGAGCGGATCGAGAACGGGTCCTACCACCGGGTGGTGCAGGGCGGCTCGATCACGCTGACGCCCGGCGACGGGCACGTCCTGCTCGACGCCTCGCTCGACGACACCAGGCATCTGGCCAGGGTCGTGGCGCGCTGCCGCAGGCTGCTCGACCTCGACGCCGATCCCGCCGCGATCAGCGAGGCGCTCGGCTCGACGTCGCTGGCCCCGCTGGTGGCCGCGCGGCCGGGGCTGCGCGTCCCAGGCGCGTTCGACGGGTTCGAGCTGGCCGTCAGGGCGATCGTCGGACAGCAGATCTCGGTCGCGGGCGCCAGGACGCTGCTGGGCAGGATCGTGGACAGGGCGGCCGGTTTCCCCTCGGCCGCGCAGATGGCGGACATGGACCTGTCGGGGCTCGGCATGACCACCAGGCGGGTGGCCACGCTACGGGACCTGGCGGGCCGGGTCGCCGCGGGCGACATCGACCTCGACGGCGGGCAGGATCCCGCCGACGCGGTCGCCGACCTGCTCAAGGTGCCGGGCATCGGCCCGTGGACCGCCGGCTACATCTCGCTGCGCGCGCTGCGCGACCCCGACGCATGGCCTTCGGGCGACCTCGTCCTGGTCAAGCGCATGGCCGCGCTCGGCATCCCTCAGGACCACCTCGAGCGGTGGCGGCCCTGGCGGGCCTACGCCGCCCTTCACCTCTGGAGCTCTTCATGATCGAAGCGCAGCTGCTGCCCACCCCTGTCGGCCCGCTCGCGCTGCTGGCGCGCGACGGCGTGATCGTCGCCGCGGGGTTCACCGCCGACCCCACCGACATGTTCGTACGGCTCTCGCCCGAGCTGCGGGAGCTCGGCCTCGACGTCGTGGAGGACCTGGGCGCGCCCGCGGAAGCGGTGCGGGCCTACCTGGCGGGCGACCTCGAGGCGCTCGACGCCGTCCCTGTCGAGCAGCCTGGCACCCCCACCCGCAAGCGGCTGCACCAGACTCTGCGGGAGGTCAAGCCTGGGACCACGGTGTCGTACGCGGAGCTGGCCGAGCGGGCGGGCATGCCGAGGACCGCGGCGCGGGCGGCGGGTTCGGCCTGCGCCCAGAACCTGATCGCCCCGTTCGTGCCCTGCCACAGGGTGCTGCCGAGCACGGGCGGATTCGGTGGCTACTACTACGGCGTGCCGGTCAAGGAGTGGCTGCTGGCGCACGAGTCCGGCAGGGCGTGAGCCGCCGGCCCCGGCTCGGCGGCGATCCGAGCCGGGGCGTCAGAGCCGGGTCACCAGTCGCCGTCGCCCCCGTCGCCCTCGTCGCCTTCGAAGATCTCCTCGATGGCCTCGCCCATGACGAGCCCGCCGACCACGCCGGCGGCGGCGCCCGCTGCCACGGCCCCGAAGCCGGGACCGCCATGACCGTGGTCGTCGTGGTCGTAACCGTGATGACCATGGTGGCCATGGTGGGAGGACTGCGACAGCTGGGCCATCCAGCGGTCGATCTCCCCTGCCCAGTCGGTGCGCAGGGCCTCCTCGTGGGTGACGTGGAAGCGGCCGATCGCATCTCCCGAGCGGCCCCCTGACTCCAGGACGATCTCGAGGCCGCCCTCGTCGGCGACGAAGGTCAGCTCGGCCTCGCCGCCGCCTGGGGCGTAGAACTCGATCTCCTGGTAGAAGGGCAGCTCCTGGCGCACGCCGTACAGGCTGCCGACCTCGAGGTCGGCGGACCTGAACTGGAAGCCGAGCTGCGGGAACGCCTCCAGCACGCGCAGCTGGGAGGGCAGCGGCTCGACCGCGACCGGGTCGAGGTCGCCCTTGTCGACGGCCTTGGCGATGGCCAACTCCGTGCGCACCCCCACGGCCATGCCCGTCAGCGGACGGCCGCCCACCTCGGTGAGCGGGGTCTCCCACGGCACCGCCACCGTGAACGCGAGCGTCCTGTCCTCGCCCTTGGCCAGTGTGAAGGGCCCTGACACCGTCGTGCGGAAGAACTCGCCGACGCCGCTCCCCTCGCCCTCGCCGTGCTCGATCTCGACCCTGGCGACCAGGCCGAGCGTGACGTGCTCGATCTCGGCGTCGAAGTCGCCGCCCTTGAGCCGTACTTCACCGGACAGCCGCCCGCCCGGCTGGATCCGCGGGGTGGTGAGGACGGTGTCCACTGTGGGGGCGCCGACGCCGAACGCGCCCAGCATCCGCTTGAAGACCACGGCTTGTTCTCCCTGTCGAGTTGGATGGTGCACCTCAGGCCACAACGATCAAGGTCCGGAGCCGGTTCCTGATCGCGGGACGTATGCTGGCGCGCATGACCGTCCAAGGGGCGATCGAGACCCTGCGCTATCCCGCCAACTCACTGGTGATCGTCACGGGCCTGCCAGGCGCGGGCAAAACGACTCTCCTGCGCCGCCTGTACGGCATGGACGGCACCGAGAGCGTCCCGTTCACGGCGGGCCGGGTGACGGTGATCGACTCCCAGCAGTCGCGTGCCCGATGGACCGGTCGGCTGCGCTGGGCGCCCAAGCCGGTGCGCACCGGCGTGGTGTTCGCCACGCACGTGTGGCGGATCAGGCGCGGCCTGAGCGTGGGCGGTCCCGTGATCGCGCACAACAGGGGCTGCGGGCCCCGCGTGCTGCGAGCGTTCGCGTGGCTGGCCCGGCGTCACCGCGCGGAGCTGCACCTGCTGCTCCTCGACGCGCCACCGGACGTCGCGCTCGCCGGGCAGTACGCCAGGGGCAGGGTCGTGGCGACCACGACCTTCACCCGCCACCGGCGACACTGGCACGCGCTGCTCGGCCAGGTGCGGGCCGGCGATCCGAATCCCGCGAAGGGCGCGCACGTGCTCGACCGCGCGGGCGCCGACCGGCTGACGCGCATCGCCTTCGGCGACCGTCAGGGGTTGGCGCTCTCCGACGGCTGACGGCCCGCGGGCACGGCGGCCTCGCGTTCCTGCCGTAGCAGGAGCTGGTCGAGCTTGGCGTGCAGCGCGGCGAGGTCCTCCTTCACCTCCGCGAGCTCGGCCTGTGTCCGTGCCTCCGCGGTGGACGGCTCGGTGTCGTTCATGGCGTTGACCACGACCGCGATGAACAGGTTGAGCGCGACGAAGGTCGACATCAGGATGTAGGCGATGAAGAACAGCCACGCCCACGGCTTCTCCTTCATCACCTCCTGCGCGACGTTGCCCCAGTCGTCGCCCGTCATGATCTGGAAGAGCGTGAACAGCGATCGGGGCAGCTCGTCGAAACGCTCGGGCACGATCTCGCCGAAGAGCTTGGTGGCGATCACCGCGGCGATGTAGACCATCAGCACCAGCAGGCCGATGATGGAGGCCATCCCCGGCACCGCGGCCAGCAGCGCGCCGACCACACGGCGCATGCTGGGCACCGCCGACACCAGGCGCAGTGCCCTGAGGATGCGCAGCGCCCTCAGCACCGAGGTGGGTCCGGAGGCGGGCACCAGCGCGATCACCACGATCACGGTGTCGAACCAGTTCCACGGGTCGGCGAAGAACTTCCTGCCGTAGGCGTACAGGCGCGCGACGATCTCGGCCGCGAAGATCGCCAGCGCGATCCTGTCGACGGCGTGCAGCAGCCCTCCGGCCCGTTCCATCAGGAAGGAGCTGGTCTCGCAGCCGATCGTCACCGCGTTGACCACGATGACGACGATGATCGCTCGCTGGACGAGCGGAGTCTCGAGGACCACGCGCACGCGTTGCTGAGGCGACAACGGGACCGTTCCCCCAAGGACGAACCAACACCAACCGGTGATCATCGTAGGGGTGCGGGCGAGTGCCGACGATCAAGACCTTTCGGTTCGGCCCCAGACGTTCATCGCGTCGTAGGCCGCGCGCCACTCGTCGCGGTAGGCCGCCTGGATGTGCTCGGGCATGCGGCTGAGGATCAGCGCGGTCCGCTCCTCGCTCGCGCTGTCCAGCACCCATGGCAGGTAGCGGGTGGAGTCGGCGCCGTTCCGCTTGCCGTGCTCCTGACCGAAGGCCTGCCACTGCTCGGGCGTGACGCTCAGGTCGATCACCGCGAGCGCCTCGCTCTCCTCGTGCTTGAGGTGCCCGCCGAGGACGCCGGTCAGGGTGTCGGAAAGGTCGCCGAGCCGTTCGTGACCCGTGTCGGGGTCGGCGATCGCCGCGTCGAAGGCCTCCAGGAGGGGGTCGATGAGCGCGTGCTCGGCCTCCATCGCGGCGAGCAGCGCGAGTTCGTCGGGCCGGTCGGCCAGCGTCCGCTCCATCACGGGCCACAGCAGGTCGTCCTCGGTGGTGTGGTGGACCCGCAGGTAGGCCTTGAACATCTCCCAGCCCACGGCCGCGCCCAGCAGCCGTCCCGGGTCGTCGTCCATGCGGGCGGTGATGCGGGCGATGCGCTCCGCGTCCCGCCGGAGGGCGTCGTGCACCGTGAACATCATCGTCATGTCGAGTTGATACGTCATGCGAGAAAGCTAAAGCGCCATCTCTCCAACTGTCAATATTCCAACTATCAATGCCTGGTACGATTGGAGGGTGACCTCGACCCTGCCTGATCTGCTGAAGCGCTCCCTCGGGAACCTGCTGCGCCAGGTGTCCACGCGGTTCACCGGCGAGTCCCGATGGCGAGAGTTCGTCCTGCTCGACGTGCTGGCCGAGCACGACGGCTGCTCACAGCACGACCTGTCGGAACGGCTCGGCATCAATCGGACGATCATGGTGAAGCTCATCGACGGCCTGGAGGCGCACGGCCACGTCATCAGGACCCGCAACCTCCACAACCGCCGGTCCAACGTGCTGCGACTGACCCCTGCGGGTCGCGAGGCCCTGGCGAGCATGCGCGAGGCCGCCGCCGCCCGCGACACGGAGGTCACCGCGCCCCTGACGCCCGGCGAGCGCGACAGGCTCAACGAACTGCTGACCCTGTTGCTCCCCGAGCCCGCGCAGGTCCAGAGCACCGTGTACCTGATCTCCCAGGCGCACTACCGGCTGCGCAGGCTCGGCGACGCCCTGCTGGCCGAGACCGGGTTGCGGACCAGGCACTTCGGCCCGCTCGCCGCGCTCGACGAGCTCGCGCCGTGCCCGCAGCACCGGCTCGCCGACCACCTGCGGATCACCGAACCCGCCGCGGCCGAAGCCGTCAACGAGCTGGTGAGAGCCGGCCTGGTGGCGCGCGGCAGGGACCCGCACGACCGCCGCCGCTACGCGCTGGAGCTCACCGACCTCGGCAGGCGGCGGCTCGAGGCGGTCAGCGAGGCGCAGATCGCGCTCCAGGCGCGGGTACGCGAGCTCCTCGGCGGCCCCCAGCCCGAGGACGAACTGCGCGAGCTGCTCCAGAAGCTCGTCAGCGACGTCTGACCGTGCTCTGCACCTCGCCGACGGGCACGTCACGAGTGGCGCCCACCTCGACGGGATCGTAGGCGAAGGGCACCACGTCGTCCTCCACCTCGACGGGCCACACCGTGGTGACCGTCAGCACGTACATCTCACGCGGCTGGTCGACGGAGGCGCGCAGGTACCGCACGCCGCAGGTGAACTCGCCGCCCTTCCGGTACGGCCGGCCCGAGGCCCCGCAGTCCTCGCGCACCTCGGCCCGATCCGGCGACGTGCCGGCGTCGATCTTGATGTCCTGGAGCGACGCGGTGACGGTCGCGCTCATGATGCCGGGGATGGACGCGGTGACAGAACGCGTCGCCTGCCCGACCCCGCCCAGCCACACCCAGGTCGGCAGGTTGACGTAACTCTTGGCGTCGGGGTTCAGCCTCACCTGCGGCTCCGGCACCGTCAGCGCGGCCCTGGCGATCTCCACCAGCTCCGCCAGCGTGATGCCCGCCGGGGGCGTCGTGCCGGGCGGCACCCACACGAACTGGTCGAGCCCGCCCCAGCAGGCCCTGCCCCTCGCGTCCGCCTCGTTGTAGGCGGGGGTCCACCAGCGGCCCAGCTGCCCGATCTTGTCCTTGAACTGCTTGAGGAAGGCCTGGAACTGCTCCTCCGTGCCGTCAGGGTTCATCCTGAACCAGTAGGCCCTGACGTCCTCCTGGGTCTTGAGCATCTCGGTGGCGTCCGGGCCCGGCTCGTACCAGCAGGGGCGTTTGAGCTGGTAGCCGTCACCCTTCCCGCCCCTCGCCCCGTTGCCGGTGATCACGATCTTGGAGTTCTCGAGGCGGACGCCCGCCGTACGGCCGTCCTGGAAGCCGTCGCCGCGCGGGCCTCCGGGGTCGAGCAGCAGCAGGCCGGCGACGGCGGCCGAGAGCAGGGGGTTCAACGGGCACACCCTTCCTTGCCGTGTCTGAAGTCCTTGACCCGCCACACGCCGTCCTCGCCCTCGGCGAGCACCATGGCCTGCAGGTAGGCGGCCCGCGTCCACGCGGGTTGGGTGGAGACGGCCGTGCCGCCCCTGCCCTTCAGCACCCTCAGGCGAGTCTCGTCCACACAGGCGCCGACCTCGGCTCCCCCGCCCATGACCGCGGTGACGTTCATCGCGTAGATCCGCGCGGTGCCGCGCACCGACAGGCCGTCGAAGCTCAGCACCCAGTCGACGGCCTCGCGCCCGCCGGGATCGGCCATCCTGGCGAGATAGGAGTCGTCGCCGGTGACGACGGCCTTCCACATTCCCGCGTAGACGTCGGTGAACGCTCTGAGCAGCGCCGCCTGCCGCGGGTCGGTGGTGGCGGGCCGTTCGACGAGCACCTTCGTCCTCGGCCCCACGAGGATCGTCTCGGTCGAGGGGGCGCCGGCGGCCGCGGGAGTGGGCGCGACCGCCTGGCGCGGCGTGAAGGGCCGATCGGCGCCGGCGGCCGCGCAACCGGCGCCGAGCAGGGCGGCGGCGACCACCGGTGCGATCAGCCCTCGCATGCGGATCACGCTAGGTCTCCCTGTCTTCCGGGAGCCATTGATGTGCGCCTTTCGGTATGAATCACGCGGAAGACTCCCTGACCACGTGGATCCGCCATGACGGCAGCAGCTCGTCGATGAGCGCCTCGGTCTCGGGGGCCATGCCGCCGCCGTACGGGTGCGATGCCGACCTGCGGGTCAGGCCCTCGACGACGGCGCGCAGCCGTACCTGGTCGCCGGTGGCGTGCGTGGCGCGCAGCAGGTCGCGCCACAGGCCCTCGTCGTCGGCGGCCAGCAGCAGACCCGCGCGGACCGCGGCCACCGCCGCGTCCGCGTCGCCGTGGGCCAGCCTGACCTCGCACAATCGGTGGGCGGCGTCAGCGACGGCCGCCGCCACGTCGTACTCCAGCTCGTCGGCGGCCAGCCACGCGTACCTGGCGCCCGGCCTGCCGGCCAGCAGCGGACCCCTGACCAGCCCGAGCGCCCTCTCCAGCAGGACCGCCCGCGCGGTCTGGTCGTCGTGTGAGCGCCTGACCAGCTCGCGGAAGAGCACCCAGTCGGTCCGCACGCCGGGGCCGAGCCTGAGCCGTCCCGCCTCGTCGGTGTGCAGGTGCTCCTCGCCGAGCCAGTGCGCGACCCGCGCGATGGTGGCATCACGCACCAGCGCCTGCACGCCGCGCGGCCACAGCACGCCGCCGAGCACGACGGGATGGACGCCTCCCGGATGCGTGGCCAGGTAGACCAGCAGCTCGGTGGCCAGCTCCATCCGCCCCTCCTCCATCGGCTCGGGGCCGCTGACCTCGATGGGGCCGAGCAGCCTGATCTCGACGGCGGGCGGGTGGAGCTCCTCCAGCGGTTCGGGCTCCGGCATGGCCTCGCCCTCGTGGCGCTCGGCCGTGTCGAACAGGTCCAGCAGCGCCTGGTAGTGGCGGCGGGGCAGCAGCTGCGCCGCCACCTCGAAGCCCAGCTCGGGGACGCGGGCGCGGCCGTCCTCGGTGATCTCCACGGTCCAGGTGGCGTGCGGCACCTCCCCCGTGAGCACGAACCCCGCCGTGCCCTTCCTGGCGAGCAACGCCAGGCGCCGGGCCTCCTCCAGGGTGGGCGCGACGGCGCTGAGCAGATAGTGGGCCAGCCTGGACTGGCCGTTGACCCGCCCGGTCAGCACCTCCTGGCGGGGCGCGGCCGCCGTCTCCAGCTCGGGCAGCACCTCCGACAGGCTGCCCACGGACCTGACCCGGCCTGGCGCGATCGTGGTCAACTCCTCGCCGAACCCGACCAGCGTGACGCGCATCTCGTCCGACCACCTGTTGGTGGCCAGCTCGACGGCCAGGGCGGCGAGCGCGGCGGTGGTGTGCGGGCCGCGGATGTTGATCAGGCCGTGGGCGGCCTCCAGGTCGACGAGGACGCGACCGCCGCCGTCGGTGCCCAGCGAGACCAGACCCGGGTACGGCGCGCCGCCCGCCTGCTCCTCCAGGAGCCTGCCCTCGTGGGCGGCCAGCCGCCAGACCTGCCCGCCGTCCTGCGCCTCCCACGGCTCGGGCGCGTCCGCGCTGGGCGGATGGATCCACAGGTCGAGGGTCCTGGCCGACAGGTGAGCGGCGTAGACCGTGGGAGGGACGCGCTTCTGGGCGGCCAGCTCGGCGCCGAGCACGCGCAGACCGATGTCGAGCATGCGGGCGCCTGGCGCGTCGGCCCCCAGGCGAAGCGCCACCTCTGCCTTGGCGGCGTCGTCGCGAGGGCGGGCGATGCGGTGGCCGAAGGCACGGCGCCAGAGCTGGCGGCGCCGCCTGCCCCCGAGGACCACGAGCAGGCCAGCGGCGGCCAGCGACGCGCCCGCGAGGTAGTCGACGAGATCGAGCCCGGGATTCTGCTCGGCGGCGCCGTCCTGGCTTGCGGGCGCGTCCGCCACCGCGCGCCCTGCCTCGGCGCCTGCCTCCCCGGACCTCGCCCCTTCCTCCGGACGCCTTGTCCCCTCCGCGCGTGTGGCTTCTTCCGCGCGCCTGGCTTCTTCAGCGCGCTCGGCCGCCTCCGCACGCTTGGCCGCCTCCGCACGCTTGGCCGCCGCCTCCGCACGGTCGGCCTCCGTACGCTTGGCCTCCTCTGCACGCTTTGTCGCCTCCGCGCGCTTCGCCTCTTGCGCGCGCTTCGCCTCCGCCGCGCGCTTGGCTTCTTCCGCGTGCTTGGCCGCTTCCTCCGCGCGTTTCGCGGAGTCGGAGCGGTGCGACTCCTCGGCCTTCGGGTCCTGGCGAGCCGGGTCGGCCTGCTCCTTCGCCGGGGCGGGCCGAGCGGGCCTGCCAGGCTCCTGGTCCGACGCCGCCGGCGGGCCAGGATGCTCGCGCAGGATCGTCTCTCTCGACTGCCCGGCAGGCACGATGTGCACGTTGACCGCGTCGTCCGGCATGTCCAGCACCCACCCTGGCCTGATCAGGTCGGCCATCCGCAGGCGGGCCCCGTCAGGCTGCTCCTTGTGCTGGTTCAGCCGGAAGATCTCCGGATATCTCCGCCCGTCTCCCAGGCACTTCTCCGCGATCTCCCACAGGCTCTCGTGGTGCCTGCCGTGCGGCGGCTGAACGGTGTAGACCTTCCTCGCCTTGTAGACGGTCGCCTCCTCCTCGAACACCGGCGCCGCGTAAGCCACGGTCGTCATGGCGGGACGCGCGGGCGGCGCGCTCAACCCCGCGATCGGCACGGCCACCGCACCTGCGGTGAACAGCAGCAACACCGCCGACACCAGCCTGTTGGCCAGGGCCTGCGTCGCCCCCGACAGCGGCACGCGGGCGGGCATCCCCACCCTGCGGATGCCGCCGTAGACCTCGACGACGACGCACACGAACAGCTGGAACCACGCCAGCCACACCAGCAGCACCATCAGCGCCACGACCGTGCTGGCGCCCACCTGGCTGGTCACGAGGTCGAGGTCGAGCAGTTCTGGAGAGATCGGCGGGCCCGCCAGCGCCAGCAGCGCGTACGGCACGCCGCCCACGAGCGCGACCAGCACCATGAGCGCGCCCAGCCCAGCGAGGATGTCGCCGGGCGTCCGCTTCGACGGGATCCGCACGGGCGCGGGCCTGGGCCGCTGACCGGCGGGCCTCTTCCCCCCTGCGGGCCGTTGCGAACCGCCCGTGGCCTTCACCGGACGACCCACGGGCGTCGCGGGACCACCCACAGGTCTCACGGGACCACCGGCAGGCGTCGCAGGACCACCCACAGGTCTCACGGGGCCATCGACGGGGGGCGCAGGGCCGCCCGCCTGGCGTGCGGCACCGCCTTCAGGGCGTGCGGGACCGTCCGCGCGCGCGGGTTCTCGCGTCGGCATGGCCTCTCCCTCCTTCACATCCAGCGTCGCCGCCCGCCGCGGGCCGAGCCGGCGAGTGACGCGATTCGGTCTGGCTCAACGGGCGTCAGGCGCGGCGGTGGCCTGCCCCTCCATCTCCGCGCCTGGGAATCCGAGCGCGCCCAGGAAGTACGCCGTCCAGCTCACCCGGACCCATACCGTCACCTGCGTCTGGGCGTCCCCCACCCGGCAGTCGCCGGGCCGTACGTCGTCGGAGGAGTAGGCGTTGACGACCTCCGTGGCCCGCGCGCACACCTCGTCCTGGCCGAGCAGGCGGGCCTGGCCCGTCTGGCGCAGATGTTCCACGTCGATCCGGTCCGCGCCCGCCCTGGCCGCCTGCTCGGCCACGTCGGCCGCCCGCAGCCTGGCGTTGATCGCCGCGCCGCCGTCCACGAGCAGCCCGGCCAGCAGGAACACCACCACGGAGAACAGCACGGTGAACACCGACATCGACCCGCGCTCGCTCAATCGACCCTCCTGAACTGCTCCAGCGGGACGACCGAGGTGCCCGTCATCAGCTTGGAGGCGCCGAAGCCCAGGAACTCCAGGTCGAGTTCGCAGGTGACCGCCGCCTGGACCTGGCCGCCCTCCTCCCACCTGGTGCCCGACAGCGAGACCCGCGGCGCGGCGCACTGCCCCTCCAGCGCCGACCTCGCGCTGTCCTCCGCCGCGCCCTCCGCGTCCGCGAGCGTGCGCTGGACCGAGGCGGCCCGCGCCGCGTCCATGGCCGCGCCGTTCACCTCGCCCTGCGCCTCGACCAGCCGTCCCGCGCCCGCCAGGAACAGCAGGAACAGCAGGAAGACCGGGGCCAGCATCACCGTCTCGACGGCCATCGAGCCTCTGTCGGCGTTCATCCGCAGTCGTCGCCTCCGTTGTCGGGGCGGAAGCACTCCACCGGTCCTCCCGAGGTCGCCGTGATCGTGAACGTCAGGTCGGGGAGCAGCGGGATCACCTGCACGGCACTGCCCGTCACCGTCACCCAGCGCTCGTCGGCTCCTTTGGGTACGGCCGACGCGGCGGCGCCGTCGAGGATGCGGGGGCCGATGGCGCGGGCGACGTCCTCGGCCCTGGAGACGGCCTCGTCCTGCCAGCTCGTCGAGTCGAACGGGGCCGACCTGGCGACCCTCGCCCCTTCCCTGGCGGCGGCGTCGGCCACCTGCCGCCCGTGGAACCACAGCGCGACCTGCACGATGAGGAGGATCACGGCGAGGACGACCGGCATGATGAGCGCCAGCTCCACGACCGTCGCCCCCCGCTGCCCCCTCGCCACACCGGGCGGTGTCTCCCCGTCCGGCGGCCGGCCGACCGCCGAGGCTCCGGCCGTCTCACCACCGGCAGGCCCCGGACCTCCCCGGGAACCGCCGGCCGTCCGACGACCGGTGGCTCCGGGGGAGGTCCGTGGTGGCTGCGTGCCGAGGCCCGGCAGGACGCCGGCCGGCGAACGACCGGCGTCGTGCAGGGACAGGTCGCTGGCGAGGTTCACTCGTTGCCGCCGCCGGAGCCGCCGCCCCCGCCGAAGCTGTTCTGGAGGTCGGCCTGCTTCTGCTCGACCAGCGTCTTGATGAGCGTCGCGAGCCCGAGCGCCACCCCGGCGATGATCGCGGTGATGATCACCCATTCGACGGCGGACGCCCCCCGCGAGGGGGCGGTGCGGGCGCGGTGGAGGCGGACCCCGAGGTACGCCGTCAGGTACACGATCCATGGGTGGTTCATCAGGACCCCAACATCTTCATAGCGGCGGGAAAACTGAGAAAGATCACGAACCCGGCGCACAGCAGGAGCTGGGCGACGAGCATGGACTGGGACCGCTCCCCCGCCCGCCCCTCGATCTCGGCGAGTTCGCGGCGGCGCAGGGTGGCGGCGCGGGCGGTCAGCGAGGCGCGCACCTTCGCGCCGTCGTCGGCGACGAGGCCGAGCGCCGCCGACAGATCGCGCAGCTCGTCGACGTTGATCTCCTCGCCGAGCTGGCCGAGCGCCTGCCATGGGGTGATGCCGACGATCCTCGCCCCGCTGAGCGCCTCCCTGATGCGGGACATCGCCCAGTTCGGGGAGTCTCCGCTCACCGAGACGGCCATCATGAGCGCCTCGGGCACGCCGCGCCCGCCCGCCAGGTTCATGGCGACCAGATCGAGGAACGCACCGACGACGTGGCGGAAGTCGCGCCTTTTCGCCGCCGCGTCCCGCCTGATCTGCAGGTCGGGCAGGAGGAAGAACACCAGCGACACGGCCAGCGCCGCCCAGAACGGGATGGTGAGCGACACGCCCCACTCCATCAGCACCAGCCATCCGGCCAGCACGGGGAAGGCGAGCAGTCCCGAGGCGGCGAGGAGCGCCTTGGTGGCCAGGAACCCCTCGAACGAGCGTCCGACGAGCGCGAGATCGGCCTTGATGGAGCGGACCTCCCAGCCTCTCGCGGCGTAGAGCCTGGCGAGCCGTACGCCGAGGCCGCGTCTGAACGCGCTGACCTCCTCGTCGGGGAGGACCAGCTGGAGGCGCGGGGCGTCGGCGTCCTGCCTGGCGGCGTCGAGCGCCATGAGGCGGGCGACGAGCCCGGGACGGGCAGGGAAGAGCGCCCGCATCAGGAGGAAGATCCCGAGCCCCAGGACCCCTCCTGCCAGCACACCCTCAACCATCGGGCCCTCCCTTCCCGTACGGCGAGCCCGGCCGGCCGGCGGAACGGATGACCGGCCGGTGGGCGCTTGCCTGTTCGGCCGCCATGAGGGGCGGGCGGACCGTGTGCCCGTGCCACGCGGGGGCGAGCGGCAGGCGGAGCGGCTCATGCATGGGGTGCTCCGGGGGGTTGGGGGAGGTCGAGGGCGAGCAGGCGGGTCGGCTTGTCGAAGCGGGCCAGCCGTCGCATCCACGCGAATCCCGCGCCGAACAGCCCCGCCACCACCACGAGGACGGCCTGCCCGAGCCACGACCGGTACTCGGCCACGTAGGAGGGGTTGAACACCACGAGCGCCGCCGCGAAGCCGAGCGCGGTGAGCACGACGATCTGCACGGATCTGCGGGTGGATCGGCGTTCCGCTTCGACGCGGCGGCGCATGTCCAGTTCCTCCCTGGCCGAGACCGCCAGCGCCCCGAGCACGTCCCGCAGTCCGGGCCCGCGCAGCCTGGCGTTGAGGATGAGGGCGGCGACGACCAGGTCGGCGGAGGGGTCGTCGAGCTCGTCGGCGAACAGCCGCAGGGCGTCGGGCAGCGCCATCCTGGTGTGGAGCCGGTCGACCATGGCCCGCAGGTGCGGGCGCAGCGTCGGCGCGGCGGCGCGGATCGACGAGGGGATGGCCTGTTCCAGGCCCGCCGCGCCCGCGATCGTGTCGCGCAACGACTCGGTCCACGCGGCGAGGCCTTCGAGACGGGCCATGGC
This sequence comes from Nonomuraea mangrovi, assembly GCF_042681425.1. Classification (NCBI taxonomy): domain Bacteria; kingdom Bacillati; phylum Actinomycetota; class Actinomycetes; order Streptosporangiales; family Streptosporangiaceae; genus Nonomuraea; species Nonomuraea mangrovi. Next base: position 301,860 of record NZ_JBHUFV010000015.1, on the reverse strand, counting down.
CGCCCGTTCGGAGGCCGCCCCGCCGGACAGCCCGCGCCAGGCGAAGACGAGGAGCGCGGCGCCGACCGCCATCACCGGCCACTGGGTCACGGCGAGGATGAGCGTGGCGAGGACGGCCGCCACCGCCGTGCGCGTGGAGAGCGTCCTGAGCAGTCGGCGAGGCGCCGAGGCGGGGCGGGGGCGCGTGCCGTGAAGGGAGAGGAAGAGCAGGAAGAGGCCGCCTCCTGCGGCGGCGCCCGCGAGCATGGCGAGGGGGTCGACGCCGATCATCACCAGCCTCCGGGGACGTAGCCGTGCGGGGTGAGCTCGTCGAGGCAGGAGACGGGCGCGTGCGGCACGGCGGCGCCGTCGGGCCCGGGCGCGAAGACCTCGCTGGACAGGACGCGTCCGTCGACGCCGTTCACCTCCCTGACGCTGGAGACGAAGCGGCGCAGCGTGCCGCCCGAGGCGTAGTCGTTGCGCTTCTCGATGAAGACGACGAAGTCGATGGCACCGGCGATGAGCATGTGGGTGGCGTCGACGGGCAGTCGCTCGGCGGCCTGCAGCGCGTAGGTGGAGATGCGGTTGAAGACCTCCATGCTGGAGTTGGCGTGGATGGTGGACAGGGAGCCGTCGTTGCCCTGGGTCATGGCGTTGAGCATGGTGACGATCTCGTCGCCGAGGACCTCGCCGACGATCACGCGGGACGGGTTCATGCGCAGCGATCTGCGCACCAGTTCGGCCATGGTGATCTCGCCCTGCCCCTCGGAGTTGGGCAGGCGCTGCTCGAAGGCGACGACGTTCGGGTGCAGCTCGGGGAACTGGTCGAGCCCGAGTTCGAGCGCCCGCTCGACGGTGATCAGCCGCTCGGCGGCGGGGATCTCGTTGGCCAGCGCCCGCAGCAGCGTCGTCTTGCCTGCGTTGGTGGACCCGGCGATCATGATGTTCTTGCGGGCGGAGACGGCGGCGCCGAGGAAGCGGGCCAGGTTCGGGGTCAGCGTGCCGTTGCCCACCAGATCGGACAGGAAGACCTTGCCGAGCCTGGCGCGGCGGATCGACACGGCGGGTCTGACCGTCACGTCCATGACGGCGGACAGCCGGGAGCCGTCGGGCAGGCGCAGGTCGAGTTGCGGATTGGCGGTGTCGAACGGCCTGCTGGACAGGCCCGAGTAGGCGGCCAGGATCTGGATGAGCTCGATCAGCTCCTCGTCGGACTCGGCGACGGGCTCGTGGGTGAGCTCCTGGCCGTCGGCGTAGCCGACGAAGACGCGGTCGCAGCCGTTGATGTCGATGTTCTCGACGTCGGTGTCGTCGAGCAGCGGCTGGAGGCGGCCGACGCCGAACAGCGCGGCGTGGATCCCTGCGGCGAGTGCCTCCTCCTCTTCGAGCGTCGGCGGCGTACGGCCTGAGCCGATCTCGCCGCGCGCGAACTCCTCCAGCACCTGGGAGATCAGCGCCCTGGCGAACTGCCGCTCGTCCTCGCCGGTCATCGCGGGCATGCCGTTGGCCTGGTCGAGGCGGCGCTGGTGGGCCAGGCGGTCGCCGACCTCCTGCCGGAAGCGCTTCACCAGCGAGTGGTCGAGTGTCATGACACCCTCACCTGGGAGGACAGGCGCCCTGCGAGCTCGCGGGCCGTACGGATGAGCAGGGAGCGGTCGAGCCGTCCTCCCCACTGGCCGCGCAGCAGTTCGGCTCCCTTGGGGTCGTGCGCGAGTCCCGCCACGAACGCCGCCTGGCCGCCCACGATCCTGCGCACCTCGTCGACGGAGGCGCGGTAGGTGCGCGGGTCGGCGATCACGACCACCGCGACCTGCGGACCCTTGGGGAGGAGGGCGAGGCGTTCGCGCAGGTGGGCGACGTGGTCGAGGCTGGCCCTCGTGAACAGCGCGAGCAGTTCGGCCTCCGCGATCAGCTCGCTCACCTGCGGGTGTGCGCCGAGTCTGCCGCAGTCGGCCAGCACGTCCGCGTGCGGCAGGCCGGACAGCGCGCGGCCGAGCGGTCCCCATATCCAGGTGAGGCCGGCCGCCTGCTCGCCGTGGGTCAGCCCGGCCAGGACGTCGAGCCCGCCGATGATCTTCTGGGTGTGCTCGTGGATCTGGGCCGGTTCGAGCCCGCGCCTGGCGGTCGCGCCCAGCGTGAGCAGTCCCCTGCCGGGGTTGAGCATGCCGCCGTCCATGGCGGGCAGCCGGTAGGCGAGGTCGCCTCCGGCGGGGTCGCATTCGGCCAGCAGGACGGCACGCGGCCAGACGGCGCCGAGCGCGGTCGCCGCGGTGGTGACGCCCGGCGCGCCCTTGTCGGCGGCCAGCACGATCAGCGCCACGTCAGCGCGCTCCCGGCAGCTCGGCCACCGCGATCTCGCCGCTGGAGGCGTGGGCGGCGATCTGCGGCGACACCGTCGCGTCGACGATCACCGTGATCAGGCCCGCCGAGCCGGAGCGGGTGGGCTCGCCCACGATGTGGACCAGGGCGTTGGGCGCCAGCACCCTGCTCTGCGCGGTCGCCGACCGTCCAGGCACGTGGATGACCTGCACACGGTCGCCTTCCTTCAGGCCGGCGGGCGCCTGGCCAGGTTTGAGCGCGAGCCCGACCTTGGCCTTGCCCGGGCCGAGCTCCTTGCTGGCGGTGACGGTCATCTCGTCGGTGAGGAGGGTGCCGGGCAGGAGGGTCACGCTCGCGTACGTCTCGATCACCGCGAATCGCCGCGACCACGCCACATATCCGATGCCGGTATCGGCTATCTGCACCTCTTCCAGCGCATTGGGAGAGATCTTCTGACCCGCCCCGATCTGTTGCACGACCCTGATCGCGGAAATGCGGTCGCCGCTCCGCATGACCAGCAATGTGGTGGCCAGCGCGCCACCGAGAATGAGGAGAACGGCAAGCGCGGCGAGCGCGGGTTTCCGCTCGCGTGGCGGCACGGGGAGCTTGCGGGACGCGCTGCTGGAGAGCACGCCTGCGGGCCCCGCCGCGTTGACGGCGGGCTTTTCGCTGGTCCTCATAGGTGGGGGGCTCCCATGATGAATTTTCGGGAATTCAGGCCATTATGTGCATCTACCGGCCTGGCGCGGGGCCCGAATGCGATGAACAATGCTCGTTTCGCAGGTAGGAGGCTGTCAACTAGACCCGTTAATTAAAGCTGCTTGAAATGCCCACCTATTTAGTGATAGCAACCACATTCGCCTCAGAATTCACAGATTCGTCACCTGAACCTGTTCAAACCATGCGATGCTTGGTGGCATGGGCAGGCTCCGCGGGCTCTTGGCCCGGCTCCGTCGTCGCTGGGTCTCGCGTGTCGCGGGCGCTCCTGCCACCTCGCGGGTGGTCGGCGGCCTGCACCGGGCGGCGTCCAACCTGGTGGAGGTGACCGCCGAGGTGAACGCTTACGCCGGGCTGCTGGAGGAGAAGGCCGAGGAGCTGAGGGACCGCACGCGCGCCTACCAGCAACCCCCTTCCTGACACGACAGCCCCCCTTTCACGCCCCAGGAATCTCTCGCGCCGACGCCATGCGGTCAGGCGCCCTCCAGGAACGATCACCGGCGGCCCGCCCGGGCGCGGCGATCCATGCCGGTGTCGTCATCCGGGCGGCGCGCACGCCGGTCAACGGTTAGCGTGGCGGCCGGTCCGACCCCGAGGAGACGGCACATGCGGATCATGCTCACCGTGCTCGACGAGCGCGGCGACCGTGACGTCGTGATCGAGGGCGACGAGGCCACCACGGTCGCCGGGGTGGCCGAGGCCCTCACGGAGCCGCCGGGGGAGCCGCTGGCGAAGGTGGTCCGGCTGTCCAGGAGCCGCGCGCCGTACGGCCTCGGCGGCCCGCCCCGCGTCCCCCGGCAGCGCGGCGAGGCGCGCGCGGCCGCGCCCCCGGCGGGCGAGGACGCGTGGGCGACGGGCACGGGGCTCGGGTTCGAGGGACCGACGGTGTGGCGCGACGGCAAGCCCGTCGACCCGCGAGCACCCGCGCGAGCCGTCCTGCGCAACGGCGACACGATCACCCTGAGCCCCGGGCTGGCCGGGCTCACCGTCGTCGCCGAGCCCGGCGGGGTCGCCGAGGTCAGGGTCGTGGGCGGTCCTGACGCGGGCTCCGTCCACCGCCTGGGCCTGGGCGTCCATGTGATCGGCGCCGACCCCACGTGCGCGATGGCCGTACGGGACGCCGCTCTGGCGCCCGAGGCCGCGATCGTCAGGGTCACCCCCGCCGCGATCACCGTCGAACCGCCACCGGCCAGGACTCAGGAGCCGCCGAGGAAGAAGGCGAAGGGCAGGTACGCCGAGGAACTCGACGAGCTGGCGCTGCGGGACACGCCTGCGACGGGCGAGCCGCCCGAGATCCTCCTGGACGGCGAGCCCGTCACCGCTCCCGCCGACTGGCCGGAGCACGCCCTCCTCACCGCCGGGTCCTCCCTCTTCACGCTGACCGCGATCGAGCCGGCCGACGCCCATCTGGCGCCCCGGCCGGACGGCGGCCTGGCCTACAACCGCCCGCCCCGGCTGAAGCGGCCCGGCACCGCGCGCAGGTTCGAGGTCCCGCAGGAGCCCAGGCGCGCGGAGACGACACGGCTGCAGCTGCTGGCCGCCTTCCTTCCCGCCGTGCTCGGCGTGACGATGATGCTCGTCACCGGCCAGTGGTACTACCTGCTCATCGCGCTCATGACGCCGCTCATCATGGTCGGCCAGTGGTGGAGCGACCGGCGTCACGGGCGCAGGCAGCACAAGCGCTCGACCAGGAAGTACAGGGAGGACCTGGCCCTCTTCCACGAGGAGGTCGAGCGGGCCCGCAGGAGCGACCAGCGGGCCAGGAGGGCGGCGGCCCCCGACCCCGCCGAGGTGCTGCTGACCGCGACGGGACCGCGCAGGCGGCTGTGGGAGCGCAGGATCCACGATCCAGACGCGCTCAGGCTCCGCGTCGGGCTCGCCGACCTGCCTGCCGAGCTGGAGTTCGACGTGCCGTACGAGGCTCCGGTCTGCGAGAAGGTGCCGGTGGCGCTGCCGATGCGCAGGCTGGGCGTGGCGGGTGTCACGGGCCCGCGCGAGGAGGCCGCGGGCCTGGTGTCGTGGCTGGTCGCCCAGGCCGCCGCGCTGCACAGCCCGCGCGACCTGGCGATCGTGGTGATCTCGGCGAGCGCCGACGCTCGAGAGCGGTGGGGCTGGGTGCGCTGGTTGCCGCACTGCGTGCCCCACAGGGGCGAGGACTGCGTGGCGCTGGTCGGCGCCGACCCCGAGTCGGCGGGCAGGCGGGTGGCGGAGCTGACCGCGCTGATCGACGAGCGGCTCAACACCTCGATCCCCGAGTTCGGGAAGGTTCCGACCGGCTGGGACGACCTGGGCGGCCCCGAGACGGCCGACGGGCGGCCCTCCTACGACGAGCGGCCCTTCGACGTGCTGGTGGTGCTCGACGGCGCGCAGGTGCTGCGCGGCCTGCCCGGCATGCCGCAGGTGCTGCGTCAGGGCCCGCGCGCGGGCGTCTACACCCTCGCCGTCGACGAGGAGCAGCGGCTCCTGCCCGAGGAGTGCGAGACCGTGGCCGCCTGCGGCCTCGACGGCCTGGTACGGCTGCGCGGCGGCGGCCTCGACGCGCTCGGCGCCGCGATCGCCGACCGGGTGCCGCCGTCGTGGTGCGAACGCCTGGCCAGGGCGCTGTCGCCGCTTCTCGACGTCTCCCGCGAAGACGCCTCGGGCAGCCTGCCCGAGGCCGTACGCCTGCTCGACCTGCTGCACCCGCCCGTCCAGTGGAACGCTCCGAGCACCGAGGCGGTGCTGGGGGTCGGCCCCGACGGCCCGTTCACCGTCGACCTCGCCAAGGACGGCCCGCACGCGCTGATCGCCGGCACGACGGGCGCGGGCAAGTCTGAGCTGCTCCAGACCCTCATCTGCGCGCTGGCCGCCAGGAACAGGCCGGACCAGCTCACGTTCGTGCTGATCGACTACAAGGGCGGGGCGGCTTTCAAGGACTGCGCCAGGCTCCCGCACACCGTCGGCATGGTCAGCGACCTCGACGGGCACCTCACCCAGCGCGCTCTCACCTCGCTCGCCGCCGAGATCAGGCGCAGGGAACGGCTGCTGCTGGAGGCGGGTGCCAAGGACCTCGACGAGTACGAGGGCACGCTCCCGCGCCTGGTGCTGGTCATCGACGAGTTCGCCGCGCTGGTCGCCGAGCTGCCCGACTTCGTGGCGGGGCTCGTCGACATCGCGCGCAGAGGGCGTTCGCTCGGCATCCACCTGATCCTGGCCACCCAGCGGCCCGCCGGCGTGGTGACGGCCGACATCCAGGCGAACACCTCGCTGCGGATCGCGCTCAGGGTGACGGAGGCGGCGGAGTCGGCCGACGTGATCGACGTCCCCGACGCCGCGCACATCTCCAAGGCGACGCCCGGCCGGTGTTACGTCAGGTCGGGCGCGGGGGCGGCGGTTGCCGTACAGGCGGCGAGGGTGGGCGGACGCGGCTCCGGCGCGCGGGCGCGGCTGCGGACCGTGGAGCTGGGCTGGGCCGCTCTCGGCAGGCCGCTGCCGCCCCCGCCCGAGGCCGCCGAAGGGCCGGCGATCACCGATCTGGCGATCCTGGCCGACACGATCGCAGCGGCGGCGCAACGGGCTGATGTGCCCGAGCAGCCGAGCCCGTGGCTGCCGCCGCTGCCCGCGCAGGTCGTCCTCGACCCGCCCGAGGGCCTGACGTTCGGGGTGACCGACCTGCCGTGGGCGCAGGAGAGGCGGCCGCTGACGCTCGACCTCGAACGGGGCGGTCACCTGCTGATCGCGGGCGCGGCGCGCAGCGGCAGGTCCACGGCGCTGCGCACGATCGCGGGCGCCATCGCCGCCGCGCGCTCGCCCGCCGACGTGCACCTGCACGCGATCGACTGCGGCTCGGGCGCGCTGCTGCCGCTGGTCGCGCTGCCGCACTGCGGCGCGGTCGTCACGCGCGACCAGCTCGACAGGGTCGAGCGGCTGCTCACGAGGCTGCGCGAGGAGGTCGGGCGCAGGCAGCAGCTCCTGGCCGAGGCGGGACACGCCTCGCTGGCCGAGTACCGTGCGGCGGGTCACCGGCTGCCGTGGCTGGTGCTGATGCTCGACAGGTGGGAGGGCTACGTCGCCGCGTTCGAGGGCTACGACTACGGTCGGCTCACCGAGGCGCTGCTCCAGCTGCTGAGGGAGGGCCCCGCCGTGGGGTTGCGCGCGGTGGTGACGGGCGACCGCTCGGCCCTGCTCGGCCAGGTGTCCACGGTCTTCGACGAGCGGCTCGTCCTCCGCCTCGCCGATCCCGCCGACTACGGCCTGGCCGGGCTGCCGGTGAAGGAACTGCCCGCCTCGATGCCGCAGGGCCGCGCGCTGTCGATCAGGGAGCAGGGCGTCGTGGAGAGCCAGATCGCGCTGCTCGACCCCGACCCGTCCGGCCCCGCCCAGGTGGCCGCGCTGCAGGCGCTGGCCCGCACCCGCGAAGCCGCGGGTGAGCGGCCGCTGCGCGTCGACGCGCTCCCGATGCGCATGACCGCGGGCCAGGCCCTGGAGCTCGGGCCCGCGCCGAAGGGCCCGCTGTGGGCGCTGCTCGGCGTGGGCGGCGACGCGCTGGCTCCCGTGGGCGTCGACCTGCTCGCCCACGGGCCGGGTGCCGTCATCGCGGGGCCGCCGAGGTCGGGCCGTTCCTCGGCGCTGCTGACCGCCGCGCGGTCCCTGATCGCCTACGGCACGCCGGTCGTCGCCGTCGTCCCCCGCCGCAGCCCGCTTCGAGATCTGCGGGGCGCGCTCGCGATCCTCGACGGCAACGCCGCGGGCCTGCGCGAGCTGCTCGACGGCCGCGAGCGCTACGTCCTGGTCGTGGACGACGCCGAGCTGATCAACCCCGACTCGCCGCTCGGCCTGCTCATGGAGGAGACGCTCAGAACCGGCAGGGACGGCGAACACGGCCTGATCATCGCGGGCGCGACCGGCGACCTGGCGACCGCCTACCGCGGCTTCGTCGCCGAGGCGCGCAAGTCGCGCACGGGGCTGCTGCTGTCGGTGCAGAGTCCCGCGGACGGCGACCTGTTCACCGTACGGCTGCCGCGTGGCGCGGTCGGCGGGCCGCCGGGGCGGGGGCTGCTGGTGACGCTCGGCGCCGTGACCCCCGTCCAGGCGGCCCTGCCCGACTAGGCCTGGCCCAGCGTGTGGTCGGTGACGGTGCCGTCTGCGCCGCCCCAGACGTCCTCTTCCTCGAGCAGCCAGGTCGAGTGATCGTTCTTCCGTTCCTCCTGGCCGCCGGGAGGGGCGCCGCCCATCGGCACCATCGGCATGCCCATGCCGGACCCGTTGGCGCTCCGCGCGCCGGCCTGGGTGGCCGTCCCGTAGCCGCCGGACCCTGCGCCCGTGACGACGCCGGTGCCCGTGCCGTGGCCGGAGTTCGTGCCGGTGTTAGTACCGGTGTTCGTGCCGGTGTTCGTGCCGGTGTTCGTGCCGGTCGGCAGCCCGGTTCTGGCGTCGATGGACTGGTTGTTCGGCAGGTTGTCGACATTCGGCTGGTGGAAGTCGGCCAACTTGGTGGTACGCGCGTCAGGATTGTTCATACCGGAAGTGGGGTCGCCGGGAAACCTCGGGTTGTTCACTCCGCTGCCGCCCGGAGGGTTGTGGGGGTTCTGTGAGCCGTCGCCGCCGGTGCCGGGGATGTCAGGGAACCTGGTCCCGTTGCCGCCGGTGCCGTTGTCTCCTCGCCCGGTTCCGCCCGAGCCCGTGCCGCCCTGGCCGGTGTCGCCGGGGAAAGTGCCGTCCGGCCACTTCCCGGACAGGTCGCCGTTCCCCGTCCCGTAGCCGCCGGTGTTCGGGTCGTAGGAAGTGGGGACGAAGGGGGGCGTCTTCGTTCCTCCCGGGGGGATCGTGGGCATGGTGATCCGAGGGGGAGGCGTGTTGGACGGCCCGATGTCAGGAAGGTCCTCGCGCACCTCCTCGGGCAGGAGATTGTGAACCTTCTGAAGCTGGTCGTTGATCACCTGCAGATTGCGTTTGGCCCGATCCCTGTCGGACTCGATGAAGTCCCCTCCGTCGAAGGTGATGTCCCAGAGGCCGTCGTCCCACGACTGACCGTCATCCCAGCCGGCGAAGCCCTTGCCGTTGTCCGGCATGTTGCCCATGACCGACTGGCTGATCTGCTCCATGGCCGTCCCCACGGCAGAGGTCTTGACGGAGAGATCCCTCACGGTGATGTACAGCGCCCGCAGGGCCTGCTGCGCCTCCACGGACGGCTTGTCGCCCCAGACCTTCGCCATCGCGAAGGCCGCGTCCGAGATCACCGTCAGGGTGTCCGACAGGAGCTTGCTCGCGTTCTTGTAGGCGGTGGCCGCCTTGTCGACGCTGCGGCGGGCGTCCGGCGCGCTCAGCCCGCTCATCACCGCCGAGGCCTGCGCGACCGACGGCGTGTCCTTCAAGTTAAAATCGGCTGCGACCTTGACCGGGTACTGCTTCGACTTGATGTCCATCAGACGCTCTTCGTGCCCGTGTTGATCTGCTCGGTCCCGTTGTAGACACCCGCGCCCGCGTTGACGAGCGACAGGGCTGTGCCGTACTTCAAGTTGATCTCGCCGTAGACGTGCATGATGAAGCGATGCGCCTCGGAGATGGTGTCGAACACGGCATCACCGGCCTCCCAACCCTGGTTCGGCGCGGGATGGGTCACCATGCCGCGGGAGGTGAGATCCTGCATGGAGCCGATCTCCATTCCCGTCAGGCGTTCGAGGCCGTCGTTCAGCGCCTTCGCGATGCCTTTGAGCTTGTCAGCGCTGTACTCGATCTCCCCCGGTTTCGGGTCAAGGCCGGGCCACCTGTGCTCGATTGGCACCGGGTCTCTTGGCTCTGCCATTCGCTCACCTCCGTCATCGTGATCTCGACTGTAGTGGAACCTGACCAAGCCGTGTGGAAGTTGGACATAAGGCTCCTATGCTGGCCTCCATGCAGACCCGCAAGGATCTCTACCAAGCCCATCGGCTGATGATGCAGCGCATGGGCATGGCCCTGCTCCAGGCGGAGCCGGACGTCCCCGAGTCACCCATGCGCAGGCAGAACGTCGCGATGTTCTGCGGACTGCTCATCGCGGTGCTGATCGTCGCGGGGTTCGGGATCTGGGGTCTGATCAAGCCGGGCAACGCGACCAACCTCACCGAGCCAGGACAGCTGCTGGTGGAGGAGAACACCGGCGCCACGTTCGTCTACAGCCAGGAGCAGGGCAAGTTGGTGCCCGTCGCCAACTACGTCTCCGGGCGGCTGCTGCTCGACAGCACCGACGTCAAGGTCCGCAACGTGACCGCCGCCTCGCTGGCCCGCTTCGACCGCGGTCCGATGGTCGGCATCCGTGGTCTGCCCGACTCCCTGCCTCCCTCGGAGAAACTGGTCAAGGGCCCCTGGTCGGCGTGTGTCATGGACAACCCGGCTCCGTCCGCCGAACGCAAGCAGTTCGTGTCGCTGGTGGGTGGCGTCAACGTGGGCGGCAGGCCGGTGGGCGGCGACGCGATGGTGGTCGTCGACACCCGGCGCAACGCCTACGTGATCTTCAATGACACGAAGATGCGGGTGCAGCCGGAGGGCGTCGCGGCGCTCGGGGCGAGTGCCCCCAGGCAGGTGCCCGCCTCCTGGCTGAACGCCATCCCTGACGGCCCGGACTTCCGCGCGCGGCATCCCTCCGGCATGGGCACGCGGATGAAGGGGCCCGACGGCGAGAACGCGAGAATCGGCCAGATCTACACCACCACCGGCGTCGCGGGCGGCCAGACCAGGTGGTATGTCCTGGTCTCCGACGGCCTGGCGCCCATCACCCCGACCCAGGCGAACCTGGCACTCCAGGACCCCAGGATCAAGGCGGTGTACGGCAGCCGCGACGCCGTGCCGACCGAGATCGACGCGGCCACCGCCAACAGCAACCTGACGAAGACGCAGAGGCACCTGATGGGGGGCGGCCTGCCCACCTCTCTGCCCAAGGTCATCACGGTGCAGGGGACGTCGCCGCTGTGCGCGGTCTACTCCGACACCGCCAAGGGCTCGGTCAAGGCGAAGCTGACGATCGGCAGCACGATCACCATCCGGCCCCCTACGGTGACGGGCAGCGAGCAGTACTTCGACCAGGTGATCCTGCCGGCGGGCGGGGCCGCCCTCGCCGGGCTGCTGCCCGGAGAGGGCCAGCTGGGCGCGATCAACACCTACGAGCTCATCAGCGACCAGGGCCTGAGGTTCCCGCTGCAGTCGGCCGACCAGATCGGCAAGCTGGGCTACCAGCCCGCCGATGTGACACCGGTGCCCACCCATCTGCTCCACGCCATCCAGCCGGGCCCCACGCTCGATGCCGCCAAGGCGCGGGACCATCTTGCGCCCGGACAGTAGCGGCGGGGCGCTGTGCGGCCGCAGGGCGGTGCTCACCGGCCTGCTCGTGGCCGCGACAGGTTGCGGGCGGCCGCGCGGGACGACGCGACTGGTGATCGCCACGGGCCAGCGCGGCGGCGTGTACTTCGACTACGGCGAGGGCCTGGCCGCGGCGATCTCGGCGGAGTATCCGGACCTGCGCCCCGAGGTGATCACCACGGGAGCGTCGCTGGACAACCTGAGGCTCGTGGCGGGCGGCAGGGCCGACGTGGCCTTCACGCTGGCCGACTCGGCCGCGCTGGCCGTCGCGGGCGAGGCGCCCTTCGCCGCGCCCCAGGAGGTGCGGGCGCTGGCCAGGCTGTACGACAACTACGTGCACCTGGTGGTCCGCGCGGGCTCCGGCATCGTCGCGCTCGGCGACCTGCGAGGCCAGCGGGTCTCCTGCGGAGCGGCCGGCTCGGGCACCGAGATCATCGCCAGGCGGCTGCTGGCCCTGGCGAGGCTCGAACCCGACACCGTCGAACGGCTCGACCTGGCCAGGTCGGCGGCGGCGCTGGCGTCGGGCTCGATCGACGCCTTCTTCTTCTCCGGCGGCCTGCCCACGCAGACGATCAGCGAGCTGGCGGGGCGACGGCTGGTCCGCCTGGTGGACCTGCGCGACCACGCCGAGCCGATGCGCCGCAGGCACGGCGAGTTCTACAGCCCGCGCACCATCCCCGCCTCCGCCTACGGCCTGCCCGCGTGCGGCTCGATCGGCGTGCCCGACTACCTCGTCGTACGGCAGGACATGGCCGAGGACCTCTCCTACGAGCTGACCGGCCTGCTGTTCAGCGACAGGGACGCGCTGGAGCGCGCGCACCCCGAGGCGCGCAGGCTGAACGTCAGGTCCGCCTTCGCCACCGATCCTGTGCCGCTGCACAAGGGGGCGATCCGCTACTACAGGGAAAGCAGATCCTGACGTCGAGGCCCGTGGGCTCGCGGGCCAGCAGGTCGATCGAGCCGCCGGAGGCGGCGACAAGCACGGACACGATGGACAGGCCGAGGCCCGTGCCGTCCACGTTCTGGTGCCTGGCCGAGCGCCAGAACCGTTCCGTGGCCCGCGCGAGCTCCTCCTCCGGCAGTCCCGGCCCGTCGTCCATCACGTGGATCACGGCGTGATCGTCGACCCGCTCCAGGTGGACGGTGACCGTGCCGGCGCCGAACTTCACCGCGTTGTCGATCAACGCGTCCAGGATCTGGTCGAGCGCCTCGGGCAGCGCGAGCACGGCGGCCCCCAGCCCGCCCGTACGGCGCAGCACCACCCCCTGCCCCTGCCACACCGCCACCCGCCCGTCCACGACCTCCTCAGCGTCGACCGCGACGATCCCCTGGTCGTCACGCCGCTCCGCGGTGGCCAGCGCCAGCAGGCCCTCCAGGATGCGGGCGAGCCTGTCGGTCTCCTCCACGGTGAGCGCGTGCTCGCGCCGCCCGCCCTCGTCCAGGTGGCCTGCCAGGTTCTCCACGCGCAACCGCAGCACGCCCAGCGGGGTGCGCAGCTGGTGGCTGGCGTCCGAGACGAAGGCCTGCTGGCGGTCGAGCAGGTCGGTCACGGTGTCGGCCATGCGGTTGAACGAGCGGGCGAGCCGTCTGAGCTCGGGCGGCCCCTCCCTCGTCGCGACCCTGGCGTCCAGCCTCCCCTGGGTGATGTCGTGGGTGACAGCGTCGAGTTCGAGCACGGGGCGAAGCGTCCATCGGGCCAGCCACCTGGCCGCGAGCCAGGTCAGCACCATGGCGAGCAGGTAGCCGGCGAACAGCACCGCCCAGTTGCGCGCGATCCTCGCGCGCAGCGGGCCCGTGGGCGCGATCGTCAGCGCGGCGCCCACCACCTCGCCCTCCTGGATCACCGGCACGGCGACCACCAGGTCCGCGGCCTGCCACGGCCAGATCGTCTCCGGCTGCCGCGGGTCGGCCGACAGGGCCCGTTCGATCGGCTTGCTCGCCTGGTCGAGCGACAGCGCGGGCGGGGCCACCGCGACGATCTTCCCTTCCCCGTCGAGTACGGCGGCGCCGATGCCGAACAGCTCGTGGTAGCGGACCAGCTCGGCCCGCAGCCGCAGGTTCTTGGCAGGTCCGAGCGCCGGGTCCGCCTGCGAGGCGAAGCGCTGGGTGTCGCCCTGCTGCTCGATGAACGACTCCTGCGTCTCGCGCACGGCCAGGTTGACCGCCAGCGGCACGGTGACCGTGAGTAAGGACAGCGCGAGCAGCGACATGTAGCTGATCAGCAGGCGGCGGCGCATGTCAGAGCGTTCGCATGCGGTAGCCCATGCCGCGCACCGTCTCGATCAGGCCGGGGTCGCCGAGCTTGGCGCGCAGGCTGGCGATGTGCACCTCGAGCGTGCGCGCCCCGCCCTGCCAGGTGGTCTGCCAGACCTCGGCCAGCAGCCCATCCCTGCCGATCACCGCGCCGTCGGCCCGCACCAGGGCGTGCAGCAGGTCGAACTCCTTGCGGGTGAGGCGGACGTCGGTGCCGTTCATCCGCACCGAGCGGCCGACCTCGTCGACGTCCAGCGGGCCGTACGTGCTGGTGCCACGCGCGGAGGGGCGATGGCTGCGCACCCTGCGCATGACCGCCTCCATGCGCGCCTCCAGCTCGGCGACGCCGAACGGTTTGACGATGTAGTCGTCGGCGCCCGCGCGCAGGCCGCGCACGCGCTGCGACTCCTCGCCCCTCGCGGTCACCACGATGATCCCGATCTGGGAGTCGGCGCGCAGGCGGCGCAGGAGGTCGACGCCGTCCAGGTCGGGCAGGCCGAGGTCGAGCAGCACGAGCTCGGCCCTCGCAACCTCGGGCAGGGCCAGTGCTTCGGCCGCCGAACGAGCGCGCTCGACGTGGTGTCCGTGCCGCAGCAGAGCGGTCGCCAGCGCGTCGGCGAACCTGTCGTCGTCCTCGACGAGCAGGATCCGCATGCTCAACAACTCCTCAAATCTGACACCGAATATTTCACCACGGTTAACTTGAGTTTCTATCCTCCCCCTAAACGGGATAAGGGGTGCTTGTGGGGCAGGATTCGCAAGGGTTCGCCTACCTGCCGGACTCGCTCCGCAGGGCCATGCGGGCGTGCGCCGACCAGGTGGACGACGTGGCCGCCATGCAGCACGTCTTCACCCCCGCGGCGCTGAACCGCCGGGACTTCGGGCTCGCCCCCGGCGCCGAGGATGTCGCGGACGCCTACTGCGGCGATCCGGGGCGCTACGAGAGCGTCGCCACCTACCTCAACGACCTGCAGCAGGCGCTGGGGTTCATCGCAGCCGCGCTCGCCGAGTCCGAGACGGCCTACGCGAAGGCGGGGCCCAGGTGACGCGCGAGCCCAGCATCAACCCCGTCACATGGAACTGGAACCCCGCCTCGTGGGGATGGGACTTCAACCCGGGCACGGTGCTCAATCCAGGCCCGCTGTTCAGCACCCTCTCCTCCATGTGGCACGCGCTGCCCCTGATGTTCGACGACACCATCGAGCGTCGCCTGATGGGCGCCGCGGCCGCGCACCGCCGGCTCGACACCGATCTGGAGCGGCTGCACCAGGCGATCGACCCCGCGGTGGCCAAGATCGTCCAGGACTGGCAGGGCGGAGCCGCCGACCAGTTCAGAACGGCGTGGAGCAGGGTGGTCGACCCGAAGGCCCGCGCCGCGCTCCGGCAGAGCTGTACGGGCGTCGCCGAGGTCCTCGAGTCGGTCCTCAACGCCACGAACATGACCAAGCAGGCCATCATCGAGCTGGTCAGAACGGCCGTGCTCTGGGGTGCGCTGTTCTTCGCGTTGCGGCTCGCCGCCTCCATCTGGGCCGCCTACCTCGCCTACCTCAAGACCACCAGGCTGGTCATGGCCGCGGTCACGCTGCTCCAGCGGCTGGCGGCGTTGTTCAGGACGGCGGGCACCCTCCTGGCCAGGCTCCCGCTCGCCGGCCGCCTGACGATCGTTCCGAAGATCGGGAACGCGCTCAAGACGGCCGCCCTGCGGCCCTTCGACATCACGACCATGACCAAGCTGGCTTCGGCCGGCTTCAAGTCCTACGCCAAAACCTCCGCCTGGGTCTACGGCGGCGTCATCGGCACCCAGATGGCAGCGCAGGGGATGAAGGGCGAGAGCATCTTCAACCTCTCCCCGCTGACGTTCGCGCAGGCGGCCCGGATCACCACGGCCGCCACGCTGGCGGGCGTCTTCCTGCCGATCGCGGGCCCCTTCAGCAAGGGCCTGTTCCAGGGCGGCTCCGCCGCCTCGTGGGCGGCCACCCTCACCAAGAGCGGCGTGGCGGTCGGCGAGTCCGGCATGGCCTTCGGCGGCTTCGTCGCGGCCCGCAACTGGGCCACCTCGAAGCTGCCGTGGCTGGCCAAGCTCGGACCGGACGCGCAGAAGCAGGCACTGGGCTTCGCGCCGACGGCCGCCTTCAGGGTGTGGCGTCCGCTGAACACCTCCGAGGTGCCCGAGCAGCTGCCGTCGTGGGAGCGGCCCTCCGTCGACAGCTGGTCGGTGAACGAGGGCTCCCTGTGGGAGGTCGCCGACAAGGTGTGGGGCGACGGCTCCCGGTGGAGGGAGATCTACGACGCCAACCGCGACCTGATCGGCCCCGACCCCAAGGTTCTCAGGGTCGGGCAGGTCCTCACCATCCCGGGCTAGGCCACTACGCGGGGAACGAGTCGGGAAGGTCCAGCCCACCCGGCATGTTCTTGTTCGTCGGCATCTTCGGCGTGAGGCGACCCGAGGCCTTGTCGTACTGGAGCCCGAGGCCGTCGAGCATCGGCATCGCCTTCATGTCCTGGAACTTCGCGGCCTGCTGCTGGCTCAGCATCTGGGCGCCCGAGTAGATCCCCATGAGGGCGAAGCCGACGATCGTCAGCTTCTTGAGCGCTCCGGTGGAGGCGCGGCCGATCTGGGGCCCGACGGTGCTCGCGGCCGTCTCACCCGCCGCCACGCCCACAGGGCCCGCCGCCCACGTGGCGCGCATGAACACCGCGAGAGCGAGCATCGCGACAGCGGAGGCGACAGCCAGGTAGGACCCGGCTTCGACCATCCCCCTGGGTGAGGCGGCGGCATCGCCCATGGTGTTGCGGTGGTCGCCCTTCTTCTCCCACTCCACCCCGAACTGCTCCATGGTCTGCTCGACGACATCCCAGGTGCCGCCCTCCCACAGGGCGTCTGCCTGCAGCTTCTTCTTGAGGTCGGCCAGGGACTCACGCAGGGCGGCGATCTCGGTCGTCTCGCCGCCCTTGTCGGTCGACTGCCAGGACTGCTTGCCCTTGTCCATCGGCTCGGTGTCGGCCGCGATGGCCCCGTACGCCAGCGGAACCGCCGCCGCCCACGCACGCCTGATCCAGATCGCCGCCCCGATCTGGACGCTGATCGCGATCAGGTACCGCTGCAGTGTAGGTCCCATGATCACACCTCGTGCGTCAGCGTCGGCGGGGCGATCCCGTCCTGATCCATCCAGACACCCTCCTCCTCGCGGAGTTCGTAGGTGTCCTTGTCCCTCTCCTTGTCATCCGTCTGACCGCCGCCGGCGCCCATCGGCGGCATCATGGGCATCATCGGGGCGCCGCCGGCGCCGTTGATGCCGCGCGCGCCCAGACCGGCGGCTCCCGCGCCGCCGAGCCCCGAGCCTGTCCCGGTGCCCATGCCGGTGCCCGCCCCCGCCCTGCCGTACGACGAGCCGGGGTCGCCCGTGTAGGTGACGGGCGTCTCCGGCGTGCGCAGGTTCGGCGTCTGCAGGTTCGGCTGCTGGTAGTCGGCCAGCCCGGTCGACCTGGGGTCGGGCGTGTTCAGATCCGGAGTCTTGAGATCCGGCGTGTTGAGGCCGGCGTTCTCGAGGTTGGGGTTCCTGAGGTCCGGATAGTTGAGGTTCGGATTCCTGAGATCGGGATTCCTGAGGTCGGGATTCCTGAGATCGGGATTCCTCAGGTCCGGGTTCTTGAGATCGGGGTTGGGCAGGTTGGGGTTCCTGAGGTTCGGGTCGTCGAACCCCGGCACCTTCGGCCCCTGAAGGTCCGGCTGGTCGATCCCGGGAGTCTTGAGGCCCCCGTCGCCGGGGTTGAGCGAGGAAGGGCCGCCCAGATTGCCCAGACCGCCCATGTCGCCCAGGCCGCCGAGGTCGCCGAGCCCGGCGGGCTGGATGCCGCCGGGCTGCTGCGGGAACTGGCTGTCGTCATCGGACTTGCGATAGTTGGCGTCGGCCAGCGCCAGCGCGGACCGCCAGGACTTGAGCACCTCCCCGGCCACTCTGGCGCCCTCGACGTCCCGGTCGCGGGCCTGGTCGTGCGCGCTCGCCACCTGCCTGATGGCCAGCGGATAGTAGATGCTGATGCCGCCCGTGCGCGTGGCGAGCGTGCCGGTCTTCTCAGCGTCCTCGTCGAGGCTGCCCGACGTCGTCTTGAGCTTGTCCTTGACGAAGGAGATGCCGGAGGACGGCGTGAGGTTCACGTTCGCGTTCTGGACTCCTGGCTGGATTCCCGGCCAGGAACCGTTTCCCGCGTTGGGGTAGCCCGTCACGACTCACTCGTTCCGCCGATGAGCTCCGTGGTCACCTCGTGCGGCGAGGTCCACGGGTCGCGATCCTCCCGTAGGTCGGTCGAGCGCGAGTTGTCCTCGCTCGCTTCCGCGCCACCGATCGCGCCCATCCCGCCCAGCGGCAGGACCGGCGTGCCCGCGCCGAACGCGCCCCGCGAAGCCGCCGCGGTCATGGCGTTCGGTCCGTTCATGGAGCCGCCGCCGATCACCGAGGGAGTACCGGGCTGGCCGCTCGTCGGACCGACGAAGGTGTTGGGCCGCCCCGGCGTGGGGTAGACGGTGGGCGGCGTGGTGGTCTGGATCTGCCCGTACGGCGTCGTCGGCGTCGTCGTGGGCGTCGTCGTCATGGGGTTGGTGGGCGGGGTCGGCCTGTAGGAGGCCGTCTCCGTCTGACGGGACCCGTCTTCCTGGCCGATCACCGCCGGCGCGGTGCCGTCGCTCCCCGTTCCGCTACCCGTGCCGCTGCCGGTGCCCGTGCCGGAGCCCGTGTCGCCGTTCCCGCCGGGAACGGTCGGGTCGCCTCCGGGAGGGTCCGTGCCCGGCGGCGTGCCGGGCCTGCCAGGGTTCTGCGGGTTGGAGTCATCACCGCCGGTGCCCGTGTCACCCGAGCCCGGGCCGGTCCTGCCGGGGGTCTGCCCTGTCCCGTCTCCGCCCGGCCTGTTGATACCACCGCCGGTCGAGCCGTCACCCGAGTCGAAGGTGGGCGTGCCGGGAGGAGCGCCCCGATAGGAGGACGGGTACCGGTCCGGGTCGGAGTAGGTGGTCGGCGTGTAGCCGGTCTCCGCGCCGGGCGGGGCGGGGATGTCCAGGTCGTAGGAGACCTCGTCGGGAACCTGGCTGTAGAGGGAGACGATCTCCTTGTTGAGCTCGTCCAGGATCTGCCGCGCCTGCTGGTCCCGCCGGGCCTTGGCCTCCGCCACCGGGTCGGTGCCGGGCGGGTACGGCGCGGGCCCTGGAGAGGGCTTGGGCGTCGAGGTCGAGGTCGGCTTGGACGTCGGGCTCGGAGGAGTGGTGAGCGTGGGGGTCGGGGCCGGCTCCGACTTGCCGGTGGGCGGCGGGGCCGTCTCGATGGCCTCCGCCTTCCTGATGGCCTCGGGCAGGTGCGTGGCGCCGTAGGCGTTCAGCGCCGTCGACATCGCCTTCATCTTGGTGGCCAGCTGGTCGCCCGTGGTGTCGAGCTTGTGCAGACTCGCCTGGAAGAGCGCGGCGGTGGGCCCGCCCCACATCTCGCTCAGCCCCTTGGCCGCCGAGAGCAGCGACTCCCGCGCCAGCCCGATCATCGAGGCGGCGCTGGAGTAGGCGTCGGCGGCCTTCACGACGGCAGGGGCGTTGGTGTCGTTCAGCCACGTCTTGATCGTCTCGGCGGACGCCGTCACCGCACCAGCGTCGGGAGCGTCGCCGGACTTGATCTGATAGGTGTTCGACTCGCTGGCCACCCTGAACCTTCCAATGCGCGGACGTCAGCCGCCGTTGAAGCGATTGCTCTTCTCGTACTCCACCGCGTGGTCCTCGAGTGCCTGCACGACCGACTCGAACGTCGAGACGAACTTCGCGTAGACCATCTCAAAGCCACGGGAATTGCCCTCGAGGCTGACCACGCCGCCGGGGTCCATTTCGGTCGAACCGACCGCGTGGGCGAACTTGGCCGCCGTCGACCAACTGCCGATCTCGTCGCGGCTGATCCTGGCGTGGCCCTGGACGCTCTCGAGCGCTCCGGTCATGAACCTCTCACCGGGGATCGCCGGGCCGCCCATGCCCCTGCCGTTCATGACGGACAGAATGCCGCGCATCTCCTTGGCGATCGCACGCATCCTGTCGACACTGAACTCGACGGTGTTCTCGTCACCGTTGAGTCCGGGCCATCCGCCGTCAGGTCCTGCCATGATGCCCTTCCATCCTCACGACGACGACAAATCCGGCCACCACACGAAGCGGTGACCGGTGAGCCGGATCTGCCTCAGAACTGCGTCCACATGGACTGGTTGTGCCGCTCGGCGATCTGGTAGTTCTCGTTGGCCGTGTTGACGTGCTTCTGGGCGGCCCCCAGCTCCGTGCGCATCTGCTCGGCCTGCTGGTTCCACTTGACCTTCTTCTGCTCGAAGAAGGTCTTCGCGCCACCGCCCCAGGCGTTCTGGTCGCCTGCCTGGTCGTCCCCGTCCCCGGTGCCCAGCACCAGCGCGAGGTCGCGCATGAGGTCGGTGGTGATCTGCTCGAACCTGTTCACCATCGCGACGAGGTCGCCGCTGACGACGTCCATCGTCCCGAAGTTGACCTTGACGCGGTCGCTGGCGCCAACATCGTTGTGCGGAATGGCCATGGCGATATCTCCTAGCGGTTGATGAGGTTCTGGACGAAGGACGCGCCCTTGTTCTCGTCGTCGACTGCCGCGTAGGTCTGCGCGTTGGCGCCGAGCTTCTCGGCCACGTTCCTGAGGTCGTCACGGACGACCCTCATGTTGTCGTCCCAGCCGATCATGGCCTGGCCGAAGGACTTGGCCGCGGCACCCGCCCAGCCGGTCGCGAGGTTCTCACCCGTCAGGATGACAGCCTGACGCAGGCCCTCGATCTCCTCTTCGGCCTTCACCACAAGCATCTTGGCGCGCTCGATCTGAGATGCGCTCGCCTGATAGAACTCCGCCACCAGTACCTCCTGTGCCGTGCGGCTCCGTCCAAGCGCGGCGCCACCCCCGTTACGGCCTCAGCCGTCCTCAGACGGGGAGCGATCACCGCATCAAACATCAAAGGGCACATAGGTACCCTGTCGCAACATAACTAACAAGTATGCAGATCACAGATCGATAACATCAGAGTGGCCCGCAGGCAAACACGCAGGTAGTTGAATTGCACACCGTTGACCCCGGCTGTCGATTTCGAGTCAACGGAAACAACGACCGCCTCTCCCACCTGCCTGGAGTGCCCCGACTTGGGCTACTGTTGCGGATCACTGAGTGCCGGGGGACGGAGGCCGGGTGAGCGAACAACGCAGCATGGACAGCCTGCTCAACTGGGGGCAGGCTGCCGAGCCTGATCGCTTACGTGACATCGACGACGCGCCGCGTGGTGGAGGCGACGGTGTCGTGCCGTTCACCACCTCGTCCGCCGACCCCCGGGTGGCGCCCGCCGGCGACACGAGCGACGCGTCCGTCACGGGGCCCGCCGTACCGGCCGATTCTCAGGCGACAGGCGCCGGCGACACGGAGTTGGTCTCCGTCGCTCCCGCCGAGTCCGATGAGCCCGTCGACACCGAGCCCGGCTTCGTCGAGCCCGAGGCGGCGGAAGGCGACCCCGACTGGGACTCGTCCGGCAGTGACGTGGGCGCAGACCCGTCCTCCGACGCGGCCGCGGACGGCGAGGAGGGGCAGGTCGCGGAGTACGTCGAGGGCAGTGGCGACGCCGACATGGCCGACCTCGAGGGCGGGCTGAAGGACATCGACGACCCGAACACCGGCGGCGAAGGCAACGGCGACCAGAATGGCGACGGGGGCGACGGCTCCGGTGATGGCGGCTCGGGCGACGGCGGCCAGAACGGCTCGGACCAGGGCGGCTCAGGCGGCGACGGCTCGGACCAGAATCCGGGCGAGGTGCCAGGTCAGGACGGGAGCGGGGACCCGTCGAACCCCGGCGGCGACAAGCCCGGCGAGGACAAGCCCGGTGACGACAAGCCCGGTGACGACAAGCCGGGAGAAGACAAACCCGGCGACGACAAGCCCGGCGAGGACAAACCGGGAGAAGACAAGCCCGGTGACGACAAACCCGGTGACGACAAGCCCGGGGACGACAAGCCCGGCGAGGAGAAGCCCGGTGAAGGTGATGGGGCGGGCGACATCCCGACCCCGGACACCCCCAGCATCCCGGGCGGTGGCGGCGGAGGTCCCAGCGGTGGCGGCGGCGGTCCCAGCGGTGG
This sequence comes from Nonomuraea mangrovi, assembly GCF_042681425.1. NCBI lineage: Bacteria > Bacillati > Actinomycetota > Actinomycetes > Streptosporangiales > Streptosporangiaceae > Nonomuraea > Nonomuraea mangrovi. Next base: position 280,130 of record NZ_JBHUFV010000015.1, on the reverse strand, counting down.
CGGTGGAGGGCCGAGCGGAGGCGGCAACGGCGACCCGAACAAGACCGACGGCAAGAACGACGGCAAGGACGACGGCAAGGGCAACGGCAAGAACGACAACGCGGACAAGCACATCAACAAGGAGACCATCAAGAACGTGGCCTCCATTGTGATCAACGAGGTCGCTCCCGCCCTGCGGCAGGCGTCGGAGAAGGCCGGGGGCACCAGGGCCAGCCTCATGGTCTTCGGGGTGGCGGGCATCCCGTTGGCGCATGGGCACGATCGGGCCCGCATGGCGGCCGTCGAATATCTGAACGGGGGCGTCTCGCTGGTCGGCCGGTGGGATACGGCGCTGCAGAAGTCGTCGCTCAACTGGAAGGACGCCGACGACAACAGCAAGTACAAGGGAGGCTGACCTCATGGACGTATGGCTCGCCATGTATCTGGAGGGAATCGGGGCCAGCACGCTGGCCGCCTACCTCGCGCCGAGCAACGCCGCCTTCGCCATCCCTCTGGCCATGGGCGCGCAGGCGTCGAGCGTCGAGGGGCAACACGCGCTCGCCAACACGTGGGAGGAGTCGATCCAGCACCTGCGGACGGCGCGCACCGGGTTGGAGACGGCCCAGAAGACCGCCGAAATGCCCAAGGAATGGACCGCCGACGATCAGAAAGAGTTCCGCGCCAACGCCAAGGACCTCATGGCCGACGTCGACACGGACATCCGGATCAAGGAGTGCGCACGGGACGTGTGCCGAGCGACCGCCAGGGTGTCCACAGGCGGAGCCATCCTGTCGGCCACGGCCGGAACCACGATGCTGATCGCCGCCTACGCGGCCTCTGTGGCGGCGGCGGCGCCCGGGCTCGGCACACTGGCCAGCCGGATCGGGATGCTGGCCACCTCCAACGCCGTGCTGCGTGTGGTCAACAGCGCGCTCACCAAGAAGATGGTGATGGTGGGCGCCGCCGGGGCGATCCTCTCAATGGGCGAGGGATGGCTTCTCATGCAGAAGGCCAACCTGGACAGCAAGGTCACCAACCTCGAGGGCGGCAAGCCCGACTTCTCCCAGCCGGAGAGCGGCTGGGAGAAGAAGCTGCAACAGCCGAAGACGGCGCAGGCCTAGAGGTCGAGGCGGCGGCGGATCTTGTCGAGTTCGCCCATCACGTCCTCGAAGGTCCTGTTGTAGGCCGCCTCGGCGTTCTTGACCTGCTCCAGCGCGGCGTCGGGGTTGCTGATGAGCTTCATGGGGTTCTCGTCCTCCCCGAACATCTCCCCCATGGTCTCGTTCACCTGCCGCTGCAGGTCGGCGGTCGCCTCCTGCACGACAATCTTGACCTTCTCCGCCAGCTCCCCCGAGCTCAGCCGCATCGCTTTCGGGTGGAGCTCGAGCATGGTCAGACCAGCGTTGGTGTACTCCGCGCTGACCAGTCCGTCCTCGTCCTGCGCCTTGCCGACGAGCTCGCTCATGACCTTCTGGAGCTCCTCGACGCGGGAGAACTGCTCCTCCGCGTTCTTGAGGAGCTTGTCAATGTCGAGGTTCGCGAAGTCCCCGAAGTCCTGCACCGGCTACTCCATCCTGGAGGGGCAAACGTCCAGCAACGTAGCGGTTGTCGGTTTACTCCGCAATCACGGGCGGCCGGCAGGCCCATCCGCCGCCCTCCCGACGGAAGGGGGCGCGGCCGTGCCGGCGACGCCTCCTGCCATCAACGAATCCATAACTCACGACAATTGTCCGCGCGCCCGCACGGCCACCGCTGACTCATGGCCGGCCACCCGGCGCACTCAAGCAGGGCGAGAGCTCCGCAGCAATAGAAGAGAAACAGCGAGGCTGCCGTCGCCCGCTGAACGGTGCCCCGCGAGCAGAGGTTCGTGCTCGTCAGAGGCCGAGGTTAAGCCTTCGTTAATTCCTTCTTGACGTTCAGCGTCCAAAGATCATTCCGGGGTGTCATACAAAAGTCACAATGGTAAAAAGGCCGCATGTCTGACGTTTTTCCTTCTGCCACTTCTGCGCCACCTACTTCCGCACCACCTACGTCTGCCTCACCCACTACCGCACCACCCACTACTGCGCCGCCCACGTCTGCTCCACCGACTTCCGCACCGCCCACGTCTGCCCCACCCACTACCGCGCCGCCCACGTCTGCCCCACCCACTACCGCCCCGCCCACTACCGCCCCGCCCACTACTGCGCCGCCCACGTCTGCCCCGCCGACTTCTGCACCGCCCACGTCTGCCCCACCCACTACCGCCCCGCCCACTACTTCGCCGTCCGCGTCTGCCTCCCCCACAGCGGTCAGCCCTTGTCCGCACAAGCCGCACTGTCCGCCTCCCGTCTGCCTCCCCCCCGCTTTGCGCTCCCCCCAGGCCAACCAGAACGTCACCAGCCCCTCACGCCCCACCGCCCCCAAGGGCCCCAGCAGCCCTGGCAACCCCGCCAACGGGTACGACACACACGCCGGCTTCGTACGGAAGTTCGCCGGCACCATGGACAGCTCGGCCACCGGCGTCCACACGCTCAAGGAGCACACCCCCGTCTTCGAGGGCTGGAACCTGGTCCCGCTCGCCGGCATCCCCATCGTCGGCCTGCCGTTCGTCGGCCGGTTCAACAACATCTCCAACACCTGGCGCGACAGCGCCGGCATCCTCGGCGGAGTGCTCCGCACCGACAGCGGCAAGCTGTTCCAGGCGGCCGACGTCTACACGGCCGCCGACCGGGCCGGAACCCTCGGGAAGAAGTGACGGAAGCGATGTCGACTCCACCGATCGAGCCGTCGAAGTTCATTCTCCCCGGCCAGACGGCGCCGACCTCCCCGCAGCAGCTTCACATCACCAACAGCAGCGGCAACGTGGCGCGGACCGTCACGGTCACGCCCGCCCCCACCCCGCGCACCGACCCCGGCTTCTACCGCCGGCTGATCAGCAGCATGAACCCGCTGCGGCAGACCACCAGGGCCTCGATGGCCATGTCAGGGCTCGGGATAGCGGCGATCGCGCTGGACGTGGCGGCCACGCTCAACCTGGGCAACCCGTTCCTGTTCTACGGCCGCCGCGAACAGTGGAAGGAGATGGCCGGCCTCCTGGAGGGCAACAGGTCCGACCTGTGGCGCTCCTACTTCGACGACATCTCACCGAACTGGAAGGGGCACGCGGTCGAGATGCTCCAGCAGTACATCCGGTTCAACGTCAACGGCCTCTACAGCCAGCTCGGCAAGATCTCCGGCGAGATGAGCGGCACCATGCACGCGCAGTACAAGGAGGTGCTCGAATACGACCTGTCGGTCTTCGGGCTGTACGCCACATCGGCCCCCATCCTTCGCACCCTCGCCGGCATGAGCCTGCACCCCGTCGGCAGGGTCGCCCTGATGACTCAGGTCGGCGTCTTCATGAGCGCGGCCGGCAACCTCATCAAGCAGTTCGCGGACGTCTACTACTCCTACGAGGGCGACCTCAACAAGCTGGAGCTGAAGCTCAACGACCTCAGGGGCGCCTTCTACCGGTCAGGCAACCCCGCGATGGGACCTCGCGACCTCAACATCTCCCCCAGCATCGGAGACGCCGCCCACGTCGCCGACAACTGGATCCCCGCGGGCAAGGAGAACGCGTGAAAGACGCCGAGGCCTTCGCCCAGGGCAGGGTCGGCGACCTCGACGGCCTGATGCGAGAGCTGAACGGCTGGGTCGGTTCTCTGACCGCGGCCATGGGCGACCTTGCCGAGCAGAGGCTCGAAGGCACCGACCCCACACAGACGGTGCGCGCCGCGGTAACGGGCACAGGCCGCCTGCTCACCCTGTCCATCGACACCCAGAAGCTGCGCGGCCTCGACCACGTCGACCTCGCCGAGGCCGTCCAGGAGGCGATCGGCGCGGCCAGGCTCGCCATCGGTGAGCGCGTGGCCGAGCTCATGCGAGACGTGGCCGGCGCCCAGACCTCCGCGGACGACAGTGACCCCCTGGACCCCTACATCCAGAACGTGCTGCGGGAGGGATGAGCAGTGGAGGAGATGGAAGCGGCCCAGGCGAGGCTCGACGACCTGGTGACGCTGGCGGACCGCGCCGACGACATGGTGGACCGGTGGAGTGCCGGCGAGTTCACCGCCAGCGCGGACGAGGGCCGCATCGTGGCGACCACCGACGCGCTCGGCAGCCTGCTCAGCCTGGACATCAGCCCGGTGAGCAGAAGAAGGCTGGACGCTGTGGAACTCGCCGACGCGATCCTGACCGCCGTCGTCGCCGCTGAGGATGCCGCTGCCGCGTCCAAGGACGAGCTGATGGAGGATCTGCGGGCGGCCCAGCGATCCATCGAGCGCCGTTCCTGACGCCCTGCCGTGGACGATCACCGGGACCGGCGCCACCGGCGCCGCGACTTCCCGATACCGGCATCCGGAAGTGGCTGCCGGTCGACCGCGGCCACACGATCGACCGGCTGAGCAGGAACGACGACTGGTGACCAGGTCAGCCTGAGAGGCCGCGCACCCAGGAGTAGACGTCGAGGACGCCGAGCGCGAGCGGGAACAGCGCCGCGATCAGCATGAGGTCCACGATGTCACCCGCGCGGCCCCAGAACGGCGAGGGCTTGCCCGTGGGCAGCCACATCCCGAGGCCGGCCGCGATCAGCGCCACCCACAGCAGGCCCACGCCGACGGCGACGGCCGCGATGTCGCCCATTCCGGCGCTCAGAGACAGCCCCAGGGCCGCCAGCCCGCCCAGGCCGACCACGAGCAGCCAGATCCGCTGGCCGAGCCCGTGGAAGACCCTGGCGCGCATGACCAGGGTCAGCGCGAGGACCACGACCATGATCCTGGCGGCCCAGCCGCCCTCCATGACCAGGAGGAAGAGCGCGCCCGCCGCCACCAGGCTCACCCCGGCGATCAGGCTCGTCACGTAGGACTGGGCCTTGACGGTGCGCTCCTTGACCTGCGCGGCGTCGAGCCGCTGGTTGTCGGTGCGCAGCTCTTCCGCGCTCGTCGGCATGGAGGGCAGCGGCAGCTTGGCCAGCCTGAAGGCCAGGGTCGGGAACAGCGGGGTGAAGGCCAGCAGCACGGTGACCGCGACCGCCGCCACGCCCGCCGGCGAGGTGCCCCAGATCATGACGACCGCCGCTCCCGCCGCCCCGGTCACCGAGGCGATGGCCGTACCGAGGAATCCCGGCAGGCCGTCGGAGGTCAGCGTGCCGCCGAAGGCCGCCACGAGCGCCGTACAGGCGAAGGCGGCGAGCAGGTTGGGCGCGGCGAAGCCCGCGCCTCCTGGCGCGAGCAGGCCCGCCAGGAACCCGTACGGCAGCGCGGCCCACCCGATCGGCGCGCCCACCGAGGAGTCGCCGATGGCCCTCGACATGACCACGCCCGTCACCAGCAGCAGCAGCGCCAGCACGCCCGCCACGATCGCCCTGATCGTCCACGGCGGCCCTGCCAGGAACAGCGCGAACGCGCCCATGGTGAGCAGTCCGCACGCGGCGGCGGTGCCCGCGGTGCGGGTGTGGTCGGGCGTCCACTTGCCCGAGCCCTCCTTGATGCCGCCCGCCACCAGGTCGGCCACGTCGTCGTACAGCGCGGGCGGCAGCACCGCCTCGCGCGGCCGCAGGTAGAGCACCTCGCCGTCGAGCACGCCGAGCGCGCCGAGGCTGTGACCGATGTCGAGCGGGGCGCCGCCGAGGCGTTGCAGCATCCAGCCCGAGGCCGACGCGGACTCTCCGCCCACCTCGTCCATCGCGCGGAGCAGACCGGGCAGGACGTGCGGCAGCGGAATGTCCGCGGGCAGCGCCAGATCGGCTCTCTTGCGCGGTCCCACGATTGTGACGTGGCACAAGGCCGGCATGGGAGCGGGGATCTGCGCGAGAGCGCCCTGCTGCATCGGGCCTTGAGGGGATGGTCCATGAGCAAGCGACTTCACAGAATGAAACATATCGGGCAAGCGGAACGACCCGCATTGATGGTAAGAAATTGCTGTGTGAGCATCGTGATTGTGCGACGGCCCGAACGCCGCGCCAGCCCCAAGCCACCGCGTGGCGAGGTTCTGCTCGAATCGCCGCCGGAAATCCCCGAAGTCCAGGGTCAGGGCTTCATGATGATCCTGACCTATCTGCCGATGGTCGCCGGCGGCGCGGCGATGGGACTGATGTTCACGTCGGGAGGCAATTCCAACCCGCTCATGTACGTCGCCAGCGGCCTGTTCGCCTTCTCCATGATGGGCATGACCATCGGCCAGATGGGCAGGCAGTCCGGCGAGCGCAAGCACCGGCTCAACGGGCTGCGCCGCGACTACTTCCGCTACCTGTCGCAGGTGCGCAGGAAGGCCCGCAGGGCGGCCAAGCAGCAGCGCGAGGCCCTGGAGTGGAGCGGCCCCGCCCCTGACTCGCTCTGGTGGATCGCGATGGGCCCGCGCCTGTGGGAACGCAGGCCCAGGGACCCCGACTTCGGCACCGTACGGCTCGGCACCGGCGTGCAGAAGCTCGCCATCCAGCTCATCCCGCCGGACTCCAAGCCCGTCGAGGACCTCGACGCGCTGACCGCCGGCGCGCTGCGCAGGTTCGTCAGGGCGCACGCGACGGTCTCCGAACTGCCCGTCTCGGTGGCTCTCGGCTCGTTCGCCCGCATCAAGCTGTCGGGCGACCGCCAGGCGGTCCGCGACCTGGTCAGGGCGATGATCTCCCAGATGGTCGTCTTCCACTCGCCCGACGACCTCCGGATCCTGATCTGCGCGGGCAAGGAGTCCATGCCGCAGTGGGACTGGGTCAAGTGGCTCCCCCACGCGCTGCACCCCGAGCAGACCGACCTGGCGGGCCAGGTGCGCCTGATGGCCGAGAACCTCAGCGAGCTCGACCGGCTGGTCGGCGGCGAGCTGAAGGAGCGGGCCAGGTTCAAGCCGGGCGCGCCCGCGGACGCGCTGCCGTACCACGTGGTGATCGTGGACGGCGGGTACGTCCCGCACGACTCCCAGCTCGGCATGGACGCCATCCAGGGCGTGACCGTGATCGACCTCTCGGACACCGCGGGGATGGTGGAGGAGAAGGCGATGCTGCGGCTGGACATCCAGCGCGACGCCTTCCACATGATCAAGCTGGACCACGCAGGCAAGGCGACGAACACCCGCCTCGGCGAGCCCGACTCGCTCGACTATCTGATGAGCGAGGGCCTGGCCAGGCAGCTGGCGCCCCTCAGGCTGTCGTCGGGCGCCTCGGGCGGCGAGGCGCAGGACGTGCTCTCGATCAACACCACGCTCACCGACCTGCTCGGCGTCGGCGACCCTTCCAGTCTGGACACCGCGCAGACGTGGCGGCCCCGCGCGGGCCGCAACAGGCTGCGCGTGCCGATCGGCCTCGGCGCCGACGGCCGCATGGTCGAGCTCGACATCAAGGAGTCGGCGCAGGGCGGCATGGGCCCGCACGGCCTGGTCATCGGCGCCACGGGTTCCGGCAAGAGCGAGCTGCTGCGCACGCTGGTGCTCGGCCTGGCCGTCACGCACTCCTCGGAGATCCTCAACTTCGTCCTGGTCGACTTCAAGGGTGGCGCGACCTTCCTCGGTCTCGAGTCGCTCTCCCACGTCTCCGCGGTCATCACCAACCTCGAGGACGAGCTCCCGCTCGTCGACCGCATGCACGACGCGCTGCACGGCGAGATGGTCCGGCGGCAGGAGCTGCTGCGCTCGGCGGGCAACTACGCCTCGCTGCGCGACTACGAGCGGGCGCGGGAGCAGGGCGCGGAGCTGGCGCCGATGCCGACGCTCTTCGTCGTCCTCGACGAGTTCAGCGAGCTGCTGTCGGCCAAGCCCGAGTTCATCGACCTGTTCGTGATGATCGGAAGGCTGGGCCGTTCGCTCGGCGTCCACCTGCTGCTGGCCTCTCAGCGGCTGGAGGAGGGACGGCTGCGCGGCCTGGACACCCACCTGTCCTACCGGATCGGCCTGCGCACCTTCTCCGCCATGGAGAGCCGGGTCGTGCTGGGCGTCGCCGACGCCTACGAGCTGCCTTCCGCTCCCGGCAACGGCTACCTCAAGTTCGACACCACCGGCATGACGCGCTTCAAGGCCGCCTACGTCTCGGGCCCCTACCAGGCCGACCCCTACCAAGCCGCCGCCTCCTCGGCCGGCGGCCCCGTCCGCGAGGTCGTGGAGTACGGCCCCGCCTTCGCGCCCATCCCCGTGGTGGAGAAGCCGGCGAAGGAGCTGGAGCCGACCGAGGACAAGACGTCGCAGACCAGCCTGCTCGACATCATGGTGGACCGGCTGCGCGACCGCGGCCCCGCCGCCCACCGCATCTGGCTGCCGCCGCTCGGCCAGCCGCCGACGCTGGCGCAGCTCCTGCCGCCGCTGTCGGTCACTCCCGAGCTCGGCCTGACGACGACCGGCTGGGCGGGACGCGGCAGGCTCCACGCCGTCATCGGCATCATCGACAAACCCTTCGAGCAGCGGCGCGACCCGTTCTGGCTGGACCTGTCGGGCGCGTCGGGACACGTCGGCGTGGCCGGCGGCACGCAGAGCGGCAAGAGCACGGTGCTCCGCGCGATGATCACCAGCATGGCGCTCACCCATACGCCGCGCGAGGTGCAGTTCTACTGCCTCGACTTCGGTGGCGGCGCGCTCGCGGGCCTCGACGGGCTCCCGCACGTCGGCGGCGTGGCCAGCCGCCTTGACACCGACAGGGTCCGCCGTACGGTCGCCGAGATCGCCTCCCTGCTCCAGCAGCGCGAGCGCATGTTCGGCGAGCTCGGCGTCGACTCGATCGCCTCCTACCGCAGGATGATGGCCGACGGCGAGATCGAGGGCGACGGCTGGGGCGACGTGTTCCTCGTCGTGGACGGCTGGCTGACCATCCGGCAGGAGTTCGACTCGCTGGAGCCGACGATCACCGACCTGGCCGGGCGCGGCCTCGGCTACGGCATCCACATCGTGGCGGCCACCAACAAGTGGTCGGAGTTCAGGCCAGGCATCCGCGACCTGTTCGGCACCAGGATCGAGCTCAAGCTGGGTGACGCCTACGAGTCGGAGATCAACCGCAAGTCGGCGCTGGCCGTGCCCGAGGGGACCCCAGGACGCGGGCTCACCAAGGAGGGCATGCACTTCCTGTCCGCGCTGCCCAGGATCGACGGCGTGCAGAACGCCGAGGACGTCTCCGTGGGCCTGCGCGCGCTGGTGCAGACCGTCAGGGACGCCTGGCAGGGCCCTCCGGCGCCCGGAGTACGGCTGCTGCCCTCCGTGCTGCCCGCCGAGCTGCTTCCCGGCCCCGACGAGACCGGGCGGAAGGTCATCCCGATCGGCATCGACGAGGCCACGCTCTCGCCCGTGCTTCTCGACCTGGAGGCCGACCCACACTTCATCGTCGTCGGCGACACGGAGAGCGGCAAGTCGAACCTGCTGCGGCTCATCGCCGAGAGCGTGGTGGCCAGGCAGACGCCGCGCGAGGCGATGATGATCGTGATCGACTACCGAAGGTCGCTGCTCGACTCGGCGGCCACCGAGCACAGGATCGGCTACGCGGCGTCGAGCACCGCCGCCGCCGACCTGATCAACGACGCCAGGCAGGCGCTGCTGAAGCGCCTGCCTCCCGCCGACCTGACGCCCGAGCAGCTGCGTTCGCGCAGCTGGTGGCAGGGGTCGGACCTCTACATCGTGGTCGACGACTACGACCTGGTCGCCACCTCGAACAACCCGCTGCAGCCCTTGGCCGACCTGCTCCCGCAGGCTCGCGACATCGGCCTGCACCTGATCATGTCGCGGCAGATGGGCGGCATCGGCAGGGCGATGTTCGATCCGATCATCACCAAGCTCAAGGACATGGCCAGTCCCGCGCTGGTCATGTCGGGCAACAAGGACGAAGGTTACGTCTTCGGCAACATCCGCCCACAGCCCCTGCCGGTCGGCCGCGGCTACTTCGTCGACAGGAGGTCGGGAGCGCGGCTGTCGCAGACCGCCTACCTGCCGTGATCGCGATCGGGCGGGGCGTGCGCCGCTGTCCCCGCCGAGCGCCTGGCCGGCTTCTCGACCAGGCGCTCGACGGGGACGGGCTCGGGCGGCGGCTTCTCCGAGCTCATGTCGACGTCACCAGCTGGCCGCTATGCTCGATCTTGTCCTTTTTGAGCATCTCCGGGAGGCGCGACCGGTGGCTGGTCTCGATGTCCATTTCCAAGCACTGAACGAGTGCGGGAGGGCGGCGAAGAACGCGAGCAAGGCGCTCGTGCCCGGCGACATGATGGCCGCCGACAAGCTGCCGGCCCTGCCGGGCAAGCTGACCGACTCCACCGCGTTCGGCAAGCTCGACAACTCCCACAGCCTGGCGGCCGACATCGACAAGATCTGGACCGAGGTCGTCAAGGACGATCTCGAGGAGGCCAGGAACAAGCTCGGAGGCGTCGAGCGCGCGCTCGACAAGGTGGAGACGAACATCCGCGCGGCGGACAGGCCATGACCGAGAACGCGACGCCGGGCGTCGACAGGCTCGACGCGCTGGTCGCCAAGGTGACCTGCGATCCCGCGGCCATCCGGACGATGGCCAAGCAGTGGAGGGCGATCGCCGGCGAGGTACTGGACGAGACGGGCAAGCTGGGCAAGGCCGTCATCGAGGTCGGCAGGACCTGGCACGGCGACTCGGCCAACGACTTCCAGAGCTACATGCAGGGCTACGGCAAGGCGGGCGACGGCCTCCACGACGCGCTGGCGGGATGCGCGAACGCGGCGGACACGCTTGCCAAGGACCTGGAAACCGCCGAGGGCAAGGTCAGGTGGATCCGAGAGGACCTCATCACGCGGGCGAACCAGTACCGGATCGACTGGAACAAGCTGAACCCCGACGACCCTGACGGAGTCGACAAGGGCCTGAAGGAGATGGGCGACAAGGCCGTCTCGGACGCCGAAAGCTGGGCAGGCAAGGCGAACACCGCCCTCAGTGACGCCAAGACGGCCATCGCCGACGCGCTGAAGTTGCGGACGGTCACGTTCAAGAGCATCAACGACCCCCTCCTGCGCGACTTCGTCCCCGATGACGACCGCACCAAGATGCAGTGGCTGCCGACCGATCTCAGCAGGACCACCGACCTGGCGGGGACGAATCCGAGCGGCGCGGGAGGCGCGGGAGCAGGCGGTGGAGGGGGCGGATACGGCGGAGGCGGCGTCTCCTCAGCGGGTGACGTGCCCGCGCCCCGCGCGCAGGTGGTCGAGTGGATCAAGGAAGCGCTGAGGATCATCAGGTCGCCCGAGATGGCCGGGATCATGCGCTCCCGCGGCATCGACGTGAGCGACCTCGACCCCGACGATCCCAAGGACATCGAGCGGATCTGGACGATCATCCATCACGAGTCGGGCGGCAACCCGAGCGCGATCAACAACTGGGACATCAACGCCAGGAACGGCGTGCCGTCGCAGGGTCTCATGCAGACGATCCCGCCCACCTTCAACACCCACAGCCTGCCGGGGCACAAGCAGATCCTCGAGCCCGTCGACAACATCATCGCCGGCGTGCTCTACACCTACAAACGTTACGGTGACCTCGGCCACCACCCCGGCATCGCCTCCCTGGAACGCGGCGGCGGCTACCGGCCGTACTAGCGGCCGGGCAGCCACCCCGGCGGGAAGATCAGCGCGCGCAGGCCGTGTCCCTCGAGCTTGCCCATCCACTCCTCCGGCGTGGTGGCGACCGGGCCGTCCACACCGTCGGACAGGTTGTAGGCGGGCGTGTAGCCGAAGCCCGAGCCCGCGAGCCTGGCGAACAGCTCGGTCGCCCGGCTGGTCGGCAGGTTCCGAAGCGGGAACTTGGCGGCGTCGTAACCCAGGACGTAGCCGGTGTTGCCGGTCCAGATCCGTAGGAACTCGGCGCCGTTCTCCTTCGCCGAGCCGATCGGCTGGCCGTGGGCGGCGTTCACCATGGCCTTGATGCCGAGCGAGCCGCTCGCGTACGCGATGCCGTCCACCGTCGCGTAGACCAGCGTGGTCAACGCGTACTTGGGGAACCCCGCGCTGAAGATCTTGGCGGCGTTGGTCCCGAAGAGGGCCTTGAGCAGCCGGGCGGTCCTGATCAGCTTGACGATCCTGACGGTGGCCACGGCGTACAGCCATGTGGTCATCGGCTGGAACATGACCATCCACACCAGCTGCAGCAGTTCGTTCTCGACCTCGGCGAAACGGCGGCGCACGTCGTCCACGAGCTTGGCGTAGGCCGTGCACACGACGGCGACGACCCGCAGGTCGGCCACGAACGCGGCGGGCAGCGGCCTGATGTTGTCGTTGTAGACGGCGGAGAACGAGTCGATCCCCGCGCCCGCGTTGTTCTTGACCACCGAGGAGTAGGTCTGGTCGGCCCGGTAGGCGAGCCCGTTCTTCGGCTCGTCGCCGCCGTCGATCACGTCGGCGAGCCTGGTGAAGGTTTGCGCCGCGCTGCGCAGCTTCTCCGGCGAGGCTTCGGGGGCGACCACTCCCGCCCACACCCGGAGCCCCACCAGGGTGCCGGCGGAACCGGCCATGAACGTCATCATCAGGCGGTTGACGGGGAAGGCGGCGGCGATCATGGCAACAGACCCTTCGGCGCGAGGTCGTCGGCATCCGGCCGCTTGTAGACGGGAATGTCCTTGATCGTCAGATCGTCCGCACTGGCCCAGTCGGCCACCGCCACGTTGTCCCGCATGATGGACAGCTTCTGGCCGAGGTCATCGTAGACCTGCGCGAACTGCCCGAGCAGATCGATCATCTCCACCCGTTTGGGCGCGTACCACTCGACGAACTTCCTGTCCGACTCCTCCTCGGTCGGGAAGTGGCCGAGCTCCTCCAGCTCTCTGACGGCCTGCGCCAGGGCCGTACGGAGGTCGTCGCCGATGTCACGGAAGGCCGCGGCCGCGACAGTGTGGAGGTGGGATAAGTCGAGGTCCAGAGATGGCTGCTCGCTCACAAACGTCTCCCGCGGAAAATGAATCGGGCGGATCATGCCTTTCGGCCATGATCCGCCCATTTCATTTCACATATATCTATATGTGGTTACTTCCGCGTATCGGGCTGTTCATCCGCAGTTGTCGAACCCAGAGCTCGTGTTGCCCTGGCTCGTGCTGCCGGAGAACCTGACGCAGCTGCCCTTTCCATACGCCTTGATGACCGCGTAGTACTTGTAGTCGCCGCTGTCGGTCACGGGCGCCTTGCCCTGGACCTCGAGGGTCGCGCCCACATGGGTCAGCTGGCCGATGTTGGCGGTCTTCATCGTGACCACGCAGTTGTAACCGGTGCTGGTGTTGTACAGCTGGTAGGTCGTGCCTCCGGAGAAGGACGCCTGCCGCTGGACGTAGAACCCGCCGCCACAGGCCTGGCCCGGCGTGTAGGGGTTGGTCTTCTCGGCGGGCGGCTCGGTGGTCTTCGTCGGGGTCGGCGACGGCTTCGGCTCGGCCGGAGGGGTCGGCTTGCTCTGCGTCGGGGTCGGCGAAGGCTTGGGGTCCGCCGGCTTGGTCGGCGTGGGGTCGACCGTCCTGGTCTCGGTCGGCTTGGGCTCCGGCGGCCTGCTCGTCGAGGGCGCGATGCTCGGCTGCTCCTGCGTGCGGGTCGGCGTGGGAGTGGCCTCCGGCTCCTGCGTCGGCCGCTCCTCCTCGGTCCGCGTCGGCGTCGGCCGCTGCGTGTGCTTCTCCTGCGGCGGGGCCTCGGGCTCGCCCTCCTTCGTCTTGCTGGGCTTCGGGTCCGGCTTGTGCGTGGGCTCGGCCGTCACCGTGACGGTGGGCTGCTGCGAGGGCACGGGCGCGACCGTCGTGGGCGGCACCGCGATGTTCTGGGTCGGCACAGGCACAGGCGTAGGCGAGGTGACCGAGGTCAGCTCGGGCTCGGGCAGCGGGCTGTTCGGGTCGTCGGTCGGCAGCTCGAACGGCATGACGTCGGTCGACTCGGGCCCCGGCGTCTTGGCCCACGGCACCGCCACCTTGGCCTGGCCCTGCTGCGTACCCAGCGGCTGGGGCTGCGGCTGCGCGATCCCGTTGCCCGTGTCGGTGGCGGAGGCCTCACCCTTGGGGCTGGGCACGCCGTCGGCGGGCTGCCTGCCCTCGGCCGCGACCGTGTTCAGCGTCGTGGTGCCCGCGTACTGGTTGGCGCCCCACAGCCCGACCGCGGAGATCGTCACGACCGCGGCCATCGCCGCGACCAGACCCACGGGGAACGGCCTGCGGGCGGGCGGCGGCGCCTGCGCCGGAACCGAGACGACCGGGTGCGGGCCGTGCGGCGGCTCCTCCGGCGCCTCGACCGGCGGCGGACCCCAGGCCTGGGGCACGGCCGGCACGGGCGCCGTCTCGACGGGATCGGGCTCGGGCGTCCGGTACATCGGCAGCCTGAGCGTGCCCTCCAGCGGCGGCGAGGGGTCGGGCACGATCACCGCGGGCGCGCCGGCGACCAGCTTGTCGGCGTTCTTGTCGCCGAGGAGCTGCAGCAGCGCGGTGTAGGTGGTCGGCCGCTTCGAGACCTCCTTCGACAGCGCCGCCACCACGACCCTGCGCAACGGCTGGGGCAACGGGCCGACGTCGGGCTTCTCATCGAGTACGGCCTGCGTCTCGTGCTCGAAGGGAGCGCGCCCGGTGGCGGCGTACACCACGGTCGCCGCCCAGGAGAAGACGTCGGAGGGCGGGCCGTACCGCAGTTCCTTCAGCTGTTCGGGCGAGCGGTAGCCGAGCTCGCCGGCTGGCTCGCCGATCGCCGCGTCGGTCACCCTCGGGCCGTCCGCGCCGAGGATCACGTTGTGCGGGGTGAGGCCCCTGTGGGTCACCCCCGCCAGATGCGCGGAGGTGAGCGCGGTGAGCACACCGACGGCGACGCGCTCGAGCGCGTCGTCGGTGAGCGGACCGTCGGCCTCGACGGTCTCGGCGAGGCTGCGGCCCTCGACGTGCTCGCGCACGACGTACGGCGTGCCGTCCTCGACGCCCACGTCGAACACGCGGGCCACATAGGAGCTGGAGACGCGCTTGACGCTGCGCAGCCGGTCCAGGGTCTCGCTGTCATCCGCGGACTCATCCGTCAGCGGTTTGATGGCGCGCAGTTCTCCATCATCGGAGTCGCGCCCCAGGTAGACCACGCCGCGCGGGCCCACGCCAAGGCGTCCGACGATGGCGTGGTCCCCGAAGCGCTCAGGGTCTCCTGGCGACAAGGCGTCCATGACCCACCTTTCCATGACAAATCATGATCGGAGCACATTGAACCAAATCTGCCCCACGCGTAACGAGAGTTTCGGGATGTAATCTGACAGTTAACCGTCAAGTCGTAATCAATGAGGGCGCCCTGGCCGCCATCCCCTGCGCTTTCCCAACGGCGCGACCAGTCGCGTGGTCAGAACCACGCCCGCCAGGGCCAGCGCCGACACCGCCACGATCACCGCGACGGTGATCGTCCGCCAGTCGACGGGCGGCGTCTTGGCGATGGCGCTCTCCGCCAGCGGCGGCGGCAGCGGAGGGGCCAGTTCCACCTGCTCGGTCGGCAGCACGGAGGTCACCGCCAGCAACGGGTTGACGACGCCCGCTCCGGTGCCGTTGCCGAGCGCGCCGTCGGCGGTCACCTCGATGCGTCGCCGTACCTGTTCCTGGTTGAGCCTGGGGAAGCGGGAGCGCACCAGCGCGGCCACCCCCGCCACGTACGGCGCGGCGAAGCTCGTCCCTTCCATCTCGTCCATGAACAGCCCGCCTGGCCACGTGCTGATGATGCCCTGGCCAGGCGCCATGACGGCGACGTTGGACTTGGTGTTGGAGAACTCCGACCGCTGGCCTCCCGGTCCCACCGAACCCACCGAGAGGACACCCTCGTAGGCGGCGGGGTACTCCATCTTCTCCTTGTCCCTGGGGTCGGAGTTGCCCGCGGCCGCGACGATCACGATGTCCTTGGACAGGGCGTAGCTGACGGCCGCCCTCAGATCGGGCTGGTCCGTGGTCTGGGTGGAGATGTTGATCACATCGACGTTCATGTCGGCCGCCGCGTTGATGGCCTTCACAAGGAGGGCGACGTCACCCTGCTTCTTGTTCGTCTGCTTCAGCGACACGAGCCTGACGGCGGGGGCGACGCCGTAGAAGGGGAAGTCGGTCCGGTATCTGCCCGCGATGATGCCCGCCACCGCGGTGCCGTGTCCCATGCAGTCGCCGTTGCCCGTGGAGGTGAAGTCGATCTCCTTGCGGAGCGGGATCAGCGGGTGCTTCGAGTCGACGCCGCTGTCGATCACCGCGACGGTGACGCCTTCTCCTCGGGTGAGCGGCCACACCCTTTTCGCGTCGAGGCGGGCCTGCGCCCAGGGCAGGGAGATCTCGCTCAGACCTGCTTCGGGCGGGGAATCGCACTTGAGGGGGGCGGCCTCGGCGGCGACCGGCACGAGCGTGAGCGTCATCGCCAGGCTGACGGCGAGCAGGACCCTTCCGACCATGAAGCAAGAGCCTAGCTTGACCCTTTTGCCGAGCTATAGCCGTTCCCGCCCGCAACGGCCGCCCCACCGGCGTCACCCTGGCCCGGCGCCCATCCGGGCCCGGGCCGTGGACGTGGGCCGGGTCAGCGGGTGGCCGACTCGATGTTGCCGCGGTAGGTGTTGATCACCCGAGCCGCCTCCTGCAGTTCCTCCGACATCCGCTGGAAGGCGGCCCGGTAGTTCTGCCACGCCCCGCCGAACCGCTCGGCTCCAGGCCCCGTCCACGCGGTGCCGACCTTGGCCGCCTCGCGGTCGAGCGCCGCCATGGTGCTGCGGACCGCCTCGGCCTGCTGGGTGAACTGGGTGGCCATCTGCTGCATCTCCGCAGGGTTGCCACCGAGCAAGTTGTGCGTCATGCGCTCCTCCAGGGTCGACCGACGGGCGCCCTCACCATAGGCAGCCAGCCCCGCCGTCGCCCCCGGTTATGCCGAGCGGCTATGGTCCTCCAGAGGATTGTTCGGATCAAAGGGGGCAAGCATGCGCGAGGTCGTGGTCACCGGCGGTGGGACCGGCATCGGCTACGCCGTCGCGGCGGCGTTCGCCGCGCAGGGTGACAAGGTCACGATCACCGGCCGCCGCGAGCACGTCCTGAGAGAGGCTGCGGAGAAGCTGGGCGCCTCCTTCGTCGCCTTCAACGCCGCCAGCCCCGTCGCCGTGCAGGAGGCGCTCGCCCACCTGCCCAGGACCGTCGACGTCCTGGTCAACAACGCCGGCGGCAACACCAACCTCGACAGGCAGAAGCGCGAGGACGACCTGATGGACCTGGCGGAGGCCTGGTGGGCGAATCTCAACGCCAACCTCCTGTCGGCGGTCCTCGTCACCACCGCGCTGCTCCCCCGCCTGGTCAAGGGCGGCAGGATCATCTCGATCGGCTCGATCGCGGCCCGCGGCACCGGCTCAGGCTCGTACGGCGCGGCCAAGGCCGCCCTCGAGTCGTGGACCGCCGACCTGGCCGCCGAACTCGGCTCCAGGGGCACCGCGAACGTGGTGGCGCCGGGCCTGATCCTCGACACCGAGTTCTTCCGCGGCCGACTGACCCCCGAAGGCGTCAAGCACCGGGTGGACAGCACCCGCAACGGCCGCGCCGGCACGCCCGACGACATCGCGGAAACCGTCCTGTTCCTCGCCTCGGCGGGCGCCGGCCATTTCACCGGGCAGGTCCTCCACGTGAACGGCGGAGCGTACCTGGGAAGGTGACCGCCCCTAGACTCCTTTGCAAGCCGGTGGAGAAAGGAATGACGTCGGTGCGGAAAGTTCTGATCGCCAACCGTGGCGAGATCGCCGTCCGGATCGCCAGGGCGTGCAAGGACGCCGGTCTGGCCAGCGTCGCCGTCTACGCCGAGCAGGACCTCGACGCGCTCCACGTCAAGGTCGCCGACGAGGCCCACGCGCTGGGCGGCCAGTCGCCCGCCGAGACCTACCTCGACATCGCCAAGCTGCTGCGCGTCGCCGCCGGGACGGGCGCCGACGCCGTCCACCCCGGCTACGGCTTCCTCGCCGAGAACGCCGACTTCGCCCAGGCCGTCATCGACGCGGGCCTGACCTGGATCGGCCCGCCGCCCGCCGCCATCGCGGCGCTCGGGGACAAGGTGCAGGCCAGGCACATCGCGCAGAAGGTGGGTGCGCCCCTGGTCGCGGGGACCAAGGATCCCGTCTCGGGGGTCGAGGAGGTCGTCGCGTTCGCGCGCGAGCACGGGCTGCCCATCGCGATCAAGGCCGCGTACGGCGGCGGCGGCCGCGGGCTCAAGGTCGCCAGGTCCGTCGAGGAGATCCCCGACCTGTACGACTCGGCGGTCCGCGAGGCCGTCACGGCGTTCGGCCGCGGCGAGTGCTTCGTCGAGCGCTACCTCGACCGTCCCCGCCACGTCGAGACCCAGTGCCTGGCCGACACCCACGGCAACGTCGTCGTGGTCAGCACCCGCGACTGCTCGCTCCAGCGCCGCCACCAGAAGCTCGTGGAGGAGGCGCCCGCGCCCTTCCTCTCCCAGGAGCAGGTCGACCTGCTCTACACCAGCTCCAAGGCGATCCTCCGTGAGGCGGGCTACGTCGGCGCCGGCACCTGCGAGTTCCTCGTGGGCCAGGACGGCACGATCTCCTTCCTCGAGGTCAACACCCGTCTCCAGGTCGAGCACCCGGTGACCGAGGAGGTCGCGGGCGTCGACCTGGTGCGCGAGATGTTCCGCATCGCCGACGGCGAGGCCATCGGCTACGACGACCCGACGCTGCGCGGCCACTCGATCGAGTTCCGGATCAACGCCGAGGACCCGGGCAGGAACTTCCTGCCCGCTCCCGGCACCCTGACCTCCATGCGCTCCCCTTCGGGCCCAGGCGTGCGGCTGGACGCGGGCTACGAGGCCGGGATGACCGTCCCGCAGACCTTCGACTCGCTCGTCGCCAAGCTCGTCGTCACCGGACGCACCCGTACCGAGGCCATCGAGCGCTCGCGCAGGGCCCTGGCCGAGTTCGAGATCGACGGCATGCCGACCGTGCTGCCGTTCCACCGCGCGGTGGTGAGCGATCCCGCCTTCACCGCCGAGCCCTTCGCCGTCCACACCCGCTGGATCGAGACCGAGTGGTCGGGCGGCATCCCGCCGTACTCCGGCGCCGTGGACTCCGCCGAGCCCGCCGTCAGGGAGACGGTGACCGTGGAGGTCGGCGGCAAGCGGCTGGAGGTCGTCCTGCCCGCGGGGTTCGCCTCCGCGGGCCGCGCGCCCGCCGCGGCCAAGCCCTCGCGCAGGGCGTCGGGCGGCGCCAAGAAGGCCGCCACGAGCGGCGACGCCCTGGTCAGCCCCATGCAGGGGACGATCGTCAAGATCGTGGCGGCTGACGGCGACACGGTGACCGAAGGTGACACGGTCGTCGTCCTCGAGGCGATGAAGATGGAGCAGCCGCTCACCGCGCACAAGGCCGGTACCATCACCGGTTTGGCCGCCACCGTGGGACAGACCGTCACCTCGGGAGCGACCATCTGCGAGATCAAGGACGCTTAGCGGGTAGGTTTCGCAGGAGAGGGAACTTTGCCGACTGCTCATTCGTCCTCAAGGACGAAGGAGGCTTGCTGCCCATGACCCATCCGCTGCGCCGGACGACGGCCGCGATCGCGGCTCTGATCGCCGGTCTGTTCGCTGTGTTCGCGCTTTCGCCCGCCGCGCACGCCGCGGCGCCACCCGACGCCGCCACGGTGGTTTCCTACTGGAAGGACCAGAAGGACCGGCTCTTCGTCGGCCCTGGCTCCTCGTTGACGTCGGACCAGCAGTCGGAGATCCGCTCCGCGCTGCAGGACGCCAAGACGCCCGTCTACGTGGCGGCGTTCCCCGACGGCACCGTCACCGACCCCGCGACCTACCTCCCCGCTCTCGGCAACGGGCTGAAGAGCGCGGGCAAGACGGGCAAGTACGCCGTCGCGGTACTCGACGGCAACTCACTGCTCGCGGCCGCCAACTTCGGTAAGAAGGGGCTGGCCGGCCAGCTCGCCAACCTGTCCACCAGCAACAACGACGACGTCGTCACCGGCATGAGCGACTTCGTCGAGCGTGTCAACCTCGCCGCCCAGAACAAGCGGTCCGCTCTCGACTCCGGCAGCGCCGCGGGCTCGGGCGGCTCCGGCACGGGCGCGCTGGTCGGCATCGGCGTGCTGGCGCTCGTCGGCGGCGGCGGCTACTTCCTCTACTCGAAGAACAAGAAGAAGAAGCTCGCCGCGCGGCAGGCGGCCGAGCTCGCCGCGGTCAAGACGACCGTCGAGGAGGACGTCACCAAGTTCGGTGAGGAGATCACCGCGCTCGACACCGACGTCAAGCTCGCCGGATCCGGCGGCCAGAACATCACCGAGTGGCAGACCGCCCTCGACTCCTACGAGAAGGCCAAGACGCAGCTGGCCTCGGTCTCGCAGGCCGAGCAGGTCCGCGACGTCACCACGACGCTCGAGGACGGCCGCTACGCGCTGGCCGTGGTGAAGGCCAGGGTCAACAACCAGCCGATCCCCGAGCGGCGGGCGCCCTGCTTCTTCAACCCGCAGCACGGCCCTTCGGTGCGTGACGTGCGCTGGGCCCCGCCCGGCGGCGCGCCGCGCGAGGTTCCGGCCTGCGCGGCCGACGCCATGGCGGTGGAGAGCGGCTACGACCCGCAGACCCGCCAGGTCATGGTCAACGGCCAGTACCGTCCGTACTACGACGCGGGTCCGGCCTACCAGCCCTACGCCTACGGCTACTACGGCGGCTTCGGCGACATCATGACCATGATGTTCGTCGGCACCATGATGGGCAGCATGCTCGGCGGCGGCTGGGGCATGGGCGGCTACGGCGCCGGTTACGCCGAGGGCTACTCCGACGCCGGCGGCGGAGGTGACTTCGGTGGCGGCGGCGACTTCGGCGGAGGCGGCGGCGGCTGGAGTGACTTCGGCGGCGGCGACTTCGGCGGCGGCGACTTCGGCGGCGGTGACTGGTAGCAGGCTCCGCCTCCTGATCTGACCGCCAGGGCCCCCGGTGAGCGTTCACCGGGGGCCCTGGCGTGTCCACCGCAGGATGCGGGGCGACGACCGCGCGTCCACGTGAAGAGAAGAGCCGGCGGCGCGCGCCATAGCGGGACGAGTTTGTAAAGTAGGGGCAAATTGATCCGCCTGGCAGACCTCGGGGCCAGTGTCTAGGAGGCCCTGTTGCGCCGTCTGATCCCCCTCGCGCTTCTCGCCGCTCTCGTGGCGCCGCCCGTGGCCGTGGGGCTGCCCACGACCCCTGTGCTCGCGCAGGCGGGCCCATGCCGTCCCGCCGACCGGGTGAACCTGCGCGGGGTGGACTTCACCAAGGGCCGCCCGCTCCCCTCCTCGCTGCGCTGCGCCGACCTCACGGGCGCGAAGCTCAACAGCGTCGACCTCACCCAGAAGGACATGACAGGGGCGATCCTGCGCAAGGCGTCCTTACGGCAGGCCAACTTCACCCAGGTCACCGCGAAGTACGCCGACTTCAGGGAGGCGAACCTGAGCGAGGCCGACCTGGGGCAGATGCACGCCGACTACGCCGACCTGCGCGGAGCGATCCTCGTGGACGCGGACGCCGGCCAGGTGCAGTTCCCAAGGGCGAATCTCAGCGGCGCGCGGCTCACCAGGGCCGTCCTCATCCAGTCGAACCTCACGCTGGCCAAGCTCGTCGGCGCGGATCTCGACGACGCCAGGATGGGTCAGGCCAACGCCCGCAGGGCGGACTTCACGAGGGCCAAGCTGCACGAGGCCGACATGGGCACGATCCAGGCGCCCAACGCCGTCTTCCGCGACGCCGACCTGCGTGAGGCGCGGCTGAGCTCAGCGGAGCTCGACGGGGCCGACCTGCACGGGGCCAAGGTCCAGGACGCGGACTTCACCTTCGCCGACGACCTCGACCTGACGGGCGCGATCGGCACGCCGAAGACCGTGCCCGACGGCGTGAAGGGCCTCTCCACGGCCGCCCCTTCGCCGAGCGCCGGCGAGGACCGCGTGGTCAGCCTGGAGATCGGCTCGCAGCCGCCCGCGACGGGCCGCGGCGTCTCCGTCGGGCTCGTGCTGGTGATCGTCGGCTCGCTCGGCCTGGTCGTCACCCTCACCCTGTGGGCGAGCGCGGCCCGCAGGCCACGCGTCCACCGCGCCTGACGGCCGCGGGAGCGCGTCGTCAGATCCCGATGGCGGCGGTCGGCTGCATCAGCCTGCGCGCCGCCTCGGTGATCGACCCGGACAGCGAGGGGTAGACCGCGAAGGTGTGGGCGAGCTGGTCGACGGTGAGCCGCTGCTGCACGGCGACCGACACCGCGAGGATCAGTTCGGAGGCCCTGGGCGCCACCACGACGCCGCCCAGCACGATGCCGGTGTGCGGGCGGCAGAAGAGCTTGACGAAGCCGTCGTTGAAGCCCTGCATCTTCGCCCTGGCGTTGGTCGAGAGCGGCAGCTTGACCACGTTGGCCTCGATCTCGCCCGCCTCGATCTGCTTCTGCGACACGCCGACGGAGGCGATCTCGGGGTCGGTGAAGATGTTGGAGGCGACGGTCGCCAGTCGCAGCGGTTGCACGGCCTCGCCGAGCGCGTGCCAGACCGCGATGCGACCCTGCATGGCCGCCACGGAGGCCAGCATGAGCACGCCTGTGCAGTCGCCTGCGGCGTAGACACCGGGAGCGGAGGTGCGCGACACCTTGTCGACCTGGACGAATCCGCCCTTGTCGAGCGTCACCCCCGCCTCCTCGAGGCCGAGGCCCGAGGTGTTGGGGACCATGCCGACCGTCATCAGCGCGTGGGAGCCCTCGGCGGTACGGCCGTCCTCCAGCGTGACCACGACCCCGTCGGCCGTGCGCTTGACGGAGGAGGCGCGGGAACGGCCCATGACGTTCATGCCGCGCCGCCGGTAGACCTCTTCGAGCACCTCGGCGGCGTCGGCGTCCTCGTTGGGCATCATGCGGTCGCGCGAGGAGACCAGCGTGACCTCGGAGCCGAGCGAGCGGTAGGCGCCGGCGAACTCGGCCCCCGTGACACCGGAGCCGACGACGATGAGGTGCTCGGGCAGTTCGTCGAGGTCGTAGAGCTGCCGCCAGGTGAGGATGCGCTCCCCGTCGGGCTCGGCGCCCTGCAGGATGCGCGGGGTGGCACCGGTCGCCACGATCACCACATCGGCCCTGATCGTACGGTCACCCGCCCGCACGACCTGCGGATCGACGAGCCGCCCGCGCGCCTTGATGATCTCGACGCCCTCGGCCGCGACCCGCGCGCCGATGTCGGCGGACTGCGCCTGTGCCAGCTCCTTGACCCGTTTGTTGACCAGCGGCAGGTCGACCTCGGCCACCCCCACGTCGCCGTCGGCCCCGCCGGTGTAGTGGATGCCGAGGGACGGCGCGTCGTGCAACGCCTGCTTGCGGACCGAGGTCGCGATCATGGTCTTGGACGGCACGCAGTCGGTCAGCACGCAGGCGCCGCCGGGGCCGTCCTCCTCGACCATCGTGACCTGCGCGCCGAGTTGCGCGGCCACCAGGGCCGCTTCGTAGCCGCCTGGGCCGCCACCGATGATCACGATCCTTGTCACGTGTCCCATTGTCCCGCATATCGCGACGCGCCGACGAACGGGGCTACCCTTGGTGGCTGTGCCTGTCTACGCCGCCTATGGCTCCAACATGGACTCCAAGCAGATGGCCATGCGTGCCCCTCACTCGCCGATGCGCGCCGTCGGCTGGTTGCAGGGCTGGCGCCTGACGTTCGGCGGGGAGGACATGGGCTGGGAGGGCGCGCTCTCCACGATCGTCGAGGACCCTGACGAGCAGGTCTTCGTCGTGCTCTACGACGTCCCCGAGTGGGACGAGAACTCCCTCGACCAATGGGAGGGCGCCACCCGCGGCCTCTACCACAAGGTGCGGCTGCGCGTGCAGACGCTCGACGGCGAGGTCGTCGCCTGGTTCTACGTGCTCGACAGCTACGAGGGCGGCCTGCCCTCCGCGCGCTACCTCGGCATCCTGGCCGACGCGGCGGAGCGGGCAGGCGCCCCCGACGACTACGTGAAGGCGCTGCGCGGCAGGCCCTGCACGTCCCTGGGCGGCTAGGACAGCGGCTGGTCCTTGGTCTCCTTCAGCGCGAAGACGTAGACCAGGGTGGAGACCAGTGCCAGCGCCGACATGTACCAGGGGAAGAGCCCCGAGTTGCCGTTGTCCTTCAGCCAGGTGCCGATCAGCGGCGCCGTGCCGCCGAAGATGGCGACGGTCAGCGAGTAGGGGAAGCCCGCGCCCGAGGCCCGCACGCGGGTCGGGAACAGCTCGGAGTTCACCGCGGCCGAGATCGAGGTGAAGCAGCCGAGGAACACCATGCCGACGAGCTGGATGGCCAGCAGGCTGGCGAAGGAGTTCGACAGCGCGCCGAGCAGCGGCACCGGCAGCAGCGTGAAGGCCAGGCCGAAGGCGATGAGCAGCGGCCTGCGGCCGACCTTGTCCGACAGCATGCCGAGCAGCGGCTGCAGCACCATGAAGAAGAGCAGCGAGATCGTGCCGACCTGCAGCGACATGGCCTTGTCGAAGCCGACGTTCTGCTGCGCGTAGGTGGGCAGGAAGGTCGTCCACGTGTAGTAGGCGACGGTTCCCGCCACGGTGATGCCGACGATCAGGGCGGCCTTGGTCGGGTAGCGGGTCAGGAACTCGAAGAGCTTGGGCCGCTCGGACCTGCCCTCCTGGATCTCCTGCGCCACAGCGGAGGTCTCGTCGGCGCCCTTGCGGATCCACAGGCCGACCAGGCTGATCACCGCGCCGATGACGAACGGGATGCGCCAGCCGTAGCTGTCCATGTCCTCCTTGACCAGCACGGTCGCCAGCAGGGCGGCCAGGCCCGAAGCGAGGAGCTGGCCGATGGTCGTGCTGACGTACTGGAAGCTCGAGAACAGGCCCCTGCGTCCTGGAGGGGCGGACTCCACCAGGAAGGTGGTCGCGGCGGCGAACTCACCGCCGACCGACAGGCCCTGGATGAGCCTGGCGAGGGTCAGGACGATCGGCGCGAGCACGCCCGCGGCCGCGTAGGTCGGGGTGACGGCCAGCAGGAGCGAGCCGCCGCCCATGAGCACGATCGTGAACGTCATGGCGGCCTTGCGGCCGAACCGGTCGGCGAAGGAGCCGACCAGCAGGCCGCCGAGCGGTCGCATGAAGAAGCCCACGGCGAAGATCGCGAACGCGCTCAGCACCGGGACGAGAGGGTTGTCGTTCTTGGGGAAGACCTGCTCGGAGAAGTAGACGGCCAGGAAGCTGTAGGCGTACCAGTCGTACCACTCGACCACGTTGCCGACGTTGGCCGCCAGGAGCTGGCGGCCGCGGCTTCGGGGGATGCCGAGTGGCGAATGCTCAAGGGAGGGGGTTGCCACCGGGGCTCCTTTGCTTCGCATGCGGGGATGGCTTACTGTGCATCCGGACGACCGAAACAGTCAAATATCTCGCTGCATATTTACAAACCCGACATGGAGACAGCCCGCGGTGGACGTTCTCGACCGGCGCCTGGTCGCCGCTCTGCAGGTGAGCCCTCGCGCGTCATGGGGCGAGATCGGCAGGGCCGTCGGCGAGCACGAGCGCACGGTCGCCCGGAGGCTCCAGCGGCTGATCTCCGACGGCGCCGTCCAGGTCACCGCCATCTACGACGACCTGCGCTCGGGCCACGGCCGTCCCGTCCACCTGCACGTCCAGGTACGGCCGGGCACCGCCGCCGCGGTGGCCGACGCGCTGGCCGTCAGGGCCGACACCCGCTCGGTCTACTCCGTGACGGGCGCCGCCGACATCGGCGCCGAGCTGGTCGCCCCCACCAGAGCCGCGCTCCACGAGATCCTCAACGTCGAGGTGCACGGCATCGACGGCGTCGCGGGCACCCAGACCCAGGTCGTTCTGCACACCTTCCGCACGGTGGCCGAGTGGCACGCGCCGTACCTCACCGACGAGGAGGTCGGGCTCCTGCGCCCCGCGGCGACGCCCGTGGAGCTGCCCGACCACGACGGCCTGTCCCCGCTGGAGAGCGAGGTGGCCGAGCTCCTGGTCGCCGACGGAAGGATCGGGTTCACCGCGATCGCCGACCAGCTGGGCATCTCGGTGCCGACCGCCAGGCGCAGGGTGGCCTCGCTGCTGGAGCGACGGCTGCTCATGCTGCGCGCGGAGGTGGAGCCCTCGCTGCTCGGCCTGGACGTCGAGGCGCAGCTGTGGCTGCGCGTCCGCCCGCACGGCCTCGACCAGGTCGGTGAGAGACTCACCAAGGATCCCGGGGTGCGCTACTGCGCGGCCACCTCGGGCACCTACACCATGCTCGTCCAGGTGGCGGTCGCTCACGAGGCCGACCTCTACCGGTTCCTGACAGAGGTCGTCGGCCCGCTCGACGACGTCACCGACGTCAACGTCACCCTCATCACCCGTGCCTACAAGCGTGGATTCCTCCGAAAGAGCCTGGAGTACTCATGACCCCCGCCGAACTGGAAGTCGCCGAGCTGACCGCCGAGCTGATCCGCGTGGACAGCAGCAACTACGGCGACGAGAGCGGCCCGGGCGAGCGCGCCGCCGCCGAGGTCGTCATGGCGCGCCTGGCCGAGGTCGGCATCGAGGCGCACTACAGCGAGAGCGCTCCCGGCAGGGGCAACGTGGTGACCAGGATCGAGGGCACCGACCCCTCGCTCCCTGCCCTACTGGTCCACGGCCACCTGGATGTGGTGCCCGCCAACGCCGCCGACTGGAGCGTCGACCCGTTCGCCGGAGAGATCCGCGACGGCTACATCTGGGGCCGGGGCGCGGTCGACATGAAGGACATGGACGCGATGATGCTCGCCGTCCTGCGCCAGATGGTCCGCGAGGGCAGGCGGCCGAGGCGCGACATCGTCTTCGCGTGGGTGGCCGACGAGGAGGCGGGCGGCGTCTACGGCGCCAAGTACCTCACCGCCAACCACCGCGACCTGTTCGACGGCGTCACCGAGTCGATCAGCGAGGTGGGCGGCTACTCGCTGGAGGTGGACCCGTCGCTGCGCCTCTACCTCATCGAGACGGCGCAGAAGGGCCTGTCCTGGATGAGGCTGATCGCCGACGGTACGGCAGGCCACGGCTCGATGCTCAACGACAGCAACGCGGTGACCGAGGTGGCCAAGGCGGTGGCGCGGCTCGGCGGCCACCAGTGGCCGATCACGCTCACCCCGACCGTGCGGCGCTTCCTGACGGAGGTGTCCGAGGCGTTCGGCCTGCCGTTCGACCCCGAGAACCCGGGACCCGTGCTGGAGAAGCTGGGCCCGCTGGTCCGTTTCGTCGGCGCGACGCTGCACCACACGACCAACCCGACGATGCTCGAGGCCGGGTACAAGGCCAACGTCATCCCCGGCCAGGCGAGCGCGGTCGTGGACGGCCGGTTCCTGCCCGGCTACGAGGAGGACTTCTTCAAGACCGTCGACGAGCTGCTGGGGCCGAACGTGCGGCGCGAGTTCGTGCAGCACGACATCGCGCTGGAGACGACGTTCGACGGGGCTCTGGTCGAGTCGATGATCGCGGCTCTGAAGGCGGAGGACCCGACGGCGCGCGCGGTGCCGTACTGCATGTCGGGCGGCACCGACAACAAGACGTTCTTCGCTGACCTCGGTGTGCGAGGGTTCGGATTCGTTCCGCTGCGTTTGCCCAAGGACATGGACTTCGCGGGGATGTTCCACGGTGTGGATGAGCGTGTCCCGGTTGAGTCGCTGCAGTTCGGAGTGCGGGTGCTTGACCGGCTCCTCCTAAACTACTGAGATGACCTATGTTCACGCCCAGGAGGCCGCTGCCGCCCTGAGGAAGGCCACCGGGCTCGACGTCTTCGACGTGGCGCTCGTGATGGGATCGGGCTGGGTGCCCGCCGCGGACGCGATCGGCGAGACGCTCGTCGAACTACCTGTGACCGATCTGCCGGGCTTCAACCCACCCGCGGTCGCCGGTCACGCGGGGAGGATCCGCGTGGTGCGCACCCCTTCGGGGCGCCACGCGCTGATCTTCCTCGGCCGCACCCACCTGTACGAGGGCCTCGGCGTCGAGCCGGTCGTCCACGGCGTGCGGACGGCGATCGCGGCGGGCGTGCGCACGGTGGTGCTGACCAACGCGGCCGGCGGTCTGCGCCCCGAGACGCAGGCCGTCGGCGAGCCCGTCCTGATCAGCGACCACATCAACCTGACCGGCGCCAACCCGCTGACCGGCGCCACCTTCATCGACCTGACCGAGGTCTACTCCAAGCGGCTGCGCGCCCTGGCACGCGAGGTCGACTCCTCGCTGGCCGAGGGCGTCTACGTCGCCTTCCGCGGGCCGACCTACGAGACGCCCGCCGAGATCAGGATGCTGCGCACGCTCGGCGGCGACATGGTGGGCATGTCCACGGTCCTGGAGGCGATCGCCGCCCGCGAGGGCGGTGCGGAGGTGCTCGGCATCTCGCTGGTCACCAACCCGGGCGCGGGCCTGGTCGGCGACCCGCTCAACCACGAGGAGGTCCTCGAGGTCGGCCGGGCCACCGCGACGCGGATGGGCGCGCTGCTGGCCAAAGTGGTCGACAAGCTGTGAGCGCGCGGGAAGCGGCGCTGGCATGGCTGGCCCAGGACCCCGATCCTGATACCAGAGCGGAGCTGGTGGGCCTCCTCGACGACCCCGAGGCGCTCGCCGACCGCTTCGGAGCCAAGCTGGAGTTCGGTACGGCCGGCCTGCGCGGCGAGCTCGGCGCGGGCCCGAACCGGATGAACCGCGTCACCGTGATGCGCGCCGCCGCCGGCCTGGCCGCCGTTCTCGGCCCCGGCAAGCACGTGGTCATCGGCTACGACGCCCGTCACAAGTCCGACGTGTTCGCCAGGGACACCGCGGCCGTGCTGGCGGGCGCGGGCCTGCGGGCCTCGCTGCTGCCCGAGCCGCTGCCCACGCCCGTCCTGGCCTTCGCCGTACGGCATCTCGGCGCGGACGCGGGCGTCACGGTCACGGCGAGCCACAACCCGCCCCGCGACAACGGCTACAAGGTCTACTGGGGCGACGGCTCGCAGATCGTGCCGCCGGTGGACGGCTGGATCTCGGCCGCGATCGACGCGGTGGGGCCCGTCGACGCCCTGCCGCTGGGCGAGGGCGACGTGCTCGACGGCGCCATCGTCGAGGCCTACCTGGCCGCCGTCACCGAGCTGCCCCTGGGGCAGGCCCGTGACCTGCGCGTCGCCTACACCCCGTTGCACGGCGTCGGCCACGGCACGCTCGTCAGCGCCTTCCGCGGAGCGGGCTTCGAGGAGCCCGCGACGGTCGAGGAACAGCGCCGGCCCGATCCCGACTTCCCCACGGTGGCCTTCCCCAACCCGGAGGAGCCGGGCGCGATGGATCTCGCGCTGGCGCTCGCCACGAAGGTCGGAGCGGACCTGGTGCTGGCCAACGACCCCGACGCCGACCGGTGCGCGGTAGGCGTGCCGCTGGGCGGCGGCGCGTACAGGATGCTGACGGGCGACGAGGTGGGCGCGCTGCTCGGCGAGCACGTGATCACTCACACGCGCGGCGACCGGCTGGTGGCCACCACGATCGTGTCCTCGACGCTGCTCGGCAAGATCGCTCAGGCGCGTGGTGTGCGCTACACGGAGACGCTCACCGGATTCAAGTGGATCATGCGGGCGGGCGAGGGCCTGGTCTACGGCTACGAGGAGGCGCTCGGCTACAGCGTCGGCGGCGAGCACGGGCTGCCCGTCCACGACAAGGACGGGATCGGCGCCGCGCTCACCGTCGCCGGCATCGCCGCCGAGGCGAAGGCCGCAGGGCGCACGCTCCTCGACCTGCTCGACGAGCAGGCCAGGCGGTACGGCCTGCACGCCACCTCGCAGCTGTCCTTCCGCGTCGCGGACCTGTCGCTCATCGCCGACGCCATGGCGAGGCTGCGGGCGAGGCCGCCAGAGTCGTTGGGCGGCATGGCCGTGGAGTCCTGGGACGACCTGTCGGAAGGCGCGGGCGGGCTGCCGCCGACCGACGGCCTGCGCTACCGCCTGGCCGGCGGCGCGCGTGTCGTCGTGCGTCCCTCGGGAACCGAGCCGAAGCTCAAGTGCTACCTGGAGGTCGTGATCCCCGTGACCGGCGAGGTCGCCGAGGCCCGCGCCACCGCGGGCGAGGACCTCGACGCGCTCAAGGCGGACCTGCGCTCGGTCCTGGGGTTGTGACCGGTCAGACCTTGGCGATCTCCATCTGGAGCTCGTGCACCCACTCGTCCAGGTCGGGCGGGCAGTGCAGGGAGACCTCGCGGGCCAGACCGAGCGCCTGGTAGCCGTTCTCCTCGATCCAGTGGGCGAGCGTCTGGAACGTGGGACCGACGTTCTCCATCGGCCCCCGGTGGATGATGGTGGCCGCCGTCTCGATGCCGGGCAGGTCCACGACCTCGAAGTCGTGGCCCTCGCCCGAGTCGAGATTGACGGGGAACGTCGCGTGCACCATCACGGAGCCGTCGTCCTCCGGCAGGTAGTAGGCGATGCCCGGACCCTGCATGGGCACGCCCGCCGCCTCCAGCCGCTCGCACATCTGGCGGTAGAGCGGCTGGATGACGGGGCCGATGTCCTCTGTCTCGTAGCTGACGGCCCTGGCGCTGAGCTGGGCCACCCTGACCGGCGCGACCTTCTTGATCACGACGTCGTCGGCGCTCATGAAGCCTTCCCTCTCGATCGTCCGGAGCCTCGCCTCCACTCCGCGCAGCCTGGCCACGTCGGCGCTGATCTGCGCCGCCAGCTGGGCGCGGCGCAGCCGTACCATGCCGTGCAGCTCTTCGGCGCTGACCTTCTCGTCGAGGATCGAGCCCACCTGTTCCAGGGTGAAGCCGAGATCCTTGAGCGCGACGACGCGGTTGAGCCGTGCCAGCTGCCCCGCCTGATAGGAGCGGTAGCCGGTGGCAGGGTCGACGTGGGCGGGGCGTAGCAGGCCGATGGCGTCGTAGTGGCGCAACATGCGCACCGACACGAGGCCGAGCCTGGCGAAGTCTCCGATGCTGAACATGACTCCTCCAGGTCTAGGACCTGACACGGTGTCAGGGTCAACCGACGCCCTCCGCGCGGGAGGTCAGAGCAGGACGGCGAGCACGACCAGGGCGACGGCGACCACGCCGGCCGCGAGCGCGTCGGGCGCCCAGACGGCCCTGACCTGGCCCGCGAGCGCGTCGCGGCGCTTGGCGGTCTCGACGCGTTCGGTGATCTGCTCGGCCACCCAGTCGGCGTGCGTCTTGCCCGCCATGGCCTCCTGGGCGGCCCGCTCCCCCTTGGACAGGACGGGTTCGGTCCTGTAGCGCCCGCGCTGCTCGCGCGGGGCACCGCGACGGCTGGCTTTGGCCCGCTCCCTCGCCGAGGCCTGCGGTGTCCACGCCCGCAGCACCTTGTCGCCGTACGTGACGTTGATGGTGTGGGAGACCTGGACGTCGTCGATGGCCGACCACGGCAGGAACGTCGTGCGCAGCGGGTTGCGCACCCGCAGCCCGTCCTCCGCGACGACGGTGGCGGGCCGCAGTGCCGTGACGTAGACGAGCGCGGTCAGCACGCCGAGGACGGCCCCCGCCACCAGCGACGACTTGCCGCTGTAGCGGATCGTCAGGTCGAAGGCGTTGAACGCCACGAACGCCACCCAGATCCAGCCGAGGACGAAGGCGGTCGCCGAGCGGTAGGTCTGCTTCATGCCTGCCACTTGAGCTGCGCGAATCCGGGTTTGATGACGCCGTTGATGAGCGAGAGCCGCTCGTCGAACGGGATGAACGCCGACTTCATGGCGTTGACCGTGAACCACTGCAGGTCGTCCCAGTCGTAGTCGAAGGCCTCGACCAGTTTGGCGAACTCCTGCGAGACGGAGGTCGAGCTCATCAGCCTGTTGTCGGTGTTGACGGTCACCCTGAAGTGGAGGCGGCGCAGCAGCCCGATGGGGTGCTCGGCGATCGAGGCGGCGGCCCCCGTCTGCAGGTTGGAGGTCGGGCACATCTCCAGCGGGATGCGCTTGTCACGCACGTAGGCGGCCAGGCGGCCGAGCTTGGCCGTGCCGTCCTCGGCGACCGAGATGTCGTCGATGATCCGCACGCCGTGGCCGAGCCGGTCGGCGCCGCACCACTGGATGGCCTGCCAGATCGACGGCAGGCCGAAGGCCTCGCCGGCGTGGATGGTGAAGTGCGCGTTCTCCCGCTGCAGGTACTCGAACGCGTCGAGGTGCCTGGTGGGCGGATACCCGGCCTCGGCGCCCGCGATGTCGAAGCCGACCACGCCGACGTCGCGATAGCGGACGGCGAGCTCGGCGATCTCCATGGAGCGCGCCTGGTGCCGCATCGCGGTCAGCAGCGTGCCGACCTTGATGCCGGGGACCCGGCCGAAGCCTTCGAGCACGGCCTCGACGACCTGGTCGAGGCTGAGCCCCGTCGTGGTGTGCTGCTCGGGCGCGTAGCGGATCTCGGCGTAGACGACGCCGTCGGCCGCCAGGTCCTCGGCGCACTCGGCGGCCACCCTGACCAGGGCCTCGCGGGTCTGCATGACGCCGACCGTGTGGTCGAAGGTCTCCAGGTAGCGCACCAGCGATCCGGAGTCGGAGGCTTCCTCGAACCACTGCCTGAGGTTGTCAGGGTCGGTGGTGGGCAGCCGGTCGTAGCCCGACTCGCGGGCCAGGTCGACGATCGTCTCCGCCCGCAGACCACCGTCGAGATGGTCGTGGAGCAGCACCTTGGGCGCCCTGCGGATGTCGTCATGACTGGGTCGCTGGCTCATTTCGTCATCCTATCGCCACCGATCCCACATTTGACGAACACCCTTCCACATGTAAGGCTTTTATTACAGGTGAAAGGAGGAGCCGCTGACCAGCGAAGAGCTGCTCGCGGTGCTGGCGGCCGTCGGCCACCCGCTGCGACTGAGGATCGTGGCCGAGTTGGCCGGGGGCCGAGTGCACGTCAGTGAGCTGGCCAGGCGCCTCGGCATCTCGCGCCCACTGCTCTACATGCACCTCGAACGCATGGAGAAGGCCGGCCTGGTCGCGGGCGACCTGGAGCTGTCGCCCGACGGAAAGGCGATGAAGCTCTACGCGCTGCTCCCCTTCGACATCCACCTGACGGCGGGGACGATCCTCGACGTGCTGCAATCCGATGAGCAGGGAGGACCGACCGCTTGAAGGACATCATCATCCCCGGCATGGTCATGGTGACCCTCGGCGTGGTCGCCCTGGGCTGCATGGAGTTCTACTTCAGGCTCGTACGGCAGCGCGCCGAGACCGCCGCCGAAGAGCGCTACCGCGAACTGGCCGACCAGACCAACGCCAGGCTGACGGAGCTGACCTCCCGGGTCGCCGCGGTGGAACAGCTTCTGCGCAGCGTCGACTGACGCGCAGCACACACCGTCGACTGACGGGCATCACCAACCCGGGGCGGCGAGCGGCAACTCGCCGCCCCGGTTCAGGAAGTCGCGCGACCCACGCCGCAACGGCGTGTCTTCAACGCGCACGAACCTCCAAGGAAAGGAGAGCAGCTCATGCTGCTCGAACGCAAACCGCCGACCGTGAGGGCGGCGATGTGGAGCGCCACGCATCCGTGGCGGGCGATCGGCTGCTGGCTACTGTTCGTGGCACTCTGCCTGGCCGTGGGTTCGGCCGTCGGCACGAGGAACGCCACGAGCGCCGACTACCGCGTCGGCGAGGCGGGTCGCGCGGAGGCGATCGCCGAGGCAGGCGAGCTGCGGAACAGACCCGTCGAGCGGGTGATGATCTCTGGCCTCGCCGAGGAGTCGGACACGGCGGCCCGCGAGCTCACCGCCAGGATGAAGGCGCTGCCCGAGGTCCACGGCGTCGCCTCCCCCGTGAGGTCGGCCGACGGCTCCGCACTCCTGGTGTCGGTCACCATGAAGGGCGCCGAGCTGGACGGCAAGGCCAAGGTCGCCGCCCTCACCGCCCAGACGGACGCGGTCCAGCGGGCCCATCCCGCGCTACGCGTGGAGCAGACCGGCACGGCCTCCATCGGCAAGGGCGTGGACCGGCAGCGCGGCCAGGACCTGGCGCTGTCGGAGGCGATCACCTTCCCCGTGACCCTGGTCACGCTGCTGGTGGTGTTCGGCTCGGTGATCATGGCGGGCGTGCCGCTCCTGCTGGCGCTCTCGTCGATCGCCGCCGCCGTCGGCCTGTCGATGCTGGCCTCGCACCTCTCGCCGGACGCGGGCGTGGGCACCAACGTCATCCTGCTGATCGGCATGGCCGTCGGCGTCGACTACACGCTCTTCTACCTCAAACGCGAGCGCGAGGAGCGGGCGAGGGCCGGCGGCAGGCTCAGCCCCGAGGCGCTGGTCGAGCTGGCCGCCGCCACCTCGGGAAGGATGATCGTCGTCTCCGGCCTGGCGGTGATCGTCTCCACCGCGACCCTCTACCTCGCCACCGACGTGGTCTTCTCCTCGCTGGCCACCGGCACGATCGTGGTCGTCCTCGCCTCCGTGATCAGCTCTCTGACCGCGCTGCCCGCCTTGCTGGTGCTCATCGGACGGCGAACCAGTGCGCGGCCGAAGCAGGCGCGTGCGGGCCGGTTGTGGGACGCCCTGCTCACGCCCGCCGCCAGGCGCCCAGGGATCACGCTGGCCGCCTCCGTACTGGTCATGGTCGTGCTGTCCCTGCCGCTGCTCGGGATGGAGCAGCGGGTGCTCAACAAGGACAGCCACTCGCGCGAGATCCCGGCCCTGCAGTCCTACGACAGGCTGACGGCGGCCTTCCCCGAGCTGCGCATCCGCCACCAGGTCGTGGCCAGGGCGACATCCGGCCGGCGCGCGGAGATGACGGCCGCCCTGCGCGAGCTCGTACGGCGGACGCGGCACGACCCCCTGTACACCGGCGACCCCGCGCTCCGCCTGTCGGCGGACGAAACGGTCGCGGTGCTCGACGTGGCCTCGCCGTACCGGCTCAGCTCGGCGGAGGCGGGACGCTCGCTCGACCGCCTGAGGACCGTCCACCTGCCCGCGACTCTCGGCGCCGTCGAGGGCGTCGAGGCGTACGTGTCGGGGGACGTCGCCCGCGACGCCGACTACCTCGCCCACCAGAACGCCAAGCTGCCGCTGGTCGGCGGTGCGCTGCTGCTGGTGACGTTCGCGATGACGGTGGCGGTGTTCCGCTCGGTGGTCATCGGGGCGGTCGGGGTCGTGCTCAACGTCCTGTCGGCGACCGCCGCCATGGGCGTGCTCACGCTGGTCTTCCACACGGTCGGCTCGCGGGTGCCGCTGTTCCTGCTGGTCATCCTGTTCGGGCTGTCGATGGACTACCAGGTGTTCGTCGTCAGCAGGATCAAGGAGGCGGTCGAGCGGGGCCTGGGGCACAGGACCGCGGTGATCGACGGGGTCGCCCGCTCGGCGAGCGTCGTGACGAGCGCGGCGGTGGTGATGGTGACGGTGTTCGCCAGCTTCGTCTTCCTTCACCTGGCCGAGATGAGGCAGATCGGTCTCGGCCTGGCCGTCGCCGTCCTGCTGGACGCGGTCGTGGTGCGGGTGCTGATCCTGCCCGCGGCGCTGGTGCTGCTGGGCAGGAGGAGCTGGTGGCCGGGGTCCTACTCGTCGCGGTTGGCCGTGTCGGGCGAGAACGCGGGCAGGCAGACCGCGACGTACTCGGCCCCGTCGGGACCCACGCTGTAGCGGATCTTCTCGCCGGGCTCGGACACGAACGACTGGCCCGCCGACACCTCGGTGACGCCCTCGGCGTGCTCGATCACGACGGTCCCTCGCAGCACGACCGTGTACTCGGTGAACTCCGGTGTCTGCGCGGGCTCCTCCCATCCCGGCGGCGCCGTCATGTGCGCGATGGAGACGGCCTCATCGCCGCTGTTGACGCGGCCGATGTGCTCGTCGATGACCTTGCCGCCCGGAACGGGGATACGGGTCGCCCCTTCGATCTTTCTCACCACGTCTGTCAGTGTGCCACGTCTATGACCAGGCGGTCGGGCCCGGTCAGCTCCGTCACCGAGAACGGGGCACGGTGGTCGAGCACCAGGCCGACGCCGACCACGCCCTCGAAGTCGCCCGTCTTGACGACGTTCTGCACGTTGCCGAGCGCCGCCTGGAAGATCGGCCCGCCGGTCCACGTGGGCGAGCCGTCGTCGGTGTGCGCGTTGGCCGGCTTGAGCGTGGCCTGCAGGTAGGCGCCGCCCTTCACCTCGATCGGCTCGCCCGAGCCGTCCTGGAGCAGCTCGTCGACCCATCTGACGCTGTAGCTGGAGACGTCGCCGTCGAGGTCGATGACGACCCTGTCGAAGGAGCCGTGGTCGGCGAACCTGACCGTCTTGACCAGGACGGCCTCACCGGGGTCGCCCTCCACCTCGACGTCCTTGGTGCTCGTCGGCACGGCGGCGCTCGCGGGCGCGGCCGGTGATGGCGTCCCGCCGACGGGGGCGGTGGACGCGGAGGGCGCCGTGCCGGGCGCGACCGAGGTGGTCGTGGGCGCGCCGGTGCCGCACCCGGCCAGTACGGCCAGCCCGGCCACGAGGACGCCAACGCGCGAATACCGCATACCCCCTAGGTTCCCTGGGTCAGTCCCCCGTATGCCCGGCCAGACCGGCCAGGTATTCCGCCGCCTTCCGCCGCCTGACGAGCGGCGCGGCCTGCCCCGACCACAGGTTGACGTGGCCGGGGTCGCCCGTCCTGCGGATCGGCAGCATGAGCTGGTTCTGCACGGGGTAGGGCGGCACGGCGTCCTCGAACCCGGCCATCTCCCTGAGGAACCTGTTGGGGATGGCCCGCGCGGTACGGCCGGAGAAGAGCCTGGTCAGGACCGTCACCCTGGCCTCCTCTCCGAGCAGCGCCCGCAGGTGCGCCTCCCCCACCGCCGACTCCTCCGTGACCAGGAAGCCGGTGCCGACCTGGACGGCGTCGGCCCCGAGCGCCAGCGCCGCCACGACGCCGCGCCTGTCGGCGATGCCGCCCGCGGCGATGACCGGCGCGGACACCCTGTCGGCGACCTGCGGGACGAGGGAGAAGGTGCCCACCAGCGACTCGCGCACCGGCCGCAGGAACGCGCCCCTGTGCCCGCCCGCGTCGCTGCCGGAGGCGACGATCGCGTCGAGCCCCGCCTCGTCCAGCGCGATCGCCTCGTCGACGGTCGTGGCGGTGCCGATCGTCACGATGCCCCTCCGTCTGGCCTCCGCGAGCACGTCGGCGGGCGGGACGCCCATCACGAAGCTGATCGCGGGAGGATCGGCGGCGAGCAGGGCGGCGGCCTGGTCGGCGAAGTCGAGAGGCGGCGACAGGGAGGGAGGGTTCAGGCCGAGCGCGTCGTAGAAGGGCCGCAGCCGCTCCACGTCGGCCTCGGTCGCGGCCGCGCCCTCCTCCTCGGGGTGCGGGACCCAGAGGTTGACGGCGAAGGACCGGCGTGTCGCCGTCTTCAGTTCGGCGACCAGGGCGGTGATCCGGTCCGGAGGCAGGATGTGCGCGCCGTAGGAGCCGAGGCCGCCCGCGTCGGAGACGGCGGCGGCCAGCGCCACCGACGACAGCCCTCCGCCGAAGGGACCCTGGACGATGGGGTGCTCGAGGCCGAGCAGGTCTTCCAGCCGTCCCATGCTCAGGCCACCGCCAGGGCGCGCCGGCCGTGGGCGAGCTGGACGGCCGTGGTCGCCACCCTGCGGCCGAGGTGCTCGGCCGTGCGCAGGTCGGACTCCGAAGGGGCGGCTTCCGGCCCCAGGTCGGACGGCGACTGCGCCATGGCGCCGATGAACGCGCCGAGGCGGTTGAGGTCGTCGTGCGAGCCGCCCGAGCTGTAGAGCCAGCCCGGCGGCAGGCCCAGCGTCACCCAGTGCATGCCGTGCTGGGCGGCCAGCAGGGCCATCGAGGTCAGGGTGTGGAGCTTGTCGCCGTTGACGCCGGCGGAGTTGGTGAAGGCCGCGCCGACCTTGTCCCGCCAGCCCATCTCGGCCCACACCTTGGAGCTCGCCTCGGCGAAGGCCTGGAAGGCGGCCGACTGGCTTCCCATGTAGGTGGGCGAGCCGAAGACGATGGCGTCGGCCTCGGCGAGCGCGCGCCACAGGCCGTCGTCCATGGTGGCCACCTCCCTGAGGTCGGCCGTGGCGCCCGGCACGGACTCGACGCCCGCCGCCACGGCGCGGGCCTGACGGGCCGTGTGGCCCGAGCCGCTGTGATACGCGATAGCAACCTTGATCATGCGAGCAGAGTAGACGACCGGTCAACTATTTTTCAAGTATGCTGTCCCCATGGGACGACAGAGCAACGCCCGCGAGCGCCTTCTCGACGCGGCCTGCGAGCTGATCCACAGCCGGGGCTACGGCAGCATCGGCGTCGCGGAGATCTGCGCGAAGGCCGACGTCAGGAAGGGCAGCTTCTACCACTTCTTCGAGTCGAAGCAGGCGCTCACGCTCGAGGTCATCGACGGGCACTGGCGCAGGCAGCGGGCCGACTGGGTGAGCACTCTCGACGGAGAGGGGCTCGAACGGCTCTTCCGCGACCAGGCCGAGGCCCAGCGGCTCTCCAAGGACAGCGGCGGCGCCGTCAACGGCTGCCTGCTGGCGAACCTGGCGCTGGAGCTGAGCAACCAGGACGAGGTGGTCAGGACCAGGCTGGAACAGATCTTCGACGAGCAGGTCGACCTGGTCCACGGCGCCCTCAGGCCCGGCGCCGAGCGTTCCACGGCCAGGGCGCTGGTGGCCCAACTGGAGGGCATGGTGCTGTTCGCCAAGATCTCCAACGACCCCGCGGTCCTGGACGACCTGTGGCGGCAGGCACGACTCCTCATGACATGACGGAACGGCCCCCCTTGCGCGAGGGGGGCCGTTCCGGTGGTGAAGATCAGACGGTCTCGTAGACCTTGGCCTCTTCGGCCTCGACCGCGGGAGCCTTGCGGAAGCTCAGCCCCGTGGCCGAGATCAGCAGGCCGACCACCGCCA
Organism: Nonomuraea mangrovi; assembly: GCF_042681425.1. Taxonomy (NCBI): domain Bacteria; kingdom Bacillati; phylum Actinomycetota; class Actinomycetes; order Streptosporangiales; family Streptosporangiaceae; genus Nonomuraea; species Nonomuraea mangrovi. Next base: position 241,458 of record NZ_JBHUFV010000015.1, on the reverse strand, counting down.
GGATCAGCGGCACGGTGATCGAGGTCTTGAGCGAGTCGATGGTGATGCCGGACTGCGAGCCCGAGGTCAGCACCGCGGTGACCACGGCCAGCACGATCGCGCCGCCGACCTGGCCCGAGGTGTTCAGCAGGCCGGAGGCGAGGCCCTGCTCGTCGTCGTCCACGCCGTTGGTGGCCTGGATGTTGAGCGAGGGGAAGGACAGCGCGAACGCGATGCCCAGCAGCACCATGCCGGGGATCACCAGGCCGCCCAGGCTCGGGCTCTCGTCGATCCCGAGGAAGATGGCGTATCCGCCGGCCAGCGCGGCGGAACCGATGACGATGAGCTTGGCCGTGCCGAACCTGTCGGCGAAGTCGCCCATCTTGGTGGAGGTCACCGCGACGAGCACGCCGGCGGGCAGGAACGCGAGTGCGGTCTGCATGGCCGACCAGTGCAGCAGGTTCTGGAAGTACTGCATGGCCACGAACTGGAAGCCCACGTAGGAGCCGAACAGGATGACCAGGCCCAGGTTGGCCCTGACGATCGGGGCCGAGCGGAGCAGGCCGAGCCGTACCAGCGGGTGCTTGACCCTCAGCTCGGCGAAGACGAACAGGCCCAGCAGGGCGAACGACACGACGAGCGAGCCCAGCGTGCGCACCGACAGCCAGCCCGCCTCGGGCGCCTGGACGACCGTGAACACCAGCAGCAGCATCGACGCGGTGATCAGGAACGCGCCGATCAGGTCGTAGCCGCCCTCGGCCCGGTCCTCGTTCCCCTTGGGCAGCACCTTGACCGCGGCGACCAGCGCGATGACCGCGACCGGCACCGGCATGAGGAAGGTCGCACGCCAGTCGAGCTCGGTGAGCAGACCGGACAGCACGAGGCCGAGCGAGAAGCCGCTGGCCCCGGAGGCGGTGAAGACGCTCAGCGCCCTGTTGCGCTCCGGCCCCTCGGGAAAGGTGGTCGTGATGATCGACAACGCGGCCGGGGCGGTGAACGCCGCGCTCATGCCCTTGATGAAGCGGGCGGCGATCAACAGCGTTCCGTCGTCGACGATGCCACCGAGCAAGGAGGCCACCGCGAAGACGCCCAGAGCGGCCAGGAACACCCTGCGCCGCCCGAGCAGGTCGGCGGTCCTGCCCCCGAGCAGAAGAAGACCGCCGTATCCCAGCACGTAGCCGCTGACCACCCACTGCAGAGAAGAAGGAGAGAGCCCGAGATCGGCTTGGATGGCCGGCAGCGCGACGCCGACCATCGACACGTCAAGTGCGTCAAGGAAGATCACAGCGCAGAGCACGGCGAGCGCGCCCCATCCAGCAGTACGAGCAGAAGTGGAGGACATGGAGACAGAGACTACATGCATCTGCATTTAATGCAACCGAATTTAATGCGGTTGCATGGATGTTTACCTGATGGTATTCTCCGCGTCATGGACGAGGAGGCCGTGGTCAGGGCCTGGCACGACGTGCTGGCCAAACACGCGAAAACCCTGTGCGCGCTGGAGCGCGCGCTCGGCGAGAAGCACGATCTGGGCGCCAGCGAGTTCGAGGTGCTCGATCGCATCGTCTCCAACGACTGCAGGAAGTTCCGCGTGCAGGAGCTCGCCGACGAGGTGCACCTGAGCCAGAGCGCCCTCTCACGGGTCGTCGCCCGCCTGGAGAAGGCCGGGCTCGTCAGCCGCGGCACCTGCGACATGGACCGGCGAGGGGTGTACGTCTGCATCACCGACGAGGGGCGCGCCCGGCACGCGGCCGCGCTGCCCACCCACCGGGCGGTCCTGACCGACGTCTTCGCCCCGGCCTGATTCGCGAACCATTGCGGAATCAATCCTTCCGCAATGGTTCCTAATGTTGCTCCTGACACCGCAGTCCAGCATTGAGGGAGCACACGATGACCATCCTCGTGACCGGAGCCACCGGCACCGTCGGCCGCCACATCGTCAGCCAGCTCGCCGAGGCGGGCCACTCCGTGCGCGCCCTGACCCGCGACCCGGGCAGGGCCTCCTTCCCCGAGGGCGTGGAGGTCGTGGCGGGCGATCTGAGCGTCACCGACACCCTGCAGGCGGCGTTCGACGGCGTGACGGCGGTCCACCTGATCAACTTCGGCGGGGACGACTACGCGCCGCTGCCGAACGGTCAGGAGATCGTCGACCTGGCCCGCAAGGCGGGTGTGCGCAGGGTGACCGTCCTCGGCGGCTGGGACGAGAGCACGCTCGAGCCCGCGCTCAGGGCAGGCGGCCTGCCGTGGACGTACATCCGCCCCACGGAGTTCATGTCCAACTCGCTGAAGTGGGCCGACGCCGTACGCACCGAGGGCGCGGTGCACGAGCCGTTCGGCGACGCGACCACGGCCCTGGTGCACGAGGCCGACATCGCGGCCGTCGCGGCCACCGCGCTGGTGGAGGACGGGCACGGCGGCAAGATCTACGGCCTCACCGGACCCGAGCGGCTGACCACGCGCGACAAGGTCCGCCTCATCGGGGAGGCGCTCGGCAGGGAGATCCCGTTCGTCGAGCTCACGCCCGAGCAGGCCAAGGAGCGGATGGCCGCGGAGGGCACGCCGCAGGAGATGATCGACTTCCTGCTCGACGTCTTCGGCAACGTGCCCGTGGAGGCCAACATCGTCAACTCCGTGGTGTTCGACGTCACGGGCCGCGCCCCGCGCACGTTCGCGCAGTGGGCCGCGGAGAACGCCGACAGCTTCCGCTGACGCCGACGAGAAGGGCGAGTCCCCTGGGGCTCGCCCTTCAGTCATGTCCGTAGCTCCATTATGGTCATGACGAACGAGAGGATGTGTGATCATGGAACTCGGCACAGTCGAACGGATGCGGCGACACCCCGTCAAAGGCCTGCTGGGCGAGGACGTCGCCCATGCGGACCTGAGCACGCGCGGCCTCGAGGGGGACCGGCGCCTGGCCCTGCTCGACAGCGAGACGGGCAAGGTCGCCAGCCCCAAGAACCCCCGCCTGTGGCGTTCCCTGCTCACCCTCTCGGCCGCCACGGACGGCGGCCGCGCGCGCATCACGCTGCCCAACGGCAAGACCGTGCACACCGACGACCCCGACATCGACGAGGTGCTGTCGCTCGCCGTCGGGCGGCGGGTGACGCTCACCGGCACCCCGCCCGAGGGCGCCACCCTCGACCGGGCCGTCCCCGAGGAGGTGCTGGCGTCGGGCGTCACCGCCGAGGTGGGCATCGAGCAGGGCAGGCTGGGTGGCGGAGCGCCCGGCACGTTCTTCGACTACGCGCCCGTCCACCTGCTCGCCACCTCCACGCTCGACGCCGTCGGCGCCGCGGGCCCTTCGGGCGCACCCGCCGACGCCATCCGCTACCGGCCCAACCTCGTCATCCGTACGGCAGGCGAAGGGTACGTGGAGAACGGCTGGCTCGGCCGCGAGGTGGCCCTCGGCGACGAGGTCGTGCTGCGGGTGACCCTGCCGACGCCGCGGTGCGCGATCCCCACGCTCGAACACGGGACGCTGCCGCGGGACACCTCGGCCCTCAAGGTGCCCGCCGCGCACAACAGGGTCGAGCCGCTGCCGGGAATGGGACCCAGGCCGTGCGTGGGCGCGTACGCCGAGGTCGTACGGCCCGGCCGGGTCCACGTCGGCGACCAGATGCGGCTGCTCTGACCCTGCGGACCCGCGCGCCGGAGGCGGGACCACGCGTCAGGCGTGACCATCCGCGGGGGGGCGACCACGCGTCAGGCCTGACCATCCGCGGGGGGCGACCACGCGCGCGGAGGGACCGCGCCCCTGCGGGGCGTCCCGCCGCGGGCGGGTCAGGCGGTGATGCGGTCGATCACCAGCGGGAGCAGGTCCTGGTTCGAGGTGGGTCCCACCTCGTAGGCGCCCTCCAGCGCCTCCAGCGCCCGGGAGAACCGCGCCGTCTCGTCGGTGTGCAGGGTCAGCAGCGGCTGCCCCTGCCTCACCAGGTCCCCCGGCTTGGCGTGCAGGGTGATGCCCGCCCCGAACGACACGGGGTCCTCCTTGCGCGCCCTGCCCGCCCCCAGACGCCAGGCGGCCAGCCCGACCCCGTAGGCGTCCAGGCGCGTCAGCACGCCGGAGGCGGGACACGACACGGTCATCGTCTCCGCCGCCCTGGGCAGCACCCCGTCGGGGTCCCCGCCCTGCGCGGTGATCATGCGGCGCCACGCGTCCATCGCCGAGCCGTCCTTCAACGCCTGCACAGGGTCCTTGCCCGACACGCCGGCCGCCTCCAGCATCTCCGTGGCCAGCCGTACGGTCAGCTCCACCACGTCCGAGGGGCCGCCTCCCGCGAGGACCTCGACCGACTCGGCCACCTCCAGCGCGTTGCCCACGGCCAGCCCCAGCGGCCGGTCCATCGCGGTGAGCAGCGCGACCGTGCGGACGCCGGCGTCGGCGCCGAGGGACACCATGGTGGCGGCGAGCTCGCGGGCCGAGTCGACGTCCTTCATGAACGCGCCCGAGCCGACCTTGACGTCGAGGACCAGCGACCCGGTCCCCTCGGCGATCTTCTTCGACATGATCGACGAGGCGATCAGCGGGATCGACTCGACGGTCCCCGTCACGTCGCGCAGGGCGTACAGCTTCTTGTCGGCGGGGGCGAGGCCGGAGCCCGCCGCGCAGACGACCGCTCCCGCCTCGCGCAGCACGGAGAGCATCTCCTCGTTGGACAGCGACGCCCGCCAGCCCGGAATGGACTCCAGCTTGTCCAGGGTGCCGCCGGTGTGGCCGAGGCCGCGGCCCGACAGCTGCGGGACGTAGGCGCCGCACGCCGCCACGAGCGGCGCGAGCGGCAGGGTGATCTTGTCGCCGACGCCTCCGGTGGAGTGCTTGTCCGCGGTCGGCCGGTCGAGCATCGACCAGTCCATGCGTTCGCCGGTGCGGATCATCGCCTGGGTCCAGTCGGCGATCTCGCGCCGGTCCATGCCGTTGAGCAGGATCGCCATGGCCAGGGCGGACATCTGCTCGTCGGCGACGTCACCGCGGGTGTAGGCGTCGATCACCCAGTCGATCTGCGCGGTCGTGAGCGCGCCGCGGCCGCGCTTGGTGACGATGACGTCGATGACATCCATGATCACGCCCCCCTGGACAGGTCGTCGGGCCCGAAGGCATGCGGCAGGATGTCGGCCATCCGCTTGGCGCCGTCCGGCGTCTCGACCAGCAACTCCTCGCCGCCGAACTCGAAGAGGAGCTGGCGGCAGCGCCCGCACGGCATGAGCAGCTCGCCGTGGCCGTCCACGCAGGTGAAGGCGACCAGCCGGCCGCCGCCGCTCGCGTGCAGCGCCGAGACGAGGCCGCACTCGGCGCACAGGCCGAGGCCGTAGGAGGCGTTCTCCACGTTGCAACCGGTGACGACGCGACCGTCGTCCACCAGGGCCGCGGCGCCCACGGGGAACTTGGAGTAGGGCGCGTAGGCGTTCTGCATCGCCTGCGTGGCCTCGTCCCTCAGCGCGTCCCAGTCGATGCTCAATGCTGCTCCCCGCGGCGGTAGCGCACGCCGTCGGCCTTGGGCATCCGCAGGTGCTGGGAGGCGACCAGGAGCACAAGCAGCGTCAGGACGTGCGGGGTGATGTAGACGAACTCGTTCGGCAGGCGGTCCACGGTCATCCACAGCCACATCAGCACGACCACGCCGCCCGCGGCGAACGCCATGACGGTGTACTCCTTGGCGCCCGCGACAGCCGCGGCGGGCGTCTCACGCCGCGACGACAGCAGCTGCCTGATCCTGTTGCCCACGTAGATGAGCAGCAGGATCGCGCCGAACAGGAAGAAGCCGGTCACGGCGGCCGAGCTGCGCAGTTGCAGGCCGTCGGCGTAGCCGAACAGCGACGCGCCCGCCGCGAGCCCGCCGGGTCGCCAGTTGCCGAAGATCATGGCGGCGAGGCCGATGAAGCCGCGGCCTCCTGTCTGGCCCTCGACGTACTTGGTGGTGAAGAAGACCAGGAACACGCCGCCGAGTCCGGCCAGCGCGCCCGAGGTGACGGTGGCGATGTACTTGGTGAGGTAGACGTTCACGCCGAGCGACTCGGCCGCCCACGGGTTCTCACCCGCCGAGCGCAGCCGGAGGCCGAACGCCGTGTGCCAGAGCACGAAGTAGGTCAGCGGGATCAGCGCGACGGCCACGATGACCAGGAGGCCCACGTCGTGGGTGAGCCCGCGCAGGATGCCGGCGATGTCGGAGATGAGGAACCAGTGCGTGTTCTCCAGCGTGCCGAGCAGGTCGGGCCCCGAGGAGAACAGCGGCAGGCTCACCTCGGGCGGGCTGGAGGACAGCGCGGGTGAGGTGGTGATGCCGGCTCCCGCCTCGGCGGCGGCGGTGCCCTCGGAGTACAGGACCTCGGACAGGAACCTGGTGATGCCGGGACCGAGCAGGTTGATCGCGACGCCGCTGATGATGTGGTCGACGCCGAAGCCGACGGTGGCGATCGCGTGAATCAGGCCGCCGACCGCGCCCGCCACGAGCCCGGCGACGAGGGCGGCGGGCCAGCCCCACTGGTAGCCCGCCCATCCGGCGAACCAGGTGCCGAGCACCATCATGCCTTCGAGGCCGATGTTGACCACGCCGGCCCGCTCCGCCCACAGTCCGCCCAGACCGGCCAGTCCGATGGGTACGGCCAGCACCAGCGCCGCCTGGAAGGTGCCGGACGAGGTGATGTCGACCTTGCCGGTGATCACCCTCACCAGGGAGAGCAGCAGGATGAGCACCGCGACGCCGATCAGCGTGAGGTGGTACTTCCTGACCTTGCGTGCCTCGACGGCGCTCATGCGGCCACCTCTACGCGGTTAGTCGTGGCGAGCTCTCGTGCGGCCCGCCGTTCCTCCTGGCGGAGCGCCATCCGGCTGGTGACCTCGTTGGCGATGACCACCAGCAGCACGATCGTGCCCTGCATGATCATGATGACCGAGGGCGGCACGTCCGCGAACTGCAGCGGCCCCTGCGCCCTGTCGAGGAAGCCGAACAGCAGGGCCGCGATCGCGATGCCGACCGGCTTGTTACGGCCGAGCAGCGCGACGGCGATGCCGAGGAAGCCGAGCCCGGCCGTGAAGCTGGTGCCGTAGTTGTGGGTGCGCCCGAGGATCTCCGGCAGCCCGATGAGCCCCGCGATGGCGCCCGAGAGCACCATCGCCGAGATGATCATCTTCTTGGGCTTGACGCCGGAGGCGAGCGCGGCGATGGAGTTGAGGCCGCTGGCCTTGACGTCGAAGCCGAAGCGGGTGCGCTCGAGCACCACCCACAGCAGGATGCCGAGCACGACCGCCACGCCGAGGAAGCCCCAAAGACCCGCGCCGCGCGGGGCGGGCAGCCCGAACATCGTGAACAGGAAGTTGAAATTCGGGAACCAGCCCGACTGCGGGATGTCGGCGGTCTGCACGGTCAGCTGGCCCTCCGGCCGGGGCCCCTGGAAGGGCCCGCGCAGCAGGAAGGCGGCCAGGTTGATCGCGATGTAGTTGAGCATGATGGTCGAGATGACCTCGTTGACGCCTCTGCCGACCTTCATCAGGGCGGGGATCAGCGCGTAGAGGCCGCCGACTGCCGCGGCGACGACGATGATGACGGCGATCTGGATCGGCGCGGGCGCCGAGAAGGTCGCGCCCACGTAGGCGGCGCAGATGGCCGCGATGCGGTACTGCCCCTCGACGCCGATGTTGAAGAGGTTCATCCGGAAGCCCACGGCCACCGCGAGACCGGCGATGAACAGCGGGACAGCCCTGTTGATCACGGTCGCGATGCCGTTGACCATGCTGTTGGGCGTCTCGCCGAAGTCGAAGAACGCGCCGAACGCGGACAGCGGGTCCGCTCCTGCGGCGAGGATGGCCACGCTGGAGATCATCATGGCCAGGACGATGGCGACGACGGCGCCGCCCACCGTCAGAAGCACGCGATTGAGCCCTGCGGGCATCATGACCCTTCCTCGGTGATGGCGCCTGTCATGTAGCCGCCGAGCTGCTCGGGCGTCACGTGTGCCGGGTCGAGCTTGGCCACCAGCCTGCCCCGGTAGATCACGTACAGGGTGTCGGACAGGCCGATCAGCTCGTCGAGGTCGGCCGAGATGAGCAGCACGGCCAGCCCCGCGGCCCTGGCGTTGCGCAGGTGGTCCCAGATGGAGGCCTGGGCGCCGACGTCCACGCCTCTGGTCGGGTGCGCGGCGATGAGGAACGAGGGCTCGCCGCTCATCTCCCTGCCGACGATCAGCTTCTGCTGGTTGCCGCCCGACAGGGCCAGCGCCAGGGTGTCGACGCTGGGTGTGCGCACGTCGTACTCCTTGACGATGCGCTCGGTGTCGGCCTTGGAGGCCTTCCTGTCGATCCAGATGCCCTTGCGGGCGGGCTTCCTGGTCTGGTGACCGAGGACCCTGTTCTCCCAGAGCGTGGCCTCCAGCAGCAGACCCTGGCGGTGGCGGTCCTCGGGGATGTAGCCGATGCCCGCCTCGCGACGCTTGAGCGTGGTCCACTCGCTGATGTCCTCGACACCCAGCGTGATCTGGCCGTGCGCCTCGCGCATGCCCATGATCGCCTCGATGAGCTCGGACTGGCCGTTGCCCTCGACGCCCGCGATGCCGACGATCTCGCCCCTGCGGATCTCGAAGGACACGTCGTTGAGCAGCAGCCTGCTGCCGCGCGTGAACTCCTGGACGGACATCCCCTTGGGCAGCGGGCGGAAGCCGTCGGCCTCCATCGTCAGGTTGGAGATCGCGAGCTCGACGGTGTCGGTGACCGTGGACTCGCGGGTCTCGGGGGTCGGCAGCTCGCTGCCGACCATCAGCTCGGCGAGCTGGCGGGCACTGGTGACCTGGCTGCGCGGCAGGCTCGCGACGGTGGTGCCGCGACGGATCACGGTGATCTCGTCGGCGATGCTGAGCACCTCGTCGAGCTTGTGCGAGATGAAGATGACGGTGAGACCGTCGGCCTTCAGTTCACGCAGATTGTCGAAGAGTTCCTCGACCTCCTGCGGCACGAGGACCGCGGTGGGCTCGTCGAGGATGAGGATGCGCGCGCCGCGGTAGAGGACCTTGAGGATCTCCACGCGCTGGCGGTCGCCGACGCCGAGGTCCTCGACGAGGCGGTCGGGGTCGACGCGCAGGCCGTGGGCCTCGGCCAGCTGCCTGATGCGATGGCGGGCGCCGGCCACGTCCAGGCGGCCGCCCTTCTTCGGCTCCGCGCCGAGGACGATGTTCTCCAGGACCGTCAGGTTGTCGGCCAGCATGAAGTGCTGGTGGACCATGCCGATGCCGGCCGAGATCGCGTCGCTCGGGGTACGGAAGCTGACGTCCTGGCCGTTCACCCTGATCTGGCCCTCGTCCGGCTTCTGCATGCCGTAAAGGATCTTCATCAGGGTCGACTTGCCAGCGCCGTTCTCACCACAGATGGCGTGGACGGTGCCCGCCTCGATGGTGATGCGGATGTCATGGTTGGCGACGACGCCGGGAAAACGCTTGGTGATGCCCTCCAGCTCGACGGCGGGTTTCGCCGGGGCGAGGGTGTCCGAGCTCATACGGTCTCCTGGAGAGCCGGGATAGAGCGAAGGCCCGGGGCATGCCCGGGCCTTGGCCTCGTGGGTTCCTATCCAGATTACGGCTTGCTCGGAACGGTGATTTCGCCGTCCACGATCTTCTTCTTCGCGGCGTCGATCTGCTCCTTGATGTCGTCGATCTCGCCACCGGTGGTGGACAGACCCACGCCATCGACCTTGAGGTCGTAGGTGTCGTTCTTGCCGCCCTTGGCGCCGCCCTGGAACGCCTTGATGAACTGGAACACGCCGACGTCGACGCGCTTGATCATCGAGGTCATGATGACCGGCTGCAGCGCGGTGTCCTTGACGGTCTGGCGCTGGTCGGAGTCGACGCCGATGGCCAGCTTCTTGGCCGCCGCGGCGGCCTGGAAGACGCCGGTGCCCGAGTCGCCGGCGGCGTGGTAGACGATGTCCGCGCCGTCCTGGTACATCTTCTCGGCGGCGATCTTGCCCTTGTCCGGGGCCTTGAAGCCGCTGAAGTCACCGTCAGGGGTGAGGTACTTCACGTCGAGCTTGGTGTCGGGCTTGGTGGCCTTGACACCGGCGGCGAAGCCCGCCTCGAACTTCTTGATCAGGTCGTTCTCGACGCCGCCCACGAAGCCGACGTGGTTCGCCTTGCTCTTCAGCGCCGCGGCCACGCCCGCCAGGTAGGAGCCCTGCTCCTCGGCGAACAGCAGACCCGTCACGTTGGGGGCGTTGGAGGCGGAGTCGACGACCGCGAACTCGATGTCCGTGTACTCCTGAGCCGCCTTCTTGATGTCCTCGCCGTAGGCGAAGCCGACGCCGATGATCGGGTTGTAGCCCGCCTCGGCCAGCTGGCGCAGCAGCTCACCGCGGTTGGAGCCGTCAGCGGCCGGGCTGAGCTCCTTGATCTCCGCGCCGAGCTCCTTCTGGGCCTGCTCGAGGCCCGCGTACGCGGCGTCGTTGAAGGACTTGTCACCGCGACCGCCGACGTCGAAGGCGAGGCCGACCTTCAGGCCGCTGGCCTTCGCCGGCTCGCTGGCCGCACCCGCGCTCGGAGCGGCGGAGCTGGTCGCGCCGGTGCTGCCGCCCCCACCACATGCCGCGGCCGCCATGAGCATGGCACCAGCGACGGTGCCGACCGCAATCCTGCCGAATCGCTTGCTGAGCAAGGCGACTCCTTCCATTTCCCCGCCGTCCAACTTTCATCGCACGCGCGAAGAAACGCACGGCAACCCTGCACGGAAGATAGTTGTTCGGCCATGACACTCCAAACCAGCACACAGGTCCGCAACCGCTCCGTTATCGACATCAAGCGCGTCTGTGACCTGAGAGCGGGTTCGGGGCGCCTGACCTGCAGCTTATGAGCGGGCATCGGACCCACCAAGCGGTCTTTACCCAACTTTGCCGTAAGTCAAGATCTTGCCGTCAAGCCGGAGATTTCGTTGGATGGCTAGAAATTTCACATACCACCTGGAGCACCCCCCATGCGCATCCGGAGGACGATCGCGGTCCCGCTGGCCGCCGTGCTGATCGCGGCGGCGGGCGCGAACCCCGCCTTATCCGAGACAGGACCGACCCAGCCCATCTACTCCAGGGCCGACGCCATCAAGCAGACCGTCTTCGTCGAAGTCGCGGGCGTCGACAGCGACCGCGACGGCCAGAACGACAGAGTAGCGGCCGACTTCCTGCGGCCGAAGGAAACCGACACCGGACTCAAGGTCCCGATCATCATGGAGTCGAGCCCCTACTACGCGGGCATCGACGGCAGTGTCCCCAACCACAAGGTCGACGTCGACGAGAACGGCAACCCGCTCCCCGGCATCCGTGCCGCCGAGACCAAGGCCGCGGTCGAGACCTTCCCCGGCTACTACGACAACTACTTCGTCCCCCGCGGCTACGCCGTGGCCAGAGTCGAGAGCCTCGGCAGCGGCCGCTCCACCGGCTGCCCCACCACGGGCGACGCCCAGGAGACCGCGGGCCCCAAGGCCGTCATCGACTGGCTGAACGGCAGGGCCAAGGGCTTCGACGCCGCGGGCAACCCCGTCACCGCCTCGTGGTCCACGGGCAACGTCGGCATGATCGGCGTCTCCTACAACGGCACGCTGCCCAACCAGGTGGCCGCCACCGGCGTCGAGGGGCTCAAGACGATCGTGCCCATCGCCGCCATCTCCTCCTGGTACGACTACTACCGCGCCAACGGCGGCGTCCTCGCGCCGGGCGGCTACCAGGGCGAGGACGCCGACGTCATGGCGAAAGCCGTACTGACCAGGGCCGGCAAGGAGATCTGCGCGCCCGTGATGGACGAGTTCACCGCCGCCCAGGACCGCATCACCGGCGACTACAGCGACTTCTGGGCCGCGCGCGACTTCCTCGTCAACGTCGACAAGGTCAAGGCCAGCGTCTTCCTCGTCCACGGGCTCAACGACTGGAACGTCAAGACCAAGCAGGCCGCGCAGTGGTGGCAGGCGCTGGCCGAACGGCACGTCCCCCGTAAGATCTGGCTGCACCAGGGCGCGCACGCCGACCCCTTCAACGTCAGGACCGTCGAGTGGCTGCGACAGCTCCACCTGTGGTTCGACCACTGGCTCTACGGGATCGACACGGGCATCATGCGTGAGCCGCAGGCCGATGTGGAGATCGGGCCTGGGCAGTGGAACCAGCACGCCGCCTGGCCGCTGCCCGGCGCGCTTCCCGTACGGCTCTGGCTGGGCTCCTCCGCCAGGCTGGGCCTGCTCCCCCGGCCACTGTCAGGCCGTGAGTCCTACGTCGACCAGAACACCCGCACCGCGGAGCAACTCGTCGAGTCGGCGCCCGCCGCGGACCCCAACAGGCTCGCCTACCTGACCGGCCCCCTGTCGACCGACGTCAGGATCTCCGGCACGCCCAAGGTCTCGGTGCGGGCGTCGTTCAGGGACGGGGCCTCGCCGTACCTGACCGCGCTGCTGGTCGACTACGGCACCGACGCCAGAGCCAACGGGCGGCTGGTGAACACCGGGCAGCAGTACTGCTACGGAGAGGCGGTGCCTGGCGAGACCGGATGCACGTCCATCTACCGGCACGGAACGGTCGAGGCACCATACAAGATCGTCTCGCGGGGATGGCTGGACGTCCGGAACCGGCACCGCGCCGACAGGACGGACCCGATCCGCGCAGGCAAGGCCTACACCTTCCGCTGGGACTTCCAGCCGCAGGACTACCTGTTCAAGAAGGGGCACAAGATCGGGCTCGTGCTGACGTCGACGGACTACGACTTCACGCTGCGGTACCCGGCGGGAACGAAGGTGGAGCTCTCACCCGGGGCCTCGTCGCTGGAGCTGCCGGTCGTCTTCGGCCGCCTCTCCTAGCCGAGCGGCCTTCCCTGTACGGCGAGCGGCTCCCGGCCGCTCGCCGTACCGGTGCACGGGCGGACCACCCGCCGTCGCCGGTGCAGGACAGCGTCGGAGCAGACACCGTCGGCAGGGAACTCTACGTCGGCGAACGGGCCATCCAGTGCCCTCCGGCACGCGACCCGGGCCCCGAGCCCGTCAGATGAGCTCGACGACCGTCTGCTCGGCCACCTGTCCAGGACGGTGTCCCTCCCACAGGGCGGTCAACGCGGTCGCCGCCATGAAGCGCACCCCGCTCCCGATCGCGCTCTCGTCGACGTCGAAGGTGCCCTGGTGGATGTCGTACTCGAGCCCGCCGGGCGAGCGCGTGCCGAGCCTGGCGAACGCGCCGGGGATCGACTCGAGGTACCAGGCGAAGTCCTCACCGCCCAGCGACTGCTGCGTGGGAACGACCGCGCCGGTTCCGAGAGCCCGCTCGGCCGCCTCGGCCAGCATCTGGACGCTCTCCTCGTCGTTGACGACCGGCGGGACGCCTCGCGTGTAGTCCATGGTGGCCTCGACGCCGTACGCGCCCGCGACCGACTCCAGCAGCGCCTTGATCAGGTCGGGCGCGGCGTGCCAGGCCGACTCGTCGAGGCAGCGGACGGTGCCCTCGGCGATGCCGTCGTCGGGGATGGCGTTGGCGGCGGAGCCCGCCTCGACGCGGCCCCACACCAGCGAGAGTGACGAGCGGGGGTCGACCCTGCGGGAGAGCGCGGCCGGCAGCTCGGTGAGGATCTTGGCGAGGGCGAAGACGAGGTCGGCGGTCAGGTGGGGCCTGGCGGTGTGGCCGCCAGGGCCGCTGACGCGGATGGCGAGCTTGTCGCAGGCGGAGGTGATGGGACCGGCCTTGAGACCGACCTGGCCGACGTCGACGCGCGGGTCGCAGTGGAGGCCGAAGATGCGGTCGACACCGCTGATGCCGCCGTGGGCCATGACTTCGAGCGCGCCGCCCGGCAGTTCCTCGGCGGGCTGGAACAGCAGGCGCACCCGCCCGGGCAGCAGGCCTTCGGCGGCCTGGCGGGCGAGGAAGAGCGAGGTGCCGAGCAGGATCGTGGTGTGGACGTCGTGCCCGCAGGCGTGGCAGACGCCCTGGACGGTCGACCGGTACGACACGTCCTTCTCGTCGGGAAGAGCGAGCGCGTCGATGTCGGCGCGGAGCGCGATCGTGGGCCCGTCACCGCTGCCGACCTCGCAGATCAGACCGGTGCCTCGCGGCAGCACGGACGGGTTGAGACCCGCGGCGGCGAGCCGGTCGACGATCTTCTGGGTCGTGCGGTACTCGGCGAAGGCGAGCTCTGGGTGCATGTGCAGGTCGCGGCGGAAGGCCACCAGATCCTGCTCGTGCTCCGCCAGGAACGCGTCGAGTTCCCCCCGCAGCTCACGTCCCCGCATTAGTCACCGTCCCGTCACGTGCGACAGCGCCGTCGCACGGCTCAATACGCCGTTTCCTCCAGCGATCACGCGATTCAGCCGCCCGGTCGGGGAAGCTGCCCGGTGAAGCAAATGCCACACACCCGAGCGATGAGCGGGATTGGCCGTAAGCCCGATGGCGATGCCATCGACTTTATCTCCCCTGCCGACCTTCTCGCGGACAACTACACCAAAAGTTGGGCTGAGGCATGCCCGTAACCGCAGGTCGTCACGTTGGGTGAGGGCTCACCTGGTCCGGAAATAGTCACATCGGATCAGTAAATTGTCACCCGTTGTGGCCACTGCCAAACGTTGACGCCGTCCCAAATCCTGTCACCTTATGTCCTGGTGATCACACTGCTGCGATGCATGCCAATGAGAAGAATGCGTGTTTCACTCGCTATATGATCACTAATATCCCGTTCGGGGGGAAGCATGCACGCTTGAGCATCTTCGAGCCGAGCGAGGGGACCCTGGTGGTCGTGCCCTCGCTCTCCCTGCCGCAGGATGAGCTCCGCCGCATCAAGGCAGCAAGGTGTTACGAGGAGCGCCTGCTCTTCCTCCTGCTGACCCTGCGCGCGCCGGGGATCTCGGTGGTCTACCTCTCCTCGATGCCGATCGATCAGGAGATCGTCGACTACTACTTCAGCTTCCTTCCCGATCCGGACGACGCGGCCAGGCGGCTGCACCTGATCACGGTGAACGACCCGGACAGCCAGCCGCTGACCAGGACCCTGCTCGACCGACCCGAGGTGATCGACCGGGTACGGAGCGTCATCGGGGACGACGCGTGGCTGGTGCCGTTCGTCATGAGCGATCTGGAGGAGCAGCTCGCCGCGTCACTCAACGTCCCCATCTACGGACCGGCCATGTCGCTGGCCCACTACGGCTCGAAGAGCGGGGCTCGCGAGGTCGGCACGGAGGCGGGCGTGCCGATGGCGCGCGGTTTCGGCGACCTGTACACGATGGCGCAGATCGAGGACGCCGTGCTGTCGCTGCCCGGCGAGCGCGTCATGGTCAAGCTGAACGACGGCTACTCGGGCCTCGGAAACGCGATCGTGCCCAAGGACGATTGGACGCGCACCGAGTTCTCCGCCGGCGCGGACGAGACCTGGGCGGGCTTCGCCGCCAAGCTCGCCGAGCGGGGCGGCGTGGTCGAGGAGTTCATCGAGCACCGGCCGCTCTACTACCCCAGCGCGCTGGCCAGGATCACCCCCGGCGGCCACTACGACGTGGTCGCCACCCACGACCAGGTGCTCGACGGCCCGGTCTACCAGGGCTGCACCTTCCCCGCCAGGTCCGAGTACCGCCAGGAGGTCAGTGCCTCCGCCACGAAGATCGCCAAACTGCTGGCGGAGCGGGGCGTGGTCGGCCTGTTCGGCATGGACTTCTTCGCGATGAAGACCGACGCGGGCTACGCGGCGCTGCTGTGCGAGGTGAACCTGCGCATCGGCGGCACCACCCACCCGTTCGGCGCGGCGCTGCTCACCACAGACGCCGTCTACGACCCCGCCACGGGGTTACTGATGTGCGGGAACCAGCCGAAGTACTACACCGCCACCGACAACTGCTCGGCGGGCTGCCTGCGCGGCTACACGCCCGGCCAGGTGGTGCGGATGGTCGAACGGCTGGGGCTCGGCTTCGACCGGCGCCGCCGTACGGGGAACGTGCTGCACCTGCTCGGCGCCATCCCCGAGCACGGGAAGCTGGGCTTCACCACCATCGGCGACTCCCGCGAGGAGGCCGAGGAACTGCACAGGCTCACCCGTCAGGCGCTCTGCGGCGGCTGACCGACTCCACGGGCGGGCGCGCCGGATCGAGGGCCCACGTGGTCCTCGCGCCCGCCTCACATCCGGCCTGGACCCCGGGCATCAGCGGCCCTTGTCAACCTTTCTGCCGGACGGCGCCTCTGTAGCCGCGCCAGCCGATCAGGGCGAGCACCACGCCCAGGACCACGTTCACGGCGATGAGTATGCCGTGCACCACGTAGAAGCCGGTCGGATGCCCGTCGGCGAGGTTGAATCCAAGATTGATCCACTCGAACACCATGAACGCGCCAATGATGATCAGGAATCCGGCGATCTTTCGTGACATGCCCATCTCTCTGGTTCTTGGCGGGTAGTGACGCCTCATGCGCTATGTCACGAAGCTACGCTGAGGTCGCTATGGGGACGAAACTGGTGCCGGTCGCGGCACTTCTCGCCGCGGTCGTTCTGGCCGCAGGCCCTGCCTTGGCCGAACCGCCCGCCGCCGAAGGCCCGCTGGGCGGCGACCGACTGGCCGGCAGGGGCCTGATCGTGCCCAAGGGCGTGAAGGCACCGCCGAAGACGAAGGCCACCTCCTTCGTCATCGCAGACGCCGAGACAGGACAGGTGCTCGCCGCCAAGAACCCCCACGGCCGCTACTTGCCCGCGAGCACGCTCAAGACGCTCACCGCGCTCGCGCTCATCCCCAAGCTCGACAGGAACCTCAAGGTCAAGCCCAGCAGGACGGCCGTCAACCAGGAGGGCAGCGCGGTGGGCCTGTCCACCAAGCCCATCTACAAGGTCGACGACCTGTTCAAGGCGCTCATGCTCACCTCGGGCAACGACGCGGCGATGGCGCTGGCCGAGGCGAACGGCGGGCTCTCGACGACGCTCGCCGACATGAACTCCGAGGCCAAGCGCCTGCAGGCCAACGACACGGTGGCCAAGACGCCCAGCGGCCTGGACAAGCCAGGACAGAGCAGCTCGGCCTACGACCTGGCGCTGATAGCCCGCGCGGGCCTGGCCAACCCCGAGTTCCGCAGGTACGTCAGCCTCAAGACCTCGCGCTTCCCCGCGCCCAAGGGCTACTACGAGATCGGCAACCACAACAAGCTGCTGTGGCGGTACAAGGGCATGGTCGGCGTCAAGAACGGCTGGACCTCCAAGGCCCTCGGAAGCTTCGTCGGCGCGGCCACCCGCGACGGGCACACGATCATCGTGACGATCATGCGGCACGACGGCTACTTCTGGGAGGAGGTCGAGCATCTGCTCGACTGGGGCTTCGCCATGCGCGGCAAGTCCACCCCCGTGGGCACGCTGGTGGACCCACTGCCCGCGCAGCCGGTGACGAAGCAGGTGCAGGCGCCGGCCGTGCCCGCCGCTCCCGCCGCCGCGCCGGCGCAGGGCGCCGGTTCGGAGCCCGGGACGAGCCGCGCGATCGGCGCCCTCGCGATCGGCGCGGGCGTGCTCGGCGGCGCGGGGTGGCTGTTCTACGGCATGCGCAGGCGCAGGACCGCCCGCGAATCATCGCGTACGGCAGGCCGCCGATAGCCCACCGCGGTCACCGCTGACCGCCCGTCCATCACGCCGCTCCAGCCGGACTCCGGCGCGCCGCCGTCACGTCGCCCGCTTGACTCCGGTATGCCACCGTCACGTCCTCCGGTCAGCCGGACTCCGGTATGCCGCCGTCACATCCACCGGTCCAACCGGACTCCGGTGTGCCGCCGTCGCGTCGCCCGCTTCAGTAACCCAGCGGGAGGCTTCCGTCGGAGGGCACCGGAGTCGGGTCGGGCGGCGGGTGCAAGCCGGCGGTCGCGGTCCACGCTGCCACGTAGAGCGTCAGCCGCGCCGAGAAGTTGATCCACAGCAGCAACCCCGCGGTCACGGCGAACGTCCCGTACACGGGGTTGCTCAGCGTGCCCGCCAGCAGCAGCGTCGCCACCTGCTTCAGCGCGCCGAACCCGATCGCGCCGAGCAAAGCCCCCCTGGCCAGGACCTTGAACGGCTGGGCCGTCCTGGCCACCCAGCCCAGGACGATGAGGAACAGCACCCAGTCGGCGCCCACGCTGGCCGCGATGCCGACCATGGCCAGCGTGAACGTGGCGCCCGCCGACGCCTCCACGCCGAGGAACCTCGCCACGGTCGTCGTCGCCTGGGTGGCGAAGCCGCCTACCAGTGTCGAGATGACGAGCGTGACCCCGAGCATGAGCAGCGTGGCCAGGTCGCGAGCCTTGCCGACGACGAAGTTGGGCGGTGGCGCGGCCGTCATCGACATCTCGCGCAACGCGCCGCGCAGGGCGTCGATCGCGCCGAGCCCCGCGTACAGCAGACCGACCAGACCGATCACCCCGGCGCTCGTCCGGGCCTGCGCGATCCCTTCCAGGTTGATGAGGTCGGCAAGGCCGGGAAGCTGCTCGGAGATGGACTTCTCCAGCGCGTCGCGGAGTTCGGTCCGCTCCTGGAGGATGTAGCCGAACACCGCGAAGGCCAGCGCGATGATGGGGAAGAGCGACAGGAACGCGTAGTAGGTGACAGCGCCGGCCAGCCGGTCACCGCTCTGCATCTGGTATCGCTGCACCGTCCTGATCAGGTGGTCGACCGCGTGCCATCGCACCCTGGCTCGTGTGGTCGTCCGGCGACTCCATTCCTTGACCGCGCCGATCCGGTCGACCCATGTGCTCATGACGAATGCTTCTACCCGATGTGGCCCTGATACAGCCAGCAACCCGGGCTCTTGCCGCCCGAATCCTGACGCCTCCCGACACTCCCCACCCGGTCCAGGTGGGTGCCGTGTCCGAAGCCGGAGGCGCGGGTGTCAGGCCGTGACCACGCGAGGTGTCCGGTTCCCGCACCCGAGGCGGCGGGGGCGCATGGTGATCACACGATCTCCCCGCCCTCGATGCCGGGGCGCGGGTGTCACACGGACGCCAGGCGGCCTGCACGCTTCAGGACACGCCCCGACACCATCACGGTGTCGACCGCGCTGGTGTCCGCGTTGAGCACCACCGCGCCGATCACGTCCTGCGCACCGGCCATCGAGGGCGTGTCGGTCCGCAGGAGCTGCAGGTCGGCCTGCTTGCCGACACGCAGCGATCCGGTGACGTCCGCGAGCCCGACCACCTCGGCCCCCTCGATCGTCGCCATCCGCAGCGCGTCACGGGTGGTGAACCCCAGTCCCGCGCCCTCGGGCCTGCCCCGCTCCAGGGCGTGGGCGGTCCGCATCATCCCGAACATGTCGCCGGGGCCGCTGGTCACCGCGTCGGCGCTGAACGAGGCGGGGATGCCGAACTCCCTCGCCCTGCCGGTGACGGGGTATCCGATCGCCAGCGCCATCTCGCTGAACGGCGAGACCGACACGCTGCCGCCGCTGTCCGCGATCCGCTTGAGGTGCTCGTCGGTGTAGTAGTTGGCGTGGATGTAGGTGGTACGTGGGCCGCCCATGAAGCCGTGCGCGTCGAGGAAGGCCAGGCCGCGTTCGGCGCTCTCGGCCCCGTGGCCGCCCATGTGGACGCTCACCGTGAGGTCGAGCTCCTGGGCGAGCCGCCATTCGCCCGCCGCCCGTGCGAGGTCGCCGAATTCGGGGCCGAAGGCGGCGACTGCCATGCTCACCAGGTCTCCGGTGAGCGCCTCGCGGACCCGCCGCCCCTCGGGCGCCATCTGGTCCTGGTCCGTTCCGCCATAGCAGAAGCCGAAGACGGCCCTGATGCCGGAGGCGGTGAGCGCGTCCACGGCGGCGTCGGTGTGCTCCGGCGTGAACTGCACGTGCGACCAGTCGAGCATGGTCGTGATGCCACTGTCCAGGCATTCGCGCGCGCCTGCCGCGATCCCCGCGTGGACGTCGCCGGGGCCGAAGCGCGGCCCCAGCTCGCCGAGCACGTGTTCCACGTAGCCGCCCAGCGTGGTGTCGGGGGCGACGGCCCTGATCGTCGACTGCCAGGTGTGCCGGTGGCTGTCGACGAACCCCGGCAGCACGATCATGCCGGTCGCGTCGATCTCCGCGACCCCCTCCGCGGTCAGGTCGGGCCCGACCGCCGCGATCCTTCCCTCCCTGACAAGCACGTCGACCTCGCCGAGCACGACGGGCTGCGGCTCGGTGTCGATGACGACGCCGTTCTTGATGATCCATGAATTACTCATATGAAAAGCTTAGAGAGAAGCTTTTCGAAAAGCAATATGCCTGCGAGTATCCTCGGAGCGTGAACCAGGACGAGGTCGATGGGCTGGTGCCCCGCTGGCGGGAGGCAGGGCTCGCGGAGTCGCTCATCGCCAGCCTGGAGCTGAGCAAGCGGATGTCCCGCCTCAACGGGCTGTTCGAGCAGGCGGTGAAGGCCGAACTGGCCGAGCTCGGGCTGACCTACGCGGAGTTCGACGTGCTCGCCGCGCTGGCCCGCACCGGCCCCCCGCATCGGCTGAAGCCGAGCGAGCTGGCCCGCGCGCTGTTCCTGACCTCGGGGGGCACGAGCAACGTCCTGCAGCGGCTGGCCGCCGCCGGATATGTCGAGCGTGAGGACAATCCGGGCGACGCCCGCAGCCGCTGGGTCCAGCTCACCTCCGAGGGGCTGCGCGTGGCGAACCTGGCCCTCGAAGGCTCGAGCCGTGCCCACACCGAGGCGATGGCCGGCGTCCCTGAGACCACGCTGCGCCACGCGGCCGACGCCCTGCGCGAGCTGACCCTCGCCCTGGGCCGCCGCGCCCGCTGACCTCTGCCCCGGCCCCTCTCACCGTTGCCACCGGCAGGCGAGCGTCTCACGTGAGAGGCGGGCGCCGGAGCGGCGGTCCCGGGGAACGGCGAAGGCCCTCACGACGGTGGTGACCGTACGGGAGGGCCTTGGACGGTGATGATCAGAAGGCGCGCGGCAGGAAGCCCACCCGGTCGCGCACCTGCTCCATGGTCTCCCTGGCCACCGCGCCCGCGCGCTCGGCCCCGATGGCCAGCAACCGGTCGAGCTCGGCCTCGTCCGCCAGCAGCTTCTCGGTGCGCTCGCGAATCGGCGTGAACGCCTCGACGACCACCTCGGCGACGTCCTTCTTGAACGTCCCGTACCCCTGCCCCTCGTAGCGGGCCACGAGCTCGGGGATCGGCGTGCCCGACAGCGCGGACTGGATGCGCAGCAGGTTGGAGATGCCCGGCTTGTTCTCCTCGTCGAACAGCACCTCGGACCCGGTGTCGGTGACCGCGCGCATGACCTTCTTGCGCAGCGGCCCCGGCTGCTCGAGCACGTCGAGGATGCCCGCGGGGGACGAGGACGACTTCGACATCTTCGCGGACGGGTCCTGAAGGTCGGTGATCTTCTCGACCTCCTTGAGGATGTGCGGCGCGGGGAGGGTGAAGGTGTCGCCGAAGCGGTGGTTGAAGCGCTGCGCGAGGTCGCGGGTCAGCTCCAGGTGCTGCTTCTGGTCGGCGCCGACCGGCACGCTGTTGGCCTGGTAGAGCAGGATGTCGGCGGCCTGGAGGATCGGGTAGGTGAACAGGCCGACGCTGGCCGCGTTCTCGCCGAACTTGGCCGACTTGTCCTTGAACTGCGTCATGCGGGCGGCTTCACCCATGCCGGTGAGGCAGATCAGCACCCACGCCAGCTCACTGTGCTCGCGCACGTGTGACTGGACGAAGACCGTGGAGCGCTCGGGGTCGAGCCCCGCGGCGAACAGCTGCGCGGCGGCCACACGGGTGCGGCGGCGCAGGTCGGCGGGCTCGGTGGGCACGGTGATCGCGTGCAGGTCGACCACGCAGTAGAACGCGTCGTGCGTCTCCTGCAACGTCACCCACTGGCGGACCGCACCCAGGTAGTTGCCCAGGTGGAAAGAGTCCGCGGTGGGCTGGATGCCGGAGAGTACGCGAGGTCTGGCCATAGCCCGCAATTGTGTCAGGAATCCGGCTCGGGCGGCGACTCGATCAGCGGACGGCGTTTCACCCTGATGCGGGAGATCCGCCTGCCGTCGAGCTCGGTGACCGTGAACTCGAAGCCGGGTACCTCCACCCGTTCGCCGACCGTGGCCAGATGGCCGAGTCCGGCCATCATGAAGCCGCCGAGCGTCTCGTAGGGACCGTCGGGGAGCCTGATGCCGGTCTGGGCGGCGAAGTCGTTGAGGTTGGTCAGCCCGTCGACCTCTATCTCGCCCGCGGGGAGCAGGACGGGGTCCTCCTCGACGTCGTACTCGTCCCTGATGTCGCCGACGAGCTCCTCGACCAGGTCCTCCATCGTGACGATGCCCGCCGTCCCGCCGTACTCGTCGACGACGATCGCCAGGTGGTGCCCTTCGTCGCGCATCTCCGACAGCGTGGTGAGCACCCGTTTGGAGGCGGGCACGAGCTTGATGGGCCTGATGGGCACGAGCTGGCTGATCGGCTCGATCCGGCCGGTGAGCACGGGGTCGAGCAGGTCCCTGACGTGGACGAATCCGAGGATCTCGTCGTAGGAGGAGCGGTAGACGGGGAAGCGGGAGTGCGGCAGCGCGGCGACCAGCACCGCGGCCTCGGCCAGCGGCGTGTCCGCCTCCATGAACTCCACCTCGGTGCGCGGCAGCATCACCTCGCGAAGCTGCCGCTTGCCCGCGGAGAACACCTCACCGATGAGGTGCCGTTCGTCGGCGGTCAGCTCGGCGTGGCCGACGACCATGTCGCGCAGTTCCTCGGTGGTCATCTCCTCGCGGTCGGCCTCGGGGTTGCCGCCGAGCAGTTTGACGACGCCGTCGGTGGACTTCGACAGGGCCCAGATGATCGGCCGCGACAGACTGGCCAGCCGGTCGAGGAAGGGCGCGACGAACAGCGAGAGCCCTTCGGCGCGCTGCCTGGCCAGGCGCTTGGGCGCCAGCTCGCCGAGCACGAGGGAGAGGTAGGAGATGGCGAGCGTCACCAGGACCAGCGCGGTCGGCTCGGCGAAGCCTCCGGGTAGACCCCAGCGCACCAGGGTAGGTTCGAGTTCGCCGGCCAGTCGGTCGGCGCCGAAGGCGGCCGAGAGCATGGTCGCGACCGTGACGCCGATCTGGACGGCCGACAGGAAACGATTCGGGTCCTGGGCCAGCTTCGCGACTCTGGCGCCTCTGCGTCCTCGCTGCTCAAGCTTGCGGATCTGGCTTTCCCGCAGGGAGACCATGGCCATCTCGGCCGCCGCGAAGAAGCCGCCGATCAGGATGAAGAGCAGGACGATGGCGATATTGGCGGCAACGCTGTTCAACGCAGGTGCTTTCGACGTAGTGGTCTGCCAGCGTACCTGGCCGGATGGTAAGGGCCGAGTATGCTAGAGCCGTACAAAATCAAACACGAATCAACAGAGGTGAACATGAGGCTGCTCGTCACGGGAGGCGCCGGGTACATCGGCAGCGTCGTCGCCGCCCAGCTCGTCGAGGCGGGGCACGAGGTGACGGTGCTGGACGACCTGTCGACGGGGCACGCCGACGCCGTCCCCGCCGGGGCCAGGTTCGTCGACCGGCCGATCACCGAGCCGGGCGACGCGCTCGAAGGGGTCGAGGGCGTGCTCCACTTCGCGGCCAAGTCGCTGGTCGGCGAGTCGGTCGACAAGCCGGGGCTCTACTGGGCCAACAATCTCGGCGGCACGCTGGCACTGCTGGAGGCCATGCGGGCCGAGGGCGTGCGCAGGATCGTCTTCTCCTCCACGGCGGCGACGTACGGCGAGCCCGAGCGCTCCCCCATCCTGGAGACCGACCCGACCCGCCCGACCAACCCGTACGGCGCGTCCAAACTGGCCGTCGACACCGCGTTGACCGCCTACGCGGGCCTGCACGGCCTCGGCGCGGTCAGCCTGCGCTACTTCAACGTGGCGGGCGCCTACACCGCCCCCGACGGCCGCGTCTACCGCGAGCGCCACGCCGTCGAGACGCATCTCATCCCCAACGTTCTCAAGGTCGCCACCGGCGAGCGGGATTCCGTCAGCGTGTTCGGCACCGACTACCCGACGCCCGACGGCACCTGCGTGCGTGACTACATCCACGTCGCCGACCTGGCCCGTGCCCACCTGCTCGCCCTCGAGGCGACCACGCCGGGCGAGCACAGGATCTACAACCTGGGCAGCGGCACGGGGTTCTCCGTCCAGGAGGTGATCGAGGTCTGCCGCGAGGTGACGGGCCACCCGATCCCCGCCGTGGTCGGGCCGCGCCGCGCGGGCGACCCCGCCGTGCTCGTCGCCTCCTCCGACAAGATCCAGCACGAGCTGGGGTGGAAGGCCGAACGCGCCGCGATTCGCGACATCGTGGCGGATGCCTGGAATGCCGTCACCCGGTAAGCGAAAATATGCTGAGATAGCGAAATGTGAGGACCTTTTCACAGAAGGTGCTGTTCGCTCTCGCGATCCTTCTCTGCAGCAGCGTGACCGCCGCCGGGGTGGTGTTCGCCACGACCGAGCCCACCTCGGCGACGCAGCAGGCACCCACCTGCACGCCCAAAGACAGCTAAATAGGGACGACCGATAATCTTTCGGTCGTGATCCTCCCCGAACGCGGACCCGTGCGCTCCCTCGCCTTCTCGGTCCTGCTGCGTGCCACGGGTCGAGGCCTGTTCATCACCGTCAGCGTCATCTTCTTCCTCAGTTCGGTGGGCCTGTCGGCCACGCAGGTCGGGGCCGGCATGACGATCGCGGGCGTCGTCAGCCTCGCCGCGGGACTCCCGTCAGGACGCCTGTGCGACGTCCTCGGCCCGCGCGCGGTCTCCATCACCTTCGCCGCGTTCGGCGGCCTCGCCATCCTCGGCTACGCCTTCGTGGACTCCTTCTGGGGCTTCGCGGTCGTCGCCGCGCTGGCCAAGTTCGCCGACGCGGGAGACAGCGTCGCCCGTGCCACGCTCGTCGGCGGCATCGCGCCCCCCGGCGAGCGCGTTCGGGTCCGCGCCTACATCCGGGCGGTCACCAACGTCGGCTGGTCCATCGGCGGCCTGGCCGCCGGCGTGGCCCTGGCCGTCGACACCAGGCCCGCCTACCTCACCATGGTGTACGGCTGCGCGGCCTGCTACCTCGGCGCGGGCGCGCTGACCCTGCGCGTCCCCCGCGTCGCCCCCGCTCCGCACACCGCCGGGGGCGGCCCGACGTGGATCGTCCTGCGCGACCGCCCCTACGTCGTCCTGGCCCTGCTGAACATGGTGCTCGTCATGCACCTGTCGCTGCTCACCACGATCATCCCGATGTGGATCAAGCACATCGGCGCGCCGGGCGTGATGGTCGCCGCCATCGGACTGATCAACACCATCACCGTCACCCTCCTCCAGGTGCGGCTCAGCCGCGGCACCGGCGAGATCGCCGGCGCCGCCCGCGCCCAGCGCAGGGCGGGCGCGCTCCTGCTGCTGGCCTGCGTGCTGTTCGCGATCGCGGCAGGACAGCCGTTGTGGGCCATGCTCGCCGCCCTGGTCGGCGGCGCGCTCCTCCACGTGTTCGGCGAGCTCCTGCAGTCGGCGGGCTCGTGGGGCCTGTCCTACGAGCTGGCCCCCTCGCACGCCCTCGGCCAGTACCAGGGCCTCTACAACACCGGCTGGCAGGCCGCCGAGGTGGTCGCACCCGTCCTGCTCACCACCGTCGTCATCGGCTGGGGCTGGCCCGGATGGCTGCTCGTCGGCGCGCTGTTCTTGGGGGCGGGCCTGGCCGTCCCGCCCGCCGCCCGCTGGGCCGCCAGGAGCAGGTCAGCGTACGGCGACGCGCAGGTCGGCCTCGTTGTCGGCAGGACGGCGGTCACCGAAGCGTGACGACCGGACGGCGCCCTTGACGTTCACCACGTCCCGCGAGGTGCTGAAGAACAGCTCGAAGCGCACCCTGTCACCAGAGCCCACCTTGGCCGGCTCGCACACCACCAGACCGGCCCTCCGCCTGCATGCCGCATCGCCCGCGACCCGCACGCCATCCCCCGCGCCGGCCTGACTCGTGCCGCGTCCGCTCTCACCCGCACCACGGCCGCTCTCCCCCGCGCCGCGTCCACTCTCCCCCATGCCGCGTCCGCTCTCACCCGCACCACGGCCGCTCTCCCCCGCGCCGCGTCCACTCTCCCCCATGCCGCGTCCGCTCTCACCCGCACCACGGCCGCTCTCGCCCGCGCCGCGTCCGCTCTCACCGGCGTCGAGGCGTTCGTCGCGCCCGGCGTTCCCTTCGTCGTCCACGGGAGCCGGGCTCGCCGGGGTCTGCGCCCCCGCCAGGTTCCCCACACCGCCCGCGCTGCCTCCCGCGAGCAGGTGCGCCCCGTCCGCCCTGATCTCGACGCGGGCGTCACGGACGACGTGCGGTCCCCTGTTGTTCACCGTCGCGGCCAGCACGAAGCCGCCGCGCGCCTGCCTCGCCCTGAGCCGCAGGCCGAGGTCCGCGCCGGAGTCGACGGTGGTGGTGAGGGTCGCCCTGTTGTCGGTGTCGTCGACATCCGCCCGCTGGGCCGACATGCTCGCCACCAGCCGCAGCGGGCCCGCCGTGCCGCGCCGCACCAGCCCGGTGATCGTCACCCCGCCCGAGCCGCCCGCCGCCACGTTCTCGGCCGAGGGACAGACCACCTCCCTGAGTGTGCGGCCAGGACGGCACGTGGCCACGTCCACCCCCACGACGTCGACACCGTCGGGGACGACCACCTTGAGAACGGGCTGCACGGCGTCACCTGGGCCCGCGTTGTCGACGTCGACCCGGTAGACGATCGGCTGTCCCGGCCGGGCCACCGAAGGGCTGGCCGACACCTTCACGGACAGGTCCGCCTGACCCGGCGCCGCGTTCGCCGACGCCGGTACCGAACCGCTCAACACGACCACGGCCGCCGAAACGGCGACCGTTCTCCTCGCCACGCAACCCACGCCCACCGCGCCCCCTTCGACGGCCACCCATTCTTCCCTGGCGACCTGCGCGAACCCGCTGAGCGACACGCTCCAGCACCGACCCGCCGAACGACGCGGCCCCCACCCGAACCCGCTGAGCCACACGCTCCTACCCAGACCGCCGAACGACGCGCCCCCTGCCCGAACCCGCCGGGCGACACGCTCCTACCCAGACCGCCGAACGACGCGCCCCCTGCCCGAACCCGCCGGGCGACACCTCCCGTCTAAACCGCTGGACGAGGGGCCGCTGCGGGATTCCGGGGTGCGGATCGTCGCAGAACGGGCCGGGCGCGTGGGACAGCCGGACGCATCGTTCGAGGGGCGGGGCGACGTGACGGCGGGCGGCCGGAGTCCTGCTGGAGTGCGCGTGAAAGACAGACGGCCACCGGTGACCCCGGTGGCCGTGACCCTGCCTTGCCGTACTGGATGATCAGATCAGCTGGATGATCAGATCAGCCCGAGCTCGCGGACCGCGTCGCGCTCCTCGACGAGCTCGGCGACGGAGGCGTCGATGCGCTCGCGCGAGAAGGCGTCGATCTCCAGGCCCTGGATGATCTCCCAGCGCCCACCGGCCGAGCGGACGGGGAACGACGAGATGAGCCCCTCCGGCACCCCGTACGAGCCGTCCGACGGGATCGCCGCGGAGGTCCACTCCGTGCCGTTCACCCAGTCGTAGACGTGGTCGACGGCCGCGTTGGCCGCCGACGCGGCGGAGGAGGCGCCACGGGCCTCGATGATCGCCGCGCCGCGCTTGGCGACGGTCGGGATGAAGGTCTCGCGCAGCCACTCGGAGTCGACCTGCTCGGCGGCGATCTTCCCGCCGACCTCGGCGTGGAACAGGTCGGGGTACTGCGTCGCGGAGTGGTTGCCCCAGATGGTCATCTTCTGGATCTCGGTGACCGGGACCTGCAGCTTGGCGGCCAGCTGGGACAGGGCGCGGTTGTGGTCGAGGCGGGTCATCGCGGTGAACCGCTCGGCGGGGACGTCCGGCGCGTTCTGCTGGGCGATGAGCGCGTTGGTGTTGGCCGGGTTGCCGACCACCAGGACCTTGATGTCGTCGGCGGCGTGGTCGTTGATCGCCTTGCCCTGCGGGCCGAAGATGCCGCCGTTGGCGCCGAGCAGGTCGCCGCGCTCCATGCCCGCCTTGCGGGGCATGGCCCCCACCAGGAGGGCGACGTTGGCGCCGGCGAAGGCGACGTTCGGGTCGTCGGTGATCTCGATGCCGGACAGCAGCGGGAAGGCGCAGTCATCGAGCTCCATCGCGGTGCCCTCGGCCGCCTTCACCGCCTGCGGGATCTCCAGCAGGCTCAGCTTGACCGGAACGTCGGCGCCGAGCAGCTGGCCCGAGGCGATGCGGAACAGCAGGGCATAACCGATCTGTCCGGCGGCTCCGGTGACGGTTACCTTGACGGGCGCGGCCATGGCCTTCCCCTAACTCAGAAGAATCTAATCGTGACTTCTGGATGTTACTCGCTCGTCATCGACAGGATTCCATCACGGGTACCTTCAGGTCCGCCCGGAAGTCGACGTTGGGGAAGTGAGTGGCCACGAGCTGCCCGATCGTGTTGCTCGCGATCATCTCGGAGATCGCTCCCTTGACCGCCTCGCACGTGCGCGCGTCGCCCCGCTTGATGCCGACGGCGTAGCGCTCGTCGCTCAGCGTGGCGCCGAGGATCCGGTAGCGGGCGTTCTCCCTGTTGGCGAATCCCGCGAGGATCAGGTCGTCCCCCGCCACCGCGTCGACCTTGCCCGTGGACAGCATCCTGATGCAGTCGGCGTAGTTGGACGCGCTGACGGTGACCATGTCGACCATCTTCTGCACCTTGCGGACCGCCGAGCTGCGCTGGTCGCACAGCTTCAGGCCCTTGAGGTCGGCCGGCTTGGAGATGTCGGTGTCCCCGTCGCGGACCAGCAGGGCCTGGTGGGCCAGGACGTAAGGCCCGGCGAACTGCACGTCGCTGTCGTCGATCGAGTAGGTGGCCACGATCAGGTCGACCTCGCCCTTGGCCAGCGCCTCCGCCCGCTGGGACGGCGGGACGATGACGAAGGTGATGCCGCTCTCGGCGACGCGGAGCTCCTTCGCGATGCGCTTGGCGATGTCGATGTCGAAGCCGGAGAACCCGCCGTCGCGGCTGTGGTAGCCGACGCCGGGGACGTCGCCTCTGACACCGATCGTGAGCTTGCCCGTGGTCGCCGCCTTGTCGACGATCGACTCGCTCGCGGCCGAGGGCTCGGGGCTCCGCTCGCTGACCAGCGCCATGGGCCAGCCGTACTGGAGGGCGGCGAGCGCGAGCGCGACGACGAGCAGCACGGCCACCGCCAGCGCCACCCACGGCGTCACCGATCTGCGCCGCTTCGCGGGAGGAGTCGTCGCGGGCGGCACGAGGTACTGGGCCGACGGCAGGCCCTGCGCCGGCTGGTCGGGCGGCATGGTGTGGACGGGGGCGGGCGGCCGGGTCGGCTGCTGGGTGTGCGGCCGGCCTCCGGACAGCGCGGGGAACCCGGCGTAAGCCGACTCCCCCGAGGCCGTCGAACCCGTCGAACCCCCGGAGGCGGGAAGGCCCCCGGAGGCGGGAAGGCCCCCGGAAACGGGAAGGCCCCCGGAGGCGGAAAGGCCTCCGGAAGGGCCTCCTGAGGTGCCCGTGGTGGCGGGACGGCCCTGCGCCATGCCCGTGGGGAGCCGCGCCATCGGCGTCGTGTCGTCGCTGGCGATCTTCACGCCCTGGCTGAGGACCGCCGTGGACGCGCCGGCCGTACGCGGAGGGTGACCGAGCAGCCGCAGCAGGATCTCGTCGGCCGAGGGCCGCTCCCTCGGGTCCTTGGTCAGCGCCGCGCCCGCCACCCCGCGCAGCGGCTCCGGCAGCGCGCTGACGTCGACCACGTGGTTGAGGATGCGGTTCAGCACGACCGCGATCGAGTTGCCCTCGAAGACGGTCACGCCTGTCGCGGCGTAGGCGATCGTGGCCCCCCACGCGAACACGTCGGTGTAGGGCCCGATGTCGTCGCCCGCGATCTGCTCGGGCGCCATGTAGGCGGGCGTGCCGATGGCCCTGCTGGTGATCGTCCCCGTGGAGTCGATGATGCGGGCGATCCCGAAGTCGACCACCCTCGGCCCGTCGGCCGCGATGAGCACGTTGTCCGGCTTGAAGTCGCGGTGGATGATCGAGGCCTGGTGGATGGCGGTGAGCGCGGTGGCCGTGCCGATCGCCAGCCGCTCCAGCGCCTGGCCCGACAGCGGCCCGTCGCGCTCCACGACGTCCCTGAGCGAGAGCCCGTCGATGTACTCGCTGGCGATGTAGGGGGTGTTGCCCTCGAGGTCGGCCTCGATCACCCGTGCCGTGCAGAACGAGGCCACACGCTGGGCCGCCTTCAGCTCCCTGGCGAAGCGCGACCTGGCGGTCGTGTCGCCGCTGAACTTCACGTGCAGCAGCTTGATCGCCGCACGCTCTCCCTGGTTGTCGACCCCCAGGTAGACGATCCCCTGACCGCCCTCCCCGATGCGCCCGGACAGCGTGAACGAGCCCAGCTGGCTGGGATCGCCCGCTGTCAACGGCGCGATCTGCGGCATGCGTCATCCCCACGTTGGCTTCGCCTGACGACGCAAACTTTACGACGCTCAGGAACCCCCCAGGGAACCGTTAACCGTTCGTGACGTCACAGTTCGTGACTTCGGGGGGCACGGACCACACCACGCCGGCCCCTGTGTCATCGGCGGTGTCAACGCTCACACGAGCCTTCTCCCGTCTCTCGCCAGCGCGCTCACAGAATGTCATTCTGGAGCGCATGTACGACATCGTGCTGCTCGGAGCGACCGGCTTCACCGGCGCCCTCACCGCGGAATACCTCTCCAGAGCCGTCCCCGCGGGATGCCGATGGGCTCTGGCCGGCCGCGACCGCGCCAAGCTCGAAGCGCTGGGCCTGGACGTCCCCCTTCTGCACGCCGACGTCACCGATCCCGCCTCCCTCGAGGCCCTCGCGGGGCAGGCGCGCGTGGTCGCCACCACCGTCGGCCCCTACCTCCGGTACGGCGAGCCGCTCGTCAAGGCCTGCGCCGGGGCCGGCACGCACTACGTGGACCTGACCGGGGAGCCCGAGTTCGTCGACAGGATGTTCGTGCGCTACGACGGCCTGGCACGCGAAACCGGCGCCAGGATCGTCCACGCGTGCGGCTTCGACTCCATCCCCTACGATCTCGGCGTCCTGTACACGGTCGAGTCGCTGCCCGCGGGCGTGCCGCTCAAGGTCAGCGGCTTCCTGCGGGGCAGCGGCAGGCCCTCGGGCGGTACCCTCCACTCGGCGGTGACGGCCCTGTCCCGGGCCCGGCAGATGGCCGAGGCGGCCGGTCGGCGCCGCTCCGTCGAGACCAGGCCGAAGGACCGCAGGGTGAGCGCGCTGCCCGGCGGCGTGCGCTACGTGGGCGGCTGGGCGCTGCCCATGCCCACCATCGATCACCAGATCGTCGGCCGCTCCGCCCGCGCGCTCGACCGCTACGGCCCTGACTTCACCTACCGCCAGCACTTCGCCGTCAGGCGACTGCCCTCGGCGCTGGCGGTGGCGGCAGGGGCGGGGGCGCTGGCGGCCGTCGCGCAGGTCCCCGCCGGCCGCGAGTGGCTGCTCAGGAGGATCGCCGCGGGCGACGGGCCGTCGGCGGAGCGGCGGGCGCGCAGCTGGTTCAGGCTCACCCTGCTCGGCGAGGGCGGCGGCGAGCGTGTCGTCACCGAGGTCTCCGGCGGCGACCCCGGCTACTCCGAGACCGCCAAGATGCTGGCGGAGTCGGCGCTGTGCCTGGCCTTCGACGACGTGCCCGACGTGGCGGGGCAGCTCACCACGGCCGTCGCCATGGGCGGGCCGCTCATCGACCGCCTCAGGTCCGCGGGGATCGGCTTCGCCACGCGTCAGGGTTGAACCAGGGCCGGGCGTCAGACGTTCAACCGTGGTGTGAACCTACGAGTCTTGGCCGTGGCGGCGGTGCTGTGGGCGACGGCGGCGTGCACCTCGTCGGAGTCCCCGCCGCCGGGCGGGCTGGAGTGGAAGCACGGCGCGATCCCCGTCGCGATCCGCTACGCCGTACCCGACACCTGCCCGGAGACGGACGGGCCGCCCGAGTGCGCCTCATGGATGATCTGGGCGTTCACCGACAAGCAGGCGAAGCTCGTGGCCGACTACGACGAGACGGGCGAGGCCGAGGGCGGCCGCTCCTACCGGATCCGGGTCCCCGACGCGGCGGTCTGGGTGCCGACCAGCGGCGGCGCGGCGGTCATGCCCGGGTTCAGCGTGAGCCGTGACGGCCACAGGGTCGCCTACTTCAGCGTGGCACGGCAGCGGTTCGTGGCGCACGACCTGCCCAGCGGGCTCGTACGCGACCTGTCACCGGTGGTCGGCACGGCCGGCCTGCCCACGGAGGCGACCGCGATCTCGGCCGACGGCGACGGGTTCGCCGTGAGCGACGGGGAGCAGGTGTTCGTCACCGACTTCGGCACCGGTCGGACGACGGCTCTGCCGCGGGCCGACGGCGTGATCGGGATCACGCGGGACACCGTCTTCGCCTCCTCGGGCGACACGGTGGTGCGCTTCCTGCGCGGGAGCGGCGCGCGCCTGAACGACTTCCCCCTTCCTTCAGGGGCACGCCTCTCGCCCGACGGCCTCCGGCTCGCCGTGGTGGGCGAGCAGCCCGCCGACACGATCGAACTCCTCGACGCGGTGACGGGCGAGCGGCGCGAGCCGCTGCGCCCCAGCCCGCTGAAGGAGCCGACCGTCTCGTCCGCCGAGGCCTGGCTGAGCCCCAAGGCGCTGCTGATCAGGACGTTCACGGCCGGCACCCAGGAGTTCACCGGCTTCTTCTCCCTCGACGTCACCACAGGGAGGACCGCCAGGGTCAAGCGGCTGCCGCTCGACCCCGAGGCGGTCGGAATCGGCGCCGTCTCCTAGTACGGCAGCGCCCGCTGCGCGAAGGCCTTGCGCAGGAACGGCGCCTTGAACTTCGGGAAGGCCACCGTGTTCGGGTCGCCGTCCGAGGTGTAGCGCTGGTCGGGGTTGGACTTCAGCCAGTCGAACCACGCGGTCGAGCAGAACTGCGAGCAGTCGCCCTTCTTGTCCATGGCCCTGATGCGCGGGATGCCGAGCGCGTCGAAGTTCTTGTTGTACGGCGCCGGCGCGGGCGTGTACCCGGCCAGGAACACCCCGGCGTGCTTGTAGACGGTCGTGCCGTTCTTGCCGTTGGCCGCCCAGTCCTTCTTGCGAGGCTGGTTCCCGTACGGCAGCGCCAGCGTGATCGGCGCCGCGCCCTCGAGGTCGGTGATCAGGCGCTGACCCGCCGCGATCTCGGCCATCACCGCCTTCTGTGGCTTGCCCAGGAGGTTGAGGTGGTCGCGGGTGTGGTTGCCGATGTCGAAGCCGTTCTGCTTCAGCCACAGCAGCATCTGCGACTGCTCCTCGGGCGTGGTCTTGCCGAACATGTCGCGGGTCACGTAGAAGGTGGCGACGGGGCGGAAGCCGGGGTTCTGCCTGGCGACGTCCTGCAGGATGGCGACCGCGGTGTCCGGCTTCAGCTGGCCGAGCTCGTCCATCGAGAGCTGCGAGGGCGAGGAGTCGTCGAAGGTGAGGACGACGGCGTGCTTGCCCGCCGGGATGTCGATCTTGCCGGTGACGAACTCGGCGGCGGTGATCGGCACGTAGCCGTCCTTGGCCATGCGTTCGAGGTCGGAACGGAACTGCTGGGGAGTGCGGTCGTCCTGCGTCGTCGGCTTGTCGATCACCCGGTGGAACATGATCACCGGGATCTGGCCCAGCTCGTTGGCCTTGACCTTGACGGCGGCGGCCACCTTGGCGGCCTTGGCGGCCTGCGCCTGCCGCAGGACGGCGGCCTGGTCCAGCTGCGGCTTCGCGACGTTCGCCCCGGTGTCGGCGCCACCGCAGCCGGCGGTCAACACGCCCATCACTATCAGCCCTGCACCCAGCACACGCATGGGAACCCCCCGGAAGATCGACTACAGGGGGCTCTTACCCAAATACGGTACGTGAATGGACCGCGCGCTGGTATGGAATCAACCAGGAGACGCGCGAGAGCCGCAACGGCGCCGATCCCCCGGTGTACACCATGGCGCGCGGGTGCGGCGTGAGCCCTGAAGGGCTTTCGGGACTTGGGGATCTCTTTGCCGATACGGAGGCAACACCGACCAGGTGATGCCCTTCGCCTGCCGTCGCGCCCCCGCCCGCGCCACCGGCGAGGGCCGGCGTCCCCCGCCTCGGGAACGCGGAAAGGGCCGCCCGAAGGCGGCCCTCAAGCGGAGGAGAAGAGGGGTCAGGCCATCTTCTTCTTCAGGTTCTCGTCCAGCGCCGCCAGGAAGTCCTGGGTGGTGAGCCACTTGGCGTCGCCGCCGACCAGCAGCGCGAGGTCCTTGGTCATCTGGCCGTTCTCGACGGTCTCGACGCAGACCTGCTCCAGCTTCTCGGCGAACTCGGTCACCGCGGGGGTGTTGTCGAGCTTGCCGCGGTGCTGCAGACCACGCGTCCACGCGAAGATCGAGGCGATCGGGTTCGTGGAGGTCGGGTTGCCCTTCTGGTGCTCGCGGTAGTGACGGGTCACCGTGCCGTGAGCGGCCTCGGCCTCGACGGTCTGGCCGTCGGGGGTCATGAGGACGGAGGTCATCAGGCCGAGCGAGCCGAAGCCCTGCGCGACGGTGTCGGACTGGACGTCGCCGTCGTAGTTCTTGGCCGCCCAGACGTAGCCGCCCTCCCACTTCAGCGCCGCGGCGACCATGTCGTCGATGAGGCGGTGCTCGTAGGTGATGCCGGCCTTCTCGAAGTCGGCCTTGAACTCGGTCTCGAAGACCTCGGCGAAGAGGTCCTTGAAGCGGCCGTCGTAGGCCTTGAGGATCGTGTTCTTCGTCGAGAGGTAGACCGGGTAGTTGCGGGCCAGGCCGTAGCGCATGGAGGCGCGGGCGAAGTCGCGGATCGACTCGTCCAGGTTGTACATGGCCATCGCGACGCCGCTGCCGGGGAAGTCGTACACGTCCAGCTCGATCGGCTCGGAGCCGTCCTTGGGGGTGTACGTCAGGGTCAGCGTGCCCTCGCCGGGGATCTTCAGGTCCGTGGCGCGGTACTGGTCGCCGAAGGCGTGACGGCCGACGACGATCGGCTTGGTCCAGCCGGGCACCAGGCGCGGCACGTTCGACATGATGATCGGCTCGCGGAAGATGACGCCGCCGAGGATGTTACGGATGGTCCCGTTCGGGGACTTCCACATCTTCTTGAGGCCGAACTCCTCGACGCGCGCCTCGTCAGGGGTGATGGTGGCGCACTTGACGCCCACGCCGTACTTCTTGATGGCGTTGGCGGCGTCGATGGTGACCTGGTCGTCGGTGGCGTCGCGGTGCTCGATGCCGAGGTCGTAGTACTTCAGGTCGACGTCGAGGTAGGGAAGGATCAGCTGGTCCTTGATGAACTGCCAGATGATCCGGGTCATCTCGTCGCCGTCAAGTTCGACGACGGGGCCCTCTACCTTGATCTTGGGCATGCGTATGGTTCCCCTTCGTGACAAATAATGCTTGAGGTTATCGGAGGCGTGGTCACCGGCCGAAAAGGACCAGGAGCTGCGCCTTGAGCTCGGGATACTCCAGGAACAGCGCGGTGACCACCAGCGCGGCTCCGAGCACCCCCATCGTCCAGACGTCGACGCTCTTCACGCGTACGGCAAGCGCCCCGCCGTACCCCGCGAATCGGACAGCGGCCCCGACCAGGAGCACCGCTCCGAGCGCGAACCCGCCCCATTCGGCGTCCACCAGGAAGAGTGCGAGCAGCCCAACAGCCGCACCCGCCAGGATCAGCGGGTACGGTCCCCAGCCCTCGTCGCTCGGGCGTCCCCTGACGCCCTCGCCCTCTCCAGCCTGGCTCATCGCTCGTCGATGGGCTTCCATTTCTGGTCACGCTCGCCGATGTACTCACTGTCGGGCCTGATCAGCCTGTTGTCCGCGTGCTGCTCGATCACGTGCGCCGTCCATCCGGACATGCGGCTGATCGAGAAGACCGGTGTGAACAGGTCGGTCGGGATGCCGAGGTAGTGGTAGACGGTGGCGGCGTAGAAGTCGACGTTGGGATAGAGGCCCTTCGTCTCGAGGACGACCTCCTCCATCTCCTTGGACATCCGATAGTAGGTGTCGTCGCCCGACGCCGTGGCCAGCTCCTGCGACATTCTGCGCAGGTGCGTGGCGCGCGGGTCCTCGGTCTTGTAGACGCGGTGGCCGAAGCCCATGATCTTCTCGTGCGCGTCCAGCCTCTCGCGCACCGACTGCGCTACCTGTGCCGGGTCGAGCGACTCCAGCGTCTTCATGACCTGTTCGTTCGCGCCGCCGTGCAGCGGGCCCTTGAGCGTGCCGATGGCGGCGACGATGGCCGAGTGCATGTCGGACAGCGTCGCGGCGCACACGCGGGCGGCGAACGTGGAGGCGTTCATGGTGTGGTCGGCGTGCAGGACCAGGCAGGCGTCGAAGATCTCGGCCTCGCGCTGCGTCGGCGTGCGTCCCGTGACCTGCAGGAGGAAGTTCCCCGCGATGCTGAGCGAGTCGTCGGTGCCGGGCAGGGCCTTGCCGGTACGAGCGGCGTGGTACCTGGCCACGAGCAGCGGCTGCTGGGCGGTCAGCCGGGCGGCCTTGCGCAGGTTGGCGTCAGGCGCGATGGAGTCCTTGTCGGGGTCGTCGGCCCCGGACAGGGAGACCAGCGAACGCAGCGCCTCCATCGGCTTCTGCTTCTCCGCGATCTCGGCGATGTTGGCCGAGACGAGGGCGCCCAGCTCGCGTCCCCTGACGAGCTCGTCACCGTACTCGCGCAGTTCCTGTCGCGTGGGCAGCTTGCCGCGCTGCAGCAGGTGCGCGGTTTCTTCGAACGTCGCGCGGCCGGCCAGGTCATGGATGTCGTATCCACGATAGAAGAGGCGACCGGCCTTCCCGTCGATGTCGCTCAGCGCTGTGGACGCGGCGACGACATCGGCCAGGCCTTTTGTGGGCTTGTCCGCCATGTGTGTTTCCTCCGCTTATCTTCGCCGAAAGTCTACCCGTGAGCAGGCAAAACCGGCCGCAGAGGTCCAGACCAATTTCACGCCGGATTCTCCTTATGGCAAAGGCGATTCCCCATCCCTTCGTTTGGGTAAGCCGGAGCTGTAGTAACAGTAACGGCGGGCTACCTGGGGAGGAACTGCCGTGGAGGGGCCCTTCATACGCATCGAGGACACTGGCGAGGTGGTCCCGTTGCGTCCCGAGATCACGACTGTGGGAAGGGGCCGTGGTGTCGACATCCGGCTGACCGACCCGAGCGTGTCTCGGCTCCACGCTGAGTTCGTACGGCGCGGACCGTACCTGTATGTCGTTGACCTGGGCCTGTCCCGCAACGGCACGCGGGTGAACGGGAGGCCGATCGCCCGGAGGGTCCTTGACGACGGCGACGTCGTCTCCTTCGGCGCGGCGCGCGGGCGCGTCGGCGGCGTGCCGCGCGAGGACTTCACGCCTGAGGTCGAGCTGCGCAGGGCCGCCGCGCCCGAGCTGACCAGGCGAGAGGTCGACGTGCTCACGTCGCTGTGCAGGCCGGCGCTCTCGGATGAGGCGTTCGTCGCCCCCGCGACGGCACGCGAGATCGCCGATGACCTGGTGGTCACCGAGGCGGCGGTGAAACAGCACCTGCTCAGGCTCTACCAGAAGTTCAGGATCCCCGAGGGGACCAACAGGCGCACCAGGCTGGCCAACGAGGTGGTCGCGCTCGGTCTGGTCAGGCCGACTCCGGTGGTGCCCCCACAGCGCTCTGGAACGTCACAGGAGAGCCAGCCGGCCGGTCGCCGCGCCAGCTAGCCGATCCGCAGGGCGACCGGTGCTTCGGCGAGGGGTTCCGGCAGCCTGAGGAACGGCCCGGACCCCGGAGCGGTCGTGCCCCGCACGCGCGGGCCTTCCATGCCCGCGCGTGTGGATCCATGGCGCCCGCGTGTGGACTCTTGGCGCCCGCTCGCCGGTCGACGCGTCGTGACGCTCGACCGGTCGGCGGGCGCGGGCAAGCCGGGCGCGAACCCGTGGGTCTCCTACCAGACCTTGCGGCCGTGGCTCGGGCTGCTGGTCCTGCTGACCCTGTCCACGGCCATGACGTAGTAGTGGTCGCCCTTCTTGCCCTCGGCGTCCACCCAGCGGACGACCCTGTCGCCGGGGATGACCGCCACCAGGTTGCTCGCGTCGTCGAACCGGTCGATCTCGGCGGAGGACCTGAAGATCGCGAACTGGAACGGCTCGTGCCTGCCGGTCGCGATCATGTTCAGCTCGACGCCCTCGTGGACCCTGCGCACGTAGGCCAGGACAGGCCGCTTGGGCTTCTCGCCGTCGGCGAGCCTGGGCAGCAGCGGCGGGAGCGCGGGCCGCTGGTAGTGGTCCTTGACCGCGGTGCTGATCGAGCCGATCCTGTCGACCCGCACGTCGTTGGCGTTGTACCAGATGTCGCCGCCGATCTGCGGGTGCGACCGGTTGAGCGTCAGGTGCTTGGACAGCTCGGCGGGGTCCTGCCACTGCGCGGCCTGTGCGGGGTCGCCCGCCTTGTAGGCGGCCTGGCCGATCCACAGCATCGTGCCCGTCCCGTCGGCCACGTCGGACCACCAGGGCACGAGCTTGCTGTAGTCGGCGGGCGGCTGGCCGATGTACCAGTAGAGCTGGGGCGCGATGTAGTCGAGCCACCCCTTCTTGACCCAGCCGCGGGTGTCGGCGTGCAGGTTGTCGTAGGACTGGCCGCCGTTGGTCTCGGAGCCGAGCGGGTCGGTGCCCTTGTTGCGCCAGATGCCCGACGGGCTGATGCCCCACGCCACCTCGGGCTTGACCTCGCGTACCCGCTGCTGCATCTCCGAGACCATCAGGTCCACGTTGTTGCGCCGCCACGCGGCCAGGTCGGGGAAGCCCGCGCCGTACTTGGCGAAGGTGTCGGCGTCGTTGAAGGCCGTCGTGTTGGTCGGGTAGAAGTAGTCGTCGAAGTGCAGGCCGTCGATGTCGTAGCGGGTCAGCGCGTCGAGCATCGCGTCCTGGCAGAACTTCCGCACCTCGGGGATGCCGGGGTTGTAGTACAGCTTGCCGCCGAACGGCAGGAT
Organism: Nonomuraea mangrovi; assembly: GCF_042681425.1. Lineage (NCBI taxonomy): Bacteria > Bacillati > Actinomycetota > Actinomycetes > Streptosporangiales > Streptosporangiaceae > Nonomuraea > Nonomuraea mangrovi. The sequence continues at coordinate 202,606 of NZ_JBHUFV010000015.1, read as the reverse complement.
CCACTCGGGGTGGACGCGCCCCGGGTGCGAGGGGTGCAGCTGGTTCGGGTCGGTCTGCATCGAGACGCGGTAGGGGTTGAACCACGCGTGGAAGGTGAGGCCGCGCTTGTGCGTCTCCTCGACGGCGAAGCCCAGCGGGTCGTAGCCCGGGTCCTGCCCCTGCACGCCGGTCAGCCAGTGCGACCAGGGCTCGAACGGCGACGGCCAGAAGGCGTCGGCCGTGGGCCTGATCTGGACGAACACCGAGTTCAGCTTGCGCTGGACCGCCAGGTCGAGCCAGGCGATGAACTCCGCCTTCTGCTGGTCCGCGGTCAATCCCTGCTTCGACGGCCAGTTGATGTTGACGACGGAAGCGATCCACATGCCGCGCATCTGGCGCAGCGGCGGCACGTAGCCGGGCTCGGCGAAGGCGGGGAGCGGCACGACGGATGCGGCCGCGGCGAGGGCCAGGCCCTTCAGAACGGTCCTTCTAGTGGGCATGGGGGGTGCCTCTCGGGGGAGGTGGTTGTGTTCGAGGGCGACGATGGCAGAAAATTACCTTCAGATCAATAATTGTGAAGGAAAATGCCGCCTTGGCCGACTGGCATCGCAGCCGTTCGGTCATGAGGCCGACCGAGGAGGTCTCGTGACCGCTGACCTGCACCGACTCGCACTGAGCGTCCTCCAACCCGGGTTCGAGGGCGCCACCGCCCCCGACTGGCTGAGGAAGGCACTGGGTGAGGGGCTGGGCGGCGCCGTGCTGTTCGCGCGCAACGTCACCGCCGACACGGCCGGGCTGGTCGCGTCGCTGCGCGCGGAGAACCCCGGCGTGGTGGTCGCCATCGACGAGGAGGGCGGCGTCGTCACCCGCCTGGAGGCCCGCGAGGGCAGCTCCTTCCCCGGCAACAGGGCGCTCGGCGTGGTCGACGACGTGGCGCTGACCGAGCGGGTGGGCCGCCAGATCGGGCGAATGCTCGCGGAGCTGGACATCACGCTCGACTACGCCCCTTCCGTGGACGTCAACGCCAACCCTGCCAACCCGGTGATCGGCGTGCGCTCCTTCGGGCCGACCGCCGATCTCGTCGCGCGCCACTCCGTCGCCTACATCCAGGGCGTGCAGGGCGCGGGCGTGGCCGCGTGCGCCAAGCACTTCCCCGGGCACGGCGACACCGTCACCGACTCGCACCTGGCGCTGCCGACCGTGCACGCCTCCCTCGCCGAGTTGCGCGGTCGCGACCTGCCGCCGTTCGAGGCGGCCATCGGGGCGGGCGTGCGGTCCGTCATGTGCGGGCACCTGCTGATTCCCTCGCTCGACCCCTCGATGCCCGCGACGCTGAGCCGGACGATCCTGACCGGGCTGCTGCGAGAGGAGCTCGGCTTCGACGGGATGCTGGTCACCGACGCGATCGAGATGAAGGCGGTCGCGGCGATCTACTCGCCGGGCGAGATCGCCGTGCGGGCGCTCGCCGCCGGCGTGGACGCGATCTGCGCGGGCCTGGTCACCGCCGAGGGCCTCTACGAGATCCGCGACGCGATCGTGGCCGCCGTCCTGGACGGGACCCTGCCCGAGGAGCGCCTGGCCGAGGCGGCGGGACGGGTGCACGCTCTTGCCGAGTGGTACGCCGCGCAACCGCGCGACGCCGAGCCCGACGACGCTGCCGGCATGGAGGCGGCCGTCAGGGCGCTCACGATCACCGGCTCGGCCCGGCTGACCGCCGCCCCGCTCGTCGTCGAGGTGAACACCCGCCACAACCAGGCGATCGACCCGAACACCCCGACGGGACTGGCCGCCGCGCTCGGCGAGGTGCTGCTGGGGACGGAGCGGACCTCCACCCCCGACTTCGACGAGCGGCCCGTGGTCCTGGTCGTCCACGACGCGGCCCGTCACCCATGGGTGCGGGAGACGGTGGCGGAGGCCGTACGGCGGCGCCCCGACGTGATCGTCGTCGAGACCGGCATCCCCGACGAGCCCGCGGGCGCGGCCCACATCGCCACGCACGGCATCTCCAAGGTCTCGGCGAAGGCGGTGGCACGATGGCTGACCAGATGAACGAGCCGGTCAACCCGGTCTCGGCGGTGCGAGCGGTACTGCCCTCCCTCACGCCCGCGGCGCAGGCCATCGCCAGGATCATCCTGGAGGATCCCGGCGTGGTCGTGCGCAGCACGATCACCGAGTTCAGCGCGGTGTCGGGCACCAGCGAGGCGACCATCGTGCGGACCGCCCGCGCGCTGGGCTACTCCGGCTACTCCCAGCTCCGCTTCGCGCTGGCGGGCGCCGTCGCCAGGGAGACGCCCGAACGGCTGGTGCCCGGCGACCTCGGCCCGGACGACCCGCTGACCGACGTGATCGCCAAGGTGACGAGGGCGGAGGTGGACGCGCTGTCGGACACCGCGGAACAGCTCGTGCCCGACCAGCTCGGCGAGGTGGTGGCGGCCATCGCCGCCGCCCGCAGGATCAACGTCTACGGCGTCGGCGCCTCGGGCCTGGTGGCGGCCGACCTCGCGCACAAGCTGATGCGCATCGGCCTGTCCAGCCATCCCTTCAACGACGCCCACCTCGCGCTGACCAGCGCCGCGCTGCTGCGCGAAGGCGACGTCGTGGTGGCGGTGAGCTGCTCGGGCGAGACGACCGACGTGATCGAGCCCACCAGGACGGCGAAGGAGGCGGGGGCGCTCGCCATCGCCATCACCAACAACCCGCGCTCGTCACTGGCCCAGACGGTCGACCACGTGCTGGTGTCGGCGGGGCGGGAGACGGCGTTCCGGCCTGGGGCGCTGGCCAGCAGGATCAGCCAGCTGCTGATCGTCGACTGCATCTTCGTCGGGCTCGCCCAGCGCACGTTCGACAGCTCGGAGACGGCTCTGCGCGCGACCAGGGAGGCGCTCGAGGTCTTCAGAACCCGATAAGGGGCCACCCAAGGCCCATATGAAGGAAATTTTCACCTATAGTCGTGGATGGCTAGCTTTTCTCCATCCTGCGGGGGGACCATGACGCGCGGCATCTCCGACCTCGTCACCGAGCAGCGACTGCCCGGACTCGACGACCTCGACGCGCTCCCCACGATCGACCTGGTCAGGCGCATGAGCGAGCAGGACGCCCTGGTGCCCGCCGCGGTAGCGGGGCAGTCCGAGCAGATCGCCGCCGCCGTCGACGCCGTCTCCGCGCGCCTGCGGCAGGGCGGCAGGCTGATCTACCTCGGAGCCGGTACGGCGGGCCGCATCGGCATGCTCGACGCCAGCGAGTGCGGCCCCACCTTCGGCACCACGCCTTCGGAGGTGTTCGCGCTCATCGCGGGCGGACCCTCGGCCTTCGCGGTCGCCGTCGAAGGCGCGGAGGACTCGGCCGCGCTGGCCGTCGCCGACCTGACAGAGGTGGAGGTGTCGGCCGCCGACGCGGTGGTGGGCATCTCGGCCAGCGGGCGGACACCGTACGCGGTGGGAGGTGTACGGCACGCCCGCGCCGCCGGCGCGCTGACCGTCGGAGTCGCGTGCAACGCGGGCTCGGCGCTCGGCGCGGCGGCGGAGATCGCCATCGAGGTCGTGGTGGGCCCCGAGTTCCTGACGGGGTCCACCAGGCTGAAGGCGGGCACGGCGCAGAAGCTGGTGTGCAACATGATCTCGACGCTGACGATGGTCCGGCTCGGACGCACGCACGGGAACCTGATGTCGCACCTGGTGGCCTCGAACGAGAAGCTGTGGGCGCGCGCCCAGGACATGGTGTCGTCGATCACCGGGCTGCCCGACGCGGAGGTCGGGCCCGCGCTCCGCGCGGCGGACGGATCGGTGCCCGCCGCCGTCATCATGCTCCTCACCGGCGCCGACCCCGCCGAGGCCCGCGCCGCGCTGGATCGCACCTCGGGCAACCTGCGCGAGGCCATCCGCTCCTTCACCTGACCCGGTCACGGAGCGGCCCTCCCCTGCCCGCCGTCCGACGGAGGCAGGCGCCGCGCGGCCGGACCGGCGAAGTGCCCGCCTGCGCGGACGGATCTCAGCGGAGCGCGTGCTCCGCCGCCTCCACCACGTTGGACAGCAGCAGCGCCCGCGTCATCGGGCCCACGCCGCCGGGGTTCGGCGTGAGGAACCCGGCCACCTCGGCCACGTCCGCCGCCACGTCACCCGCGATCTTCCCGTCCACCCGCGACACGCCCACGTCGAGCACCGCCGCGCCGGGCTTGACCATGTCCGCCGTGATGAGTCCGGGAACGCCCGCGGCCGCCACCACGATGTCCGCGCGCCGCACGTGCGCGGCCAGGTCGGCGGTCCCCGTGTGGCAGAGCGTCACGGTCGCGTTCTCGGTGCGCCTGGTCAGCAGCAGCCCGAGCGAGCGGCCCACCGTGATCCCGCGCCCGACCACCACGACGTCGGCCCCCTTCAGCGGCACGCCGTACTCCTGCAGCAGCAGCACGATGCCGTGCGGGGTGCAGGGCAGGGGCGCGTCGACCATGTGCACGAGGCGGCCGAGGTTGACCGGGTGGAGCCCGTCGGCGTCCTTCGCGGGGTCCATGCGCTCCAGCAGCGCCATGGTGTCCAGGTGCTTGGGCAGCGGAAGCTGGACGATGTAGCCGGTGCACGAGGGCGAGGCGTTGAGCTCGTCGATGGCGGCCTCGACGTCGGCCTGGGTCGCGGTCTCCGGCAGGTCGACGCGGATGGAGGCGATGCCGACCTCCGCGCAGTCGCGGTGCTTGCCCGCGACGTAGATCTGGCTGCCGGGGTCGTCGCCGACCAGCACGGTGCCGAGCCCGGGGACGACGCCCCGTTCCTTGAGCGCGGTCACCCGCGCGGTGAGGTCCGCCTTGATCTTGGCCGCGGTCGCCTTGCCGTCGAGTTTCACAGCGCTCATGTCCACATCCTTGCAGAGCCTCCTCCGCGGTCCGCAAGCCCCGCCCCCGACACCCCGGCCGACGGCCTCGCTACGCTGACCGTGCACGAGAACCGGACGGAAGGGGCGAAGGTGGATCTGGCCGCGCGGGGAGCGGAGTTCGCCGAGTTCTGGCGGGAGCGGCACCTGTGCACGCTGACCACGCTCAGGCCGGACGGCACGCCGCACGTGGTGCCGGTGGGCGCGACGCTCGACCTGGAGACGGGCATCGCCAGGATCATCACCTCCGGCACCTCGCACAAGGCCCGCGTGCTCGCGGGGAGCGACGGCGCACCCGTGGCGCTGTGCCAGGTCGACGGCCGCCGCTGGTCCACGCTCGAGGGCACGGCCGTGGTGCGCACCGAGCCCGACCAGATCGCCGACGCCGAGGCCCGCTACACCGCCCGCTACAAGCCACCGCGGCCGAACCCCGCCAGGGTGGTCATCGAGATCCACGTCACCAGAGCCATGGGCACGGTGTGATCACCGTCGTCGGCATCGGGGCCGACGGCTGGGACGGCCTGACGTCCCAGGCGCGGCAGGCCGTCACGGAGGCGGGGGTGCTGCTGGGCTCGGCCCGCCAGCTCGACCTGGTCCCCGAGTCCGCCGCCCGGAAGGTCCACTGGCCCTCGCCGCTGCTGCCCGCGCTGCCCGGGCTGCTGGCCGAGTTCGGCGACGCGGGGCTGTGCGTGCTGGCCAGCGGCGACCCGATGTTCTTCGGGATCGGCTCGACACTGGCCAGGCTCGCCGGCCCGGAGAACCTGCGCGTCATGCCGCAGCCGTCCAGCCTGTCGCTGGCCTGCGCGCGCCTCGGCTGGCCGGTCGAGGAGACGACCGTGGTCAGCCTGGTGGGCAGGCCCCTCGACGCGTTGCGGCGCGCCGTACTGCCGGGGAGCCGGCTGCTGGTGCTGACGGCGGACGCGAGCGGGCCCGCCCGCGTGGCGGGACTGCTGAGGGAGCACGGGTACGGCGCGAGCGTCATGCACGTCCTGTCGGACCTCGGTTCCGCCGCCGAGTCACACCTCACGGGCACGGCCGCCGCCTGGGAGCGGGAGGGGTCCGCCCTGTCCGTGGTCGCGGTCGAGTGCGCGGCCGACAAGGGGACGGCGCCGCGCCCGCTGGTGCCAGGACTGCCCGACGACGCCTTCGAGCACGACGGGCAGCTCACCAAACGGGAGGTGCGCGCGGTCAGCGTCGCCCGCCTGGCGCCGCTGCCCGGCGAGCTGCTGTGGGACGTCGGCGCGGGCGCGGGCAGCATCGCGATCGAATGGATGCGCACCCACCCCACGTGCAGGGCGATCGCCGTCGAGAGCGACCCCGAGCGGGCGGCCAGGATCGGGCGGAACGCCGCCGCGCTCGGCGTTCCCGCCCTGCGGATCGTCACAGGGCGGGCGCCCGAGGCGCTGGAGGGGCTGCCCGCCCCTGACGCGGTGTTCGTCGGCGGAGGGGCGACCCGGCCCGGCCTGCTCGAGACGTGCTGGCGGGCCCTGCCGCCCGGCGGCAGGCTGGTGGCCAACGCGGTCACGCTGGAGTCGGAGTCCGTCCTGACCACCTGGTACGGCACGCACGGCGGCGACCTGGTCCGCCTCTCGGTCAGCAGGGCAGGCCCCGTGGGCGGCTTCACCGCCTGGCGGACCATGATGCCGGTGACCATCTGGACAGCGACCAAGGAGAGCGGCGCGTGACCGTCCACTTCATCGGCGCGGGACCCGGCGCGGCCGACCTCGTCACGCTGCGCGGGCTGCGCCTGATCGAGAGCTCCCCCGTGTGCCTGTACGCGGGCTCGCTCGTGCCCGAGGAGCTGCTGGAGTCGTGCCCGCGGGGCGCCCGGCTGGTCGACACCGCGAACCTCACCCTCGACGAGATCGTCGCTGAGCTGGCCGACGCCCACGCCAAGGGGCTCGACGTGGCCAGGCTGCACTCGGGCGACCCCTCTGTCTTCAGCGCGATGGCCGAGCAGATGCGGCGGCTCGACGCGATCGGCGTGCCGTACCAGGTGGTGCCGGGGGTTCCGGCGTTCGCGGCGGCGGCCGCGTCGCTCGGCAGGGAGCTGACCGTGCCGGGCGTCGGCCAGACGATCATCTTGACCAGGACCTCGGCGCGCGCGACGCCGATGCCCGAGGGCGAGGACCTCGCCACGCTGTCGGCGAGCAAGGCCACGATGGTGCTGCACCTGGCCGTGCAGCGGATCGCGGAGGTCGCTGACGAGCTCATCCCCGCCTACGGGGCCGGCTGTCCCGTGGCGGTCGTCGCAAGAGCCAGCCGTGACGACGAACTGGTCATCAAGGGGACGCTGGCCGACATCGCGGACCAGGTGAAGGCGGCGGGCGTGGTCAGGACCGCGGTGATCGTCGTGGGCAGGGTGCTGGCGGCCACGCAGTTCCCCGACAGCCACCTCTACTCCGCCGAACGCTGCCGTCCGCTGTGATCCACACGACGACCCCCACGACGGCTTCCACGACCCTGCCGTGGCGGGTCCGCTCGGCCGTCCCTTCCCTCGGCGGCCCCGTCTCCTTCGGCGGCCCCGTCGGGAAGCCGGGAGCGGCCCGGATGGAGGACGCGTGCGACGGATCCTGATCCTCGGCGGGACGGCCGAGGCGCGGGCGCTCGCGGCGGCGCTCGAAGGCGCCGTCCACGTGGTGTCGTCACTGGCGGGGCGGGTGCGCGAGCCCAGGCTGCCGGTCGGCGACGTGCACGTCGGCGGGTTCGGCGGCCCGGAAGGGCTGGCCGCGTGGGTGTCGGCCAACGGCATCGACGCCGTGGTGGACGCCACGCACCCGTTCGCGCGGCGGATGACGGCCTCGGCCGTCGAGGCGTGCCGTACCGCGGGAGTGCCGCTGCTGGTGCTGCGGCGGCCCGGCTGGGCGCCGCGGCCTGACTGGGTGCTGGTCGACTCGCTGGAGGCCGCCGCGCGGGTGCTGCCCTCCCTGGGCCGCCGCGTGTTCCTGACGACCGGGCGCAGGAGCCTGCCGGTGTTCGCAGGACTAACCGACCTGTGGTTCCTGGCCAGGTCGGTCGACCCGCCCGAGCCGCCGGTGCCCTCCAACGTCCACGTGGTGCTGGCGCGCGGGCCGTACACCGTCGAGGGCGAGCGGGCGCTGATCGGCGAGCACCGCCTCGACGTCCTGGTCACCAAGGACAGCGGCGGCGAGATGACCACCGCGAAACTCACCGCCGCCGGCGAGCTCGGCCTGCCCGTGGTGGTCGTGCGACGGCCGCCGCTGCCCGAAGGGGCGGTGCTGGTGGACAGCGTGGCGGCGGCCGTGGCGTGGGTTCAGGCCGGGTAACGCCTCGGGGTGTAGACGACGCCGTCGCCCGTGACCCGCGTGGTGGAGGAGCCGATGATGAGCAGGCAGCGCATGTCCACCTGCGCGGGATCGAGCTCCCCGAGCGTGGTGACGGTGATCGTCTCCTGCGGCCCGCCGACGTCGCGGCCGATCACCACGGGGGTGGCCGGGTCGCGGTGCTCCATGAGCAGGTCGCGGGCGGCGCCCACCTGCCAGGTACGGCTGCGCGAGGCCGGATTGTAGATCGCCAGCACCAGGTCGGCCACGGCGGCGGCCCGCAGCCGCTCGGCGACGATCTCCCACGGCTTGAGCAGGTCCGACAGGGAGATCACGCAGTAGTCGTGCCCGAGCGGCGCGCCCGCCTTGCTCGCCACGGCGTGCGCGGCCGTCAGACCGGGCACGATCCGCACGGGGACGTCGGGGAAGTCCTCCGCCGCCTCCAGCACCGCGCTGGCCATCGCGAACACGCCTGGATCGCCGGAGGAGACGACCGCCACCCTGCGGCCCTGCCGGGCCAGTTCCAGCGCGTGCGCGGCGCGCTCGGCCTCCACCCTGTTGTCGGTGCGGTGCCTGATCTGGCCCGACCGCTGCGGCACCCTGTCGACGTAGGGGCCGTAGCCGACCAGGTCGGTCGCCTCGGCCAGCACGTGCCGCGCCTCGGGGGTGAGCCACTGCGAGCCCGCGGGCCCGAGCCCCACGACCGCGACCCCGGGTTCCAGACGCTCGTCGTCACGCCCGCCGCCGCTGGGCAGCATCGCCAGCGAGAAGTACGGCACGCTCGCCGGGTCCACGTCCTTCAGCGGCTCGATCCGCTGGTTCGCCGTGGTCGCCCGCTCGACGTACCACGCCTCGTCGAGGCGGCCCGCCTCGGCCAGCGCGTCGCGAACCTTCTCGAAGGTCCTGCCGAGCTTGAGCACCGCCACCGAGTCGGCGTTGCGCAGCTTCTCGGTGATGACGTCGGCAGGGAGCGTGCCCGGCAGCACGGTCAGCGTCTCCTCGTGCTCCACCAGCGGGCGCCCCAGCACGGCCGCCGCGCCCGCCACCGAGGTGACACCAGGCACGACCTCGGTCTCGTAGCGGTGGGCGAGCCGCTTGTGCATGTGCATGTAGGAGCCGTAGAAGAGCGGGTCGCCCTCGCACAGCACCACCACGTCCCTGCCCTCGTCCAGGTGGGCAGCGAGACGCCGCGCGCATTCGGCGTAGAAGTCGTCGAGCGCTCCCTGATAGCCGCCGGGGTGGTCGGTGGTCTCCGTGGTCAGCGGGTACTTGAGCAGCTCCTCGACCTGCCCCTCCCGCATGTACGGCAGCGCGATCGAACGCGCGATGCTCCTGCCGTGCCTGGCGCTGTGATAGGCGATGACGCCCGCCTCGCCGATCAGCCTGGCCGCCTTGACCGTCACCAGCTCGGGGTCCCCGGGACCCAGCCCCACCCCGAACAACCGTCCCGCCACGCCGTTCACTCCCGCTCGTTCGCGATCGCGTTGACCGCGGCCGCCGCCATCGCACTGCCGCCTCTGCGGCCGTGCACCACCAGGTACTCCAGACCGCTGCTCGCCAGCGCCTGCTTCGACTCCGCCGCCCCGATGAAGCCCACGGGGATGCCGAGCACCGCCGCAGGACGCCCCGCGCCCTCCTCGACCAGCTCCAGCAGCCTGAAGAGGGCGGTGGGCGCGTTCCCCACCGCGACGACGGCGCCGTCGAGCCGCTCGCGCCACAGCTCCAGCGCCGCCGCGCTGCGCGTGGTGCCCATCCGCTCGGCCAGCTCCGGCACGCCCGGGTCGCCGAGCGTGCAGATCACCTCGTTGTCCTTCGGCAGGCGGGTCCTCGTGACGCCCGAGGCGACCATCATGGCGTCGCACAGGATCGGCGCGCCCGCGCGCAGGGCCGCCCTCGCCACGGCGACCACGCCCGGCGAGTAGGCCAGGTCGGTGACCAGGTCGGTCATGCCACAGGCGTGGATCATGCGGACGGCCACCTGGGCGATGTCCGCCGGCAGCCCCGCGAGGTCGCTCTCCGCGCGGATGGTGGCGAACGAGCGCCGGTAGATCTCCGCGCCGTCGCGGATGTAGTCGGTCATGTCCCCTCTTCTTCGGTACGGCCCGCGACCCGGTAGCCGGCCGGGGTGGCGACGACGTCGACCACCTCTCCGGCGGGACGGCCGCAGCGCCGCTCGCACCCGGCCCAGTGGACGGGACGGGCCGCAGGTTCGTGGTCCGGCCGCTCGGCCCAGACTCTGGCGTCGAGCTGGACGTCGGCCAAGGATTTCGCGCAGCCAGGGCGGCCCGTGCAGGCGCTGAGCCCGGCCCACGGCGTGCCGGGGACGGTGACCAGGCCCGCCCCGGTGAGCCGGTCCGCGACCTGCTGGACGGCGTCGGGGGCCAGGCCGGGCAGGACGACGGTACGCCATGGGGTGACGCGCGCCTCGGGGGCGGCGTCGGCGAGGACCGCGGCCTGGTGGGCGGTCAGGCGGCCGAGCGGGATCACCACTTCGAGGGCGACGTCGCCGTCGAGCTGCCGGAAGGTCCCCGCATCCCGCACCCCTGCACGCTCCCGGCCCGCCGGGCCCGCCGGATCGGCCGGGCGGGCCGGATCGGTCGGGCCGGTCGGATCGGAGTCACCCGCGGGGCCGGAGTCACCTGCCTGGTCGCTCTGGCCGGGCTCTTCCTGGGCGGCGCCGAACAGGCGGGCCGCGAGCAGGGCGGGGCCGTCCTGGACGTCCCTGACACGCCACGCGCCGCCGTCGCCCAGTTCCATGAAGGCGGAGGCGGCGGCGAGCATCAGCGGGACCACCCCGGCAAGGTCCACGGGCGGGCCCTGCCGTACGCCGCCGAGCAGGAGCACGCCGCCGGAGGCCGAGGTGGCGAGGAAGGTCACGTCGGCGCCGCAGGACAGCACGTCGCCGGTGCCGTCGTCCAGCGCGAAGAGGAAGCGGCCCGAGAGCCCGGCCAGCTCGGGGGTGCCGCACAGCGCGCGATCCAGTGCGCTCACCAGCGGCCGGACGTCCGCGAGCGATGAGGGGACGCGCCCCGCGAGGGGGGAGGCGAGGATGTTGCGCACCCGCTCGTGCGTGGCGGAGGGCAGCAGCCCCGCCGCGGCCATCCGGGCGGCGAAGGCCGGCACGCTGGACGGGTCGGCGGGGTCGGGCGCGCGCAGGCCGCGCACCTGGACGTTCGCGCGGGAGGTCAGCTCGATCACGCCGGATCCGAGCTCGGCGGCGCAGGCGGCCAGCTCCCTCAGCTGGGCCGGCGAGAGCGCTCCGCCCGGGATGCGAACCCTGGCCAGCGCGCCGTCGGCGGCGGTGTGGACCTGGAGTGCCCCGGGGCACGCGTCGGGACCCGCATGTCCCGAAAAGTCGCCAATGTCCGCAGTTATGTCCACGCGGAGGATGGTAACCCGTTCCAAACCCTCTAGTCTGATCGCAGACGAGGGCGACGGAGGAAGCCGGTGCGAAGCCGGCGCGGTCCCGCCACTGTGACCGGGGAGCGAACCCCACCGCAAGGCCACTGTCCGGAGACGGGTGGGAAGGCCGGGGTGAGCGTCGATCCGGGAGCCAGGAGACTCCCGCACTCGTGACACCCGCGACCGGGGCGAGGACCCCGAGGGAGGAGTTCCCTGTGCCCGAGAGCACGGCCGTTCTGCTGCTGTCGACCTCCGACACCGACCTGCTCAGCGCGAGGGCGAGCGGCGCGCCGTACCGGCTCGGAAACCCCGCCAGGCTCACGGTCGACGATCTGCCCGCGCTGGTCGAGAGCGCGGACCTGGTGGTGGTGCGGCTGCTCGGCGGACGCAGGGCCTGGGAGGAGGGGCTCGACCACCTGCTCGCGGGCCCGCGCCCCGTGATCGTGCTGGGCGGCGAGCAGGCGCCCGACGCCGAGCTCATGGAGCTGTCCACGGTCAGCGGCGGCGTCTGCGCCGAGGCGCACGCCTACCTCGCCCACGGCGGCCCGTCGAACCTGGCCGAGCTGCACGCCTTCCTGTCCGACACGGTTCTGCTCACGGGACACGGGTTCGCCGCGCCCGAGCCGACCCCGACCTGGGGGCTTCTCGACAGGGAGCGGCCCGCCGAGGAGCCCGCCGAGGAGCCCGTCGTGGGCGTGCTCTACTACCGGGCGCACCACATGGCGGGCAACACCGGGTTCGTGCGGACGCTCTGCGACGCGATCGAGGACGCGGGCGGCCGGGCGCTGCCGGTCTTCTGCTCCTCGCTGCGTACGGCGGAGCCCGAGCTGCTCGACACGCTGAGGACCGCCGACGCCCTCGTGGTGACCGTGCTCGCCGCGGGAGGCACGCGGCCGGCGACGGCGGGGGCGGGCGGCGACGACGCCGCGTGGGACGTGGGCGCGCTGGCCGAGCTCGACGTGCCGATCCTGCAGGGACTCTGCCTGACCACGAGCAGGCAGGCGTGGGAGGAGAACGACGACGGCCTGTCGCCGCTCGACGCGGCCTCGCAGGTGGCGATCCCCGAGTTCGACGGGCGGATCATCACGGTGCCGTTCTCGTTCAAGGAGGTGGACGAGGACGGGCTGACCGTCTACGCGGCCGACCCCGAACGGGCCGCCCGTGTGGCGGGCACCGCCGTACGGCACGCGCGGCTCAGGCACGTCCCGAACGCCGAGAAGCGACTCGTGGTGATGCTGTCGGCCTACCCGACCAAGCACGCGCGCGTCGGCAACGCGGTCGGCCTCGACACGCCGGCGAGCACGGTGAAACTGCTGGCCAGGCTGGCCGCCGAAGGCTACGACCTGGGCGAGGGCCTGCCGGGCGTCGCGGAGCTGGACGGCGACGCGCTCATCCACGCGCTCATCGCCGCCGGCGGCCAGGACCAGGAGTGGCTGACGGAGGAGCAGCTCGCGGCCAACCCCGTGCGCATCCCCGCCGCCTCCTACACCGCCTGGTACGAGACGCTTCCCGAGGAACTGCGCGCGGCGATGGAACGGCACTGGGGTCCGCCGCCCGGCGAGCTCTTCGTGCACGAGGGCGACATCGTGCTCGCCGCCCTCCAGGCGGGCAACGTCGTGGTGATGGTGCAGCCGCCGCGGGGCTTCGGCGAGAACCCGATCGCGATCTACCACGACCCTGACCTGCCGCCCAGCCACCACTACCTGGCCGCCTACCGGTGGCTGTCGGCGGAGTTCGGCGCGCACGCGATGGTGCACGTCGGCAAGCACGGGAACCTGGAGTGGCTGCCGGGCAAGTCGGCGGGCATGTCGGCCGCGTGCGGGCCCGACGCGGCGCTGGGCGATCTGCCGCTGGTGTACCCGTTCCTGGTGAACGACCCCGGTGAGGGGACCCAGGCGAAGCGGCGGGCGCACGCCGTCCTGGTGGACCACATGGTGCCGCCGATGGCGCGCGCCGAGACCTACGGCGACATCGCGCGGCTGGAGCAGCTCCTGGACGAGCACGCCTCCATCGCGGCGATGGACCCGGCGAAGCTGCCCGCGATCAGGGCGCAGATCTGGACGCTGATCCAGGCGGCGCGGCTCGACCACGACCTGGGGCTGGCCGACCGGCCGCACGACACGGAGTTCGACGACTTCCTGCTGCACGTGGACGGCTGGCTGTGCGAGGTGAAGGACGCGCAGATCCGTGACGGGCTGCACGTGCTGGGAGCCGCGCCCGAGGGCGCGGTGCGCGTCGACCTGGTACTGGCGATGCTGCGGGCCCGGCAGATGTGGGCGGGCACCGAGACGCTGCCTGGTCTGCGCGAGGCGCTGGGCCTCGCGGAGGACGGCTCGGCCGGCCTGGCCGACGTGGACGCGGCCGAGTCGGCCGCCAGGGCGCTCGTGGAGGGCATGGAGGCCCGCGGGTGGGACGTGACGGCGGCAGGGGAGGTAGCGGCATCCGTCCTCGCTCCCGGCTCCGCCCAGGCCGGGGAGGTGGCGGCATCCGTCCTCGCTCCCGGCTCCGCCCGGGAGCGGCGTGAGCTGGTGGCGCGGATCCTGGAGTTCGCCGCCGGCGAGGTCGTCCCCAGGCTGGCAAGGACGGGCGACGAGCTCGACCATCTCCTGCATGCCCTCGACGGCGGCTACGTCCCCGCGGGGCCCAGCGGCTCGCCGCTGCGCGGCCTGATCAACGTGCTGCCCACCGGCAGGAACTTCTACTCCGTCGACCCGCGTGCCGTGCCCAGCAGGCTCGCATGGGAGACGGGCCTGGCGATGGCGGACTCGCTCCTGGCCCGCTACCGCGCCGACACCGGCGAGTGGCCGCGTTCGGTCGGCCTGTCGGTGTGGGGCACCAGCGCCATGCGTACGGCGGGCGACGACGTCGCCGAGGTCCTGGCGCTGCTGGGCGCCAGGCCCGTGTGGGACGACGCGTCCAGGAGGGTCACCCGCCTGGAGCCGATCCCGCTCGAGGAGCTCGCCAGGCCCCGCATCGACGTCACGGTCCGCATCAGCGGCTTCTTCCGCGACGCCTTCCCGCACGTCGTGGCCATGCTGGACGACGCCGTCCGCATGATCGCCGCGCTGGACGAGGCCGACGAGGACAACTACGTCCGCGCCCACGTCGCCGCCGACCTCGGGACGCACGGCGACGAGCGCAGGGCGACGATGCGTGTCTTCGGCTCCAGGCCCGGCGCGTACGGCGCGGGCCTGCTCCCGCTGATCGACAGCCGCAACTGGCGGGACGACGCCGATCTGGCCGAGGTGTACGCCGTGTGGGGCGGCTTCGCCTACGGCCGTGACCTGGACGGCGTGCCCGCACGGCAGGACATGGAGAGCGCCTACCGGCGGATCGCGGTCGCGGCGAAGAACATCGACACACGCGAGCACGACATCGCCGACTCCGACGACTACTTCCAGTACCACGGCGGGATGGTGGCGACCGTACGGGCGCTGACGGGGCGCGCGCCCGCCGCCTACGTCGGCGACAGCACCCGCCCCGACGCCGTGCGCACGCGCACGCTGTCGGAGGAGACGTCGCGGATCTTCAGGGCGCGCGTGGTGAACCCGAACTGGCTGGCCGCGATGCGGCGGCACGGCTACAAGGGCGCGTTCGAGCTGGCCGCGACCGTGGACTACCTGTTCGGCTTCGACGCCACGACGGGGGTGATCGCGGACTGGATGTACGACAAGCTCACGCAGACGTACGTGCTCGACCCCGTGAACAGGGAGTTCATGGAGAAGTCGAACCCGTGGGCGCTGCACGGCATCGCCGAACGGCTGCTGGAGGCGGCCGAGCGGGGGATGTGGGAGCACCCAGACCCTGACGTGCTGCGCGAGCTCCAGGAGGCCTATCTCAAGGCGGAGGGCGATCTGGAGGACGACACCAGCCGCTGAGCGAGCAGCGGGCTGCCCGCCCAGTGGAGGTGCAGGTAGGAGGCGGTCACCAGCGGGTCTCCGTGGCCGTCTCCGCCGCCCTCCCACCGGAAGAGGGGCTCGCCTGCGACGGTCACGGCCGTCCTGTGGAACTCGTGGCCGCGATAGCGCTCGCCCGCGCGGGTGAGCAGGGAGTCGCGGGTGGCCGTGGCGTCGCGGTAGCCGAGGGTCAGCCTGGGCGTCATTTCCGCCTTCGCCGCGATTTTTCCGCACATGGGGTGGTCGTCGAGGCTCTCGCACAGGTACAGCAGGCCCGCGCACTCCGCCGCGATCGGGCCGCCGAAGGCGGCGATCTCCCGCTTGAGCGGCTCGTTGGCGGCGAGGTCGGCCGCGTACATCTCGGGGAAGCCACCGCCGATCACGACGGCGGCCGTGCCCTCGGGCAGCGCCTCGTCGCGCAGCGGGTCGAACGTCACCGCCTCCGCGCCCGCCGCCCTGAGCAGCTCGGCGTGCTCGGCGTACCCGAACGTGAACGCCGCTCCCCCCGCCACGGCCACCACCGGCCCCGTTCCCTTGGCCGCTCCCGCTGCGACCCCCGGTCCCTGCCGCGCTGTGCCCGCCGGGCTCGGCCCGGTGCCGGGTACCGTCGTGCCCGCCAGGCTCGAACCGGTCCCTGGTCGATGGAGGGCCCCCGCCGGGCTCGGACCGGTCCCTGGCCGATGGAGGGCGCCGGCCGGGCTCCACGCTCGTCCGTCCAGCGGGAACGCCGTCCGCGCCAGCCGTAGCAGCGCCTCCAGATCGCACGAGCGGGCCACCAGCTCGCCCAGCCGGTCCACGGCGGCCACCGCCTCGCTCCCCCGTTCGGCGGCGGGGATCAGCCCCAGGTGGCGTGAAGGGGTCGACACCGCGTCGTCCCGCCTGATCGCCCCCAGCACCGGCGTCCCCGTGGCCGCCAGCGCCGACCTGCAGAGTTCCTCGTGCCGCTCGGAGCCCACCCGGTTGAGGATGACTCCACCCACCCGCACGCGAGGGTCGAACGTGGCGAAACCATGCACGACGGCCGCCACCGACCTGCTCTGCCGCGCCGCGTCCACGACCAGCACGACGGGCGCGTCCAGGAGCCTGGCGACGTGCGCGGTGGAGGCGAAGTCCGTGTCCGCTCTGCCGTCGAACAGGCCCATCACGCCTTCGACCACCGCGACGTCCGCGCCCGCCGCCCCGTGCAGGAACAGCGGCGCCACCCGCTCCTCGCCGGTCAGCCAGGGGTCGAGGTTGCGGCCCGGCAGGCCCGTCGCCAGCGCGTGGTAGCCGGGGTCGATGTAGTCGGGCCCGACCTTGTGCGGCGAGACCCGCAGCCCGCGCGCCCGCAGCGCCGCCATGAGCCCCGTCGCCACGGTCGTCTTGCCGCTCCCCGAGGCCGGCGCGGCGATCACCAGGCGCGGAACTACCACTCGATGCCCTTCTGCCCCTTCTGGCCCGCGTCCATGGGGTGCTTGACCTTGCCCATCTCGGTCACCAGATCGGCCGCCGCGAGCAGCTTCTCCGGCGCGTCCCTGCCGGTGATCACCACGTGCTGGTTCCCCGTACGGCCGGCGAGCGTGTCCACCACGTCGTCGAGGTCCAGCCAGCCCCATTTGATCGGGTAGGTGAACTCGTCGAGCACGTAGAACCGGTAGGCCTCGGCCTCCAGGTCGCGCTTGATCTGCCGCCAGCCCTCCAGGGCGTCAGCCGCGTGGTCCTCCTCCGCACCGGGACGCTGGATCCACGACCAGCCCTCGCCCATCTTGTGCCAGGTCACGGGCCCGCCCTCGCCGGAGTCGCCGAGGACGCGCAGGGCCCGCTCCTCGCCGATGCGCCATTTGGCCGATTTCACGAACTGGAACACGCCGATCGGCCAGCCCTGGTTCCACGCCCGCAGCGCCATCCCGAACGCGGCCGTCGACTTGCCCTTGCCGGGTCCCGTGTGAACGATCAGCAGCGGCCTGTTCCTGCGCTGCCGGGTGGTGAGGCCGTCGTCGGGGACGACCTCCGGCTTGCCCTGCGGCATGTCAGCTCGCCCTTCTGTAGTCGCGGATGAGGTCGTCCATCCCGTCGAGCGGGATGAGCCTGGCGCGCAGTCTGGTCGCCAGGCGTGCGGCCAGGCCGAGCCTCACCGGCCCTGACTCGCAGTCGACGACGACGCTCGCCGTGCCGGTGAGCAGGGCCGCGGCGCGGTCCACATCGCCGCCCGAGGTGGCGCGGCCGTCGGTCACCACCACCAGCAGCGGCCTGCGGTCGGGGTCGCGCATGCGTTCCACGCGCAGCACCTCGGCGGCGCGCGCCAGGCCCGCCGCCAGCGGCGTGCGCCCGCCGGTCGGCAGCGCGCGCAGCCTCGCCGCGCCCGCCTCGACCGACGAGGTCGGCGGCAGCGCCACCTCGGCGGCGCTGCCCCTGAACGTGACCATGCCGACCTTGTCGCGCCGCTGGTAGGCGTCGAGCAGCAGGCTCAGGACCGCGGTCTTGACGGCGGTCATCCGCCTGCGCGCGGCCATGGATCCGCTGGCGTCGACGACGAAGAGCACCAGGTTGCCCTCCCTGCCCTCCTTGACCGTCTCGCGCAGGTCCTCCTGGCGGATGAGCAGGCCGGGGGCGGAGCGTCCGCGTTCCTTCTGGTACGGCGCGGCGGCGACGAGCGTGGCGGTGAGATGGAGCGAGCGCAGCGGGCCATGGGGGGCACGGGAGCCTGTGGTGCGGCCGTGCGGGGTGCGGGCGCGCGACCGCCTGCCGGACGCGCCGTCGCCGAGGCCCTCCACCTTCAGCCACGGCACCCGGTACGGCGCCGCCACCCCGGCCACCTGGATCCGGCCTTCCTGGTCTTCGGCTCCTGCGGGGCTCTCGTGCGGCCCTGACGCCTCCCGTGGGCGCGAGTCGCCGCGGGGCTCGCCCGCGGGGGCTCCGTCCGCCGCCTGGGTGTCGCCGCCGGATGTCGCGTCCCCGCGCCGCCCGCCGTCGGCCCGCCCGTGGCCCTGCCCGCCCTCGCCCTGACCCTCGTCCTGCCCGTCGCCCTGACCGCCGTCGCCGTCGGGACCGCCCGTGGGGTCGTCCCCCGTCGGGGGCGGGGTGTCGGGGTCGGAGTCGTCGTCGGGGTGCTCGTCCTCGGAGGTCCTGGCCAGCAGCTCCTCCAGGAGCCGCTCGTCCAGTCCGGGCGCGTCGAACGGGTCGCGCCGCCGCCGGTGCGGCAGCGACAGCCTGGCCGCCACCCGCACGTCCTCGGTCGTCACCACCCTCGAACCCCGCCAGGCGGCATGCGCGACGGCGGCGTTCGCCGTGACCAGGTCGGCGCGCAGGCCGTCCACCTCGAACGCCGCGCACACCTCCGCGATCTGCCGCAGGCGGGCGTCAGGCAACTCCACCGCCCGGAGACGGTCCCTGGCCGCCGCGATCCCCGCCGCCAGCTCCGCCTCCTGCGCCGTCCACCGCGCCGCGAACGCTCGCGGGTCGGCGTCGTGAGCCATGCGCCGCCGTACCACCTCGGCCCGTTCCGACGGCTCTCGCGACGCCCGCACCTCCACCGTCAGCCCGAACCGGTCCAGGAGCTGGGGCCGCAGCTCGCCCTCCTCCGGGTTCATGGTGCCGACCAGCAGGAATCTGGCCGCGTGCCGGACGGAGACGGCCTCCCGTTCGACGTAGCAGGTGCCGAGCGCGGCGGCGTCGAGCAGCAGGTCCACCAGGTGGTCGTGCAGGAGGTTGACCTCGTCCACGTAGAGCACGCCCCTGTGGGCGGCGGCCAGCAGGCCCGGCTCGAACGCCTTGACCCCCTCCGTGAGCGCCCGTTCCAGGTCCAGCGAGCCCACCAGCCGGTCCTCCGACGCTCCCACCGGCAGCTCCACCAGCGTCGCCGCCCTGGTCACCGCCTGCTCGCCCGGCTCGTGCGGCCCGTCGGGACACTCGGGGTCCGGCGCGGAAGGATCACACGCGAACCTGCACGCCGCCGGCACCTCCACCGGCGGCAGCTGCGCGGCCAGCGCTCTGACGATCGTGGACTTCGCCGTGCCCTTCTCGCCTCTGACGAGCACGCCGCCCACGCGGGGGGAGACGGCGTTGAGCACCAGCGCCAGCTTGAGATCGTCCAGGCCGACGACGGCGCTGAAGGGATAGGTGGCGGTCACGGTGCGGCCTTCCGGTTGACGTACCCGATCCGCCAGCCCTCCGGGGTGGCGGACAACTGCGTGAGAGAAAGAGGGGCGAGATCGAAACGCGCGGCGACGAGAGGCCCGACTCCGAGGGCGTGCCCCACCGCCGCCCGTACGGCGCCGACATCGCACACGACCATCGCGCGCAGGGCGCCCAGGCCCGCGCCGGGGGCGGGAACCTGCTCGCGCGGGTGGTCGTCAGGGACTGCGGCGTCGCGGAGTCCTTCCAGCCAGCGGACGACCCGGGCCGCCGCGTGGCTGTGGGACTCGGCGCCGTGGGGCGCCGCGCCGGGGTCGGCGAGCCAGCGCGCGAAGGACTCAGGGTCCGCCTGGGCGACCTCCTCGTACGGCAGGCCGCGCCACCTCCCGTAGTCCGGTTCGGCCAGCTCGGGCACGACCACGGGCTCGAACCCGAGCGCCGCGGCGGTCTCCTGCGCGGCCCGGCCCGGGGCGACGAACGCCGTTCCCCCGGGTCCCTCGGGGAGCGTCCCTGCCAGGAGGTGGGCGGCGTCAAGGCTTGACGGGTCGGCACGTTCCTCCCCCGTGGGGAAGCGCGCGCCACGCATGCCGACCGTCAAGGCATGCCGGACGAACAGCACTCTGGTCAGCTGACCCGTGCCTTCACGCGTTCGCCCGCCGCGGCGAACAACAGCCCGAACGCCGCCCAGAACACCAGCTGGGTGCCGAGGGAGGCGACTCTGAAGTCCCACAGCAGGGCGGCGGGGAAGCCGGCCGGCACCTCGTCGACGCGCGGGAGGAGCGCCCACGCGGCGATCACAGGCACCAGGAAGGTGGCCCCTGCCACCAGGCCCTTCGCCCACACCCCGGGCACGGTGACCCTGCGGGCGGCGGCGACGGCGATCGCGATGGAGGCGAGGCCGACGAGGACCATGACGACGTAGAGGACCGTCCTCGAGTTGATCGTTTCAGGGTCGCCCACAGCGGGGGGGTTGGCCGGATATTTCAGGAAGGGGACAAGGATGATGGCGCCGAAGGCGGCCGCCGCGGCGGCGACGGCCAGCCCGGGCTCCGACCTGGGCCCCACCCTGCCGCGCAGCCCGGCGAAGACGAGGGCGAAGACGCCGCCCACCGCCACGCCGTACAGGCCGGTTGCGAGGAAGAGCCCGGCCTTCTGCACCGGTCTGCTGACCACGGCCTCTTCGCCGTGATCGTGGGAGGCCGCCGCGCCGTCGTCGTGCCCGTGCGGCTCCGAGGGAGCGGCGGACGCGGCCGCCTCTTCGAGGGCGATGGCGGCGTCGACGCGCGGCTCACCCACGAAAAAGGCGAACGCGCCCGCGACGAGTCCGGCCAGCAGGCCCACGAGCAGGCCCCTGACCACCAGGGTTCTCACCACGGCCGTGCCTCAGTGGCAGGGCACGCCGAGCAGATGACGCCCGTCGTGCATGAGCTCGTGCAGGAACGTGCCGGTCTGCGAGATCGCGCCGTTGTCCATCAGGACGAGGTACGCGAGCAGCATCAGGACGGGCACGGCCAGCAGCCAGCGCGTGAGACGGTGGAGCGGAATAGCGGTTACGGACGTGGACAGACCACTCATGTGAAGCCTCCTCAGGGATGACGCGTCCCGCTGGTCGAGGTCGCGGCGGTCAGGTGACCTGGCTCCCGAGGGTTGTATTCCCGGATACAGTGGCGCGTCCGCACCGGCATCTCACCGGATTTCCCCTGAGTCGCCGCGAAATCTACCGGAACGTATCCCTTTCTGTGGTTCTCGTCAACATCGCCCTGTTCTTGGAGCCCATGCTTCCCGGGCGCGGAGCCTCCCGAGCCTGAACGCCGTTCCAGGATCTCCTGGCCCGCGAGGCGGACGGTTCGCCGGGTTCCGGGGGGTTCGTGAGCAAGTGGTCACGGCTATGACAACGTTGCCATTGATCTTGATAGGACCTAGGGTGACGGCGACAGCCCCCAAGGACGCCGAGGGAGACCCCGTGCCCGTTCGCCTGTTGTCCGCCGAGTCGACCGACCTTTTCGTGGGGACGGACGCGCAGCCGTACCAGGTCCTCAGGGTCACCGCCGAGCAGGGCGAGCACGACACCGGCCTGGAGGTGCGCGGTGAGGGGATCGCGGGCCACGCGATCGTGCCCGCGGGCGAGGGAACCGTCGTGGTGGAGGTTCCGCTCGAGGTGAGCGCCCCGGTGGGAAGCACGCTCCACTGCCACGTGAGCGCGGCGGGCAGCGAGATCGCCGCCGAGGTGACCGTCGAGGAGCCCGGCTGGACGATGCACATGGTGTCGCACTTCCACTACGACCCCGTCTGGTGGAACACGCAGGCGGCCTACACCAGCCCGTGGGAGCTGCTGTCGGGTGACGCGACGACCAGGCCGCTGTGGGAGCGCAACGCGTTCGCGCTGGTGGAGGCGCACCTGGCGCTGGCCGCGCGGGACCCCGACTACAAGTTCGTGCTCGCCGAGATCGACTATCTGAAGCCGTTCTTCGACATCCACCCCGAGCGCAGGGCCGACCTGCGCCGCCTCATGGCCGAGGGCAGGGTCGAGCTGATGGGCGGCACCTACAACGAGCCCAACACCAACCTGACCGGCGCCGAGACCACGATCCGCAACATCGTGTACGGCATCGGCTACCAGCGCGACATCCTCGGCGGCGAGCCCCGGACGGCGTGGCAGCTCGACGCGTTCGGCCACGACCCGCAGTTCCCCGGCTACCTGGCCGCCGCGGGCCTGACGGGCAGCGCGTGGGCACGCGGGCCCTTCCACCAGTGGGGCCCGATCAGCAAGAACTTCAGGCAGGCCAAGAACGACGCCACGCTGATGCAGTTCCCGAGCGAGTTCGAGTGGATCTCGCCGTCGGGGCTGGGGGTCGTGACGCACTACATGCCCGCGCACTACTCGGCGGGCTGGTGGATGGACTCCTCGGCGACGCTGGAGGAGGCGATGACGGCGGTCCACGAGCTGTTCGCGAGCCTCAAGCCCGTCGCGGCCACCAAGAACGTGCTGCTGCCCGTCGGCACCGACTACACCCCGCCGAACAAGTGGGTGACCGAGATCCACAGGGAGTGGGCCGCCCGCTACGTGTGGCCGAAGTTCGTCTGCGCGGTGCCGCACGACTTCTTCGAGGCGGTGAAGGCCGCGACGAGCACGTTCAGCCCGCAGACACGCGACATGAACCCCATCTACACCGGCAAGGACGTCTCGTACATCGACACCAAGCAGGCCCAGCGCGCCGCCGAGGTGGCCGCGCTCGACGCCGAGCGGCTCGCCGCGTTCGCGTCGCTGCTGGGTCTCGGCCGCTACCCGCACGCGGCGCTGGACAAGGTGTGGCGGCAGCTCGCCTACGGCGCGCACCACGACGCGATCACCGGTTCCGAGTCCGACCAGGTCTACGTCGACCTGCTCACCGGCTGGCGCGAGGCGTACGACCTGGCCGCCGACGCCCGCGACCGCGCCCTCGACGCGCTGCTGGGGCGCGTGGCCGTGGACGGCCGCTCTGTCGTCGTCACCAACACGCTCTCCTTCGCCCGCGACGGCCTGGTCAGGGTACGGCTGGAGCCGGGGCTGCGGGTGGACGCCCCCTCGGTCGTCGAGGACGGCACGCACGTCTTCCTCGCCGAGGACGTGCCCGCGCTCGGCTGGCGGGCCTACCAGGTGATCGAAGGCGACGCCGACGGGTGGCAGCCGATCGAGGGCCACACCATCGAGAGCGGGCGCTGGCGCGTCACCGCCGACCCCGCGCGGGGCGGCGGCCTGACCTCCCTCATCAGGGACGGCCGCGAGCTGCTGACCGGCCTCGGCAACGAGCTGCGGCTCTACGACGAGTACCCGCAGCACCCCGACATGGGCGAGGGCCCCTGGCACCTCATCCCCACGGGCGCGATCACCGGCACCGGCACCACCACCGCCACCGTGAGAGCCGAGACCAGCCCGCTCGGCTCCCGCCTGATCGTCACCGGCGAGATCGGCGACCTGTCCTACGAGCAGGTCGTCACGCTCAGGGACGAGCGGGTCGAGTTCGCCACCCGCGTCCTCGACCACGCCGGCGCCGACCGGCTGCTCAGGGTTCGCTTCCCCGCCCAGGTGCGGGGTGCGCTGCCCGTCTCCGACGTCGCGGGCGCGGTCGTCGGACGCGGATTCGCCCTGCCGGACGTCGACAGCGCCGAGCACCCATGGACGCTGGACAACCCCGCCAACACCTGGTTCGGCCTGTCGTCCACCGCCCGCGTCGACCTGGGCGGGGCCGGGGCCCGCGCGATCGGCGTGGCGGAGATCGTCGTCCGCTCCCACGAGGAGGCGGCCGCCGCCCGCGACCTGGTGGTGGCACTGGCCAGGGTGGGCGTGACCGCCACGACCTCCTCGGCGTCCGGCTCCAGGTACGGCTGGCTCGACGTCGACTCCAACCTGCCCGACGTGCGCATCATCCTCGGCGGCCCCGGCACCAACCCGCTGGCCGCCGAGCTGCTGTCGCGCAGCGACCCCGCCTTCCTCGACGCGCTCGAGGCGGGCGCGAGCCGGGTGTGGGTGCCCGCCGAGAAGCCGCTGGCCGAGGTGTGGCAGCCGAGCGCCGACCTGCGGGACGTGCGCGCCCTGCCCGCGCTGATCGTGACCGACCCGGCCGACCAGCTGCTGGACGGGGCGGTCATCCACGCCCTGTGCCCCGTCGGAGGCGAGGAGCTGGAGGACAGGACGGTCGCCCTCCTCACGTACGGCCTGCCGGGCTTCGCCGTCGACCCTTCGGGGGCGCTGCACCTGTCGCTGATGCGCTCGTGCACCGGCTGGCCCTCGGGCGTGTGGCTGGATCCGCCCCGCCGTACGACACCTGACGGATCGGGGTTCCAGCTACAGCACTGGACGCACGAGTTCTCCTACGCGCTGGCGGCGGGCGACGGCGACTGGCGCGCGCTCGGCCTGCCCGCGGCGGGACAGGAGTTCAGCACGCCGCTGCTGCCCCGCGTGCTCCCCGCCCAGGGCGGCGACCTGCCGCCGCTGCACTCGCTGCTGCGGGTGGACCCGCCGCGTGAGGTGCTGTTCAGCACGGTCAAGGCCACGGGTAACCCGCTCGCACACGGCGTCTCGGCGGAACAGGACGGGGTGACGATCAGGCTGACCGAGTCGACGGGCCTGGGCGCGACAGCCTCACTGCACTCGCCCGTCCTCGACCTGGACGGCCTGGTCCGCTCCGACCTGCTCGAAGGCCCCGGCACACAGGACACGCTCTCCCTGGCGGGCGCCGAGGTCGCCACCTTCGTGGCCCCCGCGCCCCTCGACCGGTCGAGCGGGGTCCTCGGCGCGACCGCCGAGATCGCCCAGCCGGTCTACAGCCGCTACTGGCTGCACAACAAGGGGCCCGCCCCGCTCGGCTACCTCCCCGTGAGCCTGGCCGCCTCCCCCGGCCTCGTCACCTCCGCGGGCCCGTTCGAGATGGACGTCGTCGTCTCCTCCCACCTCGTGGACGCGCCCCACGAGGGCGTGGTGACGCTGGAGCTGCCCGACGGCTGGACCGCCGAGCCGTCCCGGCGCGTCTTCCGCCTCGAACCGGGCGGCCACGCCCGCTTCCCGTTCACCGTCACTCCCGGCGAGGGCCAGGGTCTGCACTTCGTGACCGTCCGCACCCAGGTGGGCGGTCAGGTGATCGAGGACGCCGTCACCGTCGCGCTCGGCGACGCCCCCGAGCTGCCCGCGCCCATCGAGTCCGTGCCAGGGGACGGGGAGGCCGCGCAGGGGACCAGGGCGGACGAAGGCAGGCCGACAGGGCTGTCGGTCACCGCCGTCACCGAGGAGCTCCGCCTGCGTCCCGGTGACCGGGCCGCCCTGACCATACGCCTGGCCAACACCACCGCGGGGCCCATCCGCGGCGAGGCCCAGCTCGCCTCCCCGTGGGGCACGTGGGAGCTGCTCCCCTCCGTCGTCCAAGGCTTCGAGGTGGCCCCGGGCGCGGAGGTGGACGTCTCCTTCCCCGTCTCGGTCCCGCCCGACGCCCCCGAGGTCCGCTCCTGGGCGCTGGCCAAGATCATGTGGTACGGCAGATGCCAGTACACGCCCGCCGTCCGCGTGGAGGTCGCGCGATGACCCATTCCCACCCCGCTCACGTCCACGGGGCCGTGATCGGAACGGTCGACGGGCACGCCGTCCCCCGCGACCTCCTGGACGCCCGCCTGCGCGGCCTGCGGGAAGGGCCGCTCAGCGCCGCCCTGCCCGCGCCCGGCAGCTCCGAGGACAGGCAGATGGCCCGCTGGTTGACGCAGGTCATCCTGACGGAGGTGCTGTGCGAGCACGAGGCGCTTGCCAGGGGTCTCGCGCCGCTCGAAGGCCCGGCGCTCGACCGCCTCGCCGCCGTCGAGCTGGGCTCCATCAACGCCTCCGCCTACAACGGCAGCCCGTGGGTCCGCGCCGTCCACCGTTCCGTGACCGCGTCGGCGCGCGTCCCCGCCGCGTGGTCGCCGCCGCCGCGGGAACCCTCCCCGCCCCTCCATCTGGTACGGCACGGGCTCTACGCCGACGAGCGCGCCGCCGCCGACGCCACCCCCGACGACCTGGAGCCGCTCGGGGCGATCTCCCTCGACACGCTGCCCTCCGCGATCGCGGCCGCGTTGCGGAGCCTGCCGTACGGGACGCAGGCCGGGCCGGTCAGGGACCCGCTCGGCTGGCACGTGGCCATCGCCCGTCCCGCCCCCGCTTCCGCCCCTGCCGCCGGTCTAGCCGCGGCTTCCGCCCCCGCCCCCGCCCCCGACGTCGCTCCCGTGCCCGCCCCGGCTTCCGCTTCCGTGCCCGCTTCTGTGCCCGCTTCTGTGCCCGCTTCTGTGCCCGCCTCCGCGCCTGCGGGCGGTTCGGCTGACGCGGAGCTCGTGGCGGCGGCCGGGCGGCGGGCGTTCGCCCGCTGGCTGGACGTGCAGCGGGCGGCGCGGGTGGAGCTCGTCCCCGGCCTCGAACATCCTGGCGACCCTCGCCAGCCCGACAACCACCACAAACACTGATGACCTACGTACTCGCCATCGACATCGGTGGCACCAAGCTCGCGGCGGCCCTCGTCGACCGCGAAGGCGCCGTCCTGCGCTCGGCCACGCGCCCGACGCCTCGTGAGGACGTCTTCGACGCGCTCGCCCTGCTCATCGCCGAGATGGTGGCCGAAGGGCCGGTGCCCGTCGCGGTCGGGATCGGCTGCGCGGGCCCGCTCAACCTGGCCGTGGGAACGGTGAGCCCGGTCAACATCACCACCTGGAGGGACTTCCCCCTGAGGGAACGGGTGCGGGAGCTCACCGGGCTGCCGACCGTGCTGGCGGGGGACGCGCAGTGCTTCGCGCTCGGCGAGCACTGGCTCGGCACCGGCGCCGAGAGCCGGTCGATGCTGGGCATCGTGGTCTCGACGGGCATCGGCGGTGGGCTGGTCATCGACGGTGCGCCGCTGCTCGGCCCCACCGGCAACGCCGGACATGTCGGGCACATGACGGTCGACCCCGACGGCGACCCGTGCGCGTGCGGGAGCCGCGGATGCGTCGAGCGGTACGCCAGCGGCCCCAACCTGGTCCGCTGGGCCACCGAGAACGGCTGGACCCCCTCACCCGCCGACTCCGGCCCCGCGGTCGGCGGGACGGAGGCGACCGGGGAGGTCGTGCCGGACGGGGCGATGCTGGCCAGGGACGCCGCGGCGGGCCACCCCGTGGCGGTCGCGGCGTTCGGGCGGGGCGCCCGCGCGCTGGCCGCGATGATCGTCTCGACGGCGGCCGCGGTCGAGGTGACACACGTGGTCATCGGCGGCGGCGTCGCCAACGCCGGTCCGATCCTCTTCGACCCGCTGCGCCGCGCCATGGACGAGCTGGCCGGCCTCGACTTCGTCAAGCGCGTCGAGATCCGCCGCTCCCGGCTGGGCGTCCGGGCCGCGCTGGCCGGTGCCGCCAAGCTGGCGTGGACGGCGGGCCGGCCTACTGCCGCTCCGCCGCCTGAGCCTCACGACGCTCGATGATCCGCCGCGTGAAGGGAATGACCTCCACGAGCTTCGCCCCGAAATAGGCGCCGACGAAGGCCAGCACCACGAGGACGACCGGGCTCGTGGAGAAGCCGTTCACGGCCACGAAGACATGCAGGATCGATTCGAGCATCGGCATAAGTGGACTCCGGGGGAAGAACCAGACAGAGGACTCACCATAACCGCCGTCCAAGCATGGTCGTCGCGGTTTACACCTGTCTCTCCCGCCACGGTCCTATCCCCCGTGACGGCTACCGCGCCACACGCGGGAGCGGTAGCCGTACCGGCGCGTCAGTGGAAGAAGTGCCGCGTCCCCGTGAAGTAGAGGGTGACGCCGGCCTTCTCGCACGCCGCGATGACCTCGTCGTCCCTGATCGACCCGCCGGGCTCCACGATCGCCTTCACACCCGCCGCGATGAGCACCTCGGGCCCGTCGGCGAACGGGAAGAACGCGTCGGAGGAGGCCACCGACCCCGCCGCCCTGTCCCCTGCGCGGGTGACCGCGAGGCGGCAGGAGTCGACCCGGTTGACCTGGCCCATGCCGACGCCGACCGTGGCCCCCTCGGAGGCCAGCACGATCGCGTTGGACTTCACCGACCTGGAGGCCCGCCACGCGAAGTCGAGGTCCTTCAGCAGCTCGGGCGAGGCCGCCGGGCCCGCCTTGAGCTCCCAGTTCTCGGGCGCGTCGCCCGGAGCGTCGATCCTGTCGGCGGTCTGCACGAGCAGCCCCCCGTCGATCCTGCGGAACTCGGTGGCGTTGGCGGGCCGCTGCTCGCAGCGCAGCAGGCGCAGGTTCTTCTTCTCTGTGAGGACGGCGAGCGCCTCGGGGGCGAACGCGGGCGCGACCACCACCTCGGTGAACACGTCCGCGATCTGCCTGGCCAGCTCGACGGTCACCTCCCCGTTGACCGCGATGACCCCGCCGTAGGCCGACACCGGGTCGCACGCGTGGGCCTTACGGTGGGCGTCTGCGACGTCGCCGCCGACGGCGATCCCGCACGGGTTCTGGTGCTTGATGATCGCGACGCACGGCGCGTCGAAGTCCCACGCGGCCCGCCAGGCGGCGTCGGCGTCGAGGTAGTTGTTGTAGGACATCTCCTTGCCGTGCAGCTGCTCGGCGTTGGCGAGCCCGCCGTCCTCCGAGACGTACAGGGAGGCCTGCTGGTGCGGGTTCTCGCCGTAGCGCAGGACGCTCTTGAGCTGCCCCGCCGCGCCGGTGAACCGCTGGTCGCCGGTGTAGGTCGAGGCGAACCAGCCGGCCACGGCGACGTCGTAGGCGGCCGTGTGCGCGTAGGCGCCTCCCGCCAGCCGCTTGCGGTCGTCAAGGGTGAAGCCGCCCTGGTCGAGCGCCCGGTAGATCTCGCCGTAGGAGCCGGTGTCGACGACGACGGCGCAGGTGGCGTGGTTCTTGGCGGCGCCGCGGATCATGGCGGGCCCGCCGATGTCGATCTGCTCGACGCACTCGGCGTCGGACGCCCCCGAGGCCACGGTCTGCTGGAACGGGTAAAGGTTGACCACGACCAGCTGGAACGGGTCGATCTCCAGCTCGGCGAGCTGGGCGACGTGATGCTCCTTCGTCAGGTCGGCCAGCAGGCCCGCGTGGACGCGCGGGTGCAGGGTCTTGACCCTGCCGTCCAGACACTCGGGGAAGCCGGTCAGCTGCTCGACCTTGGTGACGGCCACGCCGAAGGACGCGATCGCGGCCGCCGTGCCACCGGTCGAGACGATCTCCACCCCCGCGGCGTCGAGCGCGCGGGCCAGTTCCTCGAGCCCGGACTTGTCGTACACCGCGATCAGCGCGCGCCTGATGGCGATGCGGGTGTCGGACTGGAAAGCGCTCTCGCTGCGCTCGGTCACTTCTGTTCTCCTCCTGATCCGAGGCGGACGGTACGGCCGGCGATGGTCCATCCCTCGCGGGCCATCCGGCCGACTGTGTCGACGAGCAGCCCTCGTTCGACGGTCTTGATGCGCTCGTGGAGCAGGTGCTCGTCGTCTCCGTCGAAGACGCGCACCGCCTCCTGAGCGACGATGGGCCCGGTGTCGACGCCGGCGTCGGCCAGCATCACCGTGCAGCCGGTGACCTTGACGCCGTGGGCCAGCGCGTCGCGCACGCCGTGGGCTCCAGGGAAGGACGGCAGCAGCGCCGGATGGGTGTTGAGCACGGGGTACGCGCTCAGCGTGGGCTCGCCGAGGATCTTCATGAATCCCGCCGCGACCACCAGGTCGGGCTTGTGGACGGCGATGCGGGCGGCGAGGGCCGTGTCCCAGTCGGCGCGGGAGCCGTACGAGGAGAGTTTCTCCACGAACGTCGGCACGCCCGCGCGCTCGGCTCTGGCCAGCCCCTCGATGCCGTCGCGATCCGCGCCGACGGCCACGATCGTGGCACCGTACGACGGGTCTGCTGAGGCATCCAGAAGGGCCTGTAGGTTGGTTCCAGAGCCGGAGACGAGAACCACAAGCCGACCTGCCTGGGACACAGGCGCACTCCATTCGCATGCTCGGGTGGGGCTGCCAGGGTATCTGTTCCTCGTCCGGCAACGTTGAGGAGGTCAGGTGACGACACCGGTGCAGGCACCGGGCGGCCAGCAACTCGCGGAGTCCGCGGGCCGCAGGGCGATATGGCTGGCCATCGCGGCGCTGGCCATGACGTTCATGCTCCCGCTCGCCGGCCTGGTCATGGCCGTCTTCGCGCTGGTCGCGGGATTCAGGGCGGTGCCGCTGCTGCGCGGCGCCGGCAGGTCCCAGGGTGTGGCGGTGGGAGGCATCGTGGTCGCCACGGTGTCGTTGATGCTCTCGGCCTCCGCGACGGCCATGCAGCTGTATCTGATGGACGAGTACTCCGCCTACCAGGAGTGCCTCAAGGGCGCGGGCACGGTGCAGGCGAAGAGCGCGTGCTTCGACGGGTTCAGGGACGCGGCCGCGGCCAAGCTCCCGCCCGGCGTGATCGACTTCCTGAAGTCGGTGCAGTAGCCCCGCGCGGGCCCCGGTCCTCGAACCCCTGAGCCGCGAGCCCGCTGTCCGTGAGCCCCTGTCCGTGAGCCCCTGTCCGTGAGCCGTGGTCGGGTTCCTCAGTCGCGGTCCCACGCGTAGGGATCGAGGTAGATCACGTGGCCGCCACGGTCGTCCGACTCGTCCACGATGTCGCGGCGGGGCGGCCTGGGCGATTCGGGCCGTCGCGGCTCGGGCCGCGGCACGGCCTCGGCCGCCGCCGACGCGTGCTCGTCCTGCCAGTCGTCCCTGATGATCGGGATCGGCTGGGTGTCCGCCTCCGTGGCGTCCATCCAGTGCCCTGGCAGGGCACGCCCCTCGGACTCGGCGAAACCGACCTTGCTCGCCGCCTTCGCGATGACCGCCCCCGCCTTGCGCGCCGTGCTCAGCTTGCGCGCGATCGGGCCCTTGCCCCGCGCGCCCTGGTAGAGCAGCCACCAGTTGGCCAGCCCCGCCGAGATGCCGGCGGCGACGCCGACCTCCAGACCGACCGACAGCGCCACCTCCCACGGCGAGGGCCCGACGACGGCCAGTCTGGCCCCGCCGATCGGCCCGCCCGACAGCGCGGCGAGCACCCCCGCGGCGAGCCCGGTGGTGATGCCGGTGACGAACCCCCACAGCGGCGCCGCCTCATACGACGGCGAGGGCGCGATCCTGGCGACCACCACGCCCGCGACGGCGCCCGCCGCGAACGGCAGCGCGATCACCGCCATCATGAGGCCGGGCACGGGCCCGTTGTCGGGCAGCGCGCCGAGCAGCGGCAGCGTGGGCACGTAGCCGAGCTGCACGCCCGTCGGCGCGACCAGCGTGCCCGTGCCGACGGCGAAGCCGGGCCCCGCGATGTAGGCCAGCCCCCAGATGACGGCGTTCAGCAGGTACAGGCCCTGGACCAGCACGAGCAGCAGCCCGCCGACGAACCCGGGGGCGAGGCCGCTCGTCAGGTCGGCCACCTGTGAGAAGTTGACCGCGATCGCCACCAGCACCAGCACCAGGCCCGCGACCAGCAGCAGGGCGACGGCGACCGCCGTGCCGACCGTGACGGCGCGCAGCCGCTCGGGCAGCAGCCGCAGCATCGAGCGCCAGGGGCCGATCGTGCGCGCGGTGGCCAGCACGCCCGCGACGAACGCCAGCAGGAAGTGGCTGAGCAGCGCCTCGCCGATGAAGGGCTGGGTGACGTCGTTCCTGGCCACCAGGGCGATCAACCCGGCCAGCAGCGCGTACGGCGCGGCCAGCGAGACCCCCGCCTGCGCCACCAGCACGAGCTGAGCCTTGCGCCTGGCGCCCGCCTGCTCCTTCGGGCTGTTCTTCGGCAGCCGCGCGGGCAGCCGCAGCCGCAGGTCGGCGTCGCGTGCCATCCAGATGGCCGCCTTGTACAGCAGCACGGCGGGCAGCACCATGAGCCCCAGCGGCAGCAACCCGAGCTGCCCGCCGGGCCAGGCGAACCCCGCGTGGTGCGCGGCCAGCCAGATCTGCGCGGCGGTGCGGAACACGCCCGGCAGGCCCGTGCCGAGCGCGCCCCTCGGCGCGGCGATCCAGCCGACCAGGGTGAGGGTGATGAGCACGGCCAGCCCGACCCCCAACGTGGCCGCCGCCGCGAGCATCCCTGAGACGGGCAGCGGCCGCCTCGTCTCGTCGTCATCTCCGGAGATCTTGCTCAGTACCGTCCGGGGAGCTGTCCGCAGTTGGTCGAGAAGGGCCGTCACAGTGCTCGATGTTCTCAAGTTTTCAGTCAAGAACCCCACAGCCGCGCCGGGCGCCCGCGATTCATCCTGTACGGCAAGCCGCCCCCCGCCGCCGTTTCCGCGCCTGAGCCGGCTCGCGGTCCTGGCGTGGCGGCGGGCACCGGAGTCCCGCTGGAGTGGCGTGGACATGCGGACGGCCACCGAGTGACCCCGGTGGCCGTCACCACGCTTTGCCGTACTGAGGGGCTCGGGAGAGCCCCGCGGAGACGGGACTAGCGGGACTGCATGATCTCGCGCATCAGGCGGGCGGTCTCGGAGGGCGTCTTGCCGACGCGGACGCCGACCTTCTCCAGCGCCTCCTTCTTCGCCTGCGCGGTGCCGGCCGAGCCGGACACGATCGCGCCCGCGTGACCCATCGTCTTGCCCTCGGGGGCGGTGAAGCCGGCGACGTAGGCCACGACCGGCTTGGTCACGTGCTGCTCGATGTAGGCGGCGGCCCGCTCCTCGGCGTCGCCGCCGATCTCACCGATCATCACGATGGCGTCGGTGCCCGGGTCCTCCTGGAAGGCCTGGAGCGCGTCGATGTGCGTGGTGCCGATGACGGGGTCGCCACCGATGCCGACGGCGGTCGAGAAGCCGAAGTCACGCAGCTCGTACATGAGCTGGTAGGTCAGCGTGCCCGACTTCGACACCAGGCCGATGCGGCCCGCGGTGGTGATGTCGGCCGGGATGATGCCCGCGTTCGACGCGCCGGGCGAGGCGATGCCGGGGCAGTTCGGGCCGATGATGCGGGTCTTGTTGCCCTTGGACACCGCGTAGGCCCAGAAGGCCGTGGTGTCGTGGACCGGCACGCCTTCGGTGATGACCACGCAGAGCGGGATGCCCGCGTCGACGGCCTCGATGACCGCGTCCTTGGTGAAGGCCGGGGGCACGAAGACGACGGAGACGTCGGCGCCGGTCTGCTCCATGGCCTCCTTGACGGTGCCGAAGACCGGCAGGTCCAGGTGGGTGGTGCCCGCCTTGCGGGCGTTCACGCCACCGACGACCCTGGCGCCGGAGGCGAGCATGCGCTTGGCGTGCTTGGTGCCCT
Source organism: Nonomuraea mangrovi (assembly GCF_042681425.1). Classification (NCBI taxonomy): domain Bacteria; kingdom Bacillati; phylum Actinomycetota; class Actinomycetes; order Streptosporangiales; family Streptosporangiaceae; genus Nonomuraea; species Nonomuraea mangrovi. Next base: position 169,365 of record NZ_JBHUFV010000015.1, on the reverse strand, counting down.
CACCGCCGGTCATGCCCTGAACGATGATCTTGCTGTTCTCGGTCAGCCAGATTGCCATTACGCACCTACCGCAGCGAGCTCGGCGGCGCGCTTGGCCGCGTCGTCCATCGTGTCAACCAGCTCGACGCCCTTGAGCGCGGCGTCGTGCAGGATCTGGCGCCCGAGCAGGGCGTTGTTGCCGTCCAGCCGGACGACCAGGGGGCGGGTCACGGCCTCGCCGCGCTCCTCCAGCAGCTTGAACGCCGAGACGATGCCGTTGGCGACGGCGTCGCAGGCGGTGATGCCGCCGAAGACGTTCACGAAGATCGACTTTACCGCGGCGTCGGAGAGGATGATCTCCAGGCCGGCGGCCATGACCTCGGCGCTGGCGCCGCCGCCGATGTCGAGGAAGTTGGCCGGCTTGGGCTGGCCGGGGAAGGCCTCGCCCGCGTAGGCGACGACGTCGAGGGTGGACATGACAAGGCCAGCGCCGTTGCCGATGATGCCGACGTTGCCGTCGAGCTTGACGTAGTTGAGGTCCTTCTCCTTGGCCGCGGCCTCGAGCGGGTCCTCGGCGGCCTTGTCGGCGAACTTCTCGTGGTCGGCCTGGCGGAAGGTCGCGTTGTCGTCGAGCGTGACCTTGCCGTCGAGGGCCTTCACCTGGCCGTCGGCCGACAGGATCATCGGGTTGACCTCGACGAGCGAGGCGTCCTCGTCGACGAAGCAGCACCAGAGCTTCTCGATGAGCTCGGCCGCGCCGTCCAGGGACTGCTCGGGCAGGCCGCCGGCGACGGCGATCTCGCGCGCCTTGGCGCGGTCGACGCCGGTCAGCGCCGAGACCGGCACCTTGGCGACCTTGTCGGGTGCGCTGTGGGCGACCTCTTCGATGTCCATACCGCCGGCGGCGGAGCAGATCGCGAGGAAGGTACGGTTCGCGCGGTCGAGCAGGAAGGAGAAGTAGTACTCCTCGGCGATCGCGCTGGCCTCCTCCACGAGCACCTTGTGGACCGTGTGGCCCTTGATGTCCATTCCGAGGATGTCGGTGGCCTTCGCGACGGCGTCCGCCGCGTCATCGGCGACCTTGACGCCGCCGGCCTTGCCACGGCCCCCGGTCTTGACCTGGGCCTTGACAACAACGCGGCCGGTCAGCTGCTCGGCAGCCGCACGCACCTCCTCCACGGTGTGCGCGACGATGCCGCGCGGCACCGGGATGCCGTAGTCCGCGAAGAGCTCCTTCGCCTGATGTTCGAACAGGTCCACGAGGGTCCGTCCTTCTCCTTGGTCGCTCCCCCTCCTCGCTCGCTTCGCGGAACGCCTCGTCCCTACGGCCTTCCACTCCGCGCGCTGCGTCGGGTTCACTCCCTGCTATTCGACTGATGTTCGACGGCCCGGGCCCACCCCGTGTGCCGGGCGTTTCCGCCAAGGAAGCCTAGTCCCAAGCTTGACCTGCCCAGGTCATCGGGTCATAGATATCGCTCGCGAGCCATACCAATGTGTGGCAAATCGCCCGATTGTCCTCTTTAGCGATCTAGGATGTCCCGCACATCTGACCGAAGGGGCACATAAAGACATGAGGCGTTTGATCGCCGCCACCGCGCTCACCGTATCCGCGGTCGCGGTCGCCACCCCCGCATTCGCGTTCTCCAGCGCGCCGAAGAACCCGGTTGAGGCGCTCAAGAAGCAGTTCGTCGCCGGCAAGGGCGTCAAGGTCTCCGAGACCACCACCATGCTCACCGACGGCAAGCCCAGCGGCGGTGTCGGCCGCATGACCGGTGTGATCGCGTTCGGCAAGTCCGGCGTCGTCGCGTCCGACCTGACCCGCCGCACCAAGGGTGGCCCGGCGGTCAAGGCCGACGACGAGTTCGCCGCCCTGTTCAGCCCCACCCGGTACATCAGCGTCAAGGGCCAGACGTACGCCAAGGGCGGCATCTACTCGCGCGACCTGCCCGAGGGCAAGAAGTGGGTGCGCGTCGCCGGCGCGCCCGACGCCACCCTGTCCGGCAGCCAGCTGATCAACATCTTCGACGGCTCCGTGCTCAAGACCGTCCTCAAGGGCGCCAAGTCCGCCGGCGGCGGCGTCTACAAGGGCGCGATCAGCCTGAGCGACCTCAGCAAGGCCTCCAGCGGCACCTCGCTGCCCGGCAAGATCGGCAAGGTCAAGGTCGCCTACGCGATCACCCTGAACTCCAAGCAGCTCGTGACGAGGGTGACCAGCGTCGCGAAGCTGGACTTCGGGCTGCTGGGCGTGATGAGCATGACCGCCGACACCCGCTACACCGACTGGGGCTCCAAGGTCACCATCACCGCTCCGCCGGAGGAGGAGGTCATCGACGCGGCCGACCTCGACACCGAGGTTCCCGAACTGCCCAGCGTCCTCACCGAGGCCGCCGGCTAGTCTGCGCGCCAGGCCCGGCTTCCCGACCACGGGGGCCGGGCCTTCTGCCGTCCAGGGTGCCGTCGGGCTGCACCGAACCTTCACCATCCGTGCGCATCGCCTCCCGCATTTCGTGATCTTCGCTTGGGAGGCTCGCCGCCATGCTCGTCCATTCGGTCCTGACGGCGGTCTCTCTGGTCGCACCGCCCCACGTCATCGACGCCCCCGGCAAGGGTGTGCGGATCGAGGCGCTCACCAAGCAGTTCAGCGGCGGCAAGCTGTACGTCTCCGAGTCCCAGGTCGGGTCCATCGCCTTCGGCCGCGACAACCTGGAGATGACCCGCACGCTCCGCTATGGTCCCGCGTTCCACGACTTCCTCCGCGAGCATGGCGAACCCGTCGACCAGGTCGACATGGCCGAGTGGGAGACGCCGCAGCGGTGGATCCGGCTCGGCCGCTGGACCTACGTCAGCGGAAACCTGTTCGGCGGGCTCCCCGAGGGCAGGTCCTGGGTCAAGCTGAAGGACTGGGAGGGGCCTTCGTTCTGGTCGGGAACGGCCGATGTGCTCGCCCCTGCGACGCTGAAGACCCTGCTGGCCGACGCCACGTCCCGTCGCGGGCGGGTGATCAGGGGGAGCACGCCGTACAGGAGCCTCGCCGCCGTGTCCCCGTCGTTCAGACGGTACTTCGAGGACCTGCCGTCCATGGCCCCTCATCTGCGGCTCACGTGGGCGCTCCAGCTCGACTCCAAGGGAGTGATCGAGCGTTTCACCAGCACTGCCCCGCTGAACCGGAACGAGTTCATCCGAGCGGATCTCACCTTCAGCGGCTGGGGCTCGCGAGCCGCCATCGTCGCCCCGCCCGCCGACCAGGTGATCGACGAGCGGCGACTCGACGACACCCTGCCCGGCGATCCCATCCTGCGAGACAGGCCCGTGATCTCCAAGTGAAATGATCTTCCTCCCCCTCCAGAAGGAAAACGTTCATGAAGCGAACCATCATCGGCCTCGCCTTGACGACAGGCGTCGCGTTGATCGCCGCCGCCCCCGCCCAGGCGGCGGCGCCCAAGGCCGACCCGGTCAAGACGCTCAAGGCGCAGTTCGTCGCCGGCAAGGGCGTCAAGACCTCCGCCACCGTACGGATGTCGATCTCCGGCGACCCGATCCTCACCGCCAGTGAGAGCGGCGTCTCCGAGTTCGGCGCGTCGGGGGTCGCCGCCTCCGACAAGACCGTCAAGTTCCGCATCGACCCGATCCTCGTCGCGGCGCTCGACGACGAGAAGGAGAGCCAGGCGCTCAAGGAGCTGGTGCGCACTCCCACACGCCAGATCAACATCAAGCGCTGGAGCTACCTGTCCGGCGGGCTCGTCGCCAGTTCACTGCCCGAGGGCAAGACCTGGGTGCGCGGCCCGAGAGTGGACGCGAGCCCTGCGGGCGCCGAGGTCGACCTCTTCTCGCCCGGCACGCTCAAGACCCTGCTCGCCAGCGTCTCCTCGTTCAAGAACGGCGTGGCCAAGGGCACCATCAAGGTCGGCCGGCTGCCCGGCAAGCCCCTGGCCTTCCGAGCCGGCCAGAAGCTCACCTGGATGCTCCAGTTCGACGGCAAGGGCCTCGTGAGCCGGTTCACCACCAAGGTCTCGCTCCCGGCGGGCAAGGGCGAGACGCTGGACTTCACCACCGACAGCCGGTTCACCGGCTGGGGTTCCACGGTCAAGGTGACCGAGCCTCCCGCCGAGTCGTGGGTCGACAGCAAGGACCTCGGCAAGGAACTGCCCACCGTGCCCGGCATGCCCGAGATGCTCACCGAGGCCGACAAGTGAGGCGCGTCATCGCCGGCCTCGCGCTGACCACCGGCGTCGCCCTCGTCACCGCCGTCCCCGCCCAGGCCGCGGCCAGACCGGATCCGGTCAAGGCTCTCAAGGCGCAGATCTCCTCGGGCAAGGGCGCGGAGGTCACCTCCAGCACCACGATGAGCGTCAAGGGCAAGAAGCTGATCAGCTTCACCGAGAAGGGCAAGATCCAGCCCGGCAAGGGCAGCGACCTGACGTTCAAGGGAGACCTCAGCCTCGCGCTGTTCGCCTCGATCGAGCCCGGCGACGTCCACGCCCTCTCGGCCCTGGCCGGAACCTCGCGGTTCGTCACCATCGGCAAGGAAACCTACGTGTCGGGCGAGCTCGTCCGTAACGCGCTGCCGACGGGAATGACATGGCTGCGGTTCGAGGAGCCCGTCACGTCCCCCGGCGCGCCGCTGATCGACGTCCTGGCTCCCGGGACGCTCAAGACGCTGCTGGCCGGCGCCGGGCCCGCGAAGGGCGGCGTGGTGAAGGGCACGACCTCGGTCGCCGGACTGCGTTCGGTGGCGCCGCGGCTGCGGGCCTTCGCGACGAAGGGCGCCATCTCCTGGACGCTCACCCTCGACGGGAAGGGCCTGGTCAAGAGCTTCTCGGCCACCCTGCCCAGCACAGACGGCATGTCGGTGAAGACCGGGACACGCGTCAGCCGGTGGGGTTCGGTCAAGATCGCCGCTCCGGCCGACGGGGTGTACGACGCCGACGCGCTGGGCCAGGCCGTACCCATCCCTGACCCGATCGCCGAGGCGAACAAGTAGGTGAACGACACGAACGGCGGCCCGGCGACAGGCCGCCGTTCGTCCGTCCCGCTTCCCGCCCGTTCCCCAGAGGTCACGCCCCGGCGGCCGAGCGGGGCCTTTCACGCCCCTCCCCCCAGGATCGAACTCCGGGGCGACGTGGCGCGGGTCGGTGACGATCAGCAGGAACCGGTCTGCCCGCTCCCCAGGTGGCGGATGAGATCCATCACGCCAGGAGGGCGCGCCAGCGGTCGGCCGAGACCATCAGGTCCAGGCTGACCCGCTCCAGGAACGCCCCTCCCCTGGCCAGCCGCTGCCCCGCGGGGCTGTCGAGCCCTGCCGTCCGCGCCGCCGCCATCGAGGCCCGCGCCGCCTCGAGCGTCTGCCGCGAGCTGATCACGATCGAGTGGTACCAGGCGTCGTCATCGACCACGTAGATGTCGCGACGCCGCCGCGGATCGCGCTCGCGCCGGACGCACCCCTGCTGGACCAGGTAGTTCACGGCCACGGAGACGGAGGCTGGGCTCACCTTCAGCCTGCGGGTCAGCTCGGCCGCGGTGCGCCTGCCGTCCTCGGACAGCAACAGGTCGAGGTGCACGCGCGCGGTCATCCTCGGCAGCCCCGTCCTGACCGCCATCTCGATGATCTCCTCTTCCAGCGTTCCGCCCGGCGACGTGGTCGCGCGTGGGGGTGCCGGTGTGCCACGCCGCGCCCGCTGGACCGTCGCCTTGTGCGCCTGCTGGGGCAGGTAGCCGCCGGGACCGCCGTTGCGTCGGATCTCCCGGCTGATCGTCGAGGTCGGCCGGCCGAGCCGCCTGGCGATCTCGGCGTAGGAGAGCCCGTCGGCGAGTCCGACCGCGATGCGCTGGCGGTCCTGCTGGGTCAACCGTCCTCCTGGCATGGCGCCAGTATTGCCTTCACGACCATTCATTGCAACGCAGCATTGCATTCGAGCCCAGCGTCATTGCACCAATTTGTCGCCATACACCTGGACAAACGCCTTTCACTCGATTGACATCAATCTGAATGCAACGTAGCTTTCGAGCGGTACAAAACACGTACTATCGCGAGGCGAGGAATGGTCATGGGTGAATCCCTCCACACCGTCACGACGCTGCCGACGGCGCGTCAGCCCGGCTGCCCCTTCGACCCGCCGGCAGAGCTGATCGACGCCCGCCGGCACGGCCCCATCAGCCGCTTCCCCTTCCCTGACGGGCACCAGGGCTGGCTGGTCACCGGATACGACCTGGTCCGATCGATCCTGGCCGACGCCCGGTTCAGCTCGCGCAAGGAGCTCATGCTCCACCACCCGACCATCGACATGACCGGCATCGAGGTCCCTCCGGCGCCGCCCGGGGAGTTCCTCCTCATGGACGAGCCGCAGCACAGCCGCTACCGCAAGCCGCTGGTGGGCAAGTTCACCGTACGGCGGATGCGGCAGCTCACCGAACGGGTCGAGCAGATCACCGCCGACCACCTGGACGCCATGGAGAAGGCTGGACCGCCGACGGACCTGGTGACCGCGTTCGCCAAGCCCGTCCCCGCCATCATGATCTGCGAGCTGCTGGGCGTGCCGTACGAGGACCGGGGCTCCTTCCAGGAGAACATCGACACGTTCATGAGCGGGGAGGCCGGCGACGAGGACCTGATCGCGGCCTACACCTCGGTGCAGCAGTACCTCGCCGAACTGGTGGCCGCCAAGCGCGCCAACCCCACCGACGACATACTCAGCGAACTCACCGACAGCGACCTGACCGACGAGGAACTGAAGGGCATGGCCCTGATCCTGCTGGCGGCCGGGTTCGACACCACCGCGAACATGCTGGCGCTGGGCACCTTCGCCCTGCTGCGGAACCCGGCCCAGCTGGCCGCGCTACGTGCCGACCCCACGCTCGCCGACAAGGCCGTCGAGGAGCTGACGCGCTATCTGAGCGTCGCCAAGACCTTCATGAGAACGGCGCTGGAGGACGTCGAGGTGGGCGGCCAGACCATCAAGGCCGGCACCACGGTCATCCTGTCCTACAACACCGCCAACCGCGACCCCGAGCGCTTCACCGATCCCCACGTCCTCGACCTCCGCAGGCAGGACGGCGGGCACCTGGCCTTCGGCCACGGCATCCACCAGTGCCTGGGCCAGCAACTGGCCCGCGTCGAGATGCGGGTCGCCTTCCCCGCGCTGGTCAACCGCTTCCCCACGCTGCGCCTGGCCGTACCGGCCGAGGAGGTCTCCCTGCGCCCGGAGGCCGCCGACGTCTACGGGGTGAAGAGCCTGCCCGTCACCTGGGATGCGTGATCCATGAGGATCACCGTGGACACCGAGCGCTGCATCGGGTCCGGAATGTGTGTGTTGACCGCCGGCGAGGTGTTCGACCAGCGTCAGGACGACGGCAAGGTGATCGTCGTGCGCCCCGAGCCGCCCGCCGAAACGTGGGACGCGGTGCGCGAGGCCGTCGACCTGTGCCCTGCCGCGGCGATCGCCGTGTCGACCGGCCGCCGGCCCTAGCAGAGCGTTGCCAGACAAAGCTGTGTCCCGTGGCATCCATCGTCCGCGGCGGCTGGTCATCGCCCGGCCGCCATGCACTCCGCGTCGAGGGTGGCCCACCAGTCGATCGGCTCGATGGATTCTGCCGGCTGCGGCACGCGCACGGGCCCGGCATCCGCGCGACCGCGAGCCTCTCGGCGTCGCGGTCGAGCCGGGCGATGTCCGGATCCTTCGGGCTGATGACGTCCAGGCCGGCCGGCTCGGGCCGGCCTGGACGTCATGATCAGACGAGGTCGAACCGGTCGAGGTTCATGACCTTGTCCCACGCCGCGACGAAGTCGTTCACGAACTTCTCCTTCGCGTCGTCGCTCGCGTAGACCTCCGCGAGCGCGCGCAGCTCGGAGTTCGACCCGAAGACGAGGTCGACTCGGCTGCCGGTCCACTTGACCTCGCCCGACGCGTCGCTGCCCTCGAAGGTGTTCGCGTCCTCGGACGTCGCCTTCCACGTCGTGCCCAGGTCGAGCAGGTTGACGAAGAAGTCGTTGGTCAGCGACCCGGGAGTCGCGGTGAAGACACCGAGCGGCGACTGCTGGTAGTTCGCGCCCAGGACGCGGAGGCCACCGACGAGGACCGTCAGCTCCGGAGCGCTCAGGGTCAGCAGGTTCGCCCGGTCGAGCAGCAGGAACTCGGCCGGCAGCCGGTTGCCCTTCCCGAGGTAGTTGCGGAACCCGTCGGCGGTCGGCTCGAGCGCGGCGAACGACTCCACGTCGGTCTGCTCCTGCGCGGCGTCCGCACGGCCCGGCGTGAAGGGGACCTGGACGTCGAAACCGGCGTCCTTGGCGGCCTTCTCGACGCCCGCGGCACCCGCGAGCACGATCAGGTCCGCGAGCGAGATCTGCTTGCCCCCGGTCTGGGCGGCGTTGAAGGTCTGCTGGATCCCCTCAAGGGTGCCCAGCACCGTCGCCAGCTGGTCGGGCTCGTTGACCTCCCACCCGCTCTGCGGCTGGAGGCGGACGCGCGCACCGTTGGCGCCGCCGCGCTTGTCGCTGCCGCGGAAGGACGCGGCCGACGCCCACGCGGTGGACACGAGCTGGGACACCGACAGGCCCGAGGCGAGGACCTGGCCCTTGAGGGCGGCGACATCAGCAGCGTCGACGAGCTCGTGCGTCACCGCGGGGATGGGGTCCTGCCACAGGAGCGTCTCGGCCGGGACCTCCGGGCCGAGGTAGCGCGCGATCGGGCCCATGTCGCGGTGGGTCAGCTTGAACCACGCCCGGGCGAAGGCGTCGGCGAACTCGTCGGGGTTCTCGTAGAAGCGCCGCGAGATCTGCTCGTAGATCGGGTCGACGCGCAGCGAGAGGTCGGTCGTCAGCATCGTCGGGGCGTGGCTCTTCGACGGGTCGTGGGCGTCGGGGACGGTCCCCGCCCCCGCGCCGCCCTTCGGCCGCCACTGGTGCGCGCCCGCGGGGCTCTTGAACTGCTCCCACTCGTAGCCGAAGAGGATGGCGAAGAAGCTGTTGTCCCACGTCACCGGGGTGTCGGTCCAGATACCCTCGAGACCGCTGGTGATCGTGTCGGCACCCTTGCCGGTGCCGAAGGAGTTCTTCCAGCCCAGGCCCTGCTGCTCGATCGAGGCGGCCTCGGGGTCCGCGCCCACGTGGTCGGCCGGGCCCGCGCCATGGGTCTTGCCGAAGGTGTGACCGCCCGCGATCAGGGCGACCGTCTCCTCGTCGTTCATCGCCATCCGGCGGAAGGTCTCACGGATGTCGCGGGCCGCTGCGAGCGGGTCCGGGTTGCCGTTCGGGCCCTCCGGGTTGACGTAGATCAGACCCATCTGGACCGCGCCGAGAGGGTTCTCCAGCTCCCGGTCGCCGGTGTAGCGCTCGTCGCCGAGCCAGGTGGTCTCGGGACCCCAGTAGACGTCCTCGTCGGGCTCCCAGACGTCCGCGCGGCCGCCGGCGAAGCCGAAGGTCTTGAAGCCCATCGACTCAAGGGCGACGTTGCCGGTGAGGATCATGAGGTCGGCCCACGAGAGCTTCTTGCCGTACTTCTTCTTGACCGGCCACAGCAGGCGGCGAGCCTTGTCGAGGTTCCCGTTGTCCGGCCAGCTGTTGAGGGGGGCGAAGCGCTGCTGGCCCGCCCCGGCACCGCCGCGGCCGTCACTGATCCGGTACGTGCCCGCGCTGTGCCACGCCATACGGACCATGAACGGGCCGTAGTGGCCGAAGTCGGCCGGCCACCAGTCCTGCGAGGTCGTCAGCACCTCGGCGATGTCCTTCTTCACGGCCGCCAGGTCGAGGGACTTGAACGCCTCGGCGTAGTCGAACTCCCCACCGAGGGGGTTGGCCACGGCGGGGTTCTTGGCGAGGATCTTCAGGTTGAGCCGCTCCGGCCACCACTGACGGTTGCCGCCTCCCTGAGTCGGGTGCGAAGCGCGCTCATGCGCGACCGGGCAGCCACCTCCGCCCTCCGCCTTCGCGTCTGTGACGATTGCGTCGTGGTTCTCAGACATGGGAATCCTTCCGGACTATTCGGATCTCGATGCTCAGGAACTGCGAGTGGTGGAACAGTCGGGGCACAGGCCCCAGTAGACGACCTCGGCCTCGTCGATCGTGAAGCCGTGGTCGTCGGACGCGGCCAGGCAGGGCGCATGACCGACCGCACAGTCGACGTCAGCGACGGCACCGCACGACCGGCATACGACGTGGTGGTGGTTGTCCCCGACACGTCCCTCGAACAGAGCCGGACTGCCGGCCGGTTCGATGCGACGTACGAGTCCGGCCGCGGTGAGCGCGTGGAGGGCCTCGTACACGGCTTGAAGGGAGATGTGGCCCACACGATCACGCACCCCGGAAGCGATCGCCTCGACGCCCAGGTGAGCACCGTCCCTGACGGTCTCGAGCAGCGCGACACGAGCGGCCGTCACGCGCAGGCCGGCACCACGCAGCTCCTCGGCGGGGGTCGGGGTCCTGGATGCGGTCATGACGTCAACCTACCGTCACAAACATGAACGATACAAGATAGTGAATGATCCAAGTCTAGTACTGGGTCAGGAAAAGTCTTGTCCTGTTGCGTGGCGTCATGTCCCATCCGGCCGGTGAGCGCACAGCCCGACAGGCCGCCGCGAGGACGGAAGACACCAGCCCAGAAGCCCGTGCAGCCCGATCTGGAGCCAAAGCTGAAGGCGGCCGGGGCCGAGGGCCGGGGCCGGGGCCGAGGGCCGGGGTGGGCCGAGGGCAAGGGCTGAGGGTGAGGGCGAGGGCTGAGGGTGAGGGCGAGGGCTGAGGGTGAGGGTGAGGGGTGAGGGCTGAGGGTGAGGGTGAGGGCGGGCCGAGGAAAGGGGCCGAGGGCGAGGTCGGGAGCCGGGGCCGACGCCGAGGGGCAGGGCTGACACCGAGAGGCGGGTCGAGGTCCGGCACCTTGGGCGGGATCCGAAGCCACGGGCGGCGTCCGGCACCTTGGGCGGGTGACGGAGCCTCGGGCGGGACACGGAGCCTCGGGCGGGGTTCGGGGTCTCCGGCGGTTACGGGTCTGCGGCGGGGACGCTGTGGACGGGTACCGCGGACGCCAGGGACTGGAGCCGGGGGTGCCGGGACGCTGCGGATGAGGGGGCCGCTGCCCTCGGGAATCTTTGGTGCGGCATGGGATTTCGGCGGGCCATCGAGAAGACCGAGAGACCGTCGGGAAGACCGAGAGACCGTCGGGAAGACGGGGAGACCGTTGGGAAGACCGGGAGACCGTTGGGAAGACCGGGAGTCGGCCCGAAAGACCGAGAGACCACCAGGAAGACCGGGAGACAGGTCGTCCGGGCCTCTCGCGGGTCGACGTGGTGCGCAAAGGTTGATGGGAGACCGAAAGGCAGGTCGTGCCCAGCCTCACGGGCCGAACCTCACAGGCCGAACCTCATGAGCGCAGCCTCATGGGCCACTAGGGGGTGGGAGGGTCGCACAAGACCCTCGTGGTCCCGGCGGGAGGCGGACAGGCCGCCCGGCCGGGGTTGTGGGGCGCTCGAGTGCCGACAGGTGAGGGCGCACGAGGTTCTCACAGGGCGGCGGACGGCGGGAGGCGCGCAAAGGAGGCCCGGAGGAAGACCAGCGTCGGGCCAGTTCACGACTTGGGGGCGTGGGGCTCCTGAGTACAGACGCGGGCGTCCGACATCGGGGCGACCAGACTGGACGATCAGCCGGGGGCCTTCACGCGGGTCGTGCTCCCCCGCGTGAAGGCTTGTGCCGCCCGTCAGCCAGACCCGGTTACAGCTTCTCCAGTGGGGCGTAGGCGAGCAGCAGGGTCTTCTCCCCGCCGCTGCCGAAGTCGATCTTCACCTTGGTCTTCTCGGCCACCCCGTCGACGGACACCACCGTGCCCAGGCCGAAGGCGTCGTGCGTGACGCGGTCGCCGGGGGCCAGTGACGGCATCGGCTTGCCTGCGGACTTCCTTGCCGGCGCGGGCGTCTCCTTGCGGGCCGTGGCCGCGCTCCACGCCGACTTCTCCGGGTCGGTACGCCACTCGATGAGCTTGGCGGGCACCTCGTTGACGAAGCGCGAGGCGGGGTTGAACGACGGCGAGCCCCACGAGCTGCGCACCGCGGCCCGCGTGATGTACAGGCGCTGCTCGGCACGCGTGATGCCCACGTAGGCCAGGCGCCGCTCCTCCTCCAACTCCTTCGGCTCGCCGAGCGAGCGGATGTGGGGGAAGACGCCGTCCTCCATCGCGGTGAGGAAGACGACGGGGAACTCCAGCCCCTTCGCGGTGTGGAGCGTCATGAGTGTCACCACACCCTGGCCGCCGTCGCCCTCGGGGATCTGGTCGGCGTCGGCCACCAGCGAGACCTGCTCGAGGAACTCCACGAGCGTGCCCTCGGGGTTGGCCTCCTCGAACTCGGAGGCGACCGAGATCAGCTCGTTGAGGTTCTCCAGACGGGATTCGTCCTGCGGGTCCTCGGAGGCCTCCAACTCGGCGCGGTAGCCGGTCGCCACCAGGATCTCCTCGGCCAGCGCGGAGGGCGGCATCCCCTCTCCCTTGCCGATGAGGTCCTCGATGAGCGCGACGAACTCGCGGATGGCGTTGAGCGACCTGGTCGCCATGCCGTACGCCTCGTCGGCTCTGCGCAGCGCGTCCCAGAAGGAGATGCGCTCGCGCGAGGACAGCGCCTCGACCAGCGCCTCCGCACGGTCGCCGATGCCGCGCTTGGGCACGTTGAGTATGCGGCGCAGGGAGACCACGTCGTTGGGGTTGGCCAGCACCCGCAGGTAGGCCAGCAGGTCCTTGACCTCCTTGCGCTCGTAGAAGCGCACACCCCCGACCACCTTGTACGGCAGGCCGGTGCGGATGAAGATCTCCTCGAACACGCGTGAGGCCGCGTTGGTGCGGTAGAAGACCGCCACGTCGCCGGGCCGCACGCCCTCCTCGTCGGTGAGCTTGTCGACCTCCTGGGCGACGAACATGGCCTCGTCGTGCTCGTTGTCGGCCACGTAGCCGACGATCTTCGGGCCGTCGCCCTGGTCGGACCACAGGTTCTTCGGCTTGCGCGACTCGTTGCGCGAGATGACCGAGTTGGCGGCGGCCAGGATGTTCTGGGTGGAGCGGTAGTTCTGCTCCAGCAGGATCGTGCGCGCGTCGGGATAGTCGCGCTCGAACTCCAGGATGTTGCGGATGGTCGCGCCGCGGAAGGCGTAGATCGACTGGTCGGCGTCGCCGACGACGCACAGCTCGGACTGCTCGGCCCCCGACCGCACGGGATCGCCGTCGACGGTGGTCAGCTGCGGCCGTCCGACCAGCTCCCTGATGAGGATGTACTGGGCGTGGTTGGTGTCCTGGTACTCGTCGACGAGCACGTGTCTGAAGCGCATCCGGTAGTGCTCGGCCACCTCCGGGAAGAGCTGGAACAGCACCACGGTGTTCATGATGATGTCGTCGAAGTCCATCGCGCCGGACTCGGTCAGCTTGAGCTGGTAGGCCTTGTACGCCTCGGCCAGCACCTTCTCCAGGTGCGAGCCCGCCCTGTCGATGGCGGTCTCGTAGTCGATCAGCTCGTTCTTGAAGTTGCTGACCTGCGCGGAGAACGAACGCGGCGGGTATCGCTTGGGGTCGAGGTCCATCTCGCGGCAGACCATCGCCATGAGCCGCTGGGAGTCGGCCTGGTCGTAGATGGAGAAACTGGACGGGTAGCCGAGCCGCTTGGCCTCCCTGCGCAGGATGCGCATGCAGGCGCTGTGGAAGGTCATCACCCACATGGCCTTGGAGCGCGGGCCGATCAGCTTGTCGATGCGCTCCTTCATCTCCTTGGCGGCCTTGTTGGTGAAGGTGATCGCCAGGATCTCGCCGGGGTGGACGTGGCGTTCGGCCAGCAGGTAGGCGATGCGATGGGTGAGCACCCGAGTCTTGCCTGACCCCGCCCCCGCGACGATGAGCAGGGGGCTGCCGTGATGGATCACGGCCTCGCGCTGCTGCGGGTTGAGGCCGTCGAGCAAGGGGTGGTCAACAGAGACTTGGGTGGGCACGGACCTAGGGTAAAGCGCGCCACCGACAAACGCGGCCAGGAATGCGCCGCAGTCCCCCAGGGTTGCGTGATTGGACCCCCTTCCGAAGGAGAGAACATGGAGATCACCCGCGTCCTCGTGGTGACCGCGCACCCGGACGACGTCGACTTCGGCGCGGCGGGCTCGATCGCCCAGTTCGTCGACAGGGGCGTCGAGGTGACCTACCTGCTCGTGACGTCGGGGGACGCGGGCGGCCACGAGCGCGAACTCGACGGCGAGGGCATGGCCGACCTGCGCAGGGCCGAGCAGTCCGCGGCGGCCAAGGCGGTCGGCGTCACGGACGTGCGCTTCCTGTCCGGCTATCACGACGGCAGGGTGGAGCCCACGATCGAGTTGCGCCGCGACATCGCCAGGGTGATCCGCCAGGTTCGTCCCGATGTGGTGATCACGAGCACGCCCGAGCGCAACTACCAGTTCATCGGCCCCAGCCACCCCGACCACCGCGCTGTGGGCGCCGCAACGCTCGACGCCGTCTACCCCGACGCACGCAACCCCTACGCCTACCCCGAACTGGCCGATCTCGAGGCGTGGACCGTCAGTGAGGTGTGGCTGATCGGCGGCATGAGCCCCAACCACTACGTGGACATCACCGACACCATGGACCGGAAGATCACCGCGCTGTCCGCGCACACCAGCCAGGTCGGGCACCGCGAGGGCTTCGAGGAGTTCGTCCGCGAGCGCTGGGCGGGCATCGCGGTGAGAGGCGGCCTGGGCGAGGGCCGCTACGCCGAGGCCTTCCAGGTGGTCCCCACCGCCTGACCCCACCACCTGCCCTCACCGCCTGACCCGCCGCCGCGCGGAGCGCCGGGCAAGACGCGGGCCGGCGACCCCAGCGAAGACCTGAGGCAGCGGCGGGAGAGCGGAGGGGAGGCTGCCGACGAGACCTGGGGAAGAGCAGGCGGGCGAACAGGTCTCGCCGGAGGAGGACGTCCGGGCGGCGTCACGCGAATGTGGCGCGCCTCCCAGGTAGAACCTTGGCATGGGACTCACGCTCACCCCCACGCTCGTCGTGGTCGTCGTCCTGCTCGCCGTGGGCGGCGCCGTCGTGGCGCGGCTGGGCGGGCTCGGCCACGCCCGCGCGGTCCTCACCGCGAGCCTGCGCGCCGCCGTCCAGCTGGGCGTCGTCTCCCTGGTGATCGCCTGGGTGATCGGCACACCGCCCGCCATCGCCGCCTTCCTGCTGGTCATGTACGGCGTGGCCGCCGTCACCGCGGGCCGCCGCGTCTCGAAGGAGCGCCCGTGGCCCGCCGCCATCCCTGTCGCGGCGGGCACCTTCCCTGTCCTGGCCGCGCTGTTCGGCACCGGCGTGGCCCCCATGCGCGGCGTCACCGTCATCCCGATCGCGGGGATCCTGCTCGGCGGCTGCCTCACCGCGACGGCGCTGTCGGGCAGGCGCGCCCTCGACGAGCTACGCCAGCGCAGGGGCGAGGTGGAGGCCGCGCTGTCGCTCGGCTTCCTCGACAGGGACGCGAACCTGGAGATCTGCCGCCCGGCGGCGGCTCAGGCGCTGATCCCCGCGCTCGACCAGACCAGGACCGTCGGCCTGGTCACACTGCCTGGCGCGTTCGTGGGGATGCTGCTCGGCGGGGCGCAGCCGCTGGAGGCGGGCGTGGTTCAGCTCGTCGTGCTGGTTTCGCTGCTCGCGGCCGAGTCGATCGCCGTGCTCGTCACGGTCGAGCTGGTGGCGCGGGGGCGATTCGGGCGAACAGATACCCCAGCGAGTTAGTGGCCAGATGCAGCAACGAGGGAGCGAGCAGCCCTCCCCTGCGGCGCAGCTCGCAGAACAGCACGCCCGCCGCGGCCGTGGAGACCACGCTGCCCACGACGACCTTGGTCACGTCGGTGCTGCCCGAGGCCAGCTCGCCGAGCGCGGGGTTGGCACGCGCCATCTCCATCGCGGGCAGGATGTGCCACAGCCCGAACAGCGCCGACGAGACCGCCGTCGCGGTGACGGTGCCGTGCTCGCGGCGCAGCATGCCGTACAGGGCGCCTCTGAAGCCGACCTCCTCCAGCAGGACGGTGCCGACGGGCACCTGCAGCAGCACGGCCTCGACCACCTCCGCCTTCGACAGCGACAACGCCCGCTCGTCGTGGAACAGCGCGCGGGTGTGCGGGATGGCGATGCCCGCGGTGTAGCCGGCGGCGACGGTGGCGGCCAGCGCGCCGCCCGTCTTGGCGCCCCGCAGCCCGTGGGTGAAGCCGATCTCGCCCCACGACAGGCCCGATCTCCTGGCCATGGCGACCAGTGCGCCGGTGGCGAGCGCGGAGGTGAGGGGGGCGAGTCTGGGGGCGACGCGGTTGTTCATGACGTTGGCCGCGACGAGGACGGCGAGGGAGCGAAGCAGCACCCTTGCAGGCTATGCGCTCCGCTGCCGCCAGCCGACGGGGAAGCGCAACCGCCTGCGTTCGTCCGGGGTGAGACCGCCCCAGATGCCTTCGGACTCCCCCGCCCGCAGCGCGTACGCCCTGCACTCGGCGAGCACCTGACAACCCGAGCAGACCGCCTTGGCCCGCGCCTCCTGCGCCGGTGACGGCGCGGGAGGGAAGAAGAGATCGGGATCGCTGGTCCTGCAGGCGCCCCGCCGCAACCAGCTGATCTCCCTGACGTTCCCCAGTGGCATGCGTTCAAGCTAGACCTCCGGGCCGGTGACCGCATCACCCTTGAGGCGTACTTCCGCCTACCTCAGCAGGCGCCCACGCCGTTGGTGTAGCCGGTCAGGAACGACCGCTGGCGCTGCTGCGCGGTCCCGTGGGCGTCGGGGTTGAACCAGTCGTCCGTGGGGTCGCCCGCCGTCTCCAGGTTGAGCATCAGCTCACTCTCGTCGCCAGGGTCGGCGCGCAGGACTCCCGCCTTCACGATCCCGGCCAGCGCGCCGCCCGCGTAGCAGTCCGCCTGGAGCTCCCGCTGGACGTTGAGCTCGAACTGCGTTCCCAGCTGCGCCTGTACGGCATGCCCGATCTCGTGCGGGATGATCAGGTAGGTGGAGCCGTCGCCGAGCTTGTTCCAGAGGCCCTCCAACCAGTCCTGGTCATAGGCGATGAAGTGGCCGGCGGGGCAGTAGAACGCGTTGTCCCGCGCGGCGGGCTCTCCGCCGCACGCCGGCCCGTTGTCCCCGCGGTAGGGGATGAACTCGGTCACCGGCTTGTAGGTGCGGCCGAGCCTCTCGAACTGCGCGGCCCAGAACTGCTCGGTGTAGACCTGGGCCAGCTTGACGTCCTCCTCGAAGCTGTCGCCCTGGACCTCGGTGGTGGCGCTCCGGCCGACCGAACCGCCGCATGCGGCCAGCACGAGGATCAGGAGGGCTGCGAGCAGAGGGCGCGCGGTCATGTTCCCATCCTGCCCCGCAGGTCGGAGACGTACGCCACGGGGACGGCGAGCACCGCGCGGTGAGAGCATCAGAAGCATGATCCGCGTTCTCATCGTCGACGACCATCCCGTCTTCCGCTCAGGGCTGCGCGGGCTGCTGTCCGCGCTCGACATGAAGGTCGCAGGCGAGGCGAAGGACGGGGGATGGCCGAGCCCGCCCGGACGGCGTTCCCCGAGTTGACCGAGAGGGAGCGGGAGGTTTCCGGGCCCGCGAGGCCGGCCTCGGCTGACCGGTCCCGTGTGGGGCGTGCCCGCGACGAGACCCTTCGAAGGGTCAGAGGGTCCAGGTGTGGGCGGGCTCGTTGGTGTGCATGCGCTCGATGTACTCCAGCGTCATCCTGCGCAGCGCCTCCCGCCGCTCGCCCCGGAACGCCTCGACCGCCTCCACCTGCCAGGTCGCCCCCGTCCGCCCCAGCAGGCAGCGTCCCTCGATCACCCCGAGCAGCCGGTCGGCGACCGTGGCGTCGACGCCCCACTGCGCCAGCCCCTCGGCGGCCATCGGCAACAGCCTGCGCAGGATCAGCTCGGCCGCGGGCACGTCGCCGAGCCCGGGCCAGTACAGCCGTGCGTCGAGCCCGTGCCGGGCGGCGCTCGCCAGGTTCTCCTCCGCCGTGATGAACGACATCTGGCTCCACACGGGCCGCTCGGCGTTGGGGAGCATCCGCATGAGCCCGTAGTAGAAGGCCGCGTTGGCCATGACGTCCAGGCAGGTGGGCCCCGCGGGCAGGACGCGGTTCTCCACCCGCAGGTGAGGGGTGCCCTCGACGACCGCGTACACCGGCCTGTTCCACCGGTAGATGGTGCCGTTGTGCAGGGTCAGCTCGTCGAGGGAGGGGATGCGCCCCGCCTGCAGTTCCTCGCGCGGGTCCTCGTCCGAGCAGATCGGCAGCAGCGCGGGGAAGTAGCGGACGTTCTCCTCGAACAGGTCGAAGACGCTGGTGATCCACCTCTCGCCGAACCACACCCGGGGGCGTACCCCCTGGCTCTTGAGTTCGGTGGGACGGGTGTCGGTGGCCTGCTCGAACAGCGCGATCCTGGTCTCCCTGTGCAGCTCCTTGCCGAACAGGTAGGGCGAGTTGGCGGCGACGGCCACCTGCGGGCCCGCGATGGCCTGGGCGGCGTTCCAGTGGGCGGCGAAGGCCTCCGGGCTGACCTGCAGGTGCAACTGGACGCTGGTGCAGGCGGCTTCGGGGGTGATGCTGTCGGCGTAGGTGTCGAGCCGTTCGACGCCCTCGATCAGCAGGTGCAGGTCCTCGCCCCTGGCGGCGAAGATCTGCTCGTTGAGCAGTTTGTAGCGCGGGTTGGCCGAGAGGGTGCCCTCGTGGGTGTCCTTCTGGCTGAGGGTCGGCAGGATGCCGATCAGGACCAGGTGGCCACCCTCCGAGCGGGCGCGTTCCTCGGCGTGGTTGAGCCTGGCTCGCACCGTCTCCTCGAGACGGTGCGCGCCGTCGCCGTCCAGCCTCTGCGGGGCGACGTTGATCTCGATGTTGAACTGGCCGAGCTCGGTCGCCCAGTCGGGCTGGGCGATGGCGGCGAGGACTTCCGCGTTGCGCATGGCGGGTTCGCCGCGCTCGTCGACCAGGTTGAGCTCGATCTCGAGCCCCGCCTGGGGCTGCTCGAACTCGAAGCGCGACTCTCGCAACATCTGGGCGAAGGTGTCCAGATTTCGCCGCACTTTGTCACGGTAATTCCGTCGATCGTCTCGACTGAACACGACGACTGGCACGTCTCTGCCCATAACCGAAATGTCGCATGAGACTAGTAGTCCTTCAAGGTCAAGCCCCCCGCGACCTCGGCGAAGTCCTCCCCGTCGAACTCCACTCCCGCCTGCTCGGCCTCCACTCTCGCCTTGTTGGTGTAGGCCAGCTGCTGGTTGCGCCTGACGTACTCGCGCAGCTCCCGCTCGTAGGCCGCGAACGCGGCCACGTGGTCACCCCCTGCCGCGGCCAGCTCCCCCGCCAGCACGTAGGCCCCCACCATCGCCATGCTCGTGCCCTGCCCCGACAGCGGCGAGCCGCAGTAGCCCGCGTCGCCGAGCAGCACGACCCTGCCGCTCGACCAGCTGTCCATGTGGATCTGGGACATCGAGTCGAGGTGGAAGTCCGCGGCCTCCCACATGTGCCCGAGCAGCTCGGGCAGCACCCAGCCCGCGCCGCCCAGCCGCTCCCGCAGGAGGCGCTTCTGCGCGGCGACGTCGCGGTAGTCGTAGTCGAGCGGCTCCGACTCGAACCCCATGTAGACGCGCGCCTCGCTGTTGCCGCGCACGCTCATCACGCCGCCGCCCCAGTTGCCGCCGGGCACCTGGTGGAAGACCTGCCAGCGGTCGAGGCCCAGGGTGTTGGGCGCGGTCCACACGGCGAGGTAGGTGCCGAGGTGGCGGCTGAAGTCCGACTCGGGACCGAAGACCAGCCTGCGGGTGTTGGAGTGGAGCCCGTCGGCGCCCACCACGATGTCGAACGTACGGCGCAACCCGCTCTCGAAGGTGACGTGCGCGCCCTCGGCGTCCTGGACGATCTCCCTGATGGAGTCGCCGAAGAGGTAGTCCACCCCCTGTGCCGCCGCCGCCATGATCTGGCTCAGGTCGTCGCGCAGGATCTCGATGTCGGGGCTGGACAGGTCGCCGCCGGTGAACGTGCGCTCCTCGGAGCGGTAGATCTCGTTGCCATCGGCGTCGACCATCGACATGCCCCGCATGTCCACCCGGGCGGTGCGGATGTCGGCCAGCAGGCCCATCCGCTCGGCCACGTCGAGGGCGGGACCGCGCACGTCGATCGCCTGCCCGCCGGGCCTGAGCCCCTGCGACAGTTCCACGATCGTGACGTCGAAGCCGTACTTCCTGAGCCAGAAGGCGAGGGCGGGGCCACCGATGCTCGCACCGGAGATCAGAATGTTCATGTGAGGTACGGTGGCCCGCCCCGCGCACCGCTCACGCACCGGACGCTGACCGGCGGCTCACACGAGGCGTCTGGCGGTGGCCCAGCGCGACAGCTCGTGCCGGTTCGACAGCTGGAGCTTGCGCAGCACCGACGACACGTGGGTCTCCACGGTCTTGACGGAGATGAACAGCTCCTTGGCGATCTCCTTGTAGGCGTAACCACGCGCGATCAGCCGGAGGACCTCCCGCTCGCGCTGGGTGAGCGAGTCGAGCTCCGGATCGATCGAGGGCGCCTCCGTGGAGGCGAAGGCGTCGAGCACAAAACCCGCCAGACGTGGGGAGAACACCGCGTCGCCGTCCGCGACGCGGCGGATGGCGTCGGTCAGCTCGCGGCCGCTGATGTTCTTGGTGACGTAGCCCCGCGCGCCTCCCCTGATCACACCGATCACGTCCTCGGCCGCGTCGGAGACCGACAGGGCGAGGAAACGCACCTGCGAGCCTGCGCCGAGGACCCTGCGCAGCACCTCCTGGCCGCCGCCGCCCGGCATGTGCACGTCGAGCAGCACGACGTCGGGCTCGAGCGCGGCGATCGCCTTCACCGCCGACTCGACGTCCTCGGCCTCGCCCACGACCTGGATCGAGTCGCCCAGCTCGGCGCGGACGCCGGAGCGGAACAGCCGATGGTCATCGACGATCAGCACGCGAATCATTTCTCCACCTTCATCGTCAACATCACTTCCGTGCCCTCGCCGGGCTCGGTGCGCACCCTGGCGCTGCCGCCGTGGCGCTCCATCCTTCCGATGATGGACTCCCTGATCCCCATGCGGTCCAGAGGCACCTCATCGAGATCGAAGCCCTTGCCCCGATCCTTCACGAAAATGGTGACTTCTTCACCCTCTACCTCCGCATAGACGGAGATGACCGGGCTTTCAGAGTATTTGGCCGCATTGACCATCGCCTGCCGTGACGCCTTGAGCATCGCCGCGAGCCGACCGGCCGAGTCGAGTTCGACGTCGCCCACGCAGACGACCTCGATGGGCACGCCGTGCGAGTCCTCCTCCTCCGCCGCGATCCGCCGTACGGCGGCGGCCAGCGTGGCGTCGGCGTCCTGGGCCGGCTGGTACAGCCAGTTGCGCAGGTCGCGCTCCTGCGCCCGGGCCAGCCTGGTGACCTCTCGCGGGTCGTGCGCGACGCGCTGGATCAGGGTGAGGGTGTGCAGCACCGAGTCGTGCACCATCGCGGCGACCTCGGCGCGCTCCTCCTGCCTGATGCGCTCGCGCCGCTCGAGCTGGAGCTCCTTCCACAGGCCCGCCAGCCAGGGGGCGGCGATGACCGCCAGACCGCCGACCACGACGGCCGTGTAGAGCAGCCCGGGCCTGGCGGCGTTCAGCTCTCCTTGGAGGGCGAGGAAGCCGATCGCGCCGACGACCACGAGGATCACGCCGAGCAGCGTGCGCACGCGGTTCTTCCGCATGCCCTTGGTGGCGCCGCTGACCCAGCTCTTCCTGCGTTCGGGATCGGCCTGCTGCCAGAGGATGAGGGTGCCGATGCCGCCGACGGCGAACGGCAGCATGCCGATTCCGCCCTTCGACGCCCCGGTCAACCACCCGAACGCGAACAGCGCCACGCCGATCGCGGTGAAGGCGGCGAGCTGGCTCCAGTCGCGCGGGGGAACCGGCCCCTCGTCCTGCCTGCGCGGCGTGATCATCCACATGACGGCGTAGGCGGCAAGGCCTACGCCGTCCACGACGCTGAGCAGCACGAAGCTCAGCCTGATCACGATGGGGTCCAGCTTGAGCTGGGCGGCGAGCCCCTGGGCGACGCCGCCCACCAGCCGGCCCTCCATCGGACGGGTCAGGCGAGGAAAGGGCGCGTCGTCCGTCTCGCGCAGAGTCTGTTGGTCAGCCATAACACCGCCATAGTCACACGTCGCGGTCATGACCGACATCAGGGGAGAGCCCTGGTTCGCCTTCTAGGGGTCGCCTCAGGGGAGTCCCGGATGCGGGTCCAGGCCGCGCACGCCACGATGGTGTCATGACCGAAGCACCGCCCACTGACCAGGCAGCCCCACCTCGCGTGCTCAAGCGGAGCAGCGAGGGCAGGATGCTCACCGGTGTGTGCGCGGGGCTCGGCCGCCACACGCGGATCGACCCGGTGGTCTTCCGCGTCGGATTCGCCATGCTGGTACTGGGTTCCGGCATCGGCCTGTTCCTGTACATCGCGGCCTTCCTGCTGATGAAGGAGTCGAACGGCCGCCCCGGCTACGTCGAGCAGTGGACGCGGCGCGACTTCGACGCCGAGACGGTGTTCGCGCTGCTGACGGGCATCGCCGGGTTCGGGCTCATCATCAACGTGGCGACCGTGTGGCTCGGCACCGGCACGCTGGTGGTGGCCACGTTGATGGCGATCGTGCTGCTGACGGCGCACGCCAGGGGGGTCGATCTGCCGGCTCTCGCGCGGTCGCTGCCCGAGCGGCTCAACCGCAGGACCGAGCCGATCGCGCCCGAGGACATCGCCTACGAGCCCCCGCCGACCGCCTTCCGCAGGGAGCCCGCCCCCGTACGGCACGAGCCCCCTGCGACGGTGGCCTTCGAGACCGCGGCCTTCAGGACGCCACCCGGAACCGGCGCGCAGGCCCCCGTCACCCCTCCTGAAGCACCCGAGGCTCCGCGAGCCGCCGAGGCGCAGGGGTTCGGTGAGGCAGGGGAGGCGCGGCAGGCGCCCGAGCCCGCCGCTCCGGCGAGCGAGCCGCCGGCCGGTGAGGAGCACCGCGAGCCTGTGGCGCCGACGAGGGTCAACGAGGTCCCCGAGCCGCCGCAGTACCAGCGGCCGTACCACCGGCCCGCGCCGCCGCCCGGGCAGCCCGCCTACTCCTACGGCGAGCCGTTCGCCCCGCGCGGCCCGTTCCAGCCGCTGGACCCCCGCAGGCGCGCCGGCCACTCGCCCTACGACCTGAGCCGTTACGGCGAGCAGGTCGCCACCCCACGCCCGAGACGACGCAGGTCGTTCACCGGCGTGATCACCGTCCTGCTGGCATTGATCGTTGGAGGGATCGTCGTGGCGGCCCAAGCCACCTCAGGATCCACCGCCCCGAGCCTCACCGCCGTGGGCGGCGCCATGCTCATCACCATCGGCGCAGGCCTGCTGGTGGCCACCTGGCTCGGCCGCGGCGCCGGGCTCGTCGCTCTCGGGACCGTCCTGATCGTCATCGTCAGCGCGAGCCTGATGCTCGGCGACCTCCCCAGGAAGATCGGCACCGCCAACTGGGCGCCGACGACCGTGGCCGAGGCCGCCCGTACCTATGACGTGGGCATCGGCGACGGCACGCTGGACCTGTCGGACCTGAAGCTCACCCCCGGCGCCAAGGTGACGTTCAACGCCAAGCTGGCGGTCGGCGAACTCGTCGTGATCGTGCCGCCGACGGCCCGGGTGGAGGTCCACGCCAAGTCGAGGGTGGGCGACATCATGATCGGCCAGTCCTTCGAGGGCGGCACCGACGTGGAGGTCGACAAGGTCCTGGAGCCTGAGACGCCGCCGAAGGGCGATGCCCCGACCATCGTGCTGAACCTCAAGGGCGGCGTAGGCGACATGGAGGTGCGCGTTGCAGCGTGACGTGGCCCCGCGGCAGCGGCTTCTGCACAGGACCGACTGGATGGCCCTGCTCAGCGGCATCCTGTTCCTGGTCATCGGCATCCTGTTGGTCACCGGCGTCATCACGGACTTCGTGCTCCTGCTCTCGCTGCTGTTCGGCGGCCTGGGACTGGCCGGTGTGGTGGCGATCGTTGCGAGGTCGATACGCCGCTCTTGACCTGGCGTTTGTTAGGCGTACGTTCCACTTATCAATGAGAAACCGCCCCCGGACCGCCGCCCTCGCTCCGAGCGGGCGCACCATCGCGGCGGCCCGGCCCGCGCCTTTCTCGTTGACCTCAGGAATCGAGGGAGGACGTATGCCTCGCATCGCCGTCACCGTCGACGGAATCCGCTACGAGGAGGATGTGGAGCCGCGGCTCCTCCTCGTGCACCTGCTCAGGGATCGGCTGGGTAAGACCGGCACACCCGTCGGGTGCGACACCAGCAACTGCGGCGCCTGCACCGTCATGCTCGACGGCAAGAGCGTGAAAAGTTGTTCCGTGCTCGCCGTACAGGCCGACGGCGGCGACGTGGTCACCATCGAGGGCCTGGCGACCAACGGCACCATGCACCCGATGCAGCAGGCCTTCCACGAGGAGCACGCGCTGCAGTGCGGCTACTGCACCCCTGGCATGGTCATGGCCGCGATCGACCTGCTCAGGCAGAATCCCGACCCGTCGGAGGAGGCCATCAGGGAGGGTCTCGAGGGCAACCTCTGCCGGTGCACGGGCTACTGCAACATCGTCAGAGCGGTACGGCGAGGCGCGGCGGTGAAGACGTCATGACCGAGGAACTCGACGCGGGCGTGGTGGCCCAGCAGGTGGCCGAGAGCGGGATGCTCTCCGAGCCGGGCGACGGCAGAGAGATCGGCAGGGCACGCAGGCGCAAGGAGGACGCCCGGCTGCTGACCGGCCGCACCCAGTGGACCGACAACATCCAGTTGCCCGGCATGCTGTACGTCGCCTTCAAGCGCAGCCCGATGGCGCACGCCAGGATCACCGGGGTCGACGTCTCCGGCGCGAAGGGCCTGCCGGGCGTGGTGGCGGCCTTCAGCGGCCAGGACTTCGCGGACGAGCAGGGCAGCCTGCCGTGCGCGTGGCCGGTGAGTGAGGACGTCGTCATTCCCGACCATCCGCCGATGGCCGTCGAGGAGGTGCGCTATCCGGGCGAGGCCGTGGCCTGCGTGGTGGCCACCGACCGTTACCTGGCCGCCGACGCGCTCGACGCCATCGACGTCGACTACGAACCGCTGCCTGCCGTCCTCGACATGACGGAGGCGCTCGGCGACGACGCCCCGAAGGTCCACGAGGCGGGCAACAAGGCCTTCACGTGGACGTTCGCCCAAGGCGACATGGAGGCCGCGTTCAGGGACGCCCCCGTGGTCATCGACCGCACCTACGTCCAGCAGCGCCTCATCCCGACGGCGATGGAACCGCGCGCGGTCGTCGCGACGACCGACGGCGACGGCTTCACGCTGTGGACCTCGACGCAGATCCCGCACGTACTGCGGGTGATGCTCGCCCTGACCACCGGAGTGCCCGAGCACAAGCTGCGCATCATCGCGCCCGACGTGGGCGGCGGGTTCGGCTCCAAGCTGCAGGTCACCGCGGAGGAGGTGATCTGCCTGCTGCTGACCAGGAAGCTCGGCAAGCCGGTCAAGTGGACCGAGTCGCGCTCCGAGGGCAACCTGACCGTGCACCACGGCCGCGACCAGATCCAGCACATCGCGCTGGCCGCCGAGTCCGACGGCAGGATCAGGGGGCTGAAGGTCGAGCTGCTGGCCGACATGGGCGCCTACCTCATGCTGGTCACGCCGGGGGTGCCGCTGCTCGGCGCGTTCATGTTCAACGGCATCTACAAGATGGACGCCTACAGCTTCGACTGCACGGGCGTCTTCACCACCAAGACGCCGACCGACGCCTACCGCGGCGCCGGGCGGCCCGAGGCCACCTACGCCATCGAGAGGGTCATGGACGAGCTCGCTGACGAGCTCCACCTCGACCCCATCGAGGTGCGCAGGCGCAACTGGATCAGGCACGAGGAGTTCCCGTACACCACGATCGCGGGGCTCACCTACGACTCGGGCAACTACGAGGCGGCCACCGAGAAGGCGATGGCGCTGTTCGGCTACGACAAGCTGCGCGCCGAACAGGCCGACAGGCGCGACAGGGGCGACCCCGTCCAGCTCGGCATCGGCGTCAGCACCTACACCGAGATGTGCGGGCTCGCGCCCAGCAGGGTGCTCGGCTCGCTCAGCTACGGCGCGGGCGGATGGGAGCACGGCTCGGTACGCATGCTGCCCACCGGCAAGGTCGAGGTCGTCACCGGCACCTCGCCCCACGGCCAGGGCCACGAGACGGCGTGGAGCCAGATCGTGGCCGACTCGCTCGGCGTGCCGTTCGAGGACGTCGCGGTGATGCACGGCGACACCGCGATCTCGCACAAGGGCATGGACACCTACGGCTCGCGCTCGCTCGTCGTGGGCGGCATGGCCGTTCTCCAGGCCTGCGAGAAGGTGAAGGACAAGGCCAGGAAGCTGGCCGCGCACGCGCTGGAGTGCTCGGCCGACGATCTCGACTTCGCCCAGGGCTCGTTCACGGTGAAGGGGACCACGTCGAGCAAGACCATCCAGGAGCTGGCACTGGCCGCGTTCGCCGCGCACGACCTGCCGGACGGCGTGGAGCCCAGGCTCGACGCCGACGCCACGTTCGATCCGGAGAACTTCTCGTTCCCGCACGGCACGCACCTGTGCGCGATCGAGGTCGACACCGAGACCGGCATGGCGAAGATCCGCAAGTACGTGGCGGTCGACGACGTCGGGCATGTGATCAACCCGCTGATCGTCGAGGGTCAGGTGCACGGCGGCCTCGCGCAGGGCATCGCGCAGGCGCTGTTCGAGGAGGCCATCCATGACGCCGACGGCAACCTGCTGACCGCGACCATGGCCGACTACCTGCTGCCTTCGGCCGCCGACCTGCCGGACTTCGTCACCGACAGGACCGAGACGCCGGCGACGTCCAACCCGCTCGGCGTCAAGGGCGTCGGCGAGGCCGGCACGATCGCCTCCACCCCGGCCGTCGTCAACGCCATCGTGGACGCGCTGCGGCCGCGAGGCGTCCACGACGTCCAGATGCCATGCACGCCCGAACGGATCTGGAGGGCCATCCGATGATTCCGGCCCCATTCGACTACCTGCGGCCCGCCTCCCTCCAGGAGGCGAGCGAGGCGCTGGCCTCGGACGAGGACGCGAAGGTCCTGGCCGGAGGGCAGTCGCTGCTGCCGCTGCTGCGCCTGCGGCTGTCGTACCCGTCGCTGCTGGTGGACGTCAGCAGGCTCAGCGAGCTCAACGGCATCCGCGACGAGGGCGACCACGTCTTCATCGGCGCGATGGCCACGCACGACGAGGTGACGCGGTCGCCCGCGGTCACCTCGGGCTGCCCGCTCGTGGCCCTCGCGGCAGCCACCGTCGCCGATCCCGCGGTACGGCACCGCGGCACCTTCGGCGGCTCCCTCGCCCACGCCGATCCGGCCGGCGACCTGCCAGCGGTGGCGGTGGCGCTGGAGTGCGTGATGGTGACCTCGTCCAGGGAGGTCCCGGCCGCGGACTTCTTCCTCGACTATCTGGAGACGGCGCTCGGGCCAGGGGAGATCCTGCTCGGCGTCAAGGTTCCCAAGCTGGGGCCGGGGTGGGGCTTCCACTACGAGAAGTTCCGCCGCACGGCGCAGGCGTGGGCGATCGTCAGCGTGGCGGCGGCGGTCCGCCGGTCGAACGGCTCGATACAGGAGGCGAGGATCGGCCTGGCGAACATGGGGCCGACGCCGCTGCGGGCACTGGCGGCGGAGACGGCGCTGAGGGGCGTCGAGGTCGGGGACGCGCTCGCGCAGGCGTGCTCGGAGGCGGCGGAGGGCACGTCGCCGACGGCCGACCTGCACGCTCAGCCCGACTACCGGCGGCACCTGGCCCGGGTGCTGACCCAGCGGGCGGTCAGCGCGGCGGCCGGCGCCCCCTGACGCTCGGGCTTCGTGGAGGGGGCAGGCGCGGCCTTCTCCGACTTCGGGGAGAGGGCCGGCCCGGCCCTCTCCCCACCCCGCGAGGCGGCGGGGACCGCAGGGAAGGCATGGGTGCGGTCCTGGAGGGCCGCGCGCGGGTGCGGGGTTTCGGAGGGCGCGGCTGAGGGCCCGTCCTGGGGGTAGCCAGCGGGTGTCCCAAGGACGAGGCTGGGAGAGCGCGTCCAGTCGGTGGAAGGAGCGGATCGATGGCGATGCGGTTCGAGCACGAGTTCACGGTTCCTGTTCCGGTCGAGCAGGCTTGGGCGGCGCTGCTCGACGTCGAGCGGGTGGCACCGTGCCTGCCTGGGGCGACCCTCGACATCGTCGAGGGAGAGGAGTTCACCGGCAGGATGAAGGTGAAGGTCGGCCCGATCACCGTCACCTACCGGGGCACGGCGAGGTTCGAGGACGTCGACAAGGACGCCTACGCCCTCACGCTCTCGGCCTCGGGCAAGGAGGCCCGCGGTTCGGGTACCGCCAACGCCGCCGTCACCGCCCGGCTGGCCCCTTCCGAAGGGGCCACCACGGTGAAGGTCGAGACGACGTTCAACGTCACGGGAAGGCCCGCGCAGTTCGGCAGGGGCGTCATGGCGGAGGTGGGCGCCAAGCTCATCGACACGTTCGCGGCGAACCTGTCGGCCCTGCTGGGCGAGCCGCAGGGCGAGGAGCGCCACCTGGCCGCGGTGCCGGAGATCGAGGAGGAGGCGGACGTCAGGCCGAGCGGCACCCTGCGCACCTCCCGCACGCCCGACGAGGAGGCGCTCGACCTGCTGGAGATCGCGGGAGCACCGCTGCTCAAGAGGATCGCGCCGATCGCGGGGGCGATTGCCGGGATAGTTCTACTTGTGTGGCTAATCAGGCGAATCGTCCGGTAAAAACGCCATCAAGTCAGGACACTTGGTGAATCGCGAGGGAATGTCTGCCTTCGAGCATCGGGACTCGGGGGAGAACAGGCATGCCGGACTGCACCGTTGTCGTGATCACCTACAACGACGCCGCCCGCCTCCCGAGAGCGGTCCGCTCGGTGCTCGACCAGACGCTCCGCGACCTCGAGGTGATCATCTCGGACGACGCGAGCACCGACGACACCCCGCGCGTGGCCAGGGAGCTCATGCGGGCCGACGCCCGCGTCCGCTACGTGCGCAGGGAGGCCAACTCGGGCGGGTGCGGAGCGCCGCGCAACGACGGGATCGACGCGGCGCTCTCGCCGTACGTCATGTTCCTCGACAGCGACGACACGCTGCCGCGGCACGCGTGCAAGAGCATGCTGACGGAGATCGAGCGGACCGGCGCCGACTTCGTCTCCGGACAGATCTCACGGCTGTACGAGCCGACGGGCAGGACCGAGCGCTACTACCCGCAACTGTTCAGGAAGCGGCGGGTGGTCGAGGGCATCCGGGAGGAGCCCGAGCTGTTCCTCGACTGCTTCAGCACCAACAAGCTGTTCGACGTGTCCTTCCTGCGCCGTCACGCGCTGCGCTTCCCCGAGGACATCCACTACGAGGACCACGTCTTCGGCGCCGAGATGTACTGCTCGGCACGCAGGTTCGCGATCGTCCCGTGGGTGGTCTACCACTGGCGCAGGTCCCACGAGCGCACGTCGATCTCGATGAGCATCAGGGAGATGGACAACGTCCGCCACCGGGTGGAGGCGGCAAGACGCAGCGACGCGACGCTGCGCGCGCACGGGTTCGGCGACCTGGTGCCGGATCGGCAGTACCGCTTCGTCCGCCAGGACCTGCGGGTCTATCTCAACCCGCTCCCCTCGCGCGACCTGGTGTGGGCCAAGGAGTTCGCCTCGATGGTCAGGCCGTACCTGGAGGAGGTACCCGACGAGGTGATCGGCCGGATGGACCCGATGGTGCGCGTGTGCTGTCGGCTGATCCTGGACGGCAGGGCCGAGGACCTGCGGGTGGCGGCCAGGTCGCTGAGCGCGCCTCTGGCCCCGCCGCGCGAGGTGGTCACGCACGAGGGGCGCACGTACTGGGGCCGCACGCCGGCGGCAGGCCTGGACATCACCGAGCTGCGCATGGCCGAGCTGCCCTACACCGCCTCCAGGCTGCGGCACGAGGTGGTCGCGCTCGCCACGGAGGGGACGCGTCTGCGGATGCGGGTGCGCACCTACGACCCCTTCTCGGTCCTCACCGAGTGGACCGCGTTCCTGCGCTGCGGCCCTCTCACGGTGCCGATCGACCCGGTTCCCTCCCCCGACGGCGCCCTCGTCAGCGAGGTCACCCTCGACCTGGCGAAGGTCAGGGCGCGCTGCGACCCGCGCATCGGGTTCACCAGGCCTGACGGCCTCACCACGACCGACACCCTGCTCGCGGACCCCGGCATGGAGCCGTTCGGCCTCGGCCGCCTGCGCGTCAGCGCCGCGGGCGCCGCGGGACAGCTGCACCTGAGCCCGAGGCCCACGCCGCGGGTCGTCCTCGCCAAGCTGAAGCGCAGCGTCCTCCGCCGGGTGAGCACGCCCCGGCTGAAGCTCAGGGCCTACAAGGCGCTGATCAGGGTGCTGCCGCCGCGCGAGGACCTGGCACTGTTCGAGGCCGACTGCGGCAAGGGCTACACCGGCAGCCCGCGCGCCGTCTACGAGGAGGTGCGCCGCCGGGGACTGCCCGTCACCGCCGTCTGGTCGGTCGCCCGCGGCCGCGCCTGCTTCCCCTCCGGCGTCCCCCTCGTACGGCGGGGCAGCTGGCGCCACATCTGGACCATGGCCCGCGCCGGCATCTGGGTCGACAGCCACGGCTTCCCCCTCGACTACCCCAAGCCGCGCGGCACCCGCTACCTGCAGACCTGGCACGGCCAGGGCATCAAGTCCATCGGCTTCGACGCCCCCGACCTGCGCGCCGACCTGCCGGGTCCGCGCGAGCAGTGGCGCGCGGCCGTCGCCCGATGGGACGCGCTGATCTCGCCGAGCGCCGAGTTCTCCCGCTACTTCGTGCCCGCCCTCGGCTACGAGGGCCCCGTCCTGCGGTACGGCACGCCACGCTGCGACACGCTGGTGCGCGGCGAGCCGCCCGAAGGCGTGCGCGAGCGGCTGGAGATCCCGCAGGACCGCAGGATCCTCCTCTACGCGCCCACCTACCGCGACGGCGCCAAGAGTTCGGGCATGTCGGTGCGGGTGGACCTGGCCGAGCTGGCGGAGGCGGTGGCGGACGAATGGGTGGTGATCCTGCGCACCCATCCGGTCGAGCGCTACAAGGTCCCCCAGCACCTGCTCCACTTCGTCCGGCCCGCGGGCGCGTATCCCGAGATCAACGACCTGATCCTGGTCTCCGACGCGCTGCTGACGGACTACTCCTCCGTGATGTGCGACTACGCGGTCACGGGCAAGCCGATGCTGTTCTTCATCGACGACTGGGACGAGTACCGGCTGTCCGAGCGGGGCGTCAACACCGACCTGCCCGCGATCGCGCCGGGCCCGTGCGTCACCACGGGCGCCGAGCTCGTCGCGTGCCTGCGCGACCTTCCGGCGGTGCACGCCTCGTTCGCCGCCAAGTACGCCGCGGCGCGGCGGCTGTGGTGCGAGGAGGAGAGGGGCGACGCGGCCGCGAGGGTCGTGGCGGACTTCTTCGGCGTGCCGCCTGCCGTACCGGTGCGGCGGCGGCCTCCGCTGCGGAGCGCCTCGTGAGCGGGGCGGTGGTCTTCGCCTGCATGGACGCCGACACCCTCGGCGGCATCCAGCAGGTCACCCACACGCTCGCGCAGGGGCTGGCAGGCCGCGGCCACGAAGTGCACGTCGTGGGCCTGCACAGGGCGGAGAAGCCGTTCCGATACGTGGCGCGGCCGCTGTACGCGAGGCACGTGATCAGCAGGTCCCCGCGCTCGTCCGTGTTCGAGAAGGGGCGCGCCGGCGGGCTGCTCGCCAGGATCGGGCCTGCCTTCGCCGTCCTGACCTCCCCCGGCGTGGTGACGCGGCTGTCCGGGCTGCTGCCCGAGCGGACGCGCGCCATCGGCCAGTACCACGGCTCCTACCAGCACGCCCGCATCTGCTCGCACCTCGGCTCGATCAGGCGTCACTATGGCGATCTCGACCAGGCGGTCTTCCTCAGCGAACAGGACGCGTGGCTGTTCGCCGAGCACGCGCTGCTGCCCAACACCTGGTCGCTGCCCAACCCCTTGCAGGGCTGGCCTGCGGCGAGGGCCGAGCTGTCGGCCGCGAGAGTGCTGGGCGCCGGCAGGCTGGCCGGCGTGAAGCGGTTCGACAGGTTGATCAGCGCCTTCGCCAAGGCGTCCGCGCCACCGTGGGAGCTGCACCTCATCGGTGACGGGCCCGAGGAGCCGCGGCTGCGCGCCTGGGCGACGCAGGAGGGCGTCGCCGACCGGGTGGTGTTCAGGGGCCGCGTGGACGCGGGCGCGATGGAACGGGAGTACCTCGGCGCGTCCATCGTCGCGCTGTCCAGCGAGCACGAGGGTCTGCCGCTGGTTCTCATGGAGGCGGCCGCGCACGGGCTGCCGTCCGTCGCCTTCGACGTCTCGGGAGGCGTGCGCTCGATCGGCGGGCTGCTCGCGCCGCCCGGCGACGTGCCCGCCCTCGCCGAACGGCTCGCCGCCCTCATGGAGTCGGCGGGCGAGCGGCGGCGACTGGGCGCCGCCGCTCGCGCCAGGGCCGAGGCGTTCCGTCTGGAACCCGTGCTCGACCGCTGGGAAGAGCTCTTCGCTCACATGGAGCGGTGAGGAAGCCACGCGCGACCCGCTGCGGAGGCCGCGCGAACCTCACATGACGCGCTGTGAAGGCCGCGCGGCCTCACATGACGCGCTGCGGAGGCCGAGGCCTCACATGACGCGCTGCGGGACCTCCACCTCGATGCGCTGCGCGGGGACGCCGGCGAGCACGCGCTGGCCGGAGGTCAGCAACGCCGGCACGGGGCCGGGCTCGCGCAGCCGGTTGAACCGGTCGCGCATGCTCTTGCGCATGCGGGCCGCGCGCCGCTTCTGCATGACCCTCTGCAGGCGGGCCAGGTGATCCTTGGCCGCCTTCGGCGCGCCGGTCAGCTCGTAGCCGTTGGCCTCCAGGCGCTCGCCGAGCACCTGCTCGCACAGCCTGACCTCCCAGCTGTCGAGGCGCGTCGACCAGCTGCCCACCCGTGACCTGAGGACCTCGCCGTGGGTGTTGCTGTGCCACACCTTGTGGGCGGGCACCGCGACGCTGGCCATGTCACCCGGCGAGCACATCGCCGGGTCGAAGTCCTCTTCGAGGAAGTGGCAGAGCTTCTTCAGCTCGGTCGCCGGGTCGTCGGTCAGGTCCTCGTAGCGCAGCTCGTAGTAGCTGTCCTCCGGCATGATCTTGCGCAGCCTCTTGCCCGCGTCGATCGCCTCCGCCCAGATGGAGATCGCGTGGAAGGAGTCGTGCGTGAACCACGGCATCTCCTTCAGCGAGGAGACGCAGTCGCGGCCGTCCCTGATCAGGTGCACGAACTGCGCGTCGGGGAACAGCCTCACCAGCATGTCCACCTGCTTGACGTAGCTCGGGCGCTTGTCGCCCCACCTTGCCTTGCCGAAGCGGTCGGCGTACATCCTGAACGCGGTGCCGAGCACCGAGCCGAGTGAGCCAGGACCCTCGACCGCCTGCCTGATGAACTCGTCCTTGTCGACGCCGAGCTCGCGGAACTTGGTGCGGTCGCCCGTGATCCACTCGGCCAGCGCGAGGCGCTTGGCGGCCTGCCGCATGTCGCCGAACGAGCGGCGCTTGTTGTAGACGGCGCCCACGAACCTGGTCTCCGGCGGCACCGCGATCCTCGAGTGCGAGTGGAGCATCAGCTGCAGCAGTGTGGTGCCCGAACGTGGACAGCCAACGACGAATACCGGCCTGTCAGACATTTGGTGAACCCCCGATTAGCGCTTGCTCTCGGCTCTCCTCCGGCTTGGGGACCGCCCCGTGGCGGCGGGTGAAGAGCCACATTCGATAGATAAGGAAGATCTCGTTGGCCACGAACAGGACGCTGCCGACCGAGATGACGGGGATGAGCGCCGTCTGCCCCAGCAGCGGTGCGATCACGAAGACCGTCGCGTGGTACTCGATGCCGCTGATCAGGTGGGACCGGATCCTCCGCCTGGCCATCGCCCTGTTGACCCGGCGCAGCAGGCCACGGCGCCGTGGCGGCGCGGACTGCTGCGGCCGTGAAGTCTGTACTCCCGTCTGGTGCCCCGGCGCCGGCCGTGCCCCCTGCTGGTGCGGCATCGGCCGGTACGCCAGTGGCTCGTGCGGTCTCGGCGCGGGAAGGTGGGCCGGCGTCGAGGAGGCGTTGGCCTCCCTGATCGTCTCCCTGACCCGCTTCATCGTTGCCGAGTTGACGTACCTGAACATGTCGAGTGCGGCCACCGCGGCGCCGAGCACGATGAAGGCGACGTTCCCCGTGGCCGCGTACTGGCCGTAGGCGAGCCCGGTGGCGCAGCACAGTTCCCTGATCCTGTCGCCCATGAAGTCGAGCCACAGACCGAACGGCGTCCCCGTGCCCTTGAGGCGGGCGATCTTGCCGTCGACACAGTCGATCATGAAGCTCAGGTAGAACAGCACCGCTCCCGCGGCGAGCTGACCGGCCGCCAGGCACCC
Organism: Nonomuraea mangrovi; assembly: GCF_042681425.1. NCBI lineage: Bacteria > Bacillati > Actinomycetota > Actinomycetes > Streptosporangiales > Streptosporangiaceae > Nonomuraea > Nonomuraea mangrovi. The sequence continues at coordinate 134,930 of NZ_JBHUFV010000015.1, read as the reverse complement.
GGCGGACGCCATGCCGAGAACCAGCGAGAAGACCGTGAGACCGTTCGGCGTGATGTTCGATCGGTTCGCGACGAACAACGCGACCCGGCAGGCGACCGGGTCCACGAAGCACACGGTCCACCAGGAGTCTCTCCGCTTGCATGTCGCGTAGACGTCATCGAGCGAGTAGGTCCTCATGAATCCCAGCATGGCGACACAGCGTGGTTCTTCGATTACTCTCTGGAACTACTGGAGAATGTCCATGCCGCTTCTTGACCATCCCGGCACGTACCAAGCTCCTGGGTAGATCCATTCAGGTCCGGATCGTCGTCCGCGGCGTCGTCTTGTCCGCCGATGGGCGCGGGCCGAAGATATCCGTCCTTGATCAACTCTTGGAACTCCGCCCGCACGCCCATCCGCCACGTCCCGTGCGCGAGCGCGGACGCGTCGATCTGGGCGGTGAAGGTCCTGCGCTTCTTCCATCGCGCCTTCACGGGGATGGTCGTCCCGTCCTGCTCCAGCCAGAGCGCGACCTTCAGCCTGCGGCCCTCCAGCCGCCTGATGAAGACCTCGCCCCGCACCCTGAGACGGTCGCCGTCCAGGGACGCGCTCTCGACCCTCGCGACGAGCCTGAGCTCCTCGCTGATATCGAAGACCTTGTAGGGGATCTGCAGCCGCTTGTCCCGGAGATAGGGATAGTCGCCGTACCAGCCCTCGTCCTTCTTGCGCCGCCTGGCCGCCCGGAGCTCCCCCGCGGCCTTGGCCCGGAACGCGCGGACCTCGCGCAGTTCGTCGGCCAGCCCGCGCTTGAGCAGGTAAAGCTCGAGCCGGCGCAGCGCGCTGGCCTCCTTCACCACCGAGCGGCGCAGGTCGGCCAGCCAGGCCCTCCCCAGCTCCAGAAGTTCGCCCCTCTCCTCGGCGTCGCTCTCGGCGACGGCCTGGAGGAGGAAGGCGGTGTCCTTCTCCAGCACCACGCGGTCGAAGGACACGAGCAGCCGCGGCGCCGCCTCGGCCGCCATGATCTCCCGTACCGCCCTGATCGACGCGTGGCGCGCGCGCAGGTTGTCCGGCTCCTGGCGGCCCTGAGTGATCGAGGGCTCCCCCACGTCGCGCTCTCTCCATTGGTAGACCACCTCGGAAAGGACGTCGACCTGATCGGCCACGACGTGGGCCCTGATGGCGACGGGCAGGTCCTCGTAGATCCCGGCGGCGAACTCCAGCCGCCGGTCGTCCCAGAAGGATCGCCGGTACACCTTGTTCCATACCGTGCGGTCCCTGACGAGGACCCGCATGCGGCTGATGTGGGTGCGCTCCACGCTCCGCCTGAACGGCTTGGCGTGCAGCGAGGACGGCGAGACCTCTCCCGACCGCAGGCGTTCGACGCCACCGCAGGCCAGGTCGGAGCCCGTCGTCTCGAGCGAGCGGACGAGCAGGTCGTACGCGCCCGGGGGCACCAGGTCGTCGCTGTCGGCGAAGGCGAGGTAGGTGCCGGTCGCGTGCCGTACACCGGTGTTCCGGGCGGGGCCTGGGCCCTGCCGTTCCTGGGTGACCAGCACGAATCGGGGGTCTCTCGCGACGAAGTCCTCGGCGACCGCGCGACTCCCGTCGGTGGACCCGTCGTCCACGAGGATCACTTCAAGGTCTGTCAAAGACTGGGCTGCGAGCGACTTCAGGCATTCGGTGATGTACGGCTCGACGTTGCAGTACGGCACGATCACGCTGAGCAGGGGCATGCTCGCAGAATGCCCTCCCCATGACAGGACGGCAGGGAGCATGCCTGTCCCTGATCAGCTCTTTACCCACACTCGAATCCGCTACGTTGAGCTTCGACATGAGCACTCTTCGTAGGGGGGCGAGGTGCTGAGACGCGTCCGCGAACACGACCTGGAGGTCATCAGGCGCTGGCGGAACCACCCGAGGGTCCGCGCGGCCAGCCTGACCACGCACGAGATCGGCCCCGACGAGCACGCCAGATGGTGGGCGGGCGTGAAAGGCGACCCGAGCCGCGAGGTGCTCGTCTACGAGCACGGCGGCACTCCCTCTGGCGTGGTCACGTTCACCGGGCTCGGCCCCGGCGCCACGAGCGCGGCGTGGGGCTTCTACCTCGACCTCGAGGGTCTGGAGTCGTCGGGCGAGCTGCTGCGGGCGTGGATCGGGCTGGAGCGGGCCGCGATCGAGCACGCCTTCGGCCCGCTCGGCCTGGCGACGCTGCGCGGCGAGGTGCTCGAGGACAACGAGTCGGTCAGGCGTCTGCACCGGCGGTTCGGTTTCGCCGAGGTCGGCTCGGACCCCCGCGCCATCGACGGGGTCGACAGGACCGTCATCACCATCCAGCTCAGCAGAGAGGACAACGCGTGATCTCCATCGCAGGGCGCGAGATAGGGCCGGCGCACCCGCCGTTCGTCATCGCCGAGATGTCCGGCAACCACAACGGCGACCTCGGCCGGGCGCTGGCCATCGTCGACGCGGTGGCGGCCTCGGGGGCCCACGCGCTGAAGCTGCAGACCTACCGGCCCGACACCATCACCGTCGACGCCGACGGCCCCGCCTTCCGCGTCGGCGAGGGCCACGAGCTGTGGGGCGGCGAGAACCTCTACCGGCTCTTCGAGCGCGCCCACACCCCGTGGGAGTGGCACCAGCCGATCTTCGAGCGGGCCCGCGCGCGGGGTCTCGTGCCGTTCTCCTCGCCGTTCGACCCGACCGCGATCGACCTGCTGGAGAAGCTCGACACGCCCGCCTACAAGATCGCCTCCTCGGAGATCGTGGACCTGCCGCTCATCAGGCTGGCGGCGGCCACGGGCAAGCCGCTGATCATCTCGACCGGCATGGCGACGATCGCCGAGATCCACGCAGCCGTCGAGGCCGCCCGGGAGGCGGGGTGCGCGCAGCCGGTGGTGCTGGCCTGCACGGCCAGCTATCCCGCCGAGCCCGGGGAGAGCAACCTTCGCGCGCTGCCCCTCCTGGCCGGCATCACCGGCACGGTGGTCGGCGTGTCCGACCACACGCCAGGGATCGGGGTGCCGGTGGCGGCGGTCGCGCTGGGCGCGTGCGTCATCGAGAAGCACATCACGCTCTCCCGCGCCGACGGAGGGGTCGACGCCGCCTTCTCGCTGGAGCCCGCCGAGCTGGCGGCGCTCGTGGTGGAGAGCCATCGGGCCTGGCAGTCGCTCGGCGCGCCGGTGATCGGGCCGCGGCCGAGCGAGCGCGAAGGCCTGCGGTTCAGGCGCTCGCTCTACGTCGTGCGCGACGTGCGGGCGGGCGAGCCTGTGACCCCGGAGAACGTCAGGTCGATCAGGCCGGCGGGCGGTCTGCCGCCCGCGACGGCGAGCGAGGTGATGGGTCGCGCGTTCACCAGGGACGCCGCCATGGGAACCCCGTTGACCTGGGACCTCATCTGAATCCAGCGGACGGGGGTTCAGCCGAGGAGGGCGTCGGCGACGCGTTCCCTTCCCCTGCCGTCGACCAGCTCAGGGCCGCGCGTGCCGTACTCCGCTCGCAGGCCGGGGTCGGTGAGCAGCCGCCGCAGCGCGGGCACCGCCCGCTCGGGGCTGCCGCCGAGCCCCGCGGCAAGGCCGCGGCCCACCAGCGCCTCGTAGCCGATGAGCTGGTTGTCGGCCACCCAGGTCAGCGCCGCGGGCACGCCGAGATAGAGCAGCTCCCAGATGGCCGAGCCCGCTGCCGTCACCACCAGGTCGGCCTCGGCCATCAGGTTGGGCAGCAGGTCGGTGGGCGGGAGGACGGTGATGCCCTCCCCCGCCGGCAGCGGATCCGAGCTGATCACGGTGGCGGCGAACGGCACGCCGGTCGCGCGCAGCGCCTCCACCCACCGGGGCGCGACGCCGGTGGCGTCGGTGCCGCCGAAGAAGCACAGCACGTGCGGCGGGGCCGCGCCGGTGCGCGCGGGCGCGCGGACGGCCCGCCGTACGCTGTCGCGCAGCAGCACGTAGCGCGCCCCGGCCAGCCGCACCCCCGGATACGGCAGGGCGCAGGCGACCTCCTCCGCGCCGAGGTTCTGGTCGAGATAGAGGTGCGCCTCCTGACCCAGCGGATCGCCGTCGATGATCGCGAGGACGCGCGTGCCCGCGGCCATGAGCACACGCCCCGTCTCGGCGGGCAGCGTGTAGGAGTCGAGCACGACCGCGTCGAAGCCGAGCGCGGCGAGCCGGCCGGGCTCGGCGGGCGCCGGGCGCACCGGCAGGGCGCGCAGGTCGAGCTGACGCATGGCCCACGGCAGCGACCCCATGTCGCCGAGGAAGGACACGTGCGTGCCGCGCGCCCGCAACTCCTCGGCCAGCGCGACGCAGCGCACCAGGTGGCCGACGCCGATCGCGGACCCCGCGTCACAGCGGATGCCGACGCGCACGATCACGCCTCCCGCAGCGCCTTCTGCTCGACATGTGCGTTGATCATGCACGCCTCCGGCCGCGCGCGCAGCCACGCGACCAGCTCGCGCACGCGCGCGCAGCGGTCGCCCATGGCGGCCACCATCGTGGCGATCAGCCGCCAGTCGTCCTCGGTGTCGAGCGTGACCCGCAGGTCGGGGGCGGCGGGGCAGTAGCTGAGGCCGAGCAGCCGGAAGTCGTCGGGGTGGGTGTAGATGTGGGAGGTGACGTGCGTGCGGTGGTAGCCGGAGGCGACCTTGCCGACCGCCTCCAGCACGTCCCTGCCGACGATCTCGACGTCCATGCCGCGCGGCAGCGTGCGGACCAGGCTCGTGGTCATGTAGTCGAGGCCGGGAACCGACTGGTAGGCCAGCGCGACCTCCCTGATGATCTCGGGGTCGAGCAGCGGGCAGTCGGCGGTGAACCGCATGACCGCGTCGCACGGACGGCTCTCCAGCGCGTCGACGAACCTGGTCAGCACGTCGTCGACGGGACCGCGGTGCCAGGCGACGCCGAGCCGCTCGCACTCCGCGACGACCGCGTCGTCGGCGGCCTCCCCCGTGGTCGCCACCACGAGGTCGTCGACGACGTCCGACCTGTCGACGGCCCTGACCACCCAGCCGAGCACCGAGCGACCCCCCAGGTCGCGCAGCACCTTGCCGGGCAGTCGCGATGACCCCATGCGCGCTTGGATGACTCCGACAATACGCACTGATGCCCCATTCCCCCGTGTGACCGTGCGTGTCTGCTTCGTCGCGCTATGCTACCGGCCTGTCTACGCAGACGCAGGTGGTACCACCGAAATCAGGGGGCGACGTGAGCGTGGTGACCGGATCGTCAATGTTGATCACTGGAGGCACGGGCTCGTTCGGCAAGGCCTTCGTGCGCCACGCCCTCGACCACCTCGGTGTGCGCCGCCTCGTGATCTTCTCCCGCGACGAGCTCAAGCAGTACGAGGCCAGGCAGCTGTTCGGCGAGGACGAGCGGCTGCGCTGGTTCATCGGCGACGTACGCGACCGCGACCGCCTCACCCGCGCCATGCACGGCGTCGACCACGTCGTCCACGCCGCCGCGCTCAAGCAGGTCGACACCGCCGAGTACAACCCCTTCGAGTACGTCAGGACCAACATCGCGGGCTCGCAGAACGTCGTCGAGGCCGCGATCGACTGCGGCGTGCGCAAGGTCGTCGCGCTGTCCACGGACAAGGCCTCCAGCCCCATCAACCTGTACGGCGCGACCAAGCTCGTCGCCGACAAGCTCTTCGTCTCCGCCAACCACTACGCCGCCAGCCACGTGACCAGGTTCGCCGTGGTGCGCTACGGCAACGTGGTGGGCAGCCGCGGCTCGGTCGTGCCCTTCTTCCTGCGCCTGGCCAGGGAGGGCGGCAGCCTGCCGATCACCGACAAGCGGATGACCCGCTTCTGGATCACCCTCGAGCAGGCGGTCAGGTTCGTCGTCGACTCCTTCGACATGATGCAGGGCGGCGAGCTGTACGTGCCGCGCATCCCGAGCATGCGCATCACCGATCTGGCCGAGGCGCTGGCCCCCGAGAGCCCGATGGAGGAGATCGGCATCAGGCCTGGCGAGAAGCTGCACGAGGAGATGATCGCGCCCGACGACGGCAGGCGCACGCTGCGCCTCACCGACCGCTATGTGGTCCAGCCGACGATCGCGACCTGGGGCTACGTCCCGCCGCAGGGCGGGGAGGCGCTGCCCGAGGGCTTCGCCTACCGCTCGGACACCAACGACCGCTGGCTGTCCGTCGACGAACTGCGCGACATGGTGACGGTGAACGCCTGATGCTCCCCTACGGACGCCAGTCGATCATCGACGCCGACGTCGAGGCCGTCGCCGGGGTGCTGCGCGGCGACTGGCTTACGACGGGTCCCGCGGTCGCGCTGTTCGAGCGCGAGCTGGCCACGTGGACGGGCGGCGTACCGTGCGTCAGCGTCACCTCGGGCACCGCGGCGCTCCATGTCGCCTACGCGGCGGCGGGTGCCGGCGAGGGCGACGAGGTGGTCACCACGCCGCTGACGTTCGTCGCCACCGCGGCCACGGCCGCGCTGCTGGGCGCGAAGGTCGTCTTCGCCGACGTGGAGCCCGACACCGGCAACCTCGATCCGGCCGCGGCCGCCGCCGCGGTGACGGCCAGGACACGCGTGATCACCACGGTCGACTACGCGGGCCATCCCGCCGAGTACGACCGGTTGCGCCAGGTCGCCGACGGGTGCGGCGCGACGCTGGTGGGCGACGCCGCCCACTCCATAGGCGCCGCCTATCGGGGGCGGCCGGTCGGCTCGCTCTGCGACCTCACGACGTTCTCATTCTTCCCCACCAAGACGGTGACCACGGCCGAAGGGGGCGCCGTCGTCTCCGGGGACGCCGAGCTGTTCAGGCGCGCGGCCATGTTCAGGAACCACGGCCTGGTCAGGGACCCCGCTCTGCAGCGCGACCCCGAGGTCGGCGGCTGGCACCAGGAGGTCCACTCCTTCGGCCTCAACTACCGGCTGCCCGATGTGCTGTGCGCGCTCGGGGTCAGCCAGCTCCGCCGCCTGGCCGCGTTCAGGGCGCGCAGGGCCGAGCTGGTGGCGCGCTACAACGAGCTGCTGTGCGGGGTGCCGGGTCTCGGCCTGCCCGTCCAGCGCGACCACGTCGAGCCCTCGTGGCACCTCTACCCGGTCCGCGTCCGCGAAGGGCGGCGCCGTGAGGTCTACGACAGGATGCGCGCCGCCGGCATCGGCGTCCAGGTCAACTACATCCCCGCCTACTGGCATCCGGTCTTCGAGGACCTCGGCTACCGGCGCGGGCTGTGCCCGGAGGCCGAGGCCTACTACGGCGAGCAGCTCTCGCTGCCGCTCTTCCCCGACCTGTCCGAGGGAGACCAGGACCGCGTGGTCGAGTGCCTGGCGGGCATCCTCAGCTAGCGCCCATCTCCCTGATCATCAGGCCGCCCTCCTCGTTCCTGTCGACGAGGAAGCGCCTGCCCCTCACCTCGACCTCGGGCCTGGCCGCGGTCTCCACCACCAGACTGACGACCTTGCCCTGGTCGAGGACGAGATTCCAGCACGCCTCCTCGTGCTTGGAGTCGTCGATCTCGGCGAAGGCCACGCGAGCGGTGAAGGCCTTGCCGCCGACGGCCACGGGGAAGTAGATCTCCTCGGCGTCGTGCCTGCGGATGAGGCGCAGGACGGGTTCGCCGTCGCCGCGCCGGCCCAGTTCTCCCGATATCACCAGCCGGTCGTCATGGACGTGGCACTCGCGCACGACGGCGTTGCTCCGCGACAGCCTGATGCCCCACGAGCCGCGGAAGGTGCGGACGGGCACCAGCCACAGCTGGCGCAGCCGTACGGGGACCGGGGTCGCGGGCGGCGCCCAGCGCGGGCCGCCGATCTTGCCGGTCAGGTGCAGCCCTGGACGGCGCAGCTCCACGTGCAGCTCCCAGTGGCCCGGGCCGTGGGAGGCGAGCGCGGCGGGGTCGAGCGCGAACGCGAAGTGGTAGCCGCTCTCCAGCGCCGTGCTGCCGTCCTCCCAGGCGATCTCCGACCAGGTCGGGAAGGCCGTTCCGTGGCCCAGCGAGATCCTGGCGCCGCTCTTGCGCTCCATCAGCCAGATCGTGAGCTTCACCTGGCCCACGGCGCCCGCGTCGAACCTGCCGATCGAGACCCGTCCCTCGCCGTGCAGCCTGCCCTCGTGCCAGTCCAGCCGCAGGAGGCGGGAGGTGAGAGCCAGGTCGCCGGACAGCGGCGCCAGGTGGTCGGGCATCCGGGAGTGCTCGGCGATCCAGCGCCGCCCCGGCCCTGCTCTGCGCATCAGGGGTTGCATCGCGCCGCTCTCGACCTCGCCGAAGACCTTCGCGAGCGTGTCGAGCTGCCGCGTGTGCAGGAGGTGGACCAGCAGCCGGCGGGCGAACGGCAGGCCGAGCCAGCCCGACAGGGGAACCTGGTCGAGATACGACACGGCCAGGTCGACGATGTCGGGAGGAAGGGCGTCGCCGTGGTGGGCGACCGCCTCCGCCACCACGTGCATGTCGACGTCGAGCGTGTCGGTGTCGAACGCGGCGGCCAGGCGCGGCGCTCCCCCGCGCAGGATCCTGGAGGCGTCGCACACCGAGAGCAGCCGGTCGCGGAGGTTGTCCGGTTCGAGCTTGCGCTGGGTGATGGAGGACTCCGCCTCGTCGCGCTGCCGCCAGTGGTAGACGACCTCGCGCAGCACGTCGACGGAACCGGCGCGGACGTGCGCCGCCATGGTGACGGGGTGGTCCTCGTACATCCGGTCGGGGAAGGCCAGGCGGAGCTCGTCCCAGAAGGACCGCCTGAAGACCTTGTTCCAGACCATGCGGTCGCGGATCAGCAGCGGATGGCGGGTGATGTGGGTGCGCTTCCTCTGCACCCTGAAGGCGTCCTTGTGCGCCCACGACGCCTTCAGCCGCCCGCCGATGAGCCGCTTGGCGTTGCCGCACGCCATGTCGGAGCCCGTCGACTCCAGCGAGGCGACCATCTTGGCGAACGCCACGCGCGGCACCACGTCGTCGCCGTCCACGAAGGCGAGATAGCGTCGCGTCGCGAGGCGGACGCCGACGTTGCGCGCCATGCCAGGGCCCATGTTGTGCTGCCTGACCAGGCGGAACCTGTCGTCGACCGCGCACATCGCCGCCGCGACGGCCGCGCTGCCGTCGGTCGACCCGTCGTCGACGCAGATCACCTCGATGTCGCCCAGGGTCTGCCTCGCGATCGACTCCAGGCACTCGCCGACGTACTTCTCCACGTTGTGGAAGGGGACGATCACCGAAAGCACTGCGACTCCCTTCAGATGGAGAACTTGCGGAGGACCCTGCGGGCCAGCCGCCCGGGCCGCGCGAACCTGAGCGAGAGCCGGTAGCCCAGCGTCCTGCGGCAGGCCATGGCCTTGCGCTGAACCTTCTTGAGCTTCGCCTTGGTCTTCTTCAGGTCGCGCTCGCGATAGGTCAGCTTGGTCTCCAGCCTGCCCACCCTCGCCTGGGAGTCGGACAGGCACTGGTGGAGGTGGTCGCGGGCGTCGAGCAGCTCGCGGTAGGCCGGCGGCGTCTGGCCTGGCTCGATGACGGTGTCGATCTCCTCCTCCAGCCGCATCGCCGCCTCCAGGTGCTCCTTGTCGCACGGGATCCCGCACATGCCGGCCAGCGTGAGCGTGAGCTGGTCGGCCTCGATCGGCCACGGCCACGGGTGGTGGTGACCGGCGGCGAGCAGCCGTACGGCGAAGCGCCACAGGATCCTGCAGAGCACGATCTCGACGACGGGGGCGTCGTCCAGCGTCCAGCCCGACTCGGCCAGCTGCAGCCGCTCGCCGTCCCATACGAGGTTGTCGGTCGTCCCGAAGACGGCGATCAAGGGCGGCTGCGCCTTCACCCACTCGCCGAGCACGGTGAAGGTGTCCCTGAGCGCCCGCATGTCGTCGCGGGCGCAGCCCTCCAGCAGGATCTCCTCCAGCACCCGGCCGTGCGGGATGATCGCGGAGGCCTCCGACGCCACCAGGCGCACCCTGCCGCTCTCCGGCGGCGCGGACAGCGCGCGGCGGCTCCAGCCGGTGCTGCCGTAGATCACCTCGTGGACGATCGGGCCGCTCTGCAGCAGGCCCGTCGGCAGGATGGTGTGGCCGGGAGCCGAGGGCCCCTTCCTCGCGACGGTCACCCACAGCGGGGCCAGCCGGTCGGCCAGCTCGTGTCTGAAGGCGGTGCGGGTCAGATGGAGCGGGTCGGCCACGACCATCCTGGTGTCGTAGCCCCTGGCGCTGAGCGGGACGGTGAGCGCGTCGGGCGGGCGCTGGGCCAGCACGTGGGTGGCCAGGAGCGCGCGCGGCGCCTCACGGGTGGGATAGGCCGCGTAGCAGGTCTCCGCGTGGAGGTTCAGCGCCTGGAGTTCCCGCTCGACCGTCTCGGGGCCGTTGGGATAGGTCACGTCGTAGCCGTGGGGCGTCCACTGCGAGTCGTCGCCCTCGCGGCCGGCCGGCCTGGCCGACACGAACCGGTCGACGCCCAGGTCGTTCTCCACGCCCAGGATCAGCCGCCCGCCCTCGGCGACCAGCTCCGACAGCGCGGCGAGCGTCTCGCGCCAGCTCTGCACGGGCGACTCGGCCGAGTGCATGGAGGCGAACCCCTCGAAGGCGAGCACCAGGTCGTACGGCTCGGCCAGCGGTAGCCCGTCAAGCCTGCCGCAGAAGACCCTGGCCGCAGGGTGCCTGGTGGCCAGCGCGCAGGCGTCGGGGTAGGAGCGGAGCAACGCCGACAGCGACCCCGCCCGCGCGGCCACCATGTCGAACAGGCCCCCAGGGTGCGGCCCGAGGACCAGCACCCTGCCACGTTCCGTCACGAAGAGGGACGCCAGCTCGGTGGCGACGGCGCCCCAGTCTCTCGACTGTGTGAAGTCCGACCACAACAACATCTCGCCACCGATCAGCTGGACAGTGTCCGGCGTCGTGTTCACGCGCATCGCGCCTTTCTCCATCCGAACAGGCGCCGCAGTTCCTCCGGGCCCGCCTGGTACTCGAAACCGAGCTCGCGTCTCGCCACCTCGTGGGCGAGCTCGCGGTCCACCCGCACGCCGTGCAGGTCGGGCCACAGCCGCATCCTGCGTGCCGTGCCGCCGTACTCGGGGCGTTCGTCCTCGAACTGCATCGGGTCCCCGTACACCGCGATGTCGCATCCGACGGAGGCTCCGTAGAACAGCGCGCTGCCCAGCCGGTTGGAGGCGACCCTGCGGTGGCGGCGCAGCTCGGTGAGCTGGCCGCGCAGGAAGTCGCCCCCCTTGCCGTCCCAGCGCGAACCCCTGTGGCCGTGGCTGATGACGCGGAATCCGGCCGACGCGTAGGCCCGTCTGACGGCGGCGTCGCCGTACTCGAGCCAGTAGAGGCAGACGGTCACGGGGCCGGTCTCGACCTCGCGGATCTCCGCCGCCAGCCTGGCGTGGTCGCCGTGGACCGCGCTCTTCTCCCAACCGTGGAAGGGGTACCAGATCGTGCCCTCACGCTCGCCCTCCGGCACACTGCCCAGCTCGGGCTCCGTGGCCAGCAGGTAGATCCACGGCGCGCCGATGAGGTAGTGGCCCCGACGGCCCATCGACCAGCCCCTGCGCCGCAGCACGTCCGACCAGATGAACCGGGGATATCCGGGGCTGCACCACTTGTCGTTGGGCGGAAAGCCGTGAAGGTAGTTCCAGCCATGCTGCACGAATCCCTGGATACGTGGCGGCCCTCCCTGGGCTATCCCGCAGTAGGCGCCCAAGATCTGGGAGTGCCCGTACCAGTGATTGGATTCGTCCACACCGAACCTCCTCGTTAGCCTGCGCTCGGGCAGACCTTTCCAGTCGTCCCCGCGAGCCGCGCGGCGCTATACCCATCCATTACTCGCGGTGGAAGTTGCCTTCACACGCCGTCTCGAGCTGCCGCCACGGCGCTACACTGCGTTTCGATTCTGTCGCAGATAGTGAGGAAGCATGAGACATCTCGATCGCCTGCGCGTCGTCTTCCGCAGCTCGCTCAACCTGCCAGAGGGCACCGACGTCGACGGACTGGAGTACCGCTCCATCCCGCAGTGGGACTCGCTGGGCCACATGGCCCTCATCGCCGCGATGGAGGACGCGTTCGACATCATGATCGACACCGACGACATGATCGACATGAGCTCGTTCGAGAAAGCCGTGCGGCTGCTGGAGAAGCAGGGTGTCGCGGCCTGAGCCGAGGGTCGCCCTCGTCACCGGGTCCACCAGGGGCATCGGCAGGGCGATCGCGGCCAGGCTCGCCGCCACGGGACACGAGGTCGTCGTCCACGGCCGCACGGCCGAGGCCGCGGAGAAGGCGGCGGCCGAGATCACGGCGGAGACCGGCGGCCCGACCTGCGCGGTCCACGGCGACGTGGCCGACGCCGACGCGGTCGCCGCCCTGATGCGGGAGATCCATCGCCGCCACAGGCGGCTCGACGCCCTGGTGATCAACGCGGGCGCCCACGAGGCGGCCCTGCTCGGCATGATGCGCGGCTCGTCGGTGAGCCGCCTGTTCGAGGTCAACGCCGTGGGCGCGACGCACACGCTGCAGGCCGCCGTGAAGCTGCTGCGCAGGGGTACGGCTCCCGCCGTCGTCCTGGTCTCCTCCGTCATGGCCGCCAAGGGCGGCGCGGGACAGGCCGTCTACTCCGCCACCAAGGCCGCCGTGCTCGGCCTCACGCTCGCCGCCGCCAAGGAGCTCGGCCCCTCGGGCATCAGGGTCAACGCCGTGGCGCCCGGCTTCGTCGAGACCGGCATGCTGGAGACGCTCGACGAGCAGGGCCGTGCCTCCACGGTCGCCGCCACGCCGCTCGGCAGGCTCGGCAGACCCGAGGACGTCGCCGCGAGTGCCGCCTTCCTGCTCTCGGCCGACGCCGCCTTCGTGACCGGCCAGATCCTCGGCGTCGACGGCGGCCTGGTGCTCTGACCACCCGCACCCCAAAGGACCGCGCGCCTCGCGGGGAGACCGCGCCCGACAGGAAAGGCAGCAGCGATGGACCCGTTCCCCCACCCGCAGGCGAGGCTCGTCGTGGCGGGCACCCAGGACGTGCTCGGCGGCGAGGAGCTGGCCGGGCGCGTCGCCGAGGCGGAGCGGGCGCTGGCCGCGTCGCCACCGGGCCCGCTGTTCCTCGGCATGCGCAACGACCTGCCCTCCGTCCTCGGCTACCTGGCGGCGCTACGGGCGCGCAGGCCTGTCGCCCTGCTCGACCCGGCCCTTAACGCCGCCGTGCTTGCCGACCTGACCGACCGCTTCCAGCCCGCCGCCCTCTCCGGGCTCGACGCGCTCCCCGGACCCACCACACGCTCCGGACCCGCAGCGTTTTCCGAGGTCGACGCGCTCTCCGGACCCGCAGCGCTCTCGGGGATCGACGCGCGGCGGCCGCGCGGCGCTCCCGACCCGCACCCCGACCTGGCCGTTCTGCTGACCACGTCGGGCTCCACCGGCAACCCCAAGCTCGTACGGCTCTCGCACGCCGCCGTCATGGCCAACGCCCGCGCCATCGCCCAGGCCCTGCGCCTCGGCCCCGCCGACGTCGCCCCCACCAGCCTCCCGCTCCACTACAGCTACGGCCTGTCGGTGCTCAACAGCCATCTGGCCGTCGGCGCCACCGTCGTGCTGACCGGCGCGAGTCTGCTCGAACGCCCCTTCTGGCGGGAGCTGGCCGAGCACCGCTGCACCTCGCTGGCGGGCGTGCCGTACCAGTACGAGATGCTGCGCAGGCTCCGCTTCGACCCCGCCGCCTATCCCGCGCTCACCACGCTGACCCAGGCGGGCGGCAGGCTGCGACCCGAGCTGGTCGCCGAGTTCGCCGCCAAGGTCGACAGGTTCTTCGTGATGTACGGCCAGACCGAGGCCACCGCGCGCATCGCCGTGCTGCCTCCCGACCGCCTGGCCGACAGGCTCGGCTCGGCGGGCCTCGCGCTTCCCGGCGGCACGCTCGGCATCGAGGACGGCGAGGTCGTCTACCGGGGCCCCAACGTGATGATGGGCTACGCCGAGACCGCGGCCGACCTGGCCAGGGGCGACGATCTGGGCGGCGTGCTCAGGACCGGCGACCTCGGGCGTCTCGACGAGGAGGGGTTCCTGTTCGTCACGGGCAGGGTGAAGCGCATCGCCAAGATCTTCGGCGTGCGTGTCAACCTCGACGACGTGGAGCGGCTCCTGCGCGACTGCGGCCCCGTCGCGGCCACCGGCGGCGACGACAGGGTGACGGTGTGGACGGAGGGCATGGACCCCGGCGCGCGCGAGGCGGTGGCCAGACGGCTGGGCGACGAGCTGCGCCTGCACTGGAGCGGCTTCGACGTGCGAGGCGTCGACAGGCTTCCCCTCCTCACCACAGGAAAGATCGACTACCGAGCGCTGGAGGCCCGCACGTGAGCGTCTTCACCCTGCCCCAGGAGGCGAAGGAGGCGGCGCTGCTGCCCCGGCTCGCCGCCCTGACCGAGCGCCACAGGCGCGAGTGCGAGCCGTACCGGCGGATCCTGGACGCGACGGGGTCCGCCCCGCCGTACGGGTCGGTGGCGGACCTGCCGTGGCTGCCGGTCCGCCTGTTCAAGACGCACGAGCTGCGCAGCATCCCCGAGGAGCAAGTGTTCAGGGTGCTGACCTCCAGCGGGACGACAGGGCAGCGGCCGAGCCTGGTCTACCTGGACAGGGAGGCGGCCGCCACGCAGACGCGCATGCTCGCCGCCACCATGCGCGGCGTGCTGGGCGAGCGGCGGCTGCCCATGCTGATCGCCGACACCAGGGCGGTCGTGCGCGACCCCACGTTGAGCGCCAGGGGCGCCGGCGTGCTCGGGATGATGAACTTCGGCAGGGACCACACCTTCGCTCTCGACGAGGAGGGCCGCCCCGACCCCGAGGCCGTGTCGGGCTTCCTCGCCGAGCACGGGCGCGAGCCGTTCCTGGTGTTCGGCTTCACCTTCATGGTCTGGCTCTACCTGCGGGAGCTGGAGGCCGACCTGTCCAACGGGATCCTGATCCACTCAGGCGGCTGGAAGAAGCTGGCCGAGCAGGCCGTGGACAACGCCGCCTTCCGCCGCCACTTCGCCGCGCGCACGGGGTTGACCGCCGTGCACAACTTCTACGGGATGGTGGAGCAGATCGGCACGGTCTTCCTGGAGGGCGCCGACGGCGGCGGGCTCTACTGCCCCGACTTCGCCGACGTGCTGATCCGCGACCCCGACACCTGGCAGGAGGCGCCGGTGGGCGTGCCTGGACTGATCGAGGTCGTCAGCACGCTGCCCACCTCCTATCCGGGGCATGTGCTGCTGACCGAGGACCTGGGCGTCGTCCACGGCGTGGACGACGGGGTGTGGCCGGGCAAGAGGTTCTCCGTCCTGGGCAGGCTGCCGAGGGCCGAGGCGCGCGGGTGCAGCGACACGTTCGGAGCGGCCGCCTGATGATCGACGTCCTGTTCCCCGTCCCCGGCAGGTCCGACGCAGGGACGCTGGTCGCCGAGCTGACCGCCGCTCCCGTCGGCGGCCCTTTGGCGGTCGGCGACGATCGGATGCGCGCCTTCCTGACCGCGTTCGGCGCCAGACTCCTGAGCCCCGCGATCGCCCGACGCCATCCCGAGCTCGGCTCGCTCGGCTTCTTCCTGCGCCGCGTCGAGCTGGCCAGGGCGCTCGACCTGCTCGAAGGCGAACACCTGCGGGTGCCGCGCGGGCTGGTCTTCCACGTCCCTCCCGCCAACGTCGACACCGTCTTCGTCTACTCGTGGGCGCTGTCGGCGCTCATGGGCAACCGCAACGTCGTACGGCTGTCGCCGCGCTCGGGGGCCGTCGCCCGCACGATCGTCGAGACCCTCGCCAGGGCGCTGCGCGACGCCGACCCCGCCGTGGCGCAGACCCAGCGGATCGTCTCCTACGACCGTTCGGAGGAGGCCACCGCCGCCTTCTCCGCCGCCTGCGACCTACGGGTCATCTGGGGCGGTGACGCCGCCGTCACCGCCATCCGCCGCCACCGGCTGGCCCCGCACGCCCGCGACCTCACCTTCCCCGACCGCTCGTCGTTCGCCGTCATCAGGTCGGTGGCGTGGCTGGGCAGCACGGCTCCTGTGCGGGCCGCGGCCGCCGAGGGGTTCGCCAACGACTCCTACTGGTTCGACCAGGCCGCGTGCTCGTCCCCGAGGACGGTATTCTGGGTCGGCTCGGCCGCCGACACCGACAAGGCCCACGCCGACTTCGCCGTACGGCTGGCCGAGGCGATCGCCGCCCGCGGCTGGAGCGTCGACGCGGCGATGGCCGTCGAGAAGCGGGTCGCCGCCTACGGGATGGCCGCCGACGGGGCCGGGGAGTCGATCACCTTCCACGGCAACGCCCTGACCGACGTGCGGCTCTCGGCGCCCTCGGCGATGCCGAGGCGGTGGCTGGGCACCGGCACGTTCGCGCACACCAGGCTCGGCGACCTGAGCGAGCTGGTCCCGCTCGTCGAGCGCAAGGACCAGACGATGACGCATTTCGGTTTCGCGAGGGACGAGCTGGAGGCGCTGGCCAGGGCGCTGGCGGGGCGCGGGGTCGACCGCATGGTGCCCTTCGGCTCCGCGCTGACCTTCCACCGGGTGTGGGACGGGGTGGACCTGCCGTCGGAGTTCACCCGCATGGTGACGGTCAGCGCACAGGCCACGGGATCGGCCGCTCGAAAAGGGTGACGCGCGCGCCGGTGAACCTCCAGCGGCCGGCCACCGCGTACCCGCCCGCCGCCCTGATCTGCTCGCGTCTGATCCGCTGGAGCCGCTCGACCTCGCCGCTGGGGTCGCCGATGCGCAGCAGCCACACCCGCCGGCCCGCGTCCAGGCGCTCGGCGACCTTCGTGGTGCGCGCGTCGAGGCCGACCAGGGTGCCTGCCCGACGGGGTGACTTCCGCATCGTCACGTCGCGCAGGCGCGACCCTGGCCCCGGGTAGGCCGCCCACATGAGCCTGGGCCAGCGCGGCACGTAGACGATCAGGTCGCCGGCGCGCGCGTGCCGGTTGAGCACGTCCGCGGCGGCCCGCACGTCCATGGGCTTGGCGTCGTTGGCGCGGGCGGCGACGTTCGCGGGTACCAGGAGGGCGGCCAGGCCCGCGAACGCGGCCACGCGCGGCGCCGGGCGGAGCGAGACGATGCCCATGGCGGCGGCCAGCGCCCAGCCCGGCACGCAGAAGAACAGGTAGCGCGGCAGGAAGAGCGACTGGAAGGGCAGGACGGCCAGCAGCGCCACGGACGGCGCCACCATCCACGGCAGTGCCACGGCGGCCACGCCGACCTTCCTTCCCCTGTCGTGCCACACTCCCGCGCCGATGAGCGCGACCAGCGCGACGGCCCCGACGGCCGAACCGGCCAGGCCGCACATCGCCGTCCAGAGGCCGCGGAGGGCAGGGGCGGGCACGAACGCGACGGCGCCCTTCTGCGGGTAGGCGATCAGCACCAGCGGAAGCGTCGCAAGACCGCCTGCCGCCGCTGCCGCCAGCCAGGCCAGAGCGGTCCGCCGCGCGGGCCGCGTCCACAGCATCGTGACCGCGTGCGCCGCGACGAGCGACAGCGCCACCAGGTTGAACGCGCCCATGAGCGCGAGGACCAGCGCGTAACCGGCGAACCACCGCCTGCCGCCGTCCTGGATCCCGCGGACCAGCAGCCACGTGGCGGCGACCGCCAGCATGGCGACCAGCGGATAGGAGCGCGCCTCGTGCGCGTACTGGGCCGCCACCGGCAGCGCGGCGAACAGCAGGCCGGCGGCCAGGCCCACCCCCCGGCCGCCGAGCCTGTACCCGACCGCCGCCAGGCCTGCGCAGGCGGCGGTGATCGCGACCACGGAAGGCAGGCGCAGGACCGCCTCCCCCGCCTGTCCCGCCAGCTCGGCCACTCCCTTGGCGATCAGGTAGTACAGCCCGTGCACGGCGTCCACCTGGGACAGCATCGTCATCATCTGGCGCGTCGACCGTGTCGCGAGGTCGGCGGTGACGACCTCGTCGACCCACATTGAAGGCCCGGTGAGACCCCACAGTCCCAGGCAGAAGGCGATGATCGCGCACGCGAACGACGGGTGTCGCATGGTCAGGATCATGCTGCGTGGCCCGGCGGGCCGGGCCGGACTTTACGCCCTGTTGTCCGCGCCATCGGACAGCGGGGAGGCGGCCACGGTGACGAGAACACCGGCGAAATGGGGCACGATAGACGGGGCCCGTTGATCCCCCGTCGATGGAGGTGCCTGATGTTCGTGCGTGGTCTCGTCATGGCCGGAGTGGCCGCCGTGCTCCTGCCGGCGCCCTCCGCGCACGCGGCGGCCAAGGTCGACTGCGCGAAGGTCAAGTGCCTCGCGCTGACCTTCGACGACGGACCAGGGGCCTCGACTGGAACGCTCCTGTCCACGCTGCGGAAGTCCGGGGCCAAGGCCACCTTCTTCCTCATGGGCAAGCACGTCGAAAGCCGTCCCACGCTGGTCAAGCGCATGGCGGCGGAGGGGCACGAGATCGGCAACCACACCTGGTCGCACCCGAGCCTGACCACGCTGTTCGACGAGGAGATCACGCAGGAGCTGAGGACGACCCAGGAGGCCGTCAAGAAGGTCACCGGCAGGGCGCCGAAGCTGTTCCGCCCGCCGTACGGGAACACCGACGACAGGGTGGCCGCGCTGGCGGGCGACGAGGGGATGGCTCAGGTGCTGTGGACCGGCACCACGCTCGACTGGAAGCTGCGCGACCAGAAGAAGATCAGGGCGGCCGTGCTCAAGCTGGCCAGGCGCGACGGCGTCATCCTCATGCACGACGTGGTCCCGCAGACCGTCCAGGTGATGCCGACGCTGATCAAGGATCTGCGCAAGCGCGGCTACCACCTGGTGACGGTGTCGGCCCTGCTCAAGGGGCGCACGCTCGAACCGGGTGAGACCTATCCGTAGACCGTCCGTTTTGCTCTGATCCGCTACCGCCCGGACAATAGCTCTCGATGATGATCGAACGCCCCACGGTAAGGATCTTCCTCTGGATCCAGGCAGTGCTCCTGCTGTGGTGGGCCGCCTTCTATCCAGGTCTGTTCAGCCGCGACTCCGTGCTCTATCTGAGCCACACCATCGTCGGCCCGTGGGTGAGCGACCACTCCGTCCTGTACGACGCGCTCCTGTGGCTGAGTGTCAAGGCCACGGGCGCCGTCAGTCCCGTGACCCTTCTCCAGACCACGGGCATGGCGCTGGCGATCTCGCTCCTCGCGCAGGAGCTCAAGGGCCTCGGCGCGCCGAGGCTCCCGACGACCTTGGCCGCCGTCCTGCTGCCCTTCGCGCCGCCGTTCGGGGCCTTCTCCGTGACGTTCTGGAAGGACGTGCCGTTCACCGCCTGCGTCATCGGCATCACGGCCGTCTGCGCGCGGATCGCCAGGGACAGGGGCCCGACCAGGGGGACGCTGGTCGCGCTCGGCGCGGTGATGCTGGGCGCGGGGCTGTTCAGGGCCAACGGGTTCATGGTCGTGGGCATCGTGGTGCTCGCCCTGATGATCATCGGTAAGGGGGCGCGGCTGGGGCTGGCGGCCGTGGGGCTGGGCGCGGCGGCCGTACCCGTCCTGCTCACCAACCTCGTCCTGCCGCAGGTGGGCATCGTCCCGCCGTCACGCACGTTCGTCTACCACACCGCCTACGGGGACATCGCGGTCGCGTGGAAGGAGCGGACAGACCTGTTCACCACGCAGGACGTGGCGCTCATGGCCGAGATCGCGCCGCTGGAGCGCTGGTGGAGGGGCGGCAACTGCAACACGATCAATCCGCTGATCTGGCGGGGCGACTTCGACTGGCGACGCTCGGACGAGCTCAGCCCGCAGGTGATGGCGCTCTGGCAGCGCATCCTGGTGGAGGCGCCCGACCAGGTGATCAGGACCAGGTTGTGCAGGGGGGCGATCGCGTGGCGGCCAGGGGCCGACCGCTGGTCGGAGGGCGGCGCGACCTACCACTTCTCGAGCAGGTGGTTCGCGTGGGAGTACGTGGGCCCCGACATGATCGAGCGCCATCCCGAGCTGGAGAGCTTCAACCTGAGCCCGTTGTCGTGGCCGCTGCACGACGTCGCCGACCAGTGGCTGGACGCCTCCTTCGCGCCCGACCTCGACTGGCTGGTGTGGCGGGGGCCGATCTGGTGCTACGCCGCCTACGTGGCGCTCGCGCTGGCGGCCTGGCTGCGCGGCAACAGATGGGTCCTCGGGATCGCGGCCGCCATGCTCGGCCAGCAGCTCGCGGTGCTCGCCAACATCTCCGCGCAGGACTTCCGCTACATGGCTTCGCCGATCTTCATCGGCTTCCTCATGCTCCCCTTGCTCGTTCGCTTCTGGCGCGCGGGGCGCGGGTAAGCTTCGTCAGATGACGAGACGGCTGGCGTGGCTCGACGCCCTGCGAGGGCTGGGCGCCACGGCTGTCCTCGTGGAGCATCTCAACTACCACTTCCTTGACGAGCTACGGCCACGCTGGATGAATCTGGGCATCTACGGCGTCCTGGTCTTCTTCCTGGTCAGCGGCTACATCATTCCCGCGTCGCTGGAACGCAGGGGCGATGTGCCGGCGTTCTGGATCAGCAGGGTCTTCCGCCTCTACCCGCTCTACCTGCTGCTCATCGCGGTCACGCTCGCGCTGTCGCCGCTGCTGCCACTGCGCGGCGACGTCAACGCGGTCGCCCACCTGACGATGCTCATGGAGGTCACGGGCTCGGCGGGCATGGTCGAGCCGATGTGGACGCTCTCCTACGAGATGGTCTTCTACCTGCTGGTCACGGGCCTGTTCGTGGCGGGGGTGCACCGGCGCAGCGGTTGGTTCGCGCTGGCCTTCGCGCTGCTGGCGACGCTGGTGGCCTTCACACTGCCGCGTGAGGGTCACCTGCTCGACGGCCCATGGGCGCCTGTCGCGGTCCTCGTCGTCGCCGCCGTCGGCCTGGGCTGCGTGCTGTTCGGCTCCCGCTCCTCCCGTACGGCGGGCGCCGTCCTGCTGGCCGTCCTCGCGGTCGCGCTGATCTGGATCGGCAGCAGGGAGTCGTGGCAGGGCGCGATGATCCTCGCGGTGATGTTCACCGGCACCGCGATCCATCGCTGGGAACGCGCGCAGGGCTCGGGCCTGTGGCCGGTGGCGGGAGTCGCGGCACTGATCCTGCTGGTGCCCTTCCTCAAGCCCGTGACGTTCAACGGCCTGACCAACCTGGCGACGATGGGCCTGGCCGCCGCGACGTTCGCGCTGTTCTTCGCGTTGCGCGGGCGCGAACTCCCGCGCGTGCTGGCCTGGCTCGGCCTGATCAGCTACTCGGTCTACCTCGTGCACGTTCCACTGATCAAGCTCGCGCTGCTCGTCATCGGCGATCCAGGGCGGCTGCCGTGGCCCGCGCAGCTCGGTCTCGGCCTGGCGCTGCTCGCGCTGATCCTGGGCGTGAGCTGGCTCACCTACCGCTTCGTCGAGCTGCCCGCCCAGCGCTACGGCAGGCGGCTCATCGAACGTCGGGCCGCCGCCCGCGAGCTCATTGCCGCCTAGCGTCGTAGAGCTCGCGTGACTTGGCCACGCAGGCGCTGTGCCGGCGCGACCAGTCGGTGAGCGTCAGCATCGCCTCGTACAGTTCCAACGCCATCGGCGTCGCCTGGTACTCCACCTTGGGCGGCACGGTCGGGTAGACGGTGCGGGTCAGCATCCCGTCGCGCTCCAGGTTGCGCAGGGTCAGCGTCAGCATGCGCCGGGAGATGCCCTGGATGAGCCGCTCCAGCTCGGTGAACCTGATCGGCCCTTCGGCCGAGGCGACGATGATCTGGATGGCCCACTTGCCCGCGATCCTGTCGAGGATCTCCCTGGGCGGGACGGGGCATTCCCCCATCTCGAGCAGGGCCCTGGCGTCGTCCAGCGTCCTGAGCTGGGTTGGTACAGCGGTGTTCCCCTGGGACATGAAAGTGCCTTCTTCCGTCGGACCTCGATAGTCACACATCATGGCCACTGTTACAAAACATGCACTAAGGGAGTAACAGTGACCGCGCACAACAAGTGGGCAGCTCTCGCCCTGCTGGCCGCCACCCAGTTCGTCCTGATCCTCGACCTGACGATCATCGGCATCGCGAGCCCGATCATGGGCGGGGAGTTGCACCTGAGACCCCAGGAGCTGTCCTGGATGACCACCGCGTACACGCTGGTGTTCGGCGGGTTGCTCCTGCTCGGCGGCCGGTTGTCGGACTACCTGGGCCGCCGCCGCGTCTTCGTCGCCGGCATGCTGCTGTTCGCCGCCGCCTCCCTCGCGGGGGGCCTCGCCTCGACAGGCGCCCTCGTGATCGCGGCGCGGGCCGTCCAGGGGCTGGCGGGGGCGCTGGTCGCGCCCGCCGCGCTGTCGCTGGTGATGACCATCTTCAAGGACGATCCGCAGCTCAACAAGGCGATGGGCGTGTGGGGCGCGGTCGGCGGTGTGGGCGGCGCGGCCGGCGTGGTGCTCGGCGGGCTGCTCACCGACTGGTTCGGCTGGCGCTCGGTCTTCTTCGTGAACGTTCCCGTCGGCGCCGTCGCCGCCCTCCTGGCCTTCCGCCTGCTGCCCGCCGTCAGGTCCACCGAGGCGCGCGGCGGCTTCGACCTGGCCGGAGCCGTCACCTCCACCGGCGGGCTCGCCCTGCTGACCTACGCCTTCGAGGGCTCGGGCACGCTGTGGGCGGGCGCGCTCGCCGTGGTACTGCTGGCGGCCTTCCTGGCCATCGAGTCGCGCTCGAAGAACCCGCTCATGCCCCTGGGCATCTTCCGCAAGCGGCAGCTCCGCGCGGGCAACGTGCTGATGTTCCTGGTACCGGTCGCCATGCAGCCGATCTTCTTCATCCTGACCCTCTACACGCAGTTCGTCCTCGGCTACAGCCCCACCCAGTCGGGCCTGTCCATGGTCGCCATCGCCGTCGCCGTCGCCGTCACCGCCTCCACCGTCGGCGGCAGGGCGCTCAGCAGGTACGGCGTGCGCGCCACAGCCGCGACCGGAATCGTGTTCATGCTCGCGGGCATCGCCCTCTACCTGCGCATCGACGTCGACGGCGGCTTCCTCACCAGCATGCTGGCCCCCGAGCTGCTCACCGGCTTCGGCTTCGGCCTCATGGTCGTGCCCGCGACCGTCGCCGCCACCGCCGAGGCCTCCCCCGGCGAGGCGGGCCTCGCCTCAGGCCTGATGAACGTCAGCCAGCAGACCGGCATCTCGATCGGCATGGCCGTGCTCATCTCGCTGGCCGCGACGACCACGGGCGGCTCCACCCAGCCCGCCGACCTGGTGGCCGGCTACCACGCGGCCCTGTGGGCGGCCGTCGCCGTCATGGCCGTCGCCCTGGCGGTGGCTCTGACCATGCTGCCTGGCCTGAAGGCGGCCGCCGTGAGCGAGAGCCGGGCACAGCAACCGGCTTGACGATCGCAGTCGTTCGATTACTATTGGTGATGCACAGCCCACTAGGGTTGTGAAGTGAGGCCGGGTTTTTCCGCCGGATGGCGGGCGCCCGGCCTTTGCGCTGTCAGGAGGCGGTCAGCTCGCACGAGAGCTCCCCCGACCCGTCGAGTGCCTTGAGATAACGCTCCTCTCCCCGCGCAAGCTGCGCCGCGGCAGCACCCACCACGATGTCAGCCACCCATAGCAGGGGCGTCGAACTGGACGAGGCGTGCGCGAAAGTGAAGCGCAGAGGGCGTCCCGCGAATGCCGAGAGCACCTTCCGGTCAGTCTGGTTCTGTCGATCCTCACGCCGGTCGATGACCAGGTGGCCGACACCTGGGGCGAGTTCGAGCGCCGCCCAGCTCAACGCGCGCGCCCGCGCGGCCTCCTGGCGATGGAGGTCCCCGAACCGGCAGGCGTAGACGCTCGCGTCGACACCGAGCGACGCGACCGCCCGCACGAGAGCGTCGCGCACCGCGTCACTCTCCTTGCACCAGTGCGGCCGTCGGCCGTTGGGTACGCAGGCGGTCAGCACGCCGCGCGCCTCGTCATCGCGCGAAGGCTCCGCACGCACCACGGCGAGGAGATACAGGCCCTGCCTGTCGTGGATCGATTCGTCGATGTAGCCGAAACGCAAAGGGGGAGTCACGGAACGCGATTATTCCGTAACTCCCCGCTAAGGAACGCCTACTCCCACTCGATGGTGCCGGGCGGCTTGCTGGTCACGTCGACCACCACCCTGTTGATGTCACGCACCTCGTTGGTGATGCGCGTGGAGATGCGCGACAGGACGTCGTAGGGCACCCGTGCCCAGTCGGCGGTCATGGCGTCCTCAGAGGTCACCGGGCGCAGGACCACGGGGTGGCCGTAGGTGCGGCCGTCACCCTGGACGCCCACCGAGCGGACGTCGGCCAGCAGCACCACGGGGCACTGCCAGATCTCGCGGTCGAGCCCCGCCCTGGACAGCTCCTCCCTGGCGATGGCGTCGGCCTCGCGCAGGATGTCGAGGCGCTCCTGGGTGACGGAGCCGATGATGCGGATGCCGAGGCCGGGACCGGGGAACGGCTGGCGCCACACCATCGCGGCGGGCAGGCCGAGCTCCTCGCCCGCCCTGCGCACCTCGTCCTTGAACAGCGTGCGCAGCGGCTCCACGAGCGAGAACTGCAGGTCTTCCGGCAGGCCTCCGACGTTGTGGTGCGACTTGATGTTGGCGGTGCCCGTGCCGCCGCCCGACTCCACCACGTCGGGGTAGAGGGTGCCCTGGACCAGGAAGTCGACAGGTCCCTCCGACATGATGGCGCGCTGCTCGTCCTCGAAGACGCGGATGAACTCGCGGCCGATGATCTTGCGCTTCTCCTCGGGGTCGGTGACCCCGTCGAGCGCCTTCAGGAAGCGGTCGGCGGCGTCCACGACGCGGAGCTTGACGCCCGTCGCGGCCACGAAGTCGCGCTCGACCTGCTCGGCCTCGCCCTTGCGCAGCAGGCCGTGGTCCACGAACACGCAGGTGAGGCGGTCACCGATGGCGCGCTGGACGACGGCGGCGGCCACCGCGGAGTCGACCCCGCCCGACAGCGCGCAGATGGCGCGGCCCTCGGGGCCGATCTGCTGCTGGACGGCGGCCACCGCGTCCTCGACGATGTTGAGCATCGTCCACGAGGGCCGGCAGCCGGCGGCGTCGAGGAAGTGCTTGAGCACGGCCTGGCCGTGGTCGGAGTGGAGGACCTCGGGGTGGAACTGCACGCCGTACAGGCCCTTGGCGGGATGCTCGAAGGCGGCCACCGGCGTCTCGTCGGTGGCGGCGGTGACGGTGAAGCCGGCGGGCGCCGAGGCGACGCTGTCGCCGTGGGACATCCAGACGGTCTGCTTGGCGGGCAGGCCGGAGAAGAGCACGCCTTCGCGGCCGACGCGCAGCTCGGTGCCGCCGTACTCGGCGACGCCGGTGCGGGCCACCTCACCGCCGAGCGTCTGGGCCATGGCCTGGAAGCCGTAACAGATGCCGAAGGTCGGCACCCCGGTCTCGAACAGGCCCTGAGGAACGGCGGGCGCGCCCTCGGCGTAGACCGAGGAGGGGCCGCCGGACAGGATGATCGCCTTCGGCTTCTTGGCCAGCATCTCCTCGACCGGCATCGTCGAGGGGACGATCTCGGAGTAGACGTGGCATTCGCGCACCCGCCTGGCAATCAGCTGTGCGTACTGCGCACCGAAGTCGACCACGAGCACTGTGTCGAATTCAGACACCGAAAGAACCCCCAACCAGGTGAATGCGGTGCTCTCAGTGTATCCGTAGGCCGGCGAGCACCCGGCAGGGCGGCTGTGCCTCGGTCACTCGTAGTCGGGCGGACCCGGAACCCCTCCGTCGAGCAGGGTGGCGGTCTGCTCGACCAGGCTCCGCTCGTAGCTCGCGTGGGTCAGCACGAGGAAGCGCTCGTCCCTGATCGCCGCGACGGTCGCGTCGGCGACCTCGGCCGGATCGACGCCCTTCTCCACCAGCGCCTCGAGCCACTCCTGCGAGAAGAGGTCGTCGCGGGTGCGGGCCACCGCGAGGTCGGCGGGCCTGACGCGCTCGGAGCGGCTGATGCCGGTGCGCACCCCGCCGGGGCACAGCGCGGTGACGCGCAGTTTGGAACCGACCTGCCGCAGGTCGTGGGCGAGAGACTGGGAGGCGGCAAGGGCGGCGTACTTGCTGACCGCCTGGCCGCCGAGGTTGGGCCCGGCGAACAGGCCCGCGACGGAGACGCTGTTGACGATGTGGCCCTCGGTGTCCTGCTCGATCATGCGCGGCACGAACTCGCGGATGCCGTGCAGCACGCCCCAGACGTTGACGCCCAGCAGCCAGGCGAAATCCTCCTCCGTGCGCGTCCACATGCGTCCGCCCTGGAAGACGCCCGCGTTGTTGCACAGCACGTGCACCCCGCCGAGCTCGCTGAAGGCCCTGTTGGCCAGATGGTGTACGGCCGGCGCGTCGGAGACGTCGGTCATCTGGGTGAGCACCTTGACCCCCGAGACCATCGCGGCCGTCTCGGCCAGGCCGCGCGGATCGACGTCGGCGAGCATCAGCGACATGCCCTCCGCCGCGAACCGCACCGCCAGCGCTCTGCCGATCCCGCCCGACGCGCCCGTCACCACCGCGACCTTGCCGGAGAGCTCCCGCACCGCCCCTCCCTAGCGCTCGCTTGAAAGAGACGTTAGCGTGATCTCCGTCGTGTGGAAAGGACACCGGGGGGCGCGGTAAACGTTACCCGCGCCCGTCGGCGGGCTCAGAGGATCCTGTCGAGCAGGCCGAGCGGCGGCGAGCCGAGGTCGAGCATCGCCTTGTGGAAGCGCTGCAGCGTGAACGCCGCGCCCCATTCGGCGCGGGCTCGCGCCCTGAGGTCCTGGATGAGCAGCTTCCCCCACGTGTAGCGGCCGTAGGTGGGATCGAAGCCCGCTCTGCGGGCCTCGGACAGCGCGGCGGGACCGGCCAGCTGGGTGTCGGACGCGAAGCGACGCGCGCCGTCCTCGACCGTCATCTGCCCGGTGTGGACGCCGATGGCGCAGGCCAGACGGGTGACGCGGATCAGCGCCTCCAGCCAGACGCCGATCTCGAAGCGCGGGTCGTGAGCCTCGAAGCCCTCCTCGACGCACAGTTCCTCGCCGTAGTGGGCCCATCCCTCGGCGAACGACATCGACAGCAGGTGGCGCCTGACGTCGGTGCCCACGTGTCGAAGCGCGCGGCCGTGGGAGAAGTGCCCCGGCGCCACCTCGTGCACGTTGATCGCCGGAAGCGTGGTGTCGCTGAAGACCTCCAGCCACTTCTCCTGCTCCTCCACCGGCCACGAGGCGTCGGGCGGCGTGATGTAGTACCACGAGGGGCCCTCGGGCTCGCCGGGCGCGTTCCACGCCATCATCGCCATCGCCCAGCGGCGCGACTCGGGCGCGAGCCCGACCAGGCACTCGCCGTCGTGGTAGGGCACCAGGTCCTTCTCGCGGGTGAACGCGATGGCCTTCTCCGTGCCGACCCGTGCCGCCTCGATCACCCCGTCGGCGTCGGGGTGCTGCTTGACCAGCTCCCGCGCGACCTCCAGCGGCGGCCTGCCCTGCTCTCCCAGCCTGGCGCAGGCGTCGGCGAGCCGTTCCATCAGCCGGTCGCGCTCGGCGTCCGCGCGCTCGGCGAGCCTGCCGAGGTCGACGGGCAGCCCCTCGGACCCGCCCATCAGCCTGGCCAGGGCCTGGCCGCCGAGAGCGGCGTCGGGATCGCCCGCCGCGGCGGCCCGCTCGACGTGCGCGACCAGCCTGGCGTGCGCCTTCAGCGCCTCGGCGTCGGTGACGCCCGCCGCCAGGCCCTTGACCGCGCCGAGCAGCGAGGTGGCGATGGGCGCCGGGACCTGGTCGAGGGAGGCGATCGCGTGGTCGACGGCCTCGGGCCACAGCGCCAGGTGCGCGGCCTTGGCGGCGGCGCGCTCCTCCTCCGGCGCGTAGTCGCGGTCGTAGCAGGCCAGGTCGAGATTGGACAGGTGGAACAGCGGGTTGCGCCGGTGGAGCTCCAGCTCACCGAAGACGACCTTCGCCGCGTCCTCGAACACCTCCAGGTGGGCGGCGTCGTAGGCGTCGGCGGGCGCGGGCCCCTCACCGACCCGCGCGAGCCCGGCCCGCACACCTTCGGGAGACAGGTCCTGGATCCTGCCGTCGTACTCGTGCCTGCCCGCCGTCTCCCGCGCGTCGGCCTGCGCCAGATCGAGGACGGCGCGCAGCCGGGCGTCGAGTTCGGTCATGTGGAGTCCCTTCCGATGAGCTGGAGTGTCCAGATGCCGACGTCGCCACACGTCTCGCCGCGGACGAGCCGGTCGATCAACGTGGCAATACTGGCAGGAGCCTCCGACAGGTCGGGCCTGACGGTGGTCAGCCTGGGTCGGGTCAGGCGCGCGAGCGGCAGGTCGTCGCAGCCCACCACCGCCACGTCGCCCGGCACGGCGAGCCCCGCGTCGTGGAGCGCGGCCAGCAGGAGCATCGCGTAGTCGTCGTTGTAGGCGAACACGCCCTCCCCGCCCGACAGACCTGCCACGAACGCGGCCGCCTCGCCCTCGTCGAAGGCCAGGTCGACGGCTCTGACGGGCACGCCTGCCGACCGCGCGCCGCGCAGCCTTTCGAGGCCCATGGGCCTGATCCCCTCCTCGCGGGGCACGATCGCCACGATCTCCGTGCGGCCCCTTTCCATCAGGTGCCGTACGGCCAGCGCGCCCACCCCCTCGTGGTCGGCCAGCACGGAGGGGATTCCGCCGATCCCCTCCGACCCCATCCCGATGATCGCCTTGACCCCGGCGGCACGCAGCACCTCGATGCCCGCGCCGGTCAGCCTGGCCAGGTCGGCCAGCACGGCGACCGGTCGCAGCTCGGCCCACGCCTTCGCCGCGGCCACGCCCTTCACCTCGCGCGCGCCGTACTGGACCATCGTGTAGCCGCGCCCGCCCAGCTTCCTGTCGAGCTCCTCGAGGAGGCCGGTGGCCAGGGAGCCCTGGGGGACGTCCGGCAGCGCGACGAGCACCAGGCCGCTGCTGCCTGTGCGCAGGGTGCGGGCGCCCGCGTGGGGGACGTATCCGAGCCGTTCCGCCGCGTCACGCACGCGGGCCCTGGTCTCCTCGCTGATCCGGCTGCCCGGCCGGTCGTTGAGCACGTACGAGACCGTGGCCTGGGAGACGCCTGCCGCTCTGGCCACGTCCATGCTGGTGGCGGGTCTGTTGCCGCTCATCACGTTCAGAACATTCCTCTTGTCAGGTGCCGTCACCCGATGCTATCCAGTGCTTATACGTATAAGCACCCCCTCAAGTCAGGAGTCGCCATGGTCCCCGCCACTGGCGTCCGCCGGGACGGCCTTCCGAAGCTGCTCACCGTCCTCGGCGCGGGCAACGCCGTCATGTACGCCCTCTACATGGGCGTCGGCGGCCTGCTCGTGCAGTCCCAGATCGCCGCGATCGACCCCGCCGACAAGGTCGCCAACGTCGGTCTCGTCGCCGGCGTGAGCGCGATCTTCGCCACGGTCTTCAACCCGATCGGTGGCACGCTCTCCGACAGGACCACCCGCTCCCGCTGGGGCAGGCGCAACCCCTGGATCATCGGCGGCGCCCTCGCGGCCCTGGCCACCATGCTGCTGATGAGCCAGGTCTCCACCATCCCGATGATCCTGCTCGGCTGGTCGCTGGCCCAGGCCATGATGAACATCTACCAGGCCGCCCTCACCGCGATCGTCCCCGACCGGGTGCCGGAGGAGCGCCGCGGCACCGCCTCCGCCGTCCTCGGCGTCGCCCTGTCGTTCGGCACCATCCTGGGCACCCAGGTCGCGGTGTTCTTCGTCGCCGACATCTCGCTCGGCTACCTCGTGTTCGGCTCGGCGGTCGTGCTGGGCGCACTGCTCGTCGTCACGCTCACGCACGACCCGCGCCCCGGCGAGTACGAGGTCGTCGTCAAGCCCAGGCCGTCGATCACCGACTTCCTGTCCGCGCTGAGGCACCGCGACTTCATGTGGGTCTTCCTCGGCCGCGCGATGATGATCCTCGGCTACTTCATGCCGCTGATGTTCACCCTGTTCATCGTCCAGGACTACATCGGCATCCCGAAGGACCAGGCGCCGCAGGCGGTGGCCACCATCACGATCGTCTCCACGCTGAGCGGCATCGTGGCGACCGTGATCTGCGGGCCGCTGTCCGACCGGCTCGACCGCCGCAAGCTGTTCGTGACGGTCTCGGGTGTCGTGGCGGCACTGGCGATGCTGCTGCCTCTGCTGTGGCCGACCTGGACCGCGATGCTCCTGTTCGCCGTCGTGCAGGGCGCCGCTTTCGGCGCGTACAGCGCGGTCGACATCGCCATCGTCACGCTCGTCCTGCCCAGCAAGGAGGACGCCGCCCGCGACATGGGCATCCTCAACATCGCCAACGCGGGGCCGCAGATGATCGCGCCCTTCATCGCCGCGGCGATCATCGGGAGCCTGGGCGGCTACGCCTCGCTCTGGGTCGCGGCCATCGTCATCTCTCTCGTCGGGGCGGTCGCCGTCCTGCCGGTCAAGGGCGTCAGGTAGTGCTCCGGCCGCCCGCGACGGTGTCGAGCAGCGCCTCCAGGTGCCGCTCGTCCGTCGCGGGCGCCATGACGGTGACGCGCAGGTGCCGCACGCCGTCCAGTTCGGTCGAGGTCAGGTGGAAGGCGCCGTCGGCCATCAGCCGCTCGCGGATCACCGTCTGGTCGCCGTCGCCGTACCTGAAGCAGACGATGTTGCTCTCCGGCTCGTACGGCAGGACGAACCCAGGCCGCTCCCGCGCCAGCTCCCAGAACCTGTGCGCGGTGTCGTACTGCCTGGCCACGTAGTCGCCGAGCCCCCGCTCCCCCCGCCACGCCAGGTTGAGGAACACCTTCAGGCCGAGCGCCGCTTTGGTGCACTCCACGGTCCTGCTGATGAGGTCGAAACCCTGGTCGCCGTAGAACAGGTAGCTGGCCTGCTGCTGGAAGGCCGCGTCGAGATCGCCCTCGCGCCGCACCAGGACCGCCGCCGACAGCCCCGAGGTGCGCAGCATCTTGTGCGCGTCCCAGATCACCGAGTCGGCGAGGGAGATCCCGTCGAGCAGGTGCGCGTGCCGCTCGCTGAGCAGCGCCGACGCCCCGTGCGCGGCGTCGACGTGGAACCAGATGCCGCGCTCGCGGCACCACTGTCCGACCGCGCGCAGGTCGTCGTGGAGCCCGGTGCCGGTCGCGCACGCGCCCGCGACCAGCGCGATCGGCCGCCGGTCGAACGAGGAGGGCAGGCGGGCGACGTCGATGCGGCCCAGCGAGTCGGTGGGCAGCGGGATCACCGCCCGCTGCCCCATGCCCAGGATGCTCGCCGCCCGCGACACCGAGTAGTGCGCGGAGGACGGCGCGAGAATCGCCAGGTCGCCGGGCACTCCCTCCTCCCATGCGGAGGGAACGGCGCGTGCCCTGGCCGCCAGCAGGGCGGTCAGGTTGGCCAGCGAGCCGCCGTGGGTCAGCACACCGCCGCCGTCGGGGAAGCCGACCTTGTCCAGCATCCACCGCAGCACCTCGAACTCCACTGTGGCGGCGGAGGCACCCATCTCGTAGACCGCCATCGGGTTGTTCGTCGCGCCGTGCACGAAGTCGGCCAGCGCCGCGGGGAAGTCGGGCGAGGCGACCTGGTGGGCCAGATAGGCCGGGTGGTGCAGCCTGGTGCCCTCGTCGAGGAAGGCCCGCAGGAAGCCGCGGAAGGCCTCGGGCGTCAGGCCGCCCTTCTCGATCAGTTCAGGCAGATGAAGGCGTTCGGCCAGCTCACGCGGCGGCGTGCGGTTGAGCACCCTGGCCGTGCCGCTCTGGCTGTCGGCCACGTAGCGCGACAGCTCCTCGACGGCGACCCGCGCCGCGCTCTCGAACTCCTCGATGTCCCACATACGGCCATAATCGGGTGAACATGCGGCGAGAGGCCAGCGCCACCGAATCGGAGGAAGCAGAAGACGATGAGCGCCGAACTGGATTCGATCGACCTGACGATTCTCAAGGAACTGCAGAAGGACGCGCGGCTGCCGAACAAGGACCTGGCCGAACGGCTCGGCGTGGCCCCCTCCACCGCACTCGAACGCGTCAGGTCGCTGCGGCGACGTGGTGTGATCACCGGGTTCAGGGCGACCATCGACACCTCGGCGCTCGGCAGGCCCCTGCAGGCGTTCCTGGCGCTGAAGGTGCGGCCGCACACCAGCCAGCTCGTCGATCCGCTGCGCGTGTTCATCCTGGGACTGCCGGAGACGATCGCGTTCTACGCCGTCGCGGGCCCCGACGACTTCCTCGTGCACGTGGCGGTGGCCGACGCCGAGAGCCTGCACCGCCTGGTGCTCGAGAAGTACCTCGTGCGCCCCGAGATCGTGCACCTGCAGACGACATTGATCTTCAGGACGTACGACCAGCCCGTGCAGCGACCCGCTGCGTGAGGATGGCCGCTCTCCGCGCTCGGCCAGGACCACGCCGTCTACGTCGCGCCGAACGTCTGGGTCAGCCACCCACTGTGATCTGCTCGCCCGGCTTCAGCAGGCGCAGCCGGTCGGACAGGCCGGCCCGTTCGAAGGCCTGCACGAGCGTGTCGGGCCCCTGAGTGAAGTGCTGCCAGTGCTCGAAGTGCAGCGGCACCACGTCACGGGCACCGAGGATGCGCGCGGCCTCGGCGGCGTCGGCGCTCGAAAGGGTCAGGTTGGCCTCGCCGAGGAGCGGCGTCCGCGCCCCTCCCGCGAACAGCACGGCCACGTCGATCGCGCCCATGCGGGCGCTGATGGCCCTGACCACGTCGAGTGAGGCGTTGTCGCCGCTGACGTACACGGTCGGAAGGCCGTCGCCCGACAGCACGAAACCGGTGACCTCGCCCACCAGGTGCTCGCTGCCGTCGGGTCCGTGCTGGGCAGGGACGCCGGTGACGCGCAGCGCGCCGACCGTGACGCTCTCCCAGTTCGGCAGGGCCCTGACGGCGCCGCCGAGCCGTCCGGCCGCCTGTCCCGTCGACAGCACCAGCGGGACGGTCTCCAGGTAGGCCCTGCCTGCCGTGTCGAGATTGTCCGGATGCTGGTCGTGCGAGAGCAGCACCAGATCGGCCGGTTCGGGCCCGAAGGCCGGCCCCGCCGTCTTCGTGAGCTTCCGCTCGCCGATCGGGTATTCACCTGGCGGGTCGAACGTCGGATCCACGACCAGCCGGACGCCGCCCAGCTCGATCACGGCGGTCGGGCCGCCCGCGTAACGCATCTCCATGGCGTACTACGACATTCACCGGCCGGCGGCTATTCCCCCGATCACGGTCACGATCAGGCCGCCGTCCATGCGTTCGGCGAGCATGAGCCCGGCGGCCAGCGCGGCGCCCGCCGCGTCACCCGCCGCGATCCCCGTCACCTCGCGGATGCGCCGCGCCATCGCCCTGCTCTCCTCGTCGGGCACCGGGATCACCCTGTCGACGAGATCGCCCTTGAAGCCCGGCTCCATCCTCGGCCTGCCGATGCCCTCGATCCGCGACGGCATGCCCGTCGCGTAGTCGGCCGCGTCGAGCGTCCAGCCGGGGAAGTAGGCGGAGTTCTCCGGGTCGGCCACCGCGACGCGCGTCCGCCTGCCGAGCGTCGCCGACGTCACCCCGGTGCTCGCGCCGACCACCACCCAGTCCGGCTTCACCTGCGCGAGCAGCTCGTCCGCGAGATCGTGCTCGGTCGCGCGACCGAACTGGTCGAGGAAGTGCCCCTCGATCCTACGCGCCGCGTCGTAGATCGCCGGCGGTGGAGTGACGAACCTGCACTCCCCGCCGAGCTCCTCGACGCGCCTCGCCCGCTGCTCCGTGCGCTGCCCCGGCATCACCACGATGTACGGCAGGCCGAGCCGCCTGGCGAACCACGCCTGGGCGACGGCCGCGTTGCCTCCCGTCGCCTCGACCACGGTCGTGCCCTCGGTGACCAGCCCCTCGACGATCGCCCTGCGGAACAGCGCCCTGGCGTGCCGGTGGCGCATGGTCCCCGTCGGGTGCGCGGTCTCGTCCTTCAACAGCACCCTGACGGGCCCGCCGTCCGGGAACTCGACGAGCGGAGTGGGCTCGCGGGGCTCGTCCAGCAGGCTCAGCGCCCACTCCTGCCAGCTCATGAGACGATCTTCAGTCGCAGCGCTCCGGGAGCCGCCTCGGGTACGGCCGGCCGCGCCGGCGCGATCGGAGTGATCTTCATGTAAGGGGACCCTACCGCCGGGCGCGGATCGGCGTCCCCCGCGTTCGGCCAGAACGCCATGGCGCGCTCGGCCTGCGCGGTGATGGTGAGCGACGGGTTGACGCCGAGGTTGGCCGAGATCGCCGAGCCGTCCACGACGTGGAGCCCTTCGTAGCCGTAGATCCGGTGGTAGGGGTCGATGACCCCGCTCTCCCTGGAGTCGCCGATGGCGCAGCCGCCGAGGAAGTGCGCGGTCGCCGGGGTGTCGAACAGGTCGAGCCACGACCCGCCTGGCACGCCGCCGATCTCCTTGGCCGCGTGCCGTACCGCCTCGTGACCGGCGGGGATCCACGTCGGGTTCCTGCCGCCCTCGCTGCGCAGGCCGAACAGTGACCTGCGGGTGGTGATGGCGTTGTGGTTGGCCTGCATGACCAGCGCGATGATCGTGCGTTCCGACCAGCGGCGCAGGTTGAGCAGGCGCAGCGCGGTCAGCGGATCCCCTGCGATCTGACGCAGGAACCCGCGCCACCTGGACCGGTCGCCGTCGACGAGCAGGGTGCGCAGCAGGCCCATGGCGTTGGAGCCGTCGCCGTAGCGGACCGGCTCGATGTGGGTCTCCGCGTCGGGATGGATCGAGGAGGTGATCGCCACACCGCGGTTGAGCCTGTCGCCGCCGGTCGAAAGCCGCTCGAAGCCGAGCAGCGCCTCGGAGTTCGTGCGGGTCAGCGCGCCGAGCCTGGGCGAGATCCCCGGCAGCGTGCTGTCCCTGAGCCGGTGCAGGAGCCGCTGGGTGCCGTAGGTGCCGGCCGCGAACACCACCTGCCTCGCCCTGAACGTACGGCGCTGCCACGGCGCGCCCGTCCGGCGCGCGGTGACGACGTAGCCGTCGCCGTCCGGCCTGACCGAGACGGCCGTGCACTCCGGGTAGACCTTCGCGCCGGCCCGCTCGGCCAGGTAGAGGTAGTTCTTGGTCAGCATGTTCTTGGCGCCGTGGCGGCAGCCCGTCATGCACTCGCCGCACTCGACGCATCCTTGGCGGACGGGTCCCGCGCCGCCGAAGTACGGGTCCCGGCCCGAGGGCCCGAAGTACACGCCGACGGGGGCCAGGCGGAACGTCTCCTCGACGCCCATCCTGGCCGCGACCTTCCTCATGACCTCGTCGGCGCGGGTGAGCGTCGGGTTGACGACCACGCCGAGCATGCGTTTGGCCTGGTCGTAGTAGGGGGCCAGCTCCGCCTTCCAGTCGGTGATCGCCGCCCACTGCGGGTCGGCGAAGAACGGGTCGAGCGGCTCGTAGAGGGTGTTGGCGTAGACGAGCGAGCCGCCGCCGACCCCCGCGCCCGCCAGCACCATGACGCGGGTGCCCTTCGCGCCGCCGAGGACGTGGATGCGCTGGATGCCCTTCAACCCGAGCCATGGCGCCCAGAGGAAGTCACGCGCCCGCCACGAGGTCTTCGGCAGCGTCGACTCGTCGAACCTGCGGCCCGCCTCCAGGACCCCGACCTTGTACCCCTTCTCGGTCAGCCGTAGCGCGGACACGCTGCCGCCGAAGCCCGATCCGATGACCAGGACGTCGAAGCTCACTTCAGCCGCAGTTTCTTCATCGTCTTGAGCAGGCCCGCCAGCAGGTCGGCGTACTTGTCGTACGGCATGCCCATCGGGGGGTCGAAGCCCAGCCACGACGCCTGGCCGGCGACGGTCTGCACCTCGGTGAACTTCAGCAGCCCTTCGACGCCGTGCCTGCGGCCGAGGCCCGAGGCCTTCATGCCGCCCATCGGCGCGTCGTAGGAGGCGTAGGCCGAGCCGTAGCCCTCGTTGATGTTGACGGTGCCCGCCTTCACCCGCGCGGCCAGCGCCCGCCCGCGCGCCGGGTCGCCCGTCCAGATGGAGGCGTTGAGCCCGTAGATGGTGTCGTTGGCCAGCGCCAGCACCTCCTCCTCCGAGGAGTAGGGGTACAGGCTGACGACGGGGCCGAACGTCTCGTCGCGGCAGAGCGCCATGTCCTCGGTGACGCCGGTCAGCACGGTCGGCTCGTAGAACAGCGGTCCGAGGTCGGGGCGGGCCCTGCCGCCGGTCAGCACCTTGGCGCCCTTGTCGACCGCGTCCGTGACGTGCGCGACCACGCCGTCGAGTTGACGCTGCGAGGTCAGCGAGCCCATCTGGATCGACCAGTCGCGGCCCGCGCCGAGCTTCATGCCCTCGACCTGGCGCACCAGGCGGTCGGCGAACGCGTCGAAGATCGACTCGTGCACGTAGAGACGCTCGATGGAGATGCACAGCTGGCCCGCGTTGGTGAAGCAGGCGCGGATCGCGCCCTGGGCGGCGACGTCGAGGTCGGCGTCGTCCAGCACGATCATCGGGTTCTTGCCGCCGAGTTCGAGCGAGCAGCCGATGAGCCGCTTGGCCGATTCCTCGGCGATCTTGCGGCCGCCGCGCGTCGAGCCGGTGAAGGCGACGTAGTCGGCGCCGTCCATGAGCGCGTCGCCGATGTCGGCCGGATCGCCCAGCACCACCTGCCAGATCTCGCGCGGCATGCCCAGCTCGGCCAGCAGGTCGATCGTCCACAGCGTCGACTGCGAGGTCTGCGTGTCGGGCTTGTGCACCACCGCGTTCCCCGCCAACAGCGCGGGGACCACGTCGCCCACGCCGAGCGAGAGCGGGTAGTTCCAGGGCGAGATCAGCGCGACCACGCCCTTGGGGTGGCGCAGCTCGACCACGCGCGTGGCCACGGGGAAGATCCCCTTGCGCGCCTTCGGCGCGAGCAGTCCCGCGGCACGGCGGGCGTAGTAGAGCGCGCAGCCCGCGACGTCGAGCACCTCCTCGAAGGCGTGCCTGCGGGCCTTGCCCGTCTCCTGCTGGACGACGTCGAGAATCTCGGCGCGCCGGTCGAGGATCGCGTCGTGCAGCCGCAGGAACGGCCTGGCGCGCTCGGCCGCGGGCAGGGCCGCCCACGCCTCCTGCGCTGCGCGGGCCCTTTCGTGGGCGGCGCGGACGTCGTCGGGTGTGGAGATCGGCATTTGTGCCAGTGGTTCGCCGGTGAACGGGGCGTTGATCTCCTGCGTCCTTCCGCTGGAGACCACGTGGCTGAGGCTTTGCGGCATACCTGGAAGAATATTCGGTAGCTCCACCGTTGGGAGGCGCGAGAGAATTTCACGTATGCGGTCCTACGATCCGCCCAGGTCAGGAGACCCGTCACACCTCGGTGACTACACGATCGTCGGCAGGCTCGGCGATGGCGGCCAGGGCGTCGTCTACCTCGCGGACGACCCCTGGGGCGCGCGCGTCGCGATCAAATGGCTGCGTTTCGGCGACGCGGTCAGCGCCGAGAGGTTCCTGCGCGAGGTCCAGGTCGCCCAGCAGGTCGCCCCCTTCTGCACCGCCCAGGTGCTGGACACGGGCGTCGAGCAGGACAGGCCCTACATCGTCAGCGAGTACATCGAGGGGCCCACCCTGCAGCACGTCGTCCAGGAGGATGGCCCGCGCGCGGGTACCGCCCTGTACCGCCTGGCGATCGGCACCGCCACCGCGCTCGCCGCGATCCACGAGGCGGGCATCGTGCACCGCGACTTCAAACCGGGCAACGTCATCATCGCCGCCGACGGCCCCCGCGTGATCGACTTCGGCATCGCCAGAGCGCTGAACGCCACCTCCACGATCAGTTCCTCCCCCGTCGGGACACCGTCGTACATGGCGCCCGAGCAGTTCCTCGGGCACCAGGTCGGCGCCGCCGCCGATCTGTTCGCCTGGGCCAGCACGATCGCCTACGCCGCCTCGGGCCGCGCGCCGTTCGGCAGCGACACCATGCCCGCGGTCATCCACAGGATCCTCAACGAGCGCCCCGACGTGTCAGATCTCGACGAGCCGCTGGCCGGGGTGGTGCACGCCTGCCTGTCCAAGGATCCCTCCCAGCGGCCCACCGCCGAGCAGGTCATCAAGCGGCTGATCAAGCACCCGGTGGCCCCTGGCTGCATGTCGCCGGAGGCCGCCGCCTCCGTCGCGCCCACCGTTGTTCTCCCTGGCCGCGACCCCCCACGTCTTCAGAGTCCAGAGGCGGTCGTCCCTCCGCCTCGAGGTCCCGCCGAGTCACCACTGGGAACCGGTCAGGGCTCGGCGTCGACCGCCGCCCGACCCGGGACGAGTCGTCCGAGGCGGCTGAGGAAACACAGGAAAAGGCTGGTCGCGGGGTTCGCGGCGGCCCTCGCCGCGCTGCTCCTCGCGGTGGTGGCCGTCGTCGTGTCCCGCTCGGACGGGCCCACACAGGGAGTGGCCGAGCAGCAAATACCGGGCACGCGGTCCACCCTCTTCGAGCGCCCTGACGATCCGATCAGGCTCACGTCCTACGACTTCAAGAGCAAGGGCACCAATGCGTGGGAGAACTACGCCAGGGACACGCTGACGGGCCCGTTCCGCCACTATGACGGTGCCACGGAGACCCAGCTCTCCCCCGACGGCAGCCTTCTCGCCCGGCTCAGCAGGAACGACACAGCCGGCCGCTACGACTCCATCGAGATCACCGATACGAGAACCGGCCGGCAGAAGGCCGCCGTGACAACCGTCAAGGACCCGCTGGCGAGCAGCATCATCTCCTGGTCGAAGGACAGCTCGAAGATCCTGCTCGACGTCGAACAGACGAAGGGCGAGAACGTGCTCCACACGGGCTTCGTCATCGTCGACGTGGCGGCGCGGAAGGCGAGCGTGGTCACGGTCGCGGGCGAGAACGACCGTCCTTTCCGATGGGACGGCCGGAACGACGGCGTGGTCAACCTCTACGGCTCCGATCTGTACTTCCTCGACGCCGCGGGCAACAAGGTGCGCGCCGCCGTCAACATCGGTGACGTTCCCGACAGCATGCTGGACCTCTTCTCCCCCTCGGGCAGGTCGTTCGCCACGGAATGCCCCCGCGGCGCCGCGGGCGAGCTGTGCCTCTGGGACAGCGCCTCAGGTGACCGGCTGCGCAAGGTGTCCTCCTCCTGCGACAGGCTCCTCGGCTGGTACGACGAGACCCACCTCTACTGCTGGGTGTTCGACGACGCCTCCGTGGACCGCGTCGAGGTCGTCGACCTCGCCGGCGATGAGGTTCGCACGCTGCTCGAGAGCCCGGACGACGAGGACTACGGTCCCACCTTCATCAGAGTCACATGAACACGCCTGGGCAGCTCACCAGACCTGCCCGTCTCCCGCTGAACGACGCCGTCGACCAGGCCTTCGAGGGTCGCAGCGTGCAGCGGCGGGAACGGCTCGCCGGGTTCGGCTGAGGCCTCGCGGCAAACCTGGAAGAATGTTCGGTGGCTCAACCGTTATGGCGACACGCGAGAATTCCGTACATGTCGCCCTACGACCAGCTCAGATCTGGAGACCCGGCCAGGCTCGGTGACTACACGCTTCTCGGCAGGCTCGGCGAGGGCGGCCAGGGCGTCGTCTACCTCGCCGCCGACCGCACGGGCGCACGCGTCGCGATCAAGTGGCTGCGTCCGGGCGACACGGTCAGCGCCGAGAGGTTCCTGCGCGAGGTCCGGGTCGCCCAGCAGGTCGCCCCGTTCTGCACCGCCCAGGTCCTGGCCACGGGCGCCGAGCACGACAGGCCCTACATCGTCAGCGAGTACATCGAGGGACCCTCCCTGCAGCGGGTGGTCCAGGAGCAGGGCCCGCGCACCGGGCCGGCCCTCCACCGCCTGGCGATCGGCACCGCCACCGCGCTCGCCGCGATCCACCAGGCGGGCATCGTGCACCGCGACTTCAAGCCCGCCAATGTCATCATCGCCCCCGACGGCCCCCGCGTGATCGACTTCGGCATCGCCAGAGCGCTGAACGCCACCTCCACGATCAGTTCCTCCCCGGTCGGGACACCGTCGTTCATGGCGCCCGAGCAGTTACTCGGTCACCAGGTGGGGCCCGCCGCCGACCTGTTCACCTGGGCCAGCACGATCGCCTACGCCGCCTCGGGCCGCGCGCCGTTCGGCAGTGACACCATGCCCGCGGTCATCAACAGGGTGCTCAACGCGGCACCCGACGTGTCCGGCCTCGACGAGCCGCTGCGCGGGGTGGTGCACGCCTGCCTGTCCAAGGACCCGGCCCAGCGG
Source organism: Nonomuraea mangrovi (assembly GCF_042681425.1). Lineage (NCBI taxonomy): Bacteria > Bacillati > Actinomycetota > Actinomycetes > Streptosporangiales > Streptosporangiaceae > Nonomuraea > Nonomuraea mangrovi. Next base: position 94,946 of record NZ_JBHUFV010000015.1, on the reverse strand, counting down.
CCCACGGCCGAGCAGGTCATCATGCGGCTGCTGCAGCACCCGGTGACGCCCGGCGGCATGCTGCAGGAGGCCGCGGCCGCCGCCTCCGTCGCGGGCGCCCCGCACACCTATCCGTCCCCAGGCTCGCCGCAACCCCAGCCGCACCCACAGGTGTCCAACCCCGGCTTCCCTCCGCTCGGTCCCACGGGGCCACCGCCCCCTCAGGGCCAGTGGGCGCCGCAGGGACCTCCACAGGGCCCCCAGCGGGGGTGGCAACCCGCGACCTATCCGGTGGGCGCCTACCCTCCGCCGAAGAAGAGCAGGACCGGCCTGGTCGTCGGCCTCGCGGCAGGCGTCGTCGCGCTGCTCGTCATCGTGGCGGTCATCGCGGTGCCGTGGGAGAGACTGGCCGGGCGCCCCACGCCTTCGCCGTCGTCGGCCGCGCAGGAGAGCACGCCCAAGCCCTCGGCCACGCCGTCCCGCACGGCCGTGCCGACGCAGGCGCTGACCAAGCAGCGGCTGCTCGGCACGCAGGCCACCGCCTACGAGCACTCCGGCGACCCGATCAAGCTCACCTCCTACGAGGTCTACAACAAGAACTCCAAGGAGTGGGTCAACTACGCCAGAGGGGCGCTCACGGGCCCGTTCAGCCGTTACGGCGGCAACTGGGAGACCCTGCTGTCCCCTGACGGCCGTTACCTCGCGGGACGCAGCAAGAACTACACCTCCGACCGCTACGACTCCGTCGAGATCACCGACCAGCGGACCGACAGGAAGACGTCGATCAAGACCGTCAAGGAGCCGCTGATCAGCAGCATCCGCGCCTGGTCGGGCGACGGCTCGAAGATCCTGCTCAATGTCGAGCAGTCCAAGGGCGACGACTGGCTCTACCTGGGCTTCGCCATCGTCGACGTGGCCACGAAGAAGGCCGAGGTGGTCAAGGTGACGGGCAAGAGCTCCTTCGGCTGGGACGGCAGGAGCGAGGGCGTGGTCAACCTGTTCGGCTCCGACCTGCGCTTCTTCGACGCCTCGGGCAACAAGGTGCGCGACGCCGTCAACGTCGGCGAGTTGCCCGCGGGCACGCAGGACATCTTCTCCCCCTCGGGCAGGACGTTCGCCACCCGCTGCCCCGACGGCGCCGCGGGCGAGCTGTGCCTCTGGGACAGCGCCTCGGGCGACCGGCTGCGCAAGGTGTCCTCCTCCTGCGACAAGCTCCTCGGCTGGTACGACGAGACCCACCTCTACTGCTGGGAGCTCGACAACGCCACCAGGGACCGCGTGGAGGTCGTCGACCTCGCGGGCAAGGAGGTCCGCACGCTGCTCGACATCCCGAACGGCGTCGGCTTCAGCCCGACATTTACCAGAACCTCATGAACCGTTCCGCGCGCCCGCCCGTGTAGGTGGTCATGAAGACGCTGATCCGGACGGCACTCACCGCCGCCGCCCTCGCCACGGCGGCCGCCGCCTGCTCCTCTTCCGTCGCCCCGCGCACCGCGGCGCCACTCGACCTGAGCGACGTGAAGCTGGTCTCCTACAGCAGCTGCGACGACATGCTGTCCGGGCTGCGCGAGAACACCGCCAAGAACGTCTCGTCATGGGGCCTCGGCGGGCCGCCCATCATGTACATGGAGCGCTCGGACGTCGCAGGCAAGGCCGTCCCCCAGTCGACGGCCGAGGGCAAGGCAGCCGACCACTCCACCACGAACGTGCACGAGCAGGGCGTCGACGAGCCCGACCTGGTCAAGACGGACGGCAAGCGGGTCATCACCGTCAGCCACGGCAAGCTCCGCGTCATCGACGCCGCGACCAGAAAGGTCACGGGCACGCTCGAGCTGGCCAAGGAGAACTGGGTCGCGGGCGACCTGCTCGTGTCGGGCGACAGGGCCCTGGTGCTGTTCAACGGCGGCGGCATCCCGTTCGGCGCCGTGGCCAAGCGCGCCTTCGCGCCCACCGGCGGCCCGCAGTACGCGCTCGTCGACCTGTCCGGCGAGCCCAGGCTGCTGGGCACGATCGAGCCGCGCGGCATGCACGTGGACGCCAGGCTCGTGGGCTCCACCGTCCGGCTGGTCGTGCGCAGCCAGCCCGACATCACCTTCCCGCAGCCGCGCGAGGACGTGCCCGAGGCCGAGCGCATCAAGGTCAACCAGGCCGTCGTACGGCAGGCGCCGATCTCGGCGTGGCTGCCGAAGTTCACGATCACCGACGCCTCGGGCAGGTCGCGCGAGGAGTCCGTGAAGTGCGAGCAGGTCAGCCACCCCGACGAGTACACCGGGACGTCGCTGCTGACGGTGCACTCCATCGACCTGACGCGGGATCTGGGGGCCTCGGCGGCCGACCCGATCGCGGTGGCGGCCGACGGCGACACCGTGTACGGGACCGGGACCAGCCTGTACGTGACCAGCAACCCGCGCTGGTGGTTCCCCGTCCCGATGGAGCCGGTGCCGGTGGCGGACACGCCGCAGCCGCCGGCCACCGTGTCAGGCACGACCACGCCCGTGCCCCCGGCTTCGCCGTCGGACGCGCCGTCCGCCACGGCCTCCGCCCCCGCGGCCTCCGCCGACTCCTCCACCGGGTCGTCGGGTTCGGCGCTGGCCCCCATCGACGAGCCCACGCCCACGGGATCAGGCGCGCCGGCCACCGGCCCCGCCGTCCCGCCTGAGGAGACCGAGGTCCACCGCTTCGACATCAGCCAGGCGGGCGCCCCCAAGTACGTCGCGTCCGGCAAGGTCCCCGGGAGGCTGCTGAACCAGTACGCCATGTCGGAGTACGAGGGCAACCTGCGCGTGGCCACCACCACGGCCGACCAGAAGACCAGTTCCAGCAGCGTCTACGTGCTGCGCGCCGACACGCTGGCCAAGGTCGGCGAGGTCGGCGGGCTGGGCAGGAACGAGCGCATCTACTCGGTCCGCTTCATCGGCCCCGTGGGATACGTGGTGACCTTCCGCCAGGTCGACCCGCTCTACACGCTTGACCTGCGCGACCCCGCCGCGCCGAAGGTGACGGGCGAACTCAAGATCACCGGCTACTCGGCGTACCTGCACCCGGCGGGCGAGGGCAGGCTGATCGGTCTCGGCCAGGAGGCCAGCGAGAAGGGCAGGACGCTCGGCACCCAGGTCTCGCTGTTCGACGTCAGCGACCCGGCCAACCCGCGGCGGCTGTCGCAGCTGTTCCAGAAGGACTCGGGCTCCGAGGCCGAGTGGGACCCGCACGCGTTCCTGTACTGGCCCAAGACCGGGACCGCCGTCATCCCCGTGTCGAGCTACAGGAACGGCGAGTCGGAGTCCGGGGCGATGGTGCTGAAGATCACCGACAGCGGGGTGAGCGAGGCGGGCACGATCAAGCACCCCCGGGTGAAGGAGGAGAACTACACCTACGAGCCGAACATCCAGCGGTCGCTGGTGATCGGTGACTCGCTGTGGACGGTGTCGCCTTCGGGGATCAAGGTCAACGACCTGAACACGCTGGACGAGCAGGCCTGGATCCCGCTCGCCTGACCGCTGCCGTTCCTCGGTCCCCGGCTCCTCGAAGGGCCGGGGACCGCCTTGCGGGGCGGGTCAGGGATGGGTGGGGAGGGCGACGGGAACGATCTCCGGGGCGCCCAGGCGGATCGCGTCGGCCTCCTGGTCGGTGTCCTGCTCCTGGGAGAGCCGCTCGGCCTCCACCCGCTTGCAGAAGTACTCGACCTCCCTCTTCACGTGGTCGTCGTCCCACTCCAGCGGCTCCGCCAGCAGTTCGGCCGCCTCCTGTGCCACGGCGAGCCCGCGGTGGAAGGTCTCGATGGAGATGTGCGTGCGCCGGGTCAGCACGTCGTTGAGGTGCCTGGCCCCCTCGTGGGTGGCCGCGTAGACGATCTCGGCGCGCAGGTAGTCGTCGGCGCCGTTCAGCGGCCTGGCCAGCGACCGGTCCTTCTCGATGAGCTCCAGCACCTCGTCGATGAGCGAGCCGTACCGCTGCAGCAGGTGTTCGATGCGCGCCACGTGCAGGCCCGAGCTGTGCGCGAGCCGGTGGCGGGAGTTCCACAGTGCCTGGTAGCCCTCGGCGCCCACCAGCGGGATGCGGTCGGTGCAGGAGACGGGCACGCGCTGGTCGAGGCCGTGCGCGACCGCGTCGACCGCGTCCTTGGCCATCACCCTGTAGGTGGTGTACTTGCCGCCCGCGATCATCACCAGGCCGGGCACCGGGTGGGCGACCACGTGCTCCCTGGACAGCTTGGAGGTCTCCTCCGACTCACCCGACAGCAGCGGGCGCAGCCCGGCGTAGACGCCTTCGACGTCGTCCCTGGTCAGCGGCACCGAGAGCACGGCGTTGACGTGGTCGAGCAGGTAGTCGATGTCGACCCGCGAGGCGGCGGGGTGGGCCCTGTCGAGGGTCCACTCGGTGTCGGTGGTGCCGATGATCCAGTGCCGGCCCCACGGGATCACGAAGAGCACGGACTTCTCGGTGCGCAGGATGATCCCGGTCAGGGAGTGGATGCGGTCGCGCGGGACCACCAGGTGGATGCCCTTCGAGGCCCGCACGTGGATCTGGCCCCTGCCGCCGACCAGTTCCTGGATGTCGTCCGTCCAGACCCCTGTGGCGTTGACGACCTGCCGCGCCCTGATCTCGACCTCGGTGGAGCTCTCCAGGTCGCGCACCCTCACTCCGGTGACGCGCTCCCCCTCGCGCAGGAAGCCGACCACCTGGGCCCGCTGCGCCACGTGCGCGCCGTAGGCGGCCGCGGTGCGGAGCATGGTCATCACGTAGCGGGCGTCGTCGACCTGGGCGTCCCAGTACTGCACGGCGCCGGTGAAGGCCGTTCGCTTGAGCGCGGGGGCCAGCCGCAGCGCCCTGCTCCTGGACAGGTGCCGATGCCCTGGTACGCCACGGGTGAGTCCCGACGCGAAGCCGAGCGTGTCGTAGAGCGCCACGCCCGCCCCCACGTAGGGGCGCTCCCATCCGTAGTGGGTCATCGGGAAGAGGAAGGGCACCGGCCGTACCAGGTGGGGGGCGATGCGCTGGAGCAGCAGCGCCCGCTCCTGCAGCGCCTCCCTGACCAGGTCGAAGTTGAGTTGCTCGAGGTAGCGCAGGCCGCCGTGGATCAGTTTGGAGGATCGGGAGGAGGTGCCTGAGGCGAAGTCCCGCGCCTCGACGAGCCCGACGGCCAGGCCGCGGGTGGCCGCGTCGAGCGCCACGCCCGCGCCCACGACGCCGCCGCCCACGACGACCACGTCAAGCTCTCGTTCCGCTAGCGCGGCCAGCGCGGCCGATCTCTCGGCGGGGCCGAGCCTGGAGGCTCCGATGTTCGCCGTCATGACACGAAACGTACCCGCTTTCGTCGGGGTCGAGCGTTAACGGACTTTGAGCTGCGCCACAACATTGGCGTTCCCGCTCACGCCCTGATGACCTTCACCCCGGCGTCGGCGAAGCCGCGCGCCATGTCGTCGGACAGCCGCTCGTCGGTCACCAGCGTGTCGATCTGGTTGACGGGGCAGATCCTGGCGAAGGCCCGCTTGCCCAGCTTGGAGGAGTCGGCCACGACCACGACCTGGGCGGCCCTGCCGATGAGCAGGCTGTTGACCGCGGCCTCCCCCTCGTGGTGGGCGGAGGCGCCCAGCTCGACGTCGAGCGCGTCGACACCGAGGAACGCCACGTCCAGCGTCACCTGCTCGAGCACGCCGCTCGCCAGAGGTCCGATGAGCTCGTACGACTGCTGCCTGGCCACCCCTCCCGTCACCACGATCTTCACGTGCTGGCGGACGGTGAGCTCGGAGGCGATGTTGAGCGCGTTGGTGACGATCGTGAACCCGGCCTCGAGCGTCGAGCGGGTGGCCAGCGTGCGGGCCAGCTCCGAGGTGGTGGTGCCGCCGTTCATCCCGACCACGGCGCCCGGGGAGACCAGCTCGGCCGCGGCCGCGGCGATGCGGTGTTTCTCGTCGGCGTGCCGCGCGGTCTTGTACCGCAGGGGGAGGTCGTAGCTGACGCTCTGCGCGACGGCACCGCCGCGGGTGCGCATGAGCATCTGCTGCTGAGCGAGTTGGTCGAAGTCTCGGCGGATGGTCGCGGTGGAGACGTCGAGCGCCTGGGCCGCCTCCTCGACCGAGAGCCGCCCCTCCTCTGCGAGCAGCTCGAGGATCGCGTTCCAACGGTCATAACGGCTCATGGAGGCAAGGGTGGCACATCCGATGACGCGCCCACTACCACTGCCCAGTTGTGCTCCTTTCTGATATAAAAAGAGCAGAAACAAACACAATCGGGAGGAAGCCGTGACCACCCACACCGAGGCCGAGATCGCGTCTCAGCCCGACTGCTGGCGCAGAGCCGTCGAGAGCATCCCGGCCGACGCCCTGCCCAAGCCGGGCGAGCGGGTCGCCGTCGTCGGCTGCGGCACCTCCTGGTTCATCGCGATGGCCTACGCCACGCTCCGCGAGCAGGCGGGCCTCGGTGAGACCGACGCCTTCGCCGCGTCGGAGGCGCCGCTCGGCCGCGGCTACGACAGAGTGCTCGCGCTGACGCGCTCGGGCACCACCACCGAGGTCCTCGACCTGCTCGGCAAAGCCGGGACCAGGACCACGGCCATCACCGCCGACCCCAACACCCCGGTCATGACGCTGGCCGACCAGGTCATCGTCCTCGACTACGCCGACGAGCGGTCGGTCGTGCAGACCCGCTTCGCCACCACCCAGCTCGCGCTGCTGCGCGCCAGCCTCGGCGAGGACCTCACCAAGGCCATCGCCGACGCGAGCGAGGCCGTCTCCGCCCCGCTGGAGGCCGAGCTGGTCGAGGCCGAGCAGTTCAGCTTCCTCGGCACCGGCTGGTCGGTCGGCCTGGCGCAGGAGGCGGCGCTGAAGATGCGCGAGGCCTCCAGGTCGTGGACCGAGGCGTACCCGGCGATGGAGTACCGCCACGGCCCGATCAGCATCGCCGGCCCCGGCCGCGTCACCTGGATGCTCGGCACGGCGCCCGAAGGGCTGCGCGAGCAGGTCGAAGCCACCGGCGGCACGTTCTTCGAGACCTCGCTCGACCCGATGGCCGAGCTGATCCGCGCCCAGCGGGTCGCGGTCGCGCGCGCCTTCGCCCGCGGACTCGACCCCGACGAGCCGATGCACCTCACGCGATCTGTGATTCTTTCTTCATGAGCCTTACTCTCGCCGACGCCCGTATCGCGACTCCCGAGGGAGTTCACGACGGGTGGCTGACCATCGAAGACGGCCGCATCACGCATGTCGGTCACGGACCCGCCCCCCGAGCGGGCCACAGCCTGGCCGGGCGGCTGGTCGTGCCCGGCTTCGTCGACATCCACAACCATGGCGGCGCGGGCGGGTCCTTCCCCGCTGGTCAGCAGGACAAGGCGCGCGACGCCGTCGCGCTCCACGAGAGTCATGGCACCACCACGATGGTCGCGAGCCTGGTGACGGGGACGATCGAGGACATCGCCGCCGCCACCGCCTCCCTGGCCGACCTGTGCGAGGAGGGGATCCTCGCCGGCATCCACTTCGAGGGGCCCTACATCTCCAAGGCCCGCTGCGGCGCGCACAACCCCAAGCTGCTGCGCGAGCCGGACCCGAAGGAGTTCGGCGAGCTGGTCAAGGCGGGACGCGGCCACGTGCGCATGCTGACCATCGCCGCCGAGCTGCCCGGGGCGCTCGACACCATCCGGGCGGCGAGCGCCGAAGGCGTCATCGCCGCCCTCGGCCACAGCGACGCCACCTACGAGCAGACGATCGCGGGCATCGACGCGGGCGCGAGCGTCGCCACCCACCTCTACAACGCGCTGCCCCCGCTCGGCCACCGCGCGCCCGGCCCCATCGCGGCGCTCCTGGAGGACGAACGCGTCACCGTCGAGCTGATCAACGACGGCGTCCACGTCCACCCCGCCATGCTCCGCCTCGCCTACGCCGTCGCGGGGCCAGGGCGCACGGCGCTGATCACCGACGCGATGGCCGCCACCGGCATGGGCGACGGCACCTACGTGCTCGGATCCATGCAGGTCGACGTCAGCAACGGCGTGGCGCGCCTGGCCGAGGGCGGTTCCATCGCGGGCAGCACCCTCACCATGGACGTCGCCTTCCGCCGCGCCGTCCAGCAGGTCGGGCTCTCCATCGCCGAGGCCGTCGAGATCTCCTCACTGACCCCCGCCCGCGTGCTCGGCGTCGCCGACCAGGTGGGGTCGATCGCGGTGGGCAAGGTGGCCGACCTGGTCGTCCTCAACGATTCCCTCGAGGTCGCCGGCGTCATGAAGCGCGGCGACTGGATCACGGAGCCCTGATGATCCTCACCGTCACGCTCAACGCCGCCCTCGACGTCACCTACCAGGTGCCCGACGCCGACTGGGACGGGGTGAACCGGGTCTCCTCGGTGCACAGGCGTGCCGGTGGCAAGGGCGTCAACGTCGCGCGGGTGCTCGCCGCGCTCGGCCGCGAGGTCGTGGTGGCGGGCCTCGCGGGCGGGCCGACGGGGGAGGCCATCCGCGCCGACCTGGACGCCGCGGGCCTGCCCTCCGCGCTCACCCCGATCTCCGGCGACTCCCGCACCACGCTGGCGATCCACTCGGGCACCACGGCGCTGTTCAACGAGCCTGGCCCGCTCGTGACCGGCGACGAGCTCGACCGTTTCCTCGCCGGGTTCGAACGCCTGGCCAAGGACGCCGAGGCCGTCGTGATCTCCGGCAGCCTTCCCCGGGGCGTCCCCTCCGATCTCTACGCCACGCTCGCCGCCACGACCGGCGTGCCGACGATCGTCGACGCCGACGGCGAGCCGCTGCGCCACGCGCCCAGAGGGCGGCCCTCGATCGTCAAGCCCAACAAGGACGAGCTGGCCCGCGCCTTCCCCGACGGCGGCGCCGAGGCCGTCCTGGCCGAGGGAGCGGGGGCGGTCGTCGTGTCGATGGGCGAGGAAGGGCTGCACGCCATCACGCCGGAGGGAACCTTCCGCGCGCGCATGCCGTACCGGGTGGAGGGCAACCCCACGGGCGCGGGCGACGCGCTGGTGGCCGGGCTCGCCCTGGGCCTGGTGGAGGACCTGCCGTGGCCCGACCTGCTGCGCAGGGCGGCCGCGCTGGGAGCCGCCGCCGTCGCCGCGCCGGTGGCGGGCGACTTCGACCGTGGCGTGTTCGACGCCGTCCTCCCCGACATCGTCATCGCCTAGCAACCTGCCAGGAACCAAGAAGGAGCACCATGCCTCTCGTCGGCATCGCAGAGATCGTCAGCAGCGCGAAGGCGGGCGTCGGCGCGTTCAACGTGATCCAGCTGGAGCACGCGACCGCGATCGTCGCGGGCGCGGAGGCCGCGGGCGCGCCCGTGGTGCTGCAGATCAGCGAGAACGCCGTCCGCTACCACGGCGCCCTCGAACCCGTCGCCCTCGCCACGCTCGCCGTCGCCAGGCGCGCTGCCGTGCCCGTGGCCGTGCACCTGGACCACGCCACCGACAGGGCCCTGGTCGAGGAGGCCGTCGCGCTGGGCCTCGGATCGGTCATGTTCGACGCCTCCGCGCTGCCCGACGCGGAGAACGTCGCCGCTACCGCGCAGGTCGTCGCCCACTGCCACGCGCACGGCGTCTGGGTGGAGGCCGAGCTCGGCGAGGTCGGCGGCAAGGACGGCGTGCACGCCCCCGGCGCCCGCACCAAGCCGCACGAGGCCGTCGACTACGTCGCCCGCACCGGCGTCGACGCCCTGGCCGTCGCGGTCGGCACCTCCCACGCGATGACGACCAAGGACGCGGTTCTCGACCTGGCGCTCATCGCCGACCTGCACGCCGCGGTGCCGGTGCCGCTGGTCCTGCACGGCTCGTCGGGGGTGTCCGACGACAACCTGCGCGATGCCGTACGGCACGGCATGAAGAAGATCAACATCGCCACGCACCTCAACAAGGCCTTCACCGGAGCCGTGCGCGAGTACCTGGCGAACGACCCCAAGGTCGTCGACTCCCGCAAGTACCTCAAGGCGGGCCGCGAGGCCGTGGCGCGCGAGGTCACCCACCTGCTCGGCGTCTTGTCCTGAACCGGGGGCGCCGCGCGTACGTGTGAGTGGGCATGCGCCTACTCGCCGCCCTCGCCCTGATCGCCGCCGTCGTCCTCGCCCCTGCCGGTACGGCATGCGCCTGCAGCTGCGCGGCCTTCGTCCCCAAGGAGGCGATGACCCGCTCGGCCGCGGTGTTCACCGGAACGGTGAAGGCCGTCCGGCGGCTGCCGGGATCGCCTCTCGGCCCCACCCCGCCCTATGTGGTCACGTTCGCGGTCGACCAGGTCTACAAGGGGGGACGCGCGGCGACGGCCGAGATCGCGACCAACGCCGACTCGGCCTCCTGCGGGTACGCGTTCAGGGCGGGGACACGTTACCTGGTGTTCGCGTCGTCGGGCGCGGCGGCGAGCGGGCTGTTCGCGACGGATCCCGGCACGTCGCTGTACTCGTCGCTGTGCGAGGGGAACCTGGAGCTCAGGCCGGGCACCGGGCCGCTGCGGCGGGGCGACGAGGCCGGCTCGCCCGGAGCCCTCGGTCAGTCCGTCTCCAAGGACCTGCTCGCCGCCCTCGGCACCCCGGCCGCCCCGGTGCCCGTTTCGCCGGAGGCCTCCCAGGAGACTGGGGGAGTCTCGCCTGTGGCGGCGGGCTCCTCTCCCAGCGGCCCCTCCTGGGGGCCGATCGCGGGCGGCGCCGTCGCGGCCGCGGTACTGCTGGCCGGGCTGGCGGCCGGGCCGGCACGCCGGGCCAGGCGGCGCTGAGGCAAGTCAGCCGTCCAGCGCCCGCAGCACCCTCTCGGCCTGCCTCCCGAACGTCCCCGGCGGGTTGCGCGGCCCCTCTCCCGACAGCAGGAACAGCCACGTCAGCGCCTGCAGCCTGCGGCACTCCCGCACCCTGACCGCCTCCGCGTGGTCGAGCTCGACACCGGCCAGGACGTCCACCTCGCCGTCGACCCAGGCCGACACGTGCTCGGCCAGCTCGGCCAGCTCGAAGGCCCGGTCCGAGCGCCCCGAGTCCTCGAAGTCCACAACCCGCACCCGCTCGCCGTCCCAGAGGAAGTTGGCGAGGTTGCCGTCGCCCGCGCCGAACGCGGGCCGCGCCCCGGCTGTGCCCGGCCGCCAGCCGTCCAACCACCTGGCGCCCTCCTTCACCGCCCGATCGGCCTGGCCACCCCTGGACCGCCACCCTGCGCACCAGGCGCGCACCTGCGCGGTGAGCTGTCCCGCCTGCCACGGCCGCTCGGGCAGGTCCCGCAGGACCGGCGCCGGCACCGCCAAGTGGAGCGCCTCCAGCGCCTCGCTCAGTCCCGCCAGTGGCGCGGGCCCCGTCGTCATGCCGCGCAGCGGCGCCCCCGGAACCCTGGACATGACCACCACACCGGGCTGGAAGTCGAGCGGCACGGGTGCGAGCCCCGGCGCGTGATCTGCCAGGAGGGTGAGCGCCCGCCACTCGCGCTCGGCGGCGCCGGGCTTCCCGTCGATGAACCGCTTGGTGACCACGTCGCCCTCGAACGAGACCGCGTGCGTGTGCTGAAGATCGGCCATCACGGCAGGGCAGTCTAGGCGATCAGGTCGTCAGCCGGGGATCAAACGCTCGGCCGCCCGCACGACCAGTTCCTCCGCCTCCTCCTCCGAGAACACCTCCGGCAGCGTCAGCCGCTCCACGATCAGCCAGTTCAGCGCCAGGTAGAGCAGCTTCACCGCGGTCGCGTCGCCGGGCAGCCCCGATTCCAGGTGGTATGTCACGTTCATGTCCACGTCGGCGCGGATCCGCTCGGTCAGCACAGTCCGCAGCTCCGGCCTGCGCGTCGCCTCAAGCCGGAGTTCCAGCAGCGCCAGGTACCCGGTGGAGTAGGCGGTGATCCGCCTCACCATCTCCTTGAGCAACTGGATGGTCCTGTCCCGGTCGCGCGGGCCCTCCATGCTCAGCGCCATGGTGGCCTCATCGGGTCGGAGTCGCTCGTAGATACGTCCTCCCGCCTGGGTGAGCAGGTCGTCACGGCTGGAGAAGTAGTTGGACGCCGTCCCCGTCGGCACCGCCGCCTGCGCGTCGACGGCCCTGAACGTGAGCCCTCGCGCGCCTTCACGCGCCAGCACCTCGATGGCCGCATCGACGAGCGCCGCCCGCCGTTCGGGATTCTTCCTCACTTGACACCACTCCACATGTAGTACTACGGTCAAACCACTTCAAGCAGAGTACTACATGTGAGGTTGCTCCTTATGCGAAAGCTCGTGTACTACGTAGGCGTCTCGATCGACGGCTACATCGCCGGGCCCGGCGGGGAATGGGACTTCTACCCGCTGGCCGACGACATGGTGGCCTGGATGAACACCGCGCAGCCCGAGACGGTGCCCGCGCACATCCGCGCGATGGTCGGCCTCGACGCGCCCGCGCGCCGCTTCGACACGGTGGTGATGGGCCGCGGCACCTACATCCCCGGCCTCGACGCCGGCGTGACCAGCCCTTACAGCCCGCTGCGGCAGTACGTCGTGTCCACCACGCTGCCCGACAGCACCGACCCCGAGGTCGAGATCGTGCGAGGGGAGCCGCTCGAACTGGTGCGCAGGCTGAAGAAGGAGGAGGGCATGGACATCTACCTGTGCGGCGGCGGCAGGCTGGCCGCCACCGTCCTGCCCGAGATCGACGAGCTGATCATCAAGCACTACCCGGTGGTCGCGGGGACCGGCATCCCCGCCTTCTCCGGCGACTTCAGGCCCACCCGGTTCTCCCCCACGCAGACCGAGACCTTCAGCAACGGGGCCAGGGTGACCTGGTACAGCCGGGCCTGAGCCCCGCCCCCGGCCCGCACCGTGAACCCCCTCCCCGCCGGCCGCGCTCGCACCCAGGGAGAGATCATGACGGAACCCTGCCTCGCGGCGGACGCCCCCGTGGCGGGCGGCGGACCCCGTCCGACCCGGCACCCCGCAAACGACAAGGACCCGCACCCCCGTACGGCGGTGCGGGTCCTCCCGTCTGTCGGACGTCAGCGCTGGACCGGCGCGACGACCACCTCGACGCGCTGGAACTCCTTAATGTCGGAGTAGCCCGTCGACGCCATCGTCCGCTTCAGCGCCCCCATCAGGTTCATCGACCCGTCGGCCACGCTGGAGGGCCCGTGCAGGATCTGCTCCAGCGTGCCCACCGTCCCGAACTGCACCCTGCGCCCGCGCGGCAGGTCCGGGTGGTGCGCCTCGGAACCCCAGTGGAACCCGTGCCCCGGAGCCTCCGTCGCCCGTGCCAGCGGCGAGCCGACCATGACAGCGTCCGCACCGCAGGCGATCGCCTTGGCGATGTCACCCGAGGTGCCCATGCCGCCGTCGGCGATCACGTGGACGTAGCGGCCGCCCGACTCGTCGAGGTAGTCGCGCCGCGCCGCCGCGACGTCGGAGATCGCCGTGGCCATCGGCACGGCCACGCCGAGCACGTTGCGGGTGGTGTGGGAGGCGCCGCCGCCGAAGCCCACCAGCACACCCGCCGCGCCCGTGCGCATCAGGTGCAGGGCCGCGGTGTAGGTGGCGCACCCGCCGACGATCACCGGCACGTCGAGCTCGTAGATGAACTGCTTGAGGTTCAGCGGCTCGGCCTTGCTCGACACGTGCTCGGCCGAGACCGTCGTGCCGCGGATGACGAAGATGTCGACGCCCGCGTCGATGACCGTCTTGTGGAACTGCACCGTGCGCTGCGGCGACAACCGGACCGCGGTGGTCACGCCCGCGTCGCGGATCTCCTGGATCCTCCGCCCGATCAGCTCCTCCTTGATCGGAGCCGCGTAGATCTCCTGCAGCCTGCGCGTAGCCGCCTCGGTGTCGAGCGCGGCGCACTCCTCCAGCAGCGGCCGCGGGTCCTCGTAGCGCGTCCACAGCCCTTCGAGGTCGAGCGGCGCCAGGCCGCCGAGCTTGCCTATCGCGATCGCCGTGTCGGGAGACACGACGCTGTCCATCGGGGCGACCACGACGGGCAGCTCGAACCGGTAGGCGTCGATCTGCCAGGCGATCGAGACCTCCTCCGGGTCACGCGTGCGCCGCGAGGGCACCAGCCCGATCTCGTCGAGCGCGTAGGCACGGCGGCCGGTCTTGCCGCGGCCGATCTCCACCTGAGTCATCAAAACGGTTACCTTCTGTGATAGTTGGGAGCTTCGACCGTCATCTGGATGTCGTGCGGGTGGCTCTCCTTGAGCCCCGCGGACGTGATCGGCATGAGCTGGCTGCGCTCGTGCATCTCCTCGATCGTGCGGCACCCGGCGTACCACATGCCCTGGTGGAGACCGCCGACGAGCTGGTAGGTGACCGCCGAGACCGGGCCGCGGTAGGGCACCTGACCCTCGATGCCCTCGGGGATGTACTTGTCCTCGGAGCTGACCTCGCCCTGGCCGTACCGGTCCTTGCTGAAGGAGGTGCCGCCGCGCTCGCGGTTGCGGACCGCGCCGAGCGAGCCCATGCCCCGGTAGGACTTGAACTGCTTGCCGTTGATGAAGATCAGGTCGCCGGGCGACTCCTCGCAGCCTGCGAGCAGGGAGCCGAGCATCACGGTGTTGGCGCCGGCCGCGATGGCCTTGACGATGTCTCCCGAGTACTGCAGGCCGCCGTCGCCGATCAGCGGGACGCCCGCAGGACCGCAGGCCAGCGAGGCCTGGTGGATGGCGGTGATCTGCGGCGCGCCCACGCCCGCGACCACCCGGGTGGTGCAGATGGAGCCGGGGCCGACGCCGACCTTGACCGCGTCGGCGCCCGCGTCGATGAGCAGCTGCGCGCCCGCGCGGGTGGCGACGTTGCCGCCGATGACGTCGATGCCGTGGCTGTTGGCCTTGACCTTGGCGATCATGTCGCCGACGCCCTTGGAGTCGCCGTGCGCGGTGTCGACGATGATGACGTCGATGCCCGCCTCGATGAGGGCCTGCGCGCGCTGCTCGGCGTCGCCCGCGACGCCGATGGCCGCGCCGACCACCAGGCGTCCGTCGGCGTCCTTGGTGGAGAGCGGGTACTGCTCGCTCTTGGTGAAGTCCTTGATGGTGATGAGGCCGCGCAGCCTGCCCTGGGCGTCGACCAGCGGCAACTTCTCGATCTTGTTGGCCTTGAGCAGCGCGAACGCCTCGTCGCGCGACACCCCGACCGGCGCGGTGACCAGCGGCATCGAGGTCATGACCTCGCGCACGGTCCTGCGCTGGTCGCTCTCGTAGCGCATGTCGCGGTTGGTGACGATGCCGACGAGCACGCCGTCGGCGTCGGTCACGGGGGCGCCGGAGATGCGGTAGTTGGCGCAGAGCCGCTCGACGTCGGCGAGGGTGTCCTCAGGCGAGCACGTCACCGGGTTGGTGACCATGCCGGCCTCGGAGCGCTTGACCAGGTCGGCCTGCTGCGCCTGCTCCTCGATGGACAGGTTGCGGTGCAGGATGCCGATGCCGCCCTGGCGGGCCATCGCCACGGCCATGCGCGCCTCCGTCACGGTGTCCATCGCCGCCGAGACCAGCGGGATCGACAGCGTGATGCCGCGCGAGAGCCGGGTGCCCGTATTGGCATCACCCGGCTGCATGTCCGAATAAGCGGGTACGAGCAACACGTCGTCGAACGTGAGCCCCGTCTCAGTGAACTTGGACATGCCGTGACCCCTCCAGCCGCCATACATGCTTGTGGCAGCAAGTTTAGAGGGTCCGCCCAAAAGGATCATGGCCGGGATGGAGGACGATGACCCCCACGGTCCGTCGTCCTCCACGCATCGAGAAGTGCCGGAGAACCGGGGCGGTCGGTGATCCGCCCCGGTTCTCCGGCCACCGGCAGCCTCAGATGAGGCGCGAATGCCACCGAACCCCCCTCCGCGTCCAAGTGGCGGCGTTGCTCATCTTCCGGGTGCCGACGCTGGGTTAATGCTGCGTTACGCGATGGCACATCGCAATGTGAAAACGTGCAATTGCACGAAGTTGCACCCCGGGCCGAGGAGTCGGCGCAAGGGCGGGACAGGGCGAGGCGACCGGGTTATCCTCGCGGCACGCCCGTGTCCCCTCTACGGAGCACCGCACATGCGCAACTTCTCCAGCACCATGTCAGACCCGCTCGAGACCCTGGGCCTCGATCCGGCACAGACCGCGCTGTACACGGCGGTGCTGAGGCTGCACAGGGCCACACTGGCCGAGCTGGCCGCGGCCATGGACGGCCCCGCCGACACCGTCGGCAGGCAGCTCGACGACCTCGTACGGCTCGGCGTGGTCGACGAGCAGTCAGGCCACTACCTCGCCCGCCATCCCGCCGCCGCCCTCGGCAGGCTCATCGCCCAGCGCCTCGACCTGCTGGCGGAGGAGAGCCGTCGCATCGACACGGCGCTCAGCTCGATCCGCCACCTGATCCGCGACTACGACGCCGGCCGCGACTACCAGAGCGGCCCCTTCCCCGTCGAACTGGTCAGCGGCGCCGACATCCTGTACGAGAGCGTGGTCGGCATCGCCGTGCAGTCGCCGCCGATGGAGCTGCTCACCGCCATCCCCGACGAGCGGACCATGCTCGACTTCGCGAGGAAGTTCGCCGATCCGTGGGTGGACGCCCAGCAGCGGAAGCTGCTGTCCCTGCGCGCGATCATCCCGGTCTCGACGCTCCCGCTGCCGGGTGTGCGCGACCAGCTGACCCGGTTACTGGCCAGCGGAGGGCAGGTGCGCACGCTCGACAAGGTGCCGAGCTGGTTCATGACCGCGGGGCCCGGCGTGGCGGGACTGCCCGCCGCCTGGGGCGGCAACCTGCCCGACCACGCCTACAACTTCTACGTCGTCCGCGCGCCGATCGTGGTGGGGGTGTTGCGCTCGCTGTTCGAGGAGCTGTGGGCGCGTGCCGTACCCCTGCCGTGGGGACGCAAGAGCGACGGCATGGTGCAGGTGCTGCGCCTGGCCGCGCAGGGCATGTGCGACGACTCCATCGCGCGCCACCTCGGCGTGTCGGTCCGCACGGTCCGTGCCAGGTTCGCCGGCGCCATCGCCGAACTGGGCGCCCAGTCGCGCTTCCACGCGGGCGTCGAGGCCGCGCGGAGGGGATGGCTCACCTGAAGCACCCCATCGGTCTTATGGTGGGAAGGTGCTGGAAGATGTGCCACAGGACCCGTTCGCGGACGACCCGAACGACCCGAGCTCAGCGCTGGGTGATCTCGACGACGCCGAGCCGCTGACGGCTGCCGAACGCGACGAGGCCATCACCGACCTCGCCGACGTCGAGGTCTTCCGCTCGCTGCTGGAGCCGCAGGGCGTGCTCGGCCTGGTCCTCGACTGCCCCGAATGTTCGGAACAGCATTTCTTCGACTGGGAGCTGCTGCGCGGCAACCTCCGCCAGATGATCGAGAACGGCCAGCCGCAGGTGCACGAGCCGGCCTTCCACCCCGACCCGTCCAACTACGTGAGCTGGGAGTACGCCAGGGGCTACGTCGACGGCGTCATCGACACCGAAGAGCGGCACTGACCGACGTCTTCGACCAGCGCCGCGAGCAGTCTGGCTGCCGGATCCCACACGGGCGGCGGCTCACCCCGTGACAACGCGTCGAGGAGCGCGTCGCTTTCGTCTTCGGTCAAGCGATCGACTCCAGCTCGGCCATCTGCCGTAGCCTGGCCAGCGCCCGATGCTGGGCGACCCTCACGGCACCTGGTGTCATGCCGAGTACATTACCCGTCTCCTCAGCCGACAGCCCCGACACCACCCGCAACAGCAGCAGCTCGCGCTGGTTGTCCGGCAGCCGCGACAGCAGCCTGCGGGCCTGCTCAACCTCGATGTAGCGGACGACGGTCTCCTCCGGCCCCGGCCCCTCGTCGGGCCCGTCGGGCAGATCCTGTGTCGGTACGGCCGAGCGCACCGAACTGCGCAGCGCGTCGGCCACCTTGTGCGAGGCGATCCCGAACACGAACGAGGCGAACGGCCGCCCCATGTCCCGATAACGGGGCAGCGCGGACAGGACGGCGATGCACACTTCCTGGGCTACGTCATCGGCAATGTGATATTGCCCTGAAACCCTTCCAAGGCGCGCACGGCAATAGCGCACCACCATCGGGCGGAGCTCCCCGAGCAGAGATTCGATCGCGCTGCGATCCCCCTGGACGGCGAGGCTCGTCAGTTCCCGAAGGTCGGACTCATCCGATCTTGCCGGAAGTCTCGACGCAAGCCTTACCCCAATTTTGGCGTCGGCGACGCTTCCCTCGCTCACGTTAGGCATGATGCCCGCACTGGTACTGCCTGTCGTCATAGCGAACGGCTACGGATTGGTCACATTGAAGCGACGATAACGGGGGGTAATCGGACGGACACACTAAGGATTTCAAGTCGCCATGATATTTCAAGCCATTTGCGGAAATGCACGAAACGCGTCAGACGCGTAGACGCTTTACGAACGGGTTCGGTTTACCGGGAAATAACCCCCTTTCCGGACACCTTCGCCCTCGCGACTCCACCGCCATTCCACGAACTCTCCGTGACCACCCCGCCCCGCCCATCGACGAGCATCGTCGCCGCCCGACCGCCCCCGCGCCCTCCCTACCTCAAGCACCCCGCCCTCCGGCGATCGACCATCAGGACGATCCTCACGCCAGGCCGAGCCTCCGTCGGGGGGATACGTCCGGCGTCGGCGGCCCCCGCGACAGGGTGTCTCGTCTCGGCGGGTCATCGCCTGGCCGAGGGCCCGGCGCACTCACCCGCCTTCAGCGACTCACCCCTTCGTGACGCCATCCGTCCCTACACGCCGCGACCTGTGTCGACCCCGGCGATCCCAGGCATCCCGTGACGCGGAGCCCGTCCTCCCGGACACCCACCCACGCGACCTCCCCGACCCCGGCGCGCCCGCCCTCGAGGTCGGCCCATCAGTGTTCACTCGCCCATTCCCGCCCCACCCACCGCCGGCAGACTCCCCCTCCGCACCACCTCCCCCAGACCTTCGCGGCCTCTCTGGTCCACGAGATGGCGGGGCACGGCGCCACAGGCCCACACCTCCCAGCCCCACAGCATCCCGGGGTCCACGACGTCACAGGCCCACACCTCCCAAGCCCGCAGCACCGCGGGGTCACGACGTCACAGGCCCACACCTCCCAGCCCCACAGCACCGCGGGGTCACGACGTCACAGGCCCACGCCTCCCAGCCCCACAGCATCCCGAGGTCCACGGCTCACAGGTCCACAACCTCCCAGATCTGCGGCGTAGCAGGCGTCCCCTCGCCGCCCCGAGGGATCGGCTTCCCGCCCCCCCGGGGGCTGCCCCCTGCACACCTGAGGCCGACCCGTCGCGACGGCGACCGCACCCAACGACCGGGCCGCGCCCTACGGCGAGGAGGCCGAATCCACCGGGAGCGGGCCGAACCCGCGAAAGCAGGTCGGATGGCACAGCCGAACCCCGCCCCGAAGCAGGCCGGACTCCACAGGCCTTCGTGATGAAGAGAGCAGGACCCCGCAGGCCGAGCCTTACACCGAGGCAAGCTGGACGTCGCAGGCCCGACCTCCGCGCCGTAGCAAGCCGGACCCCGTAGGCCAAGCTCCACCCCGAAGCGAGCAGCACCCTGCAGACCGATATCCGATCCGAAGCGAGCAGGACCCCGCAGGCCGAGCCCCACGCCGAAGCAAGCCGGACCCGCAGGCCCGACCTCCGCGCCGAAGCAAGCCGGACCCCATAGGCCGAGCCCCACACCGAAGCGACAGCACCCCGCAGACCCGACCTCCGAGCCGAAGCGAGCAGGGCCCCGCGGGCTGAGCCCCATGCGCGGGCGAGCAGGACCTCGCCCGGGAACCGGACCAACCCGCGCCAAGGCCGGCCGTATCCCTGCATAGCCAGCCGGACCCGGCGCGTAAGCGGTCGGGCACTGCCTAGCACCGCCCGCGCAAGCGGCCCTCGCCCAAGCGGGTCATGTCGTCAGCGGGACCGGCGGGGCCGCACCTGGAGGCGGCACGCCGTCACCATCCGAGTCCGACGAAAAGGACCCAGAAGGTGGCGCGGAGGAAAGACCAGAAGGTGGTGCGGGGGATGACCAGAAGGTGGTGCGGGAGAAGGTCAGAAGGCGGTGCGGGAGAAGGTCAGAAGGCGGTGCCGGGAAGGTCAGAAGGCGGTGCCGGGAAGGTCAGAAGGCGGTGCGGGGGAAGGTCAGAAGGTGATGCGGGAGAAGGTCAGAAGGCGGTGCCGGGGAAGAGTGGTGTGGGGGAAGACGTCAGGCCAGGGGGAACGGGACGCCGTGCTCGGCGAGGGGGCGCGGGCCGTGGATGCGGCGGTCCGCCTCCGTGATGGAGACGTCGTTGATGCTGGCCTCGCGCCTCCGCATCAGCCCCTCGCCGTCGAACTCCCACAACTCGTTCCCGTAGCTCCGCCACCACCGCCCCGACGAGTCCCGCCACTCGTACTGGAAGCGCACCGCGATCCTGTCCTCACCGAACGCCCACAGCTCCTTCCGCAACGCGTAGTCCAACTCCCGCGCCCACTTATCCGTCAGGAACCGCTCGATCGCCTCTCTCCCCGTGACGAACGTGTCCCGGTTCCTCCAGACCGAGTCGGGCGTGTAGGCGAGAGCCACCCGCGCCGGGTCACGCGTGTTCCACGCGTCCTCGGCGGCCTGGACCTTGGCCAGAGCGTCGGTTTCAGTGAAGGGCGGAACAGGCGGACGAGTCATGACATATCTCCTTTGGTGTAGATCTCGAAGAGCGGGTGTGGATCACTCGGGCCATGGGGAGTTCTTGATGACGTCGACGAAGTCACCCCGGACGAACTCGGGCACGAAGTGCTCCAGCACGTCCGCCTTGACGTTGCCGAACGTGGTGGCGGGCCGGTGCTCGATCCCCTGTGTGAACGCCGCAAGGATCCGCTGCTTGAAGTCCGGCCTCGGGTGCGCGGCGACGATCGCCTCACGTGCGGCGGCGGGCACCTCGTCGTACCCGATCCCCAGCACGTCCACCTCGACGCCCGCGGTGACCAGCGCCACCTCGGGTTCCATGTGCCAGGGGATCTCGGGCGTGGTGTGCAGCGCGATCGCCGTCCACACCACCTTGGCGTCCTGCTCGCTCACCCCGTGCGAGCGGAGGAACGCGCGCGCCTCGTCGGCGCCGTCGATCTCGAACCGTTGCCGGGACTCCAGGTGCCGGTCGGCGAGGCCGAGGTCGTGGAACATGGCCCCGACGTACAGGAGCTCCGGGTCGTAGGCGACCCCTCGCCCGCGTCCCCGCAGGGCGCCGAACAGGTAGACGCGGCGGGAGTGGTCGAACAGCAGCTCCGCCGCCACGTCGCGCACGAGCTCGGTGGCCTCGCGCGCCAGGCTGCTGTCAGGAATCTCGATGTCAGCGATGCGTTCTGCCATGACCTCATCGTGCCGACCTGGACCGTATCGCGGCCATGTCCTTCAGGACTACTATCCCTCATATATGGACATCGTGATTCTGGCCTACGACGGGGTGCGGCTGCTGGACGTGACCGCGCCGCTCGAGGTGTTCGGCACGGCCGCGGGCTTCGGCGGGCCGTACACGGTGCGGCTCTGCTCGCCCACCGGCGCGCCCGTGACGACCTCGACCGGCGTCCGGCTGGAGGCGACGGAGCCGGTCACACGCGCCCACACCCTCGTCGTGCCCGGCTCGCCCGACCTGCCTGCACGGCTACCGCCTGGAGAGGTCGTGGAGATGGTCGCCTCGTTCGCGGCGAAGCGGGTCGCGTCGGTGTGCACGGGCGCGTTCGTTCTGGCCGAGGCGGGGCTCCTGGACGGCAGGCGGGCCACCACCCACTGGCGCCACACCGCCACGCTGGCCGGACGCTACCCCGCGATCGAGGTCGAACCCGACGCCATCTACGTGCGGTCGGGCGACGTGCTCACCTCGGCGGGGGTCAGCGCCGGGATCGACCTGTCGCTGGCCATGGTCGAGCAGGACACGGGTGCCGAGCTGGCCAGGGAGGTCGCCCGCGACCTGGTCGTGTTCCTGCAGCGACCGGGCGGCCAGTCGCAGTTCTCCGTTGCCTCGCGCACCCCCCGCCCCGCGCACGACCCACTGCGTGAGCTGCTCGACGGGGTGACCGCCGATCCCGCGGCCGACCACTCCCTGCCCGCGATGGCCGCGCGAGCCGGCGTGAGCGTGCGCCACCTGACGCGGCTGTTCCACGAGCGGGTGGGGTGCACGCCCGCCGCGTTCGTGGAGTCCGTACGGCTGGAGGCCGCCCAGTCGCTCCTCGACTCCGGCGAAACGGTCACAGGGGCGGCGACGCGTTCGGGTATGGGGAGCGACGAGTCGTTGCGGCGGGCCTTCCTCCGCCACCTGGGCGTGACGCCTTCGGCCTACCGCGCCCGGTTCAGAACGTCGGCGCAGGCGACGTGACACCTCCAGGCCCGCCCCTCAGGACGTCGGCGCAAGAGACCTGACACCCTCAGGCCCGCCCCTCAGGACGTTGACGCAGGAGACCTGACACCTCCAGGGCCGCCCCTCAGGACGTCGGCGCAGGGGCGTGACGTAACGGCGGCCGGCCCCGTCCCGCTGGAGTGGCGTGGCAGGACGGACCCCTGCCGCGCGCCCACGGTGGGCTATGGGTGCCTGCCGTACAGACAGACCGGAAGACCGCCGAAGAACGACGAACGCCTGCCGCACAGACCGGCAGACCGCCCGGGGAATGCGAAAGGTCCGCGCCCCTGACGGGACGCGGACCTTCGGGTCAACCCAGGTCAGTGGCCGTGGCCGTGACCGTGGCCGTGACCGTTGGCGGCCGGGGCCTCCTCCTCGGGCTTGTCCACCACGAGGGCCTCGGTCGTGAGCAGCATGCCGGCGATGGACGCGGCGTTCTGCACGGCCGAGCGGGTCACCTTGACGGGGTCGATGACGCCCTGCGCCACCAGGTCGCCGTACTCGCCGGTCGCGGCGTTGAGGCCGTGGCCGACGGAGAGCTCGGAGACCTTGTGCGTGACGACGTAGCCCTCGAGGCCGGCGTTCTCGGCGATCCAGCGGGCCGGCTCGACCAGCGCGCGGCGGACGACGCCCACGCCGGTGGCCTCGTCGCCGGACAGGCCGAGGTCGTCGAGGTCCTTGGCGACGTGGATCAGCGCGGAGCCACCGCCGGAGACGATGCCCTCCTCGATCGCGGCGCGGGTCGCGGAGATCGCGTCCTCGAGGCGGTGCTTCTTCTCCTTGAGCTCCACCTCGGTGGCCGCGCCGACGCGCAGCACGCAGACGCCGCCGGACAGCTTCGCGAGGCGCTCCTGGAGCTTCTCGCGGTCCCAGTCGGAGTCGGACTGCTCGATGGCGAGCTTGATCTCCTTGACGCGGTCCTCGATCGCCTGCGCGTCGCCGGCGCCGTCCACGATCGTGGTGGCGTCCTTGGTGACGACGACGCGGCGGGCGCTGCCGAGCACCTCGAGACCGACCTGGTCGAGCTTGAGGCCGATCTCCTCGCTGACGACCTGGCCGTTGGTCAGGATCGCGATGTCCTGCAACATGGCCTTGCGGCGGTCACCGAAGCCGGGGGCCTTGACGGCCACCGAGGTGAACGTGCCGCGGATCTTGTTGGTCACCAGGACGGCCAGGGCCTCGCCCTCGACGTCCTCGGCGATGACCAGCAGCTGCTTCTTGGTCTGGGCGACCTTCTCCAGCAGCGGCAGGAAGTCCGTGATGGACGCGATCTTGCCCTGGTGGATGAGGATGTAGGGGTCCTCGAGGACCGCCTCCATGCGCTCGGGGTCGGTGACCATGTAGGCCGACAGGTAGCCCTTGTCGAACTGCATGCCCTCGGTGAACTCGAGCTCCATGCCCATGGCGTTGGACTCTTCGACGGTGATGACACCGTCCTTGCCCACCTTGTCGAACGCCTCGGCGATCAGCTCGCCGATCCTGGCGTCCTGAGCGGAGATCGTCGCGACATTGGCGATCTCCTTCTTGTCCTCGACGGGGCGCGCGGTGGCCAGCAGCTTCTCGCTGACGGCCTTGGCGGCCTGGTCGATGCCGCGCTTGAGCGACAGCGGGGAAGCGCCCGCGGCCACGTTGCGCAGACCCTCGCGGACCATCGCCTGGGCGAGAACGGTCGCGGTGGTGGTGCCGTCACCTGCGATGTCGTTCGTCTTGGTCGCCACTTCCTTGGCGAGCTGGGCGCCGAGGTTCTCGTAGGGCGCCTCGAGCTCGACCTCGCGGGCGATGGTGACACCGTCGTTGGTGATCGTCGGCGCACCGAACTTCTTGTCGATGACCACGTTGCGGCCGCGCGGGCCGAGGGTCACCTTCACTGCGTCCGCGAGGGCGTTGACGCCGCGCTCGAGCGCGCGCCGCGCGTCCTCTTCGAACTCCAGGATCTTCGGCATGAAAAGTCCTCTCAGCGTAGAAAGCCCCGGGCACTGGCGGCCCGGGGCTTTCTCACGGCTTACTTCTCGATGATGGCGAGAACGTCACGGGCGGAGAGCACGAGGTACTCCTCGCCGCCGTACTTGACCTCGGTGCCGCCGTACTTGCTGTAGAGGACGATGTCGCCCTCGCTGACATCGAGCGGAATCCGCTTGTCGCCGTCCTCGTCCCAGTTGCCGGGGCCCACCGCGAGGACTTTGCCCTCCTGCGGCTTCTCCTTGGCGGTGTCCGGGATGACCAGGCCGGAAGCGGTGGTCTGCTCGGCCTCAAGCGGCTGGACCACAATGCGGTCGCCGAGCGGCTTAACGGGAACCTTAGTGGCGGTCGTCACGATCGGACCTCCCCTTCAGATTTGGTTGATCTAGAAGAGGCGACCAGCTGGGCCTGCCGTCGCGGGTGTCAGACCTGCCTCGTCGCACGTTGGCACTCTCAGTAGGAGAGTGCCAACACGAAACAGTATGCAAGCAGGCCTTGCCCGTCAACACGAACCGCGCGGCTCAGCTCAGAGCGGATCTGTAGGAGCCCTCGACCAACTCGGCGAGAGCGCCGGGACGGCCCGGCTCCCACCCCAGTTCCTCCTTGGTACGGCGCGCGCCCGCCCGCTGGCTGAGCGCGAGAGCGTCCGCGAACGGCCCGCCGAACACCTCGGCCGCCTGCTCCACGGGCCACGGCTCGGCGCCCTCCCGCACCCCCGCCACCTTGGCCGCGGCCTTCGCCACCTCGGCCACGGACACCGCCTCCTCGGCGATCCCGTGGTAGACCGCTCCGGGCCGCCCCTTCTCCACGGCGGTCACGATGAGGTCGGCCAGGTCGTCCACGTGCACGAACGTCCACGTCGGAGCCTTGTTCTCGCCCTCCACGTAGACCCCGACCCCGCGCTCGGCCGCCTGCCCGACCAGGATCGAGACGATGCCCGCGCCCCGCCCGTGAACCACGCCGGGCCTGATCACGATCCCGCCCCTGCCGAGCACGGCCTGCTCGATCTCCGGCCGGTAGCCGACGATCGCGATCGGGTTCACGGGGCTCTCCTCGTGGCCGTCCCCCGTCGGGCCGAGCACCCATACGCCGCTGACGTAGACGACCGGCTTGCCCAGGGCCTCGACGGTCGCCAGGTCGTGGGCCCTGTCCCCGGTGAGCACCGCCGCGTGGACGATCACCTCGATGTCCTCGGTGACGGCGGCCTTCACCGAGGCGAGGTCGGCCAGGTCGCCCGTGCGGACGTCCTCGACACCGTCGATCGTGCGCGGTTGCCGTACCAGGACCGCCACGTCGTGGCCGCGCTCGACCAGCCGTTCCACAACGGCGCCGCCGATGTACCCCGTCGCGCCCAGCACCAGAACCTTCATGTTCCACCTCAAAAACTTCGACATTGAAATCTTGCGTGGACACTAACACGCAAGGTCGAAGACTTCAATCTCGAAGCGTTTGGTAGAATTCCCCGCATGGAAGACGCGCTGGACACCCTCCCCGACCACGACGGCGAGACCGCCCGCGTGACCTGCCGCGCGATCCGCGTCTCCCGGCTGCTCGAACGCGGACTGAAGGACTACTTCAGCGGCCACGAGCTGGAGTCGTGGGAGTACGACGTGCTGGCCACGCTGTACCAGGTCGGCGGCTACTCCTGCATGACGGACCTGTCCAACGCCCTGCTGCTCAGCCCCGGCGCCGCGACCAACCGCATCGACCGGCTGGTCGCCAAGGACCTCGTGACCCGCGAGACCGCCCCCGGCAACCGCCGCATGATCATCGTCACACTGACCGACGAGGGACGCCGCCAGGTCTCCGCCCTCGCGGACGGCCGCGCCGCCACCGAGCGGGCACTGCTGTCGGGCCTCTCACCCGACGAGCAGTCCGCCTTCGGCGAGCTCCTCAGCAAACTTCTCCTGTCCCTCGACGACACAGAGCCGCGAATCGGGGAACACTGGAGCATGTGATGACCAGAAGCGGCGGCGAGGATGACGCTACGATGCGTGACGTGACCAGCACGATGGATGACGTGCGCCACGTCCTCGCCAACTGGCCGTTGCCGCCGGAGGGCGGGTGGACGGCCGACGACCTGGACCTCCTTCCTCAGGACGGGCCCCAGGGCGAGCTGGACCTCTTCAAGCGTGTCGAACTCGTCGATGGAGCCCTTGTCCTCATGTCCCCTCAGAAGCTCTTCCACGAGAGCGTCATCATCGGCCTCAGAAACGCTCTGAGAGCGCAGGCCCCTGAGCGTTTCTCAGCGGTGAGCCAGATGGACATCAAGATCGCTTCACGCCAACGGCCATGTCCCGACGTGCTCGTGGTCGACACCGCTGCGACCACCGATTGGAATCGCACGGCGTTCACACCGCGGGAAGTCCATCTGGTGATCGAGGTCGTCTCTCCCGAGTCCGAGCACCGCGACAACCACGTCAAGCCCAGGATCTACGCCGAGGCCGGCATCGAGCACTTCTGGATCGTGAAGGACGAGGACAGCAGGCCCGTCATCCACACCTACGAACTCGACGAGGCCGTCGCCTCCTACGTCTGCACCGGCATCCACCGGGATCACCTCAAGGTCTCCGTGCCGTTCCCCATCGACATCGAGTTCGACACCCTGCACTAACGTCGTATGGCGTGGACCACGACGCCTTCCTCGAACTCCTGACCCCGCGCGGGCAGCAAGCCCTCGCCGAGGCCGTCGAGCTGGCAGGCGCCGATCCCGTCGCGGCCGCGACCAGGCTGCGCAAGACCTACGACGCCTCCCTCACCTCCGCCGCCCTCACGCAGGCGAAGCTCAGGGAGCGGGGCAGGGCGAAGTTCGGTGACGACGCGGCGCTGATGTACTTCACACCCCACGGCGTCGAGCAGGCCACCCGCCGCGAGGTCGCCGAACACCGCGCCCGCAGGCTCTCCCTCCTCACCGGCACGACCGGGGAAGGCGGCACGATCGGCAACGGCGGCATGACCGGCGACGTCGGTCCGGCCGGGGAAGGCGGAACGATCGGCAACGGCGGCACGGCCGGGAACCGTGGCGCGATCCGGGGCGGCGGCACGACCGGGGGCGTCGGCGCGGGCCTGCGGGTGGTCGACGTGTGCAGCGGTGTCGGGGGCGACTTGATCGCGCTGGCCCGCGCGGGCTGCTCCGTGGACGCCGTCGACACCGATCCCCTGACCGTCGCCGTCGCGCAGGCCAACGTCGACGCGCTGGGGCTGTCAGACAGGGTCACGGTTCGTACGGCCGACGCCGCCACCGTCGACCCCGCCGCCTACGACGTCCTGTTCGCCGACCCCGCCCGCCGTACCGCCAAGGGGAGGACCTTCGACCCGAACGCCTACTCCCCTGCCTGGCCCGTCATCCTCGACCTGCTCGCCCGGGCGCCCGCCGCGTGCCTGAAGGTCGCGCCCGGGATCCCGTACGAGTTCGTCCCCCAGGGCGCGGAGGCCGAATGGGTGTCCTTCAAGGGCGAGGTCAAGGAGGTCGCGCTCTGGACGGGCGCACTGGCGGGCGCCGACCCCGGCGCGGAGAGGTTCACGCGAAGGGCGACGTTGCTGCCCGGCGGGAGCACGCTCACCGCGACAGGCGCGCGGGTGCCCGTCGGCCCGATGGGACGCTACGTCTACGAGCCCGACGGCGCCGCGATCCGGGCACACCTGGTCGCCGAGGTGGCCGCGATGGTCAACGGACGGCTGGCCGACCCGCTGATCGCCTACGTCACCGGTGATGAACCTGTCGCCACCGCATGGGCGTCCGGGTACGAGGTGGATGAAGTCATGCCGTTCTCCGTCAAAAAGCTGAGAGCCGCACTCCGGGCCCGCCGAGTCGGAAACGTGACTATCAAGAAACGCGCCTCGGCGGTCGACATCGAACGCTTGCGCAGCGATTTGCGATTGTCCGGCGACAAATCAGCGGTTGTCATTCTGACCCGAATCGCGGACCGGCCGTCCATACTTATCTGCACCCCGCTCGAACTGGGTAAATGACAAATCAGGGCGATACATCGATAATCACGATCTTTTAAAGTCGGCACCGAAAGATCTTGATCGAGCTACTAAGGTGACCGGGCGGGAGTTCTCCCCTAACGATTCTGAATACCCACCGCTGCGCGGCAGGCCGTCGGCGAGTGAAGGAGCTTTCGGTGGATCACTCCAACCACACCACCCTTCTCCAGGCAGGCAGCCAGACCGCCATCTCCGACAGGATGCGCGAGCTGCTCGCGCGGGCCGCCCAGGACCACGTCTACGAGCAGCGCACGCAAGGCGCGGTGCTCGACGAGATCCGCCAGCGGCTTGAGGGCATGGAGTGGCTGCTGCGCGAGGTCCGCGAGCGCGAGCTCGGCGGCCTCACCGGCACGCTCGAGACGGTGAGCGGCCGCCTCGACGACATCTCCACCAGGCCGCCGTCGTGGGCGGAGGGGCTGGCCCAGCACGTGGAGGCGGTGCGTGACCACGTCGACGCCGTAGGCGAGCAGGTCGGCAACGTCGACGCCAGGGTCGAGTCGGTCAGCGAGCGGGTCAAGCCGGTGATCGAGCTGCCCGGCCTCTGGGCCGACGTCAGCACCGTGAGCGAGACCCTCGACGAGGCGCTCAAGCGGATCGAGTCGGTCATCACGAGCACCGACGGCATCGCCAAGCGCCTCGGCGACTTCGCCGGCAAGCTCGGCCAGCTCAGCGCCAGCATGGACGCCGCGGCCACCCGCTTCACCAGGCTCGACAAGTCGATGACCGAGCTCGCCGCCCGCACCGACCGCATCGAGAGCGGTGTGAAGGGCATGCCGGAGATGTTCGAGGCGAAGCTCAAGGCGGTCGACGGGTCGCTGGCCGCGTCGACGGAGCTGCTGTCCGCCTCGATCGAGGAGGTAGGCGCCAGGATCGACGCCACCGAGACCCGCCTGACGGGCCGCCTCGACGGCGTCGACAGCAGGGTCGACCGCGTCGACGGCAGGCTCCTCGCCGTCGACAACCGGCTGACCAGCGTCGACGGCCGCATCGAGACCGCCGATGAGTGCCTGGCCGACATCGACACCCGCCTCGACGGCATCGACGGCCGCCTCGGCGGGGTCGACTCCCGCCTCGCGGGCGTCGACCACCGTCTCGGCACGCTCGACGGCCACCTGGGCCGCCACGACGACCGTTTCGACGGGCTCGACGGGCGCGTCGACGGCCGGTTCACCGCGATCGACGAGCGCATGGCGGGCACCGCCAACCAGCTCGCCGACACCGCGACTCGCACCGAGGGCCGCTTCAACGACCTCGGCACCCACCTCGACACGCTCGACGAGCGGCTGGCCGAGGTCGAGGAGCGCGTGGTCGCCCGGTTCGACGGCGTCGACGCCACGCTCACCGGCATGTCCACCACCGCCGACAAGACGGGCGAGCACCTCGAGGCCATCGACGACCGGGTGGAGGCCGTCAACCAGCGTGTGGGCCAGCTGCCCGCCACGCTCAGCATCAGCGAGCGGATCGGCGAGCTGCTCGACGCCCAGACGATCGAGCACGTCAAGCGGCTCGACGCGATCGACGAGCGGCTGACCGCCGCGGCCGCCGCCCTCACCGACGCCGTCGCCGCCCGCCCCGACCGGGTGGAGCTGGCCGAGAGCGTCACGGGGATCGTCGAGCCCGCCACGAGCGACCTGACCAAGCGGCTCGGCGCGCTGGAGGAGACCATGCTCGCCCTGGCCGAGGCCCTCCTGCGCCCCAGCCGCAACCCGAAGGACTAGACGCACGGCCGCCGAACGCCGAACCCGAGAGGAAGACGGGTCCGGCGTTCGCGTTTTCCGACCTACCAGGCCACCGGTCTACCAGGCCACCGGGCGGGGATGGAACGCGATGATCCCAGGAACCGCAGGCCGCGCTCGCGCGGACCTCCCAGGACACCCGGGTCGCGATCGTGCGGACCTTTCCGGGAGTCCTGTCGACCAGGGGCCGCGGGGTTCGAGGGCCCCGCGGCCCGTCGCGTTACGGTCGCCGGCTCAGCCGCAGGGTGACCAGTTCGAAGGGCCGCAGCGACAGGGACACCGCGTCCCCCTCGTGCCGACGTTCGGCGATGGGCCGCTCCAGCAGGTCAGTCGCCGCGACGCCGCTGATCGGGAAGCCCGCCGTCAGGGTCGCCCTGGCCCTGCCGCCGTGTGCCTCGTGGAAGCGCACGATCACGTCTCCGCTCTCGTCGTCGGCCAGCTTGACGGCCGTCACGACCACCGCCTCGTTGTCGATCGTGACCAGTGGCGCGACCTCGGCATCACCGGGGACGGCGCGCTCGGGCAGGTTGATGAAATAGCCCTCGCGGACCGCGTCGCCGATCGTCGCCCCCGGCACGAGCGCGTGACGGAAGCGGTGCACGCCCTGGTCGGTCTCGGGGTCGGGGAAGCGGGGGGCGCGGAGCAGGGAGGCCCTGAGCGTGGTGGTGGTCCCCGCGTCGGTGGCGCGAACCGTGCGGGTCACGTCGTGACCGTAGGTGGAGTCGTTGACCAAGGCCACGCCCCAGCCGGGCTCCTCCAGGTGCACGAAGCGGTGGTTGCACGCCTCGAACTTGGCGGCCTCCCAGCTCGTGTTGGTGTGGGTGGCCCGGTAGGCGTGGCCGTACTGGCTCTCCGAGGCGTAGCGCTCGGCGTGCACGTCCAGCGGGAAGGCCAGCTTGAGGAACTTCTCGGTCTCGTGCCAGTCGACCTCGGTTCTGATGTCGAGCCGCCCGGCGCCCGGTGGCAGGCTCAGCACCTGGGTGACCTTCGAGCGGCCGAACGAGCGGACCACGCGGACCGAGCCCGGCTCCTCGCCGGGTGCCACCTCGTCGGCGGCGACCAGGTCGGTGCCCGTGTTGCGGTAGAACTCGTCCACGTCCCAGGCGTCCCACATGTTGGGGAAGTCGGGGTGGATCTGCAGCAGGTTGGCCGCCTGGCCAGGCGCGACCGCCTCCCGCCCGGCGGTCAGGTCGTACACCGATCTGACGAGGCCGTGCCCGTCGATCTCGACGCGGAGCAGGCCGTTCTCGAGCTCGTATCCGCCCTCGTCACGGGGGCGGCGGACGACGGCGTCCTCGGTGTGGGCGGCGGAGGCGCCGCCCGCCGGGACACCGTGGCGGGCGTGCGGGGCGGCGTTGAAGACGAGAGTGGTGCCTGCCGAGGGATCGCCGGCGAGGGCGTGCTGGGCAGCGTCGATGATGCCGCCGAGCTCGTCGGCCACGGCCGCGTAGGTCTTCTCCGCCTCGCGGTGCACCCAGGCGATCGACGATCCGGGCAGGATGTCGTGGAACTGGTGGAGCAGCACCGTCTTCCAGATGCGGTCGAGCCGCTCGTGGGGGTAGGGATGTCCGGTCCTGACGGCGGCGGTCGCGGCCCACAGTTCGGCCTCGCGCAGCAGCGACTCGCTGCGCCGGTTGCCCTGCTTGGTCTTGGCCTGGCTGGTGAGCGTGGCGCGGTGCAGTTCGAGGTAGAGCTCGCCGACCCAGACGGGCGGGTTGGGGTATTCGGCCTCGGCCTTGGCGAAGAACTCGGCGGGCGTCTCCCACGTGACGGTGGCCGAGCCTTCCAGGTCGCGCATCCTGGCCGCCTTGGCGACCATCTCGCGGGTGGTGCCGCCACCTCCGTCTCCCCAGCCGGTGGGGGCGAGGGAGTGCCGGGCGATGCCCTTGTCCTTGAAGTTGCGCGCCGCGTGGGCGATCTCGCTGCCCTTCATCGAGCAGTTGTAGGTGTCGACGGGCGGGAAGTGGGTGAAGATCCGGGTGCCGTCGATGCCCTCCCAGAGGAAGGTGTGGTGCGGGAACCTGTTGGTCTGGCTCCACGAGATCTTCTGGGTGAGCAGCCGCTTCGATCCCGCGGCCTTGATGATCTGGGGCAGTCCTGCCGCGAAGCCGAACGTGTCGGGCAGCCACACCTCGTCGTTCTCGATGCCGAACTCGTCCAGGAAGAACCGCTTGCCGTGCACGAACTGCCGGGCCATCGCCTCCGAACCCGGCATGTTGGTGTCGGACTCCACCCACATGCCGCCCGTGGGAACGAACCGCCCCGTGGCCACGGCCTTGGTCACCCTGGCCCACACCTCGGGCCTGTGCTCCTTCACCCAGGCCCACTGCTGCGCCTGCGACATGGCGAAGACGAAGGCGGGCTCGTCCTCCAGCAGCGCGGTCATGTTGGACGTCGTGCGGGCCACCTTGCGGACCGTCTCGCGCAGCGGCCAGAGCCAGGCGGAGTCGATGTGCGCGTGACCGACGGCGCTGATCCGGTGCGCGGACGGCTGCGCGGGCGTGGACAGGACACCGGCGAGCCGTTCGCGCGCGGCGGCCGCGGTGCCGTTCACATCCTGCAGGTCGACCGCGTCGAGCGCCCGCTCCACGGCGCGCATGATCTCCCAGCGGCGGGCTCCGTCGACCGGCAGCTCCCGCATCAGCTCGCCGAGCACCTCCAGGTCGATCACCAGCTGCCACACCGTCTCGTCGAAGACGGCCAGGTCCATGCGGGCCAGCCGGTACTGCGGCGCGGTGCCCGCCGTCTCCTTGTCGCCGAGCGTGGTCGGCAGGAAGGGGTGGTAGTCGAGGATGACGGGGTTGGAGGCCGCCTCGATGTGCAGCCGCACCTCTTCGCCGCCCTCGACAGGCGCGCCCACGCGGATCCACTGGTTACGCGGGTTGAGCCCCTTCACGGGGGTGCCGTCAGGGCGGTAGACGAGACCTTCGCACTGGAAGCCGGGCATGTTCTCGTCGAATCCGAGATCGAGGATGGCCTCGACGTTCCTGCCCGCCCACGCGGCCGGCACCGTGCCGCTGACGGTGAACCAGCTGGTGCCCCACGGAGCGCCCCACTGGTCGCCGACCGCGATGGGCTCGGGTACGGCCGACAGTCCCTCGGCGACAGGGACCGGCTCGCCGGGCGCGTGCCAGACCGCCACCTCGAGCGGCACCGACTCCGGGTACACGGCCGGGCGGATGCGCTCGTCGAGGACGCGCTTGAGGCGGGCTTCGACCAGCTCGCGGTCGTCATGCATGGGGGAACTCCCTGGTGGTGTGAGCCGTCACCCCTTGATCGCGCCTTCCTCGACGCCCCTGAAGAAGAACCGCTGGAGCGAGGCGAACACGATCACGATCGGCACGAAGGAGATCATCGTGCCGGCCGCGATGAGCCGGGGGTTGGCGCTGAACGTGCCGTTGAGGTACTGCAGGCCGACGGTGAGGGTGTAGTTGTCGGGGTTGGTCAGGACGATGAGCGGCCACAGGAAATCATCCCAGGCGCCGATGAAGGCGAAAATGATGACGACGCTGAGCATGCCGCGCACGTTGGGCAGGCCGATGTGGCGTAGCCGTTCCCAGGCGGTCGCGCCGTCGATGATGGCGGCCTCGTCCATCTCGGGCGGGATCGCCTGGAAGGCGGTCCGCATCAGCAGCACGTTGAGCATGCCGATGGCGCCGGGCAGCGCCACGCCGAGGAGGGTGTCGGCCAGGCCGAGGCTGCGGATGGTGACGTACTGGGAGATGATCGTCACCTCGCCTGGCAGCACGAGCGTGGCCAGGAAGAGTCCCAGCAGCAGTTTCGCGCCCCGGAAGCGGAGCTTGGCCAGGGCGTAGCCGGCGATGGTGGCGCCGACGGCGTTGCCCGTGATCACGATCGCGGCCACGATGAGCGAGTTGACGGCATAGGACCAGACGGGGATGGTCTCGGCGACCTGGGCGTAGTTGTCGAGCGTGGGGTGCTCGGGCAGGAAGCTCGGCGTCTGGGTGTAGATGTCCTCGTCCAGGCTTTTCAGCGAGGTGGAGAGCTGCCACAGGAACGGGGAGACGGTGAGGGCCAGCACGAGCAGGAGCAGCGCGTAACGCAGGACCTTCTCACCGGTGGTGATCGTGTTGAAGCCGCTGTGCCGTCCTGGCCTGGCGTGTGCCGCCACCTCAGGCCGCCTTCCTGTTGAGCCGCAGGAGCAGAAGCATCGGGCCGATGGTGATGAGGAGCAGGACGATGCTGAGCGCCGAGGCGTAGCCGAGGTGGCCGGTGAAGCCGCGGCTGTAGAGCTGGATGAGCATCACCACCGACATGTCCCGCCCTCCGGGCCCGCCCGTGCCGTTGGACAGCACGTACAGCTCGGAGAACACTCGCAGCGCGGAGACCGAGACGAGCACGGAGACCAGGAGCATCGTGTTGCGCACGCCGGGCACGGTCACGCTCCAGAACCGGCGTGCCGCCCCCGCACCGTCGACAGCGGCGGCCTCGTGGAGCTCCCGCCTGACGTTCCCGAGAGCCGAAAGGTAGATGATCATGTAGTAGCCGAGGCCCTTCCAGACGGTCAGGCTGATCGCGCTGAACAGCAGGAGCCAGCGGTCGGTCAGGAACGGGACCGGCTCGGTGACGACGCCGAGCCACTGCGCGAAGCCGTTCACCAGGCCTCTGTCGTCCAGCACCCAGCCCCAGATCAGCGCGACCACCACGGCGGAGGCGACCACGGGAGTGTAGAAGGCGGTCCGGAAGAACATGATGCCCGGCAGCTTCTTCTCCACCAGGACCGCGATCAGCAGCGGCAGCATGGTGAGCAACGGCAGGCAGACCAGCATGAACACGACGCTGTTGAGCAGCGCGTCGGCCAGCTGGTCGTCGTCCAGCACCCGCGCGAAGTTGTCCAGGCCGGTGAAGCGCCCGCCGCCCAGCGGTTTGGCGTTGGTGAACGCCAGGACCACCGTGTTGATCGATGGCCAGACGTTGAACACGAACAGCCAGACCGCGGCGGGCGCCACCAGCAGCCAAGGAGTGAACCAGCGTCGATGGGTCATCAGTTCTTGAGGAGCTCGTCGCATTTGGCGGCGGCCGCGTCGAGGGCCTCCTTGGAGGAGATCTCACCGCTGATCGCGAGCGCGAACTGCTGCCTGATGAACTTGCTCATCGCCTCGGTGACCTCGACCGGCTGGAGCATCTTGGCCTGCGCCAGCGAGGCGAACGCGATGACCTTGGCGTCGCCGGCGTTGGTGCCGTCGCTCTTGCTGAAGAACGGGTCGTTCGCCGAGGCCTTGGTGCTCGGGAAGATGCTCACCAGGTGGGCGAAGGCGGCCTGGTTCTCCGGGCTGGTCACCCAGCGGGCAAGGGCGATGGCCGCGGGCGCGTTCTTGGTCTGCTTGGACACCGACAGCCCCTGCACGTACAGCGGCGGCGTACCCATCGCGGTCGACGGCACCACCTTGGGCGCCAGCGACGGGTTGTCGGTGGCCAGGCTGGTGATGTAGTTGCCGCCGGCCGTCGTCCAGGCCGCCGTCTTCTCGTTGAAGAGCTTGGCGTTGCCCGCGTAGGTGTCGGTCAGCACGTCGCGCGGCAGCAGGCCCTCCTTGAACGCGTCGCGGTACTTGTCGAGCAGCGCGGCGGCCTCCGGGGTGTTGAAGGTGAAGCTCTTGCCGTCGTCGGCCATGAGCTTCACTCCGGCGTTGGCCAGGTCGCCCAGCTCGGGCCTGCGGCTCATCAGGTAGACCTTGCCGCCGGACTTCTCCTTGACGGTCCTGGCCTGGGCGACGAGTTCGTCGAAGGTGGCCGGCGGCTTCTTCGCGTCCAGGCCGTACTTGGTCATCAGCTCGGAGTTCCAGTAGTTGACGTCCGTGTTGAGGTACCACGGGTAGCCGTAGACGCCCTGGAATCCGGCGTAGGAGTAGGCGGCGATGCCTCCGGCGACGTACTCGTCGGACAGCTTCTGGTCGGCCTGGGAGACGTCGAGCAGCAGGCCCTGCTTCACCAGCGGGAGCGCGAAGTCCGGCGGCAGGTTGGTCACGTCGGGCAGGGTGCCGCCGGCGGCCTGGCTCAGCACCTTGTCGGAGTAGCCGTCGCCCGGCTGGTCGAGCCACTCGACCTCGACGCCCGGGTACTTCTTCTCGAAGGCGTCGATGACGCCCTGCACGTAGTCGGTGAACTTGGGCTTCAGCGCCCACGTCTGCAGGCTGACCTTGCCCTTCACCTCTCCGGTGGCGTTCGCGCTCGGCGCCGCCGCCTGAGGCTCCTGCTCGCCCAGCCCGCAGCCCCCGGCTACCATCGTGGCCACCACGGCCAGCCCTGCCCAGTACCTTCGCATGACGCTCTCCTTCGGGCACTAAACCGCTCTAGTTGCGGGACTATCCCCCCGGCTAGACTTCCGTGTCAATAGATGAGATGAACTCGTGAAGGAGACAGTCGTGGGCCGACCGACCATCGCCGACATCGCCGAGCGGGTCGGGGTGTCCAAGGGCGCGGTGTCGTTCGCGCTCAACGGGCGTCCAGGGGTCGGCGAGGCGACGCGGGCCCGCATCCTCCAGGTGGCCAAGGAGATGAACTGGCGTCCGCACAGCGCCGCCAGGGCCCTGGGCGGCGCCAGGGCGGAGGCGGTCGGCCTGGTGATCGCCAGGCCCGCCAGCACGCTGGGCGTGGAGCCGTTCTTCGCCCAGCTCCTGTCCGGCCTGCAGGCCGGACTGTCGGCGCAGTCGGTGGCGATGCACCTGCTGATCGTCGAGGACGTGGCGGCCGAGATCGAGGTCTATCGCGACTGGGCCTCCGCGCACAGGGTCGACGGGTTCATCGTGGTCGACCTCAAGGTGAGCGACCCCAGGATCGAGGTGCTCGAGGAACTCGGCGTGCCCACCGTGGTGCTGGGCGGCCCAGGACGGCACGGCTCCCTGTCCAGCGTCTGGGCCGACGACAGGGAGGCGATGCTGTCGGTCGTCGAGTACCTCGCGGCGCTCGGCCACCGGCGCGTCGCACACGTCGCGGGGCTGCCGGCGTTCCGGCACACCCAGCGCCGTATGCGGGCGCTGCGCGACTCCACCCGGCGGCTCGAACTGGTCGACGCGGTGTCGCTGGCGACCGACTTCAGCGACTCGGAGGGCGCGGCGGCGACCAGGGCGCTGCTGTCCCGCGGCAGCAGGCCGACCGCCATCATCTACGACAGCGACGTGATGGCCCTCGCGGGCCTGGGCGTGGCGGGCGAGATGGGCGTACGGGTGCCGGACGAGCTGTCGATCGTGGCCTTCGACGACTCGGTGCTCACCCGGATCGCGCACCCCGCCATCACCGCGCTCTCGCGCGACACCTTCGCGCTGGGCGGCCAGGTGGCCGAGGCCATGCTGGCGTTGATCGCCGCCCCCGAGGCGAGACAGGACCTCAAGACCGCCACCCCGCGCCTGGTCGTCAGGCGGAGCACGGCGGCGCCCGGGGCTTGGCACGGGTGACTAAAGCGGTTTAGGGTCCGGTGAGATCGACTCACCGCTCGGAGGACGCGTGCCCGTGCCCCACCCCATCCGTTTCGGCGCCAACTACGTGCCTTCGGCAGGCTGGTTCTACAGCTGGCTGGACCCCTCGCCGGACGCCGCCCGCCGCGACTTCGAGGACCTCGCAGGGATCGGGCTCGACCACGTCCGCGTGTTCCCGATCTGGCCGTGGATCCAGCCCAACCGCACGCTGATCAGGCAGCGCGGCATCGACGACCTGCTCGAGCTGATCGACGTCGCCGCCGAGTTCGAGCTGTCCGTGGCCGTGGACCTGCTCCAAGGGCACCTGTCCAGCTTCGACTTCCTGCCGTCCTGGGTGCTCACCTGGCACGAGCGCAGCCTCTTCACCGACCCGGCCGTCCGCGACGGCATCGCGGCCTACGCCGACCGGCTCACCCGGGCCGTGGCGAGCCGCGACAACGTGTTCGCCGTGACGCTCGGCAACGAGGTCAACAACCTCTACCCCGCCAACCCGACCACGCCGGAGGCGTCCGCCCGCTGGGCCGCCGAGCTGATCGACGCCGTCCGCGCGGCCGCGCCGCACCTGCTGACCCTGCACTCGCTGTACGACGCCACGTGGTACGACCCCGACCACCCGTTCCACCCCGCCGACAACGTGGACCTGGGCGACGTGACGACGGTCCACTCGTGGGTGTTCAACGGCGTCTCCGCCATCGACGGCCCGCTCGGCCCCGCCACCGTCACCCACGCCGACTACCTGGTCGAACTCGCCGCCGCCACCTCGCTCGACCCGGCCCGTCCTGTGTGGCTGCAGGAGGTCGGCGCGCCCAGGCCCGACATCCCCGAGGGCCACGCCTCCGCGTTCGTCCGCGGGATGCTCGACGCGGTCACCGCGAACCCCGCGCTGTGGGGCGTCACCTGGTGGTGCTCCCACGACCTCGACCGCGCGCTGGCCGACTTCCCCGACCGCGAGTACGACCTCGGGCTGTTCACCGTCGACCACCGGCCCAAGCCCGCGGCCCTGGAGCTGGCGGCCGTCATCAAGGAGCGGCGCCGTACCGCCGCGGACAGGCCGGCGCTGGTGTGCGACGTGGACCTGCGGTCCGCGCCCGAGCGCAGAGCCGAGGTCGCGCCCGGCAGCGCCTTCCACACCGAGTGGGTACGGCTGCGCCGGTCGGGACCGCTGGCCATCGTCACCGCCGACCGCGCCGCCGACACCGGCTATCTCACAGCTCGGGGGATCAACACCGTCCTGGCCCAGGCCTGAGAGAAGGAGATCAGATGCGACGGACGTTATTACCCCTGCTGTGCGGGGTCCTCGCCGCGACCGCCCTGGTCACGCATCCCGCACAAGCCGACCCCTCGCCGGCCGTATCGCCCTCGGCCGACTCCACGGTCCGCCCCGCACCCGGCGAGTCCGCGCCCGCGGACCCCGCGCCGCCCGCGCGCAGGCGGGCCGCCGCCGGAAGCGGCGACCAGCCGTACGCCTCCTACTGGCATCCGAACACCATCCTCGACTGGAACCCGGCGACCGACCCCGACGCCCGGTTCAACCGCTCCCGCGTGCCGCTGCGCCCCCGCGTCTCCGACCCGGCGCTGAAGGCGAACGCGAACGCCCGCGCCGGCGAAGGCCGCGTCGCCTCGCTGGTGTCGTTCGCCCCCACCTCGGGCAACCCCTCCCAGGGCGCGCTCGACCCCAACTACTACGCCTTCACCCACTGGCAGTACGTCGACACCCTGGTGTTCTGGGGCGGCTCGGCCGGCGAGGGCCTCATCCTCGCCCCCAACGCCACCGTGATCGACGCCGCCCACCGCAACGGCGTCAAGGTCTACGGCACCGTCTTCTTCCCGCCCACCGCGTACGGCGGCCAGATCCAGTGGGTGCGCGACTTCGTCACGAAGTCCGGATCCACCTACCCGGTCGCCGACAAGCTCGTCCAGGTCGCCCAGCACTACGGCTTCGACGGCTGGTTCATCAACCAGGAGACCGCCGGCGGTGACGCCGCCCTGGCGACGGAGCTGCGGTCCCTGATGAAGTACGCCAGGGCCAAGGGCCCGGTCGAGTTCATGTGGTACGACGCCATGACCGAGAGCGGCTCGGTGTCCTGGCAGGACGCGCTCACCACCGCCAACGACGCCTTCCTGTCCGATCCCGCCAGGGTGTCCGACTCGATGTTCCTCGACTTCGGCTGGACCTCGGCCAAGCTGAACTCCTCACGCGACCTGGCCCGATCACTCGGCCGTGACGAGCACGAGCTGTACTCCGGCATCGACACCGAGGCCAACGGCTACAACACCGGAGTGCCGTGGGACGCGGTCTTCCCCGCAGGGCAGCCGCACGTCACCTCGCTGGGCATCTACCGCCCCGAATGGACGTGGAAGTCCTCGACGGGGCCCGCCGACTTCCGCGCCAAGGACTCGCGCTTCTGGGTGGGCGCCAACGCCGACCCGTCCAACACCTCGACGTCCTCGGCGTGGAAGGGCCTGGCCACCTACATCGCGGAGTCGACCCCGGTCACCGCGAAGCCGTTCGTGACCGGCTTCAACACCGGGCACGGCGACTTCTACAACGTCGGCGGCACCCGCGTGCGCGACGGCGGCTGGAACAACCTGTCGGTCCAGGACGTGCCGCCCACCTACCAGTGGATCGTGTCGTCCACCGGCAGCAAGCTGACCCCCTCCATCGACTACGGCGACGCCTACGAGGGCGGTTCGTCGCTCCGCCTCACCGGACGCCTCGACGCGGCCAACACGGTGCGGCTCTACCAGACCCGCCTGCCGGTGGCCGCCGACACCAAGCTCTCCGTCGTGGTCAAGACCCCCGCCGCGGGCGCCACCAACCTGAAGGCCGCTGTCGCGTTCACCGACTCGCCGACCAGCTTCACCACGATCGACCTCGGCGCGACCGGCGGCACCGGCTGGGAGCGCAGGACCCTCGACCTGTCCGCCTACGCGGGCAGGACGATCGCGCAGCTCGGCCTGCAGGCCGCCGGCACCGCCGACTCCTACGACATCAGGGTGGGCCAGCTGGCCGTCTACGACGGCGCGGTCGACAGCGTCGCCGCCCCGACGGGGATGACCGTGCTCGGCGTCACCGACGTGTCGGCCACCCGCAAGTCGCTCCGCCTGTCCTGGACGGGCGCGGGACAGGCCCACCACTACGACGTCTACCGCCGCAACCCCGACGGCACCCGCGCCTACCTGGGCGCCACCCCGAACGACGCCTACTTCGTGCCGCGGCTCGACCGGAGCGGCACCGAGTCCGCCACGACGATCGAGGTGGAGGCGGTCGGCGCCGAGTACGGCCGCTCGGCCGCCGCCACGACCACGATCTCCTGGTCCGACACCCCGCCGACCGACACCAACCTCGCCCTCAACCGGCCCGCCACGTCCTCCAGCCAGTGCAACGCGAACGAGGGCCCGGCCAAGGCCGTCAACGGCACCGTGAACGGCGGGAACACCGACAAGTGGTGCGCTCTGGCGGCCACCAAGTGGCTGGAGGTCGACCTCGGCTCCGTCAAGACGCTCACCCGGTTCGTCGTCAAGCACGCCCAGGCGGGCGGGGAGTCACCCAGCTGGAACACCCGTGACTTCACGATCCAGGTGCGCGCCGCGGCGTCCGACGCGTGGACCACGGCGGTGACCGTCACCGGCAACACCGCCGCCACGACCACGCACCCCGTCACGGCCACGGCCCGCTACGCCAGGTTGACGATCACCAAGCCCACCCAGAACGCCGACCCGGCCGCCCGCGTCTACGAGTTCGAGGCCTGGGGCAGCTGAACCGCGGCCCCTCGGGTCCGTATGACCAGGTCGTATCGTCCCTAGGCCCGCACGCTCGGGGAGGCCGCGCCGGCAGTTCGCCGGCCTCCCCGAGCGGTCCGCCGCAGGGCTTTCGTTCGCGCCGTCATCCCGGAGGCCGCCGCACAGGATGATCCTCCTGTGTTCTCCGCGGCAGGGCCGGTCGCGCTCCTCCGGCCGGCGCCTATGGCGGCATTCCCGCCAGCGAGCGGCTCGCCCGTGACCTCGCCGCTCGGCGTGTCGTACGGATCTCCGTACCGCGACTCCGAATCGGTGGACTATGACGTCATGGACCACAGGCGAGTGCTCGGCGTCGACGGATGCAGGCAAGGCTGGATAGGCATCGCCGTCGGCGAGGAGCCCGTGCGCGCGTACTCCGCGGCCCAGATCGTCGAGCTGGTCTCCCTCGCGGCCATGGACGGTGAGCTTGAGGTCGTGGCCATCGACATCCCGATCGGCCTGCCCGATCGCGGGCGGAGGGAGGCCGACGTCCTGGCTCGGCGGGCAGCGGGCGCACGCTGGCCCTCGGTGTTCATGACGCCGACTCGGGCCGCACTGGAGGCCGAGGACTACGTGACAGCGGTCGCGATCAACCAGGAGCTGGCCGGTGAAGGAATCTCCCGGCAGGCGTTCGCTCTGCGGGAGAAACTCCTGCAGGTCGACCGGTGGGTCCGCCAGACGGGTCAGCGTGTCGTCGAGGTCCATCCCGAGGTGTGCTTCGCCCGGTTGGCAGGCGCTCCTCTGCCGGTCCGCAAGACCACCTGGGCAGGCGTGGAGCGCCGACGCGCTCTCCTCGAAGGCGCCGGCATCGTGGTTCCCCGAGACCTAGGCGCCGCCGGCGCGATGGCGGGCGTCGACGACGTCCTCGACGCGGCCGTCGCCGCCTGGACAGCGAGACGCGTCGTCACCGGTCAAGCCGGCTGCATGCCTTGCCCGCCGCAGACCTTCACCGACGGCGTCGCCTGCGCGATCTGGGTTTGACCTGATCGCGCAGGTTCTTGGCGGACCCGACATCGACCGCCGGCCGAATCGGGCGGGATCCCGGAGCCGATGGCCGACCCCAGCCGCTCCCCTACACGTGCACCGTCGTGATCGGGAGCGACGAGTCGGCGGGGATCTCCAGGGACGACGGCGCTATTCCCGCCGCCACCAGGTCGGAGCCCAGCGTCGCCACCATCGCCCCGTTGTCCGTGCACAGCCCGGGACGCGGCACGCGCAGCCGTACCCCGGCCTTGTCGCACCGCTCCTGCGCCAGCGCGCGCAGCCGCGAGTTGGCCGCGACGCCGCCACCGATGAGCAGGTCGTGCACGCCGTACTTCTTGCAGGCCTGGAGCGCCTTGCGCGTCAGCACGTCGACGACCGCCTCCTGGAAGGAGGCCGCGACGTCGGGCACGTGGATCGACTGGCCCGAGGCCTCGCGGGCCTCCACCCAGCGCGCGACCGCGGTCTTGAGCCCCGAGAAGGAGAAGTCGAACGTGCCGTCGTCGATCTTCCCGCGCGGGAAGGCGACCGCCGTGCCCGAACCCTGGACGGCCGCCTTGTCGATGTGCGGCCCGCCGGGGAACGGCAGCCCCAGCACGCGGGCCACCTTGTCGAACGCCTCACCGGCGGCGTCGTCGACGGTGGAGCCGAGCGAGATGACGTCCTCTGACACGTCGGGTACCAGCAGCAGCGAGGAGTGCCCGCCCGAGACCAGGAGCGCGATGCACGGCTTGGGCAGCGGCCCGTGCTCGAGCTGGTCGACGGCGACGTGGGCGGCCAGGTGGTTGACGCCGTAGAGCGGCACTCCGAGGCCGAGCGAGTAGGCCTTGGCCGCGGCGACGCCGACCAGCAGCGCGCCCGCCAGGCCCGGACCGGCGGTGACGGCGATGGCGTCGATGTCGGTGAGCTTCACGCCCGCCGTCGCCAGCGCCGACTCGATGGTCGGCGTCATCGCCTCCAGGTGCGCCCTCGAGGCGACCTCCGGCACCACGCCGCCGAAGCGGGCGTGCTCTTCCATGCTGGAGGCGATGGTGTTGGCCAGCAGCGTGTGCCCCCTGACGATGCCGATGCCGGTCTCGTCGCAGGAGGTCTCGATGCCAAGGACCAGGGGTTCGTCAGCCATCCAGCTTCCTCTTCATCATGATCGCGTCGGTGCCGTCGTCGTAGTACCGGCGGCGCACCCCGATCTCCTCGAATCCGAACCGTTCGTAGACCGACCTGGCTCGCGGGTTGTCGGCGCGCACCTCGAGGAAGATCTCCTGGGCCGCTCGCCGCCGCGCCTCGTCGAGCAGCTCGGTCAGCATGGCGCTGCCGACGCCCTCGCGCTGCCGTTCGGTCAGCACCGCGATGGTCTGCACGTCGGCCTGGTCGGCGGCGACGGCCAGACCCGCGTAGCCGATGATCAGGTCGTCGTCGTCGACGGCGACGACGTAATGCCTGGTGCGCGGCTGGTCGGCCAGCTCGCCGCGCATCATGCCCTCGCTCCACGCGTCGAGGGGGAACGTCGCCCGCTCCAGCGCCATGACCGCGGGCAGGTCCGCCTCGGTCATCCGCCTGAGCTTCACGCCGTCACCTTTTTCGGCGGCTTCGGGATCACCGCGTCGGGCCTGCGCAGGTAGATCGGCCGCGGTTCCTCCATGGGCAGGCCGGCCGCCA
Organism: Nonomuraea mangrovi; assembly: GCF_042681425.1. Classification (NCBI taxonomy): domain Bacteria; kingdom Bacillati; phylum Actinomycetota; class Actinomycetes; order Streptosporangiales; family Streptosporangiaceae; genus Nonomuraea; species Nonomuraea mangrovi. The sequence goes on along the minus strand of NZ_JBHUFV010000015.1, from coordinate 51,193 downwards.
GCCGCTCGGCCGCCAGCGCGGCCATGAACCCGCCGTAGGGGTACGGCGGCGCGTCGGACTCGCCGAGGACGGCAGGATAGAGCGCGGCGCCCGCCCCCACGACCGGGAGCGCGCCGGTGCGCGGCACGTCCGCGGGCTTGTCGACGAACGGCCCCTCCAGGCGGGTGCGCGCGTCGGCGTAGCGGGCCCAGAAGACCTCCTTGCGCCGCGCGTCGGTGGCCGCCAGGAACTCGGTCGCAAGCCCGCTGCCGTAGGCCACGGCGTCGAGGCTGCAGATGCCGTACGCGGGCGCGCCGACCGCGGTGGACAGCGCCTGCGCGGTCATCAGGCCCACTCTCAGCCCCGTGTAGGGGCCGGGGCCCGAGCCGGCGACGATCGCGGTGACGTCCCGGAGCGAGGCGCCCGCCTCGTCCAGCACCTTCTCGATCGTGGGAACGAGCAGCTCACCGTGGCGACGGGCGTCGACCACGGTGGATTCGGCGAGCACCCTCGCGCCGTCGTGCAGCGCTGCTGTGACGGCGGGGGTCGCGGTATCAAAGGCCAGGACCAGCACGAATATTTAGCCTAGTGCGTCCCCGGCGGTGCTGCCCGACGCACGGGCGGGCTCGGACCAGCCCGTGGTACGGAAAGCGTCAGTCCCAGCCTGTCCTGTGCCGCAGCCACGCGAGCGCCTCGACGCCCTGGGCCCGCTGGAAGGCCCTGACCGTCGGCAGACCCGGCGGGTCCGGCAGGCGGCCGTGCCGTACGAAGTAGCCCGCCAGCGCGGCGAGCAACACGGTCACGGCGGGGTCGCCGTCGTCGAAGAGGTCCTGCGGTGGCGGCCCGCCCTGCATGCGCACCGACGGCAGCATGCACACCAGATCGATCCACGGGGCGCCGACGGAGGCCCACGGCCAGTCCACGACGTAGACCCGGTCTTCGGTGAGCAGCAGGTTGTCGGCCCTGAGGTCGGCGTGCACGAGCGAGTCGCCCTCGGCCGCCGCCGCCCAGCCCTCCTCCATCGCGGCCAGGGCCTCCAGGTTGCGCAGCGCCCACGGGTCCAGGCCCGTGGTGTCCTCCTGGATGAGCGTCCGCCAGCCGGTGAAACTCTGCTCGTGGACGTCGGCGAAGGTCCGCGCCTCGATCGGCGACGGAGTGAGCGCGGCCGACAGCTCGCCGACCGCGTCGAGCACGCGCCGCAGCTCACCGTCGCGCCACGGCATCGCGGGGTGGCTCCCCTCCACGTCCTCGAAGACCAGCACCACCCAGTCGCCGGTGTCGAACGAGGTCAGCAGCCTCGGCGCGGGCACCTGGCCGGGCAGCGCGGCCGCGATCCTGGCCTCCGCCCGGTAGATCTCGATCGAGGTGGGGTTCGGGGAGGAACCGCAGGCCTTGACGAAGGCGCGCCTGCCGTCGTCCAGCTTCAGCCGTACGGCCGCCGCGGGCGAGAAGCCGCCCGTCTGGGTGACCGCCTCGACCACGCGCCCGCCGAGGAACTCCGCGACCTGCCCGCGCAGCTCGGCCGGAACCTGCTCCCACGGCAGGCGCACCCCCGAGGCGGGCGGGTTCGACTCGTCGCTCATGTCCCCATCATCCACACGCCCGCAAGCGGATATCCCTCAGGCGAGCTTTACCGGCGAGGCGTAGACGATGATGTTGTCCTCGTACTCGTGCCTGGCGTAGTCGAAGTTCCCGCCGCACGTCACGAGCCGCAGCCCCGCCTCGGTGTAGACCCGTTCGGCGGGGAAGCGCTCCTTGTCGACCTGCTCGACCGAGTCGACCTTGTACTCGGCGACCTTCCCGTCGCTGCGGGACACCTTGACGATCTGCCCCTTGCGCAGCTGCCTGAGCTTGTAGAACACCGCGGGCGCCGTCTTCGTGTCGACGTGCCCGATGATCACCGACGCACCGCGCTCGCCGGGCACCGCGCTGTGCTTGAACCAACCCGCGACCTTCGGCTTCTCGTACGGCGGCAGCTCCACCTCGCCGCCCTTGGTCAGCCCGAGCTTCATCAACGGCGCTTCGAGGTCGATGGCGGGAACCTCGATGCTCTCGGGCACGACGGACGAAGGTGTGGCCTCCTCCTGCCGTACCTGCAGGGTCCTGCCGAAGGCGACCAGCACGAGGCCGGTGGCGGCCCCCGCGAGGACCACCCGGGAAAAGCGGGCCATGCGTCAGCCGCGGCGACGCCGCAGCGCCAGACCGACGCCTCCGGCCAGTGCCAGGCCGAGCAGTACCCCTGCGGGCCCGAGCGGGATGCCCGACTCGTCCGCGGCGTCCTTGGCGAAGGTACCGCCGCCGCCCGCGCCGGGAGCCTTGGTGGGCACGACGGTCTTCGTCGACGTCGGCTCGGCGGTCGGACCCGCGGCGACCACCCGCAGCGTGGCCTTGCCGGTGTCGTTGGTGCCGTCGCACTTGACGTTCACGGGGTAGCTGCCGCGCTTGACCGTGCCGGAGATCTGGGCGTCGCCGCGCACCCACGGCACGGGAGCGGGAGTGGCGGTGCCGCTGGGCGTCGCGGTAGGCGTGGGCGGCGGCACGGGGTCGAGCGTGACCGAGGCCAGGAACGCCTTGGACGTGGCGGTGCCGCTGTGCTCGGGGCCGTCGTTCGGCACGGGGCAGTTGGCCAGGATCCACACCGTGGAGGTGTCACCGGCCGTCACCCTGTCGGGGTTGAGCCGCACGTCGATGTTCTGCCGGGTGGTGGTCGCCGTCGCGGTCGCGGTGGCTGTGGAGGTGGCGGTCGTGGTCGCAGTGCCTGACGGCGTGGCCGTATCCGCCGAGGCCGAGCATCCCGCCACACCTAACAGGAGGAAGGCCCCCGCGTACGCGAATCGCCTGACCGTGAGCACCGCCGCACCCCACTTCGCCGTTTTCACCCAGCATCCACCGGATCCGGAGGCTGCACCCCACCTGATACCCAGAAAATCTGGGTGAACCCATGAAGAAATGATCTCAGGCTTGACCGGGCTTTGGCGAAGACGTGACCGTTAGGCGGGATCAGACGGCGTGTCGGCCCACCGCGCGCCGACCCCTCGCAGGGTGACACTGCGCGCGTCGTCACCGCCCGACCTGTCGATGTGGACCTCGAGCCGCTCGTCGGACAGGCCTTCGACGAGCCCCTCGCCCCACTCCACGATCGTCACCGACTCCTCCAGCGAGGCATCGAGGTCGAGGTCGTCGACTTCGAGATCGCCGCCGAGCCGGTAGGCGTCGGCGTGGACGAGCGGAGGCCCGTCGGCGAGGGAGGGGTGGACCCTGGCGATGACGAAGGTGGGCGAGGTGATCGGGCCGCGCACCTTGAGCCCCTCGGCGATGCCCTGCACCAGCGTGGTCTTACCGGCGCCGAGCGGCCCCGACAGGATGATCAGGTCACCGCCCCTCAGCCCGGCGGCCAGCCGTACGCCGAGGGCGCGCATCTCCTCGGCCGTCGCGACGACAGTCACAGCTCCACCCTCTTCACCAGATCACGCAGGGCGTCGTTGACCACGCTCGGCCGTTCGAGCTGGACGAGGTGGGAGGTCTCCGGCACCTCGGTGAGCTGTGCCCTGGGCAGCGCCGCGGCGATCGCCCTGCTGTGCTCGGGCGGCGTCAGCCAGTCCTTCTCACCGACCATGATCGCGGTCGGCACGTCGTCGAGGACGCCGAGCGCGGACAGTTTGTCGTGGTTCATCAGCGCCGGATAGAAGTCCGCGATCACCTCTGTCGGCGTCGAGCGGATCATCGACTCGACGAAGTCGACCAGGGTGGGGCTGACGTTCTTGGAGTCGCCGAACCCGAAGTGGCGCAGCACCAGGAAGGCCACGTCGTTGCCGGCGTGGCGGGTCTTGTCGACCAGCGAGCCGCCCCTGCCCAGCATGGAGACCGTCAGCGGGGCCACCTTGTGCAGGCCCTTGGCCAGCAGGGCGGGCAGGCCGAGGGTGATCTCGGCCAGCTTGCCCGCACTGGTCGAGATCAGGCCCACGCCCTTGATCCTGTCGCCGAACAGCTCAGGATGGCGATCGGCGAGCGCCATGATCGTCATGCCGCCCATCGAGTGGCCGACCAGGACGCACGGCCCCTGCACGAACGTCTCCAGCACCTCGAACAGGTCCTCGCCCAGCCGTTCGATCGAGCTGTCCTGCTTCTCCGTGCGCTGTGACAGGCCGTGGGAGCGCTGGTCCCACAGCACGATCCGGTAGTTCTCCCGCAGGTCGCGACGCTGGTAGTGCCAGGAGTCGAGATTGTGCGTGTAGCCGTGGCAGAACACGATCGTCACAGGCGCGTCGTCGGGACCGTCGATCTCGACGTGCAGCGCCACCTCGTCGGAGGTGGTGAGCGTGCGCTCCCTGCCCCTCAGCTCGCCGAACGGCTCGTTGGCCTCCAGGTCAGGGCGCAGCCTGATCCGGCCGACCGCGTAGCGTTTGGCCAGCGCGGCGGCGGCCAGGCCCGCGGAGGCCGCGCCGACGATCGCGCCCGCGACGCCGACCTTCCTGCGCGTCGTCGTCGTCATGCGCCCGCTCCCTCGTAGACCCTCGGCACCCTGGCGCCCAGCCTGGTCACGATCTCATGCGTGATCGTGCCGAGATTGTCGGCCCATTCCTGGCACGTCGGCTCGCCGCCGTCACCCGGGCCGAACAGGATCACCTCGTCACCGTCGTCCAGCGGGTCGTCGCCCACGTCGATCATGAACTGGTCCATGCACACCCTGCCGACGATCTGCCTGCGCCTGCCACCCGCCATGACCTCGGCCCTGCCCGTCGCGTGCCTGAGGATGCCGTCGGCGTAGCCGAGCGGCACCAGGCCGAGCGTCGACTCGCTCGCGGTGGTGTAGAGATGACCGTAGGAGACGCCCGAGCCCTCCGGCACCCGCTTGGCCAGCGCGACCCGCGCCGCCAGCGTCATCGCCTGCCGCAGGCCGAAGTCGCCCTGCTCGGGGATGGGGCTCAGGCCGTACATCGCGATGCCCGGCCTGACCAGGTCGTAGTGGGTGCGCGGCAGCGACACGATGGCCGCCGAGTTGGCCAGGTGCCTGATCACGTGGGAGCCGGAGACACCCGCCTGCTCGGCCAGCTTCAGCGCCGCCTCGTAGGCGTCGATCTGCAGGTCGATGGAACCGTGTCCAGGGATGTCGGAGCAGGCGAAGTGGGACCAGAGCCCGACGACCTCGATCGCTCCCTCGGCCTGCAGCCGCGCCGCCGCGGCGAGCAGCCCCGGCCACGCGGCCAGGGGCGCGCCGCCCCTGCTCATGCCCGTGTCGGCTTCGAGGTGGGTCTTCGCGGTCCTGCCCGTACGGCGGGCCGCCGCGGCGACCTCCTCCAGGCGGCCCGCGCCGGAGGCCGACAGCTCGATGCCGGCCAGCAGGGCCTCCTCCAGCGGCTCGCCCGGCGTGAGGATCCATGACAGCACCGGCACGGTGATCCCGGCCGCGCGCAGCGCCAGTCCCTCCCTGACGTAGGCGGTGCCGAGCCTGGTGGCCCCGCCCTCGATGACGGCCTTCGAGACGGGCACGAGACCGTGGCCGTAGGCATCGGCCTTGACCGCGCCCATCAGCTCCGCGCCTGGCGCCCGATCCTTGAGCAGCTCGACGTTTCGCCTGATGGCGGCCAGGTCCACCCGCGCCTGCGCGGGCGTGGCCTCACGGAAGCTCATGCCCCCAGTTTGTCAGCTCCGCCGACCACCTGAGCGTGATTCGCCTCTCAGAGATCGGATGGCCGAGGGCACGGCGTCGGCCACGTCGGCCGCGGCCAGCGGCGCGCCGTCGGAGGCGATGCGCCCGGCGAGCCCGTGCAGGAAGGCCGCGCACGAGCCCGCGTCGTACGGTGTGAGCCCTGCGGCCAGCAGCGCCCCTCCGACCCCTGACAGCACGTCGCCCGTGCCGCCCGTCGCCAGCCACGACGAGCCCGTCAGGTTGACCCTGACCGGCCTCTCATCCTCGGCGATCAGCGTGGTCGACCCCTTGAGCAGCACCGTCACGCCGAGCTCGGCGGCCGCCCTGCGCGCGTGCTCGAGCCTGCTCGCCTCCACCCTGTCGCCCGGCACGCCGATCAGCCGCGAGAGCTCCCCCGCGTGCGGGGTGATCAGCACGGGTGCGGCGCGGCGCAGCAGACCGCGGTCCCTGGACACGATCGTGAGCGCGTCGGCGTCGAGGAGCACGGGCACGTCGGTGGCCAGCACCCCGGCGACCAGTTCGTGGGCCCAGTCGCCGGTGCCGAGCCCTGGCCCCGCCACCCAGGCCTGGACCCGTCCGACGCCGGCGATCGAGGGATGGTCCAGCTCCGTGACGACGGCCTCGGGCCAGCGCGCGCGCACCTGCTGAACCGGCGGGGCCGTACCGGCGTAGCGGACCATGCCCGCGCCCGCCCGCAGCGCCCCGCCGACCGAGAGGACCGCCGCGCCGGTGTAGCGGTCGCTGCCGGCGGCGATGCCGATCACGCCCCTGCGGTACTTGTCGGACTCCGCGCCCGGCCTCGGCAGCAGGCCCTCCACGTCCTCGGCGGTCAAAGCGGCCACGTCGGGGTCGGGCAGGTAGGGGCCGAGCCCGATGTCGATCACTTCGAGCAGGCCCACCTTGGCGGCCCCTGGGTCGACGAGCAGCCCGGTCTTGCAGGCTCCCATCGTCACCGTGACGTGCGCGTCGACGGCGACGCCCGCGACGCGGCCGGTGCTGGAGTCGACGCCGCTGGGCACGTCGACCGCGACCATCAGCGCGTCGACCGCGTTCGCCTCGGCGACCAGCGACGCGTACGGCTCGCGCAGCGCCCCCGACGCTCCGATCCCGACGAGCCCGTCGACGACGAGTTCGGGGGCGCCCACCTCCTCGACGACCCTGCCGCCCGCCTCGAGGAAGGCCGCCAGCCCCTCGGCGTGCGTCTTCGACCCGGCGAGGATCGCCTCCACCCTGGCTCCGCGACGGGCCAGCCGCTCACCGGCGTAGAGGGCGTCGCCTCCGTTGTCGCCCCTGCCGACGAGCAGCAGCACCCGCGAGCCGTACACCCTGCCGAGCAGGCTCGCGCAGACGGAGGTCAGGCCCGCGGCCGCGCGCTGCATCAGCGTGCCCTCGGGAAGCGTGGCCATCAGCGCGAGCTCGGCTGCCCTGATCTGGTCGGCGGTGTAAGCGGTGCGCACGTGTCAGAACCTAACCCTCGGCGATCACGTAGGCCATGGCGATACCCGCGTCGTGGGTGAGCGAGACGTGCCAGCGCTTCACGCCGAGACCGTAGGCGACCTCGGCGGCCTGGCCGCTGACGTGCAGTTCGGGCTTGCCGTCGTCGCCCGAGCGGATCTCGGCGTCGAGGTGGCTGAGGCCCGGCGGCGCCCCGAGCGCCTTGGCGACGGCCTCCTTGGCCGCGAACCTGGCCGCCAGCGACTGCGGGCCGAGGGTCCGCTCCGTCTCGGTGAACAGCCGGGAGCGCAGCCCCGGCGTGCGCGCCATCGTCGCCTCGAACCTGGCCACGTCGACGACGTCCACCCCGATGCCCAGAATCATTCACCCAGCGTAACCAGGATCAGAAGGCTCCCCAGTGCCACGGGCCCCAGATGGCGATCGACAGGCCTTCGGACGACTGCACGTTGACGTACAGCGTCTGGCCGCCGGGGCCGAACGTCGAGCCTGCGAACTCCGCGCCGGGGTCGCCGTCGACGGGTGCCGGCCGGGAGAAGTCGAAGATCTCACCGCGCCGGGTGATGCCGCGCAGGTAGTTGTCGGCGCCGCCGTCCTCGCACAGCACCAGCGTGCCCCTGGGGCTGGTGGTGATGTTGTCGGGCAGGTCGAGCACCATCGAGCCCGGCGACTCGTAGACGAGCCTGAGCCGTCCGCTCCAGGTCTCGTTGGCGGCGTGCCTGGCGGGCCCGCCGGTGGGCGATCGGAGAGGAAAGGAATCATGTACCCGGTTTCCTCTCGCCGTAATCCCAGGCGGTTATCCACAGGCTGTGCACAATGGACCGGGACACCCACGAACCGACCAAGCTTTCACGGTCAATAGGCTTTCAGGGTGAACAACGGCTACGTGGACCTGAGCAGGGAGCAGTGGAGCGAGCTCCGCAAGAACACGCCCTTGACTCTCACCGCAGACGAGCTGGAAGACCTCCGTGGCGTCGACGATCCCATCGATCTCGCCGAGGTCACCGACATCTACCTCCCCCTGACCCGGTTGCTGAACCTCCACTTCACCGGGTCCAAGCAGCGCAGCAGCGTGCTGAGCGCGTTCCTCGGCAACGACGAGCAGCGCGTGCCGTACATCCTGGGCATCGCCGGCAGCGTCGCGGTCGGCAAGTCGACCACGGCGCGGCTGCTCAGGACGCTGCTGGCCCGATGGCCCGAGCACCCGCAGGTCGCCCTGATCACCACCGACAGCTTCCTCTACCCCAACCAGGTGCTGGAGGCCAGGGGGATCATGCACCGCAAGGGCTTCCCCGAGAGCTACGACCGCCGCGCCCTGGTCCGTTTCGTCGCCGAGGTGAAGGCGGGCGCGGCCGAGGTGCATGCCCCCGTCTACTCCCACCTGGAGTACGACATCGTCCCCGGCGCGACCCAGGTCGTGAAAAAGCCTGACATCCTCATCATCGAGGGCCTCAACGTGCTGCAGCCCGCCCCGCCCACCGCGCTCGCCGTCAACGACTACTTCGACTTCTCCATCTACGTCGACGCCAAGGTCGAGGACATCCGCACCTGGTACGTCCACCGCTTCCACCAGCTGCGCCGCACCGCCTTCGAGGACCCCAAGTCGTACTTCAAGTACATCGCCGAGCTCTCCGAAGAGGAGGCCACCGCGTTCGCCAAGAACGTGTGGCGCGACATCAACGAGCGCAACCTCGTCGAGAACATCCTCCCCACCCGCGGGCGCGCAGGCCTGGTGCTCAAGAAGGGCCCCGACCACGCCATCAAGCGGGTACGGCTGCGCCGTACCTGACGACGACCTCCTCCATCACGAACGCCGCGAACCTGCTCTGACACCCCAGATCGTCGATGTCGGCGAACCAGCAGGGCTCGCCTTCCTCATGACAGCTGATCATCATGGACGGCATCCTGGCGACAGGCTGTCAACGCGCTATCAACGTTCGATGGACGACAATGAGGCGCGTGCTGCATCTGCGACTCATCAGCCCTCCTGACCGCACCCACGAAGTGATCGAGGTTCTGGAGGGCTGCACGGGCGTCACGAACATCGCCGTCCTCCCCGGGGCGGCCCGCGCGCCGCGCGGCGACCTGATCTTCTGCGACATGGCCAGGGAGTCCGCCAACGAGGTCATCGACCGCGTCAACTGGCTGGAGCAGGAGGGCTCGATCGCCGTCGAGCACATCGACCTGTCGATCTCGCGGGCCGCCGAACGGGCCGAGGCCGACGCGCCGGGCGAGGGCGACGACGCGGTGGTGTGGGCCGCGCTGGCCCAGCGCGTCGACGACGACCTCCGGCTCACCTGGGCCTACCTCGCCTTCATCGCGATCGCCGCGCAGCTCGCGGGGATCGGCGTCGTGACCAACTCCCTCGTCCTCATCGTCGGCGCGATGGTCCTCGGCCCCGAGTTCGGCGCGATCGCCGCCGCCTGCTTCGGCCTGCTGACCCGGCGCTGGCGGCTGGTCGGCAGGGCCATCACCACGCTCGCCATCGGCTTCGCGGTCGCGATCGCCATCACCTTCGCCTGCGCCTTCGTCTCCAGGGGGCTCGGCTGGATCGACGCGCGCTCCCTCGACATCGGCCACGAGGAGGTCCAGTTCATCGTCAAGCCCGACCGCTGGTCCTTCATCGTCGCCCTGCTCGCGGGAGCGGCCGGAGTGCTGTCCGTCACCGCGGGCAAGTCCTCGGCGCTGGTGGGTGTCTTCATCTCGGTCACCACCATCCCCGCGGCGGGCTACGCGGCCGTCGCCATGGCTCTCGGCAACTGGCCGGAGGTCGGCGGGTCCGCGCTGCAACTCGCCGTCAACATCGCCGGCATGGTCATCTCCGGTACGGCCGTGCTGTACGTGCAGCGCCGCATCTGGCCCCAGGGGATGAGCCGCGGTTCGTCCGCGGGGACGAGGCCGTAGGTGGGCCCGCGCGGGTAGTGTCCGGATCATGCACATCCTCGCGACCGAGGGGCTGACCGAACGCTTCCCTGCGGTGACCGCGCTGGACCAGTTGTCCATCACGGTCGACGACGGCGTCACGGGCCTGGTGGGCGCCAACGGAGCGGGCAAGTCGACGCTGATCAAGATCCTGCTCGGCCTCCTGCCGCCCACGGCCGGCCGCGCCGAGGTCCTGGGGCTCGACGTGGTCACGCAGGGCCCCCAGATCCGCAGGCTCGTCGGCTACATGCCCGAACACGACTGCCTGCCGCCCGACGTGTCCGCCACCGAGCTGGTCGTCCACCTCGCACAGATCTCCGGGCTGCCGCGCACCGCCGCCCGCGAGCGCGCGGCCGACGTGCTGCGCCACGTCGGCCTGTACGAGGAGCGCTACCGCGCCATCGGCGGCTACTCCACCGGCATGAAACAGCGGGTCAAGCTCGCCCAGGCGCTCGTCCACGACCCCAAGCTCGTCTTCCTTGACGAGCCGACCAACGGGCTCGACCCGCAGGGCCGCGACGAGATGCTCACGCTGATCAGGCGCATCGGCACCGAGTTCGGCATCAGCGTCCTGGTCACCTCCCACCTGCTCGGCGAGCTCGAACGCGTCTGCGACCACGTCATCGTCATCGACGGCGGGCGGCTGCTGCGATCCAGCGCCATCACCGAGTTCACCCAGGCGACCCAGACCCTCACCGTCGAGGTCGAGGAGGGCGCCGAGCCGCTGGCCGCGAGGCTGGCCGAGCTCGGGCAGTCCGTCACCGCGCACGGCCGCGGCCTGCTGGTCCAGGTCAGCGGCCCCGAGACCTACGACTCGATCCGCGACGCGGTGTCCGATCTCGACCTGTGCCTCATCCGGCTCGAACAGGGCAGGCAGCGAATCGAGGACGTGTTCCGTGTCTGAGATCTACGACATCGGCTACCGCCACTACGAAGGGGTACGGCTCGGCAGGGCCCATGCCGTACGAGCGCTGATCGTCCAGAACCTGCGCAGCGTCTTCGGGCTCGGCCGCAGGGCCCGCAGCAAGCTCATGCCGTTCCTGCTGGCGGGCTCCATGATGCTGCTGCCGGTGATCTCGATCGCGCTGATGGCGACGGTGGGCCGCAGCGACATCGGCTACACCGGCTTCGCCGTCATCATGCAGCCGGTGATCGCCATCTTCCTGGCCTCGCAGTCGCCCACGATCACCGCGCCCGACCTGCGGCACAAGGTGCTGCCGCTGTACCTGTCGCGGCCCATCTCCTCGCTCGACTACGTCGCGGCCAAGGTCGTGGCGATGACGATCGCGCTGTTCGCGCTGGTCGCCATACCGCTGACGGTGATGTTCGTCGGCGAGCTGCTCGTCGACCCGCCGGGCCCGCCGCACATCAAGGAGTACGTCGCGTCCGTCGTCACGGCGCTGGTGCTGGCGCTGCTGCTGTCCACGTTCGGGCTGGCGCTCGCCTCCTTCACCCCGCGCCGCGGCCTGGGCGTCGCCTCGGTCATCGCGGTGTACCTGCTCGCCTCGGCCGTGCAGACCGCGCTCTTCGGGGCCTTCGAGTCGCTCGGCCGTTCCGACCTGGCCGAGTGGTCGTGGCTGATCAACCCGTTCTTCCTCGTCGACGTGGTGCAGTCGTGGCTGTTCGGCACCCCGCCCGCCGGCGGCTTCAGCTACCCGCCAGGCGCCGTCGCCGCTCTCGCGATCGTCGCGCTCATCGCGGCGAGCCTGGCCGCGTTCATCCTCCGCTACCGGAAGGCGGCCTCCCGGTGAAGATCGAGCTCGCCCAGGCCTCGCGTTGGTACGGCAACGTGGTGGCCGTCAACGACGTCACCATGACCATCGGCCCTGGCGTCACGGGTCTGCTCGGCCCGAACGGCGCGGGCAAGTCCACGCTGCTGCACATGATGGCCGGCTTCCTGGCCCCCTCCGGCGGCACGGTCACCCTCGACGGCGACAAGACGTGGAAGAACCACCACATCTACCGACACATCGGCCTGGTCCCCGAGCGTGAGGGCATCTACGGCTTCCTCACCGGCTGGCAGTTCGTGCTCTCGGCGGCCAAGCTGCACGGCTTGGCCGCACCCGAGGACGCCGCCAAGAAGGCCCTGGCGATGGTCGAGATGGAGGCGGCGAAGGACCGCCGCGTCGAGACGTACTCCAAGGGCATGAAGCAGCGCGTCAAGGTCGCGGCCGCTCTCGTCCACGACCCGCAGGTGCTGCTGCTCGACGAGCCCTTCAACGGCATGGATCCGCGCCAGCGGCTCCAGCTCATGGACCTCATCACCGCGATGGGCACGGCGGGCAAGACGATCCTGTTCAGCTCGCACATCCTGGAGGAGGTCGAGCGCGTCGCCCAGCACATCGAGGTCGTCGTCGCGGGACGGCACGCCGCCTCGGGTGACTTCCGCCAGATCCGCCGTCTGATGACCGACAGGCCGCACCTGTTCAGGATCCGGTCGAGCGACGACAGGAAGCTGGCCGCCGCGCTGATCGCGGACAGCTCGGCGGCGGGCGTGGTGCTCACTCCCAACGGGCTGGAGGTCCAGGCCGCGGAGTTCCGCCGCTTCACCTGGCTGCTGCCGCGCGTGGCCCGGCACGAGGGCGTCCACCTCCTCCAGGTGTCCCCCGCCGACGAGGACCTGGAGAGCGTCTTCGCCTACCTGATCACAAGGAGCTCGTAGTGAACGGCGTCGTAGCGGGCATCACCTACCGCGCGGTACTCGGCCGCCGCCGCATCCTGCTGCTCATCCTGCTCCCCGTCGCCCTGGTCGCGATGGCGGTGCTGCTGCGGCTGGTCGGCAACACGGACGAGCGCTCGGCGGTCACGCTCATGCAGAGCTTCGCCATCGGGACCATGCTGCCGCTGCTCGGCCTGATCGCCGGCACCGGCGTGATCGCACCGGAGATCGACGACGGCACCGTCCTGCACCTGCTGTCCAAGCCGATCTCGCGCCCCGTCATCGCCCAGACCAAGTTCGCCGTGGCCGCCTCGCTGCTGGCCGTCTTCGCCGGGGTGCCCACCTTCCTGTCGGCGTGGCTGCTGGTGGGCGGGGAGTCGGGCATCGCCGGCGGCTTCACCGTGGGAGCGCTGTGCGGCGGGATCGCCTACGCGGCGGTGTTCCTGCTCCTGGGGGTCATCACCAAGCACGCGGTCACCTTCGGGATCATCTACGCGCTGGTGTGGGAGGGGCTGATCGGCAACCTGGTGCCGGGGGCGCGGCAGTTCTCGGTCCAGCAGTGGGCGAAGTCGATCGCCGACCAGATCAGCTCGTCACCGTTCCTGTCGACGGACGTGAAGCCGGGGTTCGCGATCCCCGCCCTGATCGTGGTCACGGTCGGCGCCGTGGTGTGGGCGGGGCAGCGGCTGCGCGCCTTCTCCCTGACCGGCGACGAGTGACCCGCCGAAGTCCCGCCGCCCGGGCCGAGCACCCTGTCATGGGCATCGCCCGCCCCGCGCCCCGATCCCGCGGGCGCGGAGCGGGCGTCCTCTCTGGCAGGGAAGGCCTCAGGAGGGGAAGTTCTTCGGGTCGACGCCACTGGTCGTCGCGTTGCCGCCGATCGCGGGCTTGAGCGTGAGCGTCCAGATCGTCGCCGACGTCGAGCTTGTCGTGTATCTCAGCGTGTCGTCGAAGCGCCGGTACACCGCGTAGCGCGTGAACCGCCCCTTCGACGTGCTGAACCGGTAGCCGCTCGTGTAGAACACCCGGTACGTCCCGTCCTGGATGTCCTTGAGCGTCGCCGTCGACTTGGCGCGGATGTAGAAGCTCAGCGCCTTCTTCTTACCCTTGACCAGCGTGACGACCGCGTCCCTCGTCGTCCCGTTCTTGACCTTGAGGTGGCCCTCTCCGCCGCTGAGACCGGCGTAGAGCACCCGGCCGTTACCGGGCCTGGCCGCCGCGGCCGAGTCTTCCGAAGCCGATACCGCCGAAGCCGACGCGGCCTGCGCGGGGGCGGCGCCGAGAAGGAGTGTCGAGGCGAGAAGCGCTCCAGCGAGCGCGCGTAAGGAATTCACGCGGACACTATAAAGAGGTACGGCACGAGCGTGCCGTACCCCTTCGTGTGAGCTCAGCCTCAGCATGAGCTCAGCCGCCGTGCGAGCTCGGTCTTCGGGTGAGCTCGGACGCCGGCGGTTCGGGTGAGTTCAGACGCAGGCGGTGCGGACCACGTCGGCCAGCCGGCCCGCGACCCTGCTGGCCTGCTCCTCCGACGACGCCTCGACCATCACCCTGATCATCGGCTCGGTGCCGCTCGGCCTGATGAGCACGCGCCCCGTCTCGCCCAGCTCCGCCTCGGCCGCCGCCACGGCCTCCGAGAGCTGCGGCGCGGCCGCCTTGCCCCTGTCGACGTCCTTGACGTTGATCAGGATCTGCGGGAGCGCGGTCATCACCGCGGCGAGGTCGCGCAGCGACTTGCCCGACCTGGCCACCACCGACAGCAGGTGCAGCGAGGTCAGCAGGCCGTCGCCCGTCGTCGCGTGGTCGAGCAGGATCACGTGACCGGACTGCTCGCCGCCGAGGTTGAAGCCGTCGGCCTTCATCGCCTCCAGCACGTAGCGGTCGCCGACCGCGGTCTGGACGACCTCGATGCCCGCCTCACGCATGGCCAGCTTGAAGCCGAGGTTGGACATCACGGTCGCGACCACGGTGCTCTTGGCCAGCCGGTTCTCCTCGTGCATGGCCAGCGCCAGGATCGCCATGATCTGGTCGCCGTCGATCATCGCGCCCGTGTGGTCGACGGCCAGGCAGCGGTCGGCGTCGCCGTCGTAGGCGATGCCGAGGTCGGCGCCGCGCGAGATGACGACCTGCTGCAGCTTGTCCAGGTGGGTGGAACCGCAGCCCGCGTTGATGTTGAGCCCGTCCGGCCTGGCGCCGATGGCCTCGACCTGGGCGCCTGCGCGCAGCAGCGCCTCGGGCGCCACCACGCTGGCCGCGCCGTTGGCGCAGTCGACGACGATGTGGAGCCCGTCGAGCCGCCCGTTGAGCGTGTCGAGCAGGTGGGAGATGTAGCGGTCGGCCTCGCCGTACGCTTCGCGCACGCGGCCGACACCAGCGCCCACGGGGCGCTGCCACCGCTCGCCGAGCCGGCGCTCGATCTCGTCCTCGACCGTGTCGGACAGCTTGAAGCCGCCGCGGGCCAGGAACTTGATGCCGTTGTCGGGCGCCGGGTTGTGGGAGGCCGACAGCATGACGCCGAGATCGGCGCCGAGCGCGGCCGTCAGGTGGGCGACGGCGGGAGTGGGCAGCACGCCGAGACGCAGCACATCCACCCCGGACGACGCGAGGCCGGCGACCACCGCCGCCTCCAGGAATTCACCTGAAGCGCGGGGGTCCCGGCCTACGACCGCCACAGGCCGCTTGTGGCCTGTGGCGGTGAAAGCGCCTGCATCGCCGAGGACATGAGCCGCCGCGACCGAAAGGTCCATGGCGAGCTCGGCGGTGAGGTCGCGACCCGCGACCCCACGTACCCCGTCGGTGCCGAAAAGGCGCCCCAATTTAGCGCTTGCTGTACTGCGGAGCCTTGCGGGCCTTCTTGAGGCCGTACTTCTTCCGCTCCGTGGCGCGGGCGTCACGGGTGAGGAAGCCGGCCTTCTTCAGCGGCGGGCGGTTGTTCTCGACGTCGAGGATCGCCAGCGCGCGGGACAGGCCCATGCGGAGGGCACCGGCCTGGCCGGTCACGCCGCCGCCGTCGATGCGGGCGATGACGTCGAAGGCCTCCTCGGCACCGAGCACCACGAAGGGCTCGTTGACGATCTGCTGGTGGACCTTGTTGGGGAAGTAGGTGTCAAGCGAACGACCGTTGATCGTCCACTTGCCGGTGCCGGGGACGATGCGCACGCGGGCGATCGCCTCCTTGCGGCGGCCGGTGCCGTACGAGTTGCCCGTGGTGACGGGCTTGCGCACGGGAGCGTCGGCGCTGGCAGCGGTCTCGGTGGTGTACTCGGACGGGAAGTCCTCGCCGGAGAAGTCCTCCAGCTCGGCCTCGATCACGGCCGTCTCGACACCGGTGGGCTCAGCCACGGTTCTCCTCTAAATCTTTCGAACTACTACTGGGCGATCTGGGTGATCTCGAACGGCACGGGCTGCTGGGCCTGGTGCGGGTGCTCGGACCCGGCGTAAACCTTCAGCTTCTTGGCCATCTTCCTGCCGAGGGCGTTCTTCGGGAGCATGCCCTTGACGGCCTTCTCGACGGCGCGGTCGGGCCGCTTCTCCATCAACTCGCCGTAGGTCACGGAACGCAGACCGCCCGGGTAGCCCGAGTGGCGGTAGGCCTTCTTCTGCTCGAGCTTGTTGCCGCTCAGCGCAATCTTGTCGGCGTTGATGACGATGACGAAGTCACCGGTGTCGACGTGGTTGGCGAAGATCGGCTTGTGCTTACCGCGGAGCAGGGTCGCGACGTGGCTGGCCAGCCGGCCCAGCACCACGTCAGTAGCGTCGATGACGTACCACTGACGCTGGACGTCGGCGGGCTTCGGTGTGTACGTGCGCACGGTCGTAGCCTTCTTTAATCGCGTCTTCGGCGCTGTCGGATGCGACAGCTCTATGGTCGGTCGGTGCGGGCGCACGACAGCCCGGACCTTCCGTCTCCAACAGATGGGAGATGACGCCGGACGCGCCGCGCATCGGTCACAGACGGACCGACTCGCATACAACGAACGCTAAGGTTACCGCCACTCGAGGACACGGGTCAAAACGAGCGGAGACACCGGGGGACAGTCTACGTGCGGCACGGTTCTGTTTCGGTTAGCTGTAACCCCTTCTCCAGCAATATCTACCGTCCCTATCGTTGACTGCGGTATGTGGCAGACCCCTCACACCCGGCACACCCAGCCAAGATCGCGGCGCCGGAACCTGCTGGGTCTCCTCGCCTGCCTGCTCGCGGTCCTGTTCGCCGGCGTGCTCATCGGCAGGCTGTCGGTCAACCGCCTTGACGCCTCCGACCAGGTCTACCTCAACAACACGGCCCCGCCGGCCGTCACCCCCACCCCTTCGGTCTCGGCGCCGCAGAAGAAGCCGAGCGCGCGCCTGGAGAGCCGCCCTCGCCGTACGCTCAAGACCACGCCGACGTCGAGGCCCACGGCGCAGGCGCGCAAGAAGCTGACCGAGGTGCCTGGAGAGGTGCCAGGCGATCCCACCACCGTGCTGGGCTCGCCGTTGCTGGAGATCTCCCCCGGCCTCGCCGCCCAGGTCGTCAGGCTCACCAACGCCGCCCGCGCCCGCAAGGGGTGCGCCCCGCTGCGGGTCGACCGGCGGCTGACGAGTTCGGCGCGCGCCCACTCGCTGGAGATGGCCGAGTCGGGCCTGTTCTCCCACGACTCCCCCGACGGCGCCTCGCCCTGGAAGCGCATGGAGCGGGCCGGCTACCGCGACGGCGCGGCGGAGAACATCGGCCGCGGCTACGTCTCGGCGGAACAGGCGGTGCGCGGCTGGATGGACAGCCCCGCACATCGCCGCAACCTCCTGCATTGCGGCTATCGCGCGGTCGGCGTAGGCGTCGTGTCGGGCCCCGGCGGCCCCTGGTGGACCCAGGACTTCGGGTTTTCGTGACCTCGCCGACGGTCAACCCCGGCTAATCTCAGCCCATGGGTTCCACCAAGAAGACCGACGAAACCCCCACCCAGCAGCGCAGCGCGATGTGGAGCCCCTATGACGAGGGCCCGCGCTCGCGCACACCGCTCTGGTTCGCCCTCGGCGGCCTGCTCGTCCTCGGGGCGCTCGTGGCGGGTCTCGTGGTGATGTGGAACTCCGAGGGTCCCGACCCGACGGCCGACCCCGTGGGACGGGCGAGCGCGCCGCCCGCCGACCAGCCCGTGGCCCCCGCCGACAAGTACGGCTTCGCCGCCGCCCGCGAGACCGACCCCGACGCGCTCACGCAGAAGGAGCTCTTCCCCAAGAAGAAGTTCACGGTCTCCGGCCGCTCCTATGAGGTGACGACCCTCAAGACCGACAAGAAGTGCGGCGACGCGGCCGAGGGCGACAAGCTCGACAAGGCGCTCAAGTCAGCCAAGTGCACGCAGCTCATCCGGGCCACCTTCAAGGACAAGTCCGGCAAGGTCATCGGCACCGTCGGCGTCGCCAACCTGGTCGACGGCAAGGGGGCGGCCAAGGTCGCCGCCTCCGTGCGCGCCAAGGGCGAGAGCAAGCTGTTCGTGAAGCCGCTCGCGGGCAAGGACGACATCACCAAGTTCATCGGCGCGGGCGAGGCCAGTGTCCACGTGGCCACCCACGGCCACTACGCGGTCATGCTGTACGTCCAGTTCAAGGACGGCCACAAGCCCGACAAGAAGGACGCCAAGCAGCTCTCCCAGGCCAGCGTCGACGTGACCAAGGCGACGGTGTACCCGGCGCTCGACTCGCGTTCGCTCAGCGGCCGCCGCGGAGGATGAAACCGCCCAATCAATCCCGAAAGGGATCAAACTTCCCGGCCGATCCGCCCGAGAACACCCATACGGGCATGGCGATCTCCTGACTATGGTTAGGCTCCCCCTATGCGTGGCCAGGAATCTGGGTCTGAGCACGAGCGCGAAACGGACGGCTCAGCCGCACCGGCGACGCCACCGCCGAGTTTCGGCAGGCCGACGGTGCAGGCCCCATCAGCCCTCCAGGAAGGCGCCTACGGCGCGTCGCACGGCGACGCGCTGGCGGCGCCTTCGTACGCCGACCTCCCCGCCGGCCAGGTGATCGACTCCGATACGGTCCCGGCCCGGCCCCCCATCCCCGTCTACCAGGGGCCGCCGCCCGACCTGCCGGCCCCCGAGCCCGCGCAGGCTCCTGACGCGGGTCAGCCCATGACTCCCGCGGTCAACAGCCCCTGGGCCCCCGAGCCCGCGGCCCCGTCGAGCGGTCCGTGGAGCTCCGAACTCACGGCCCCGTCGGACGGTCCGTGGAGCCCCGAGCCCGCCGCCCCGGCGGGCGCCCAGGGACCATGGGGCCCATCGGCCGCTCCGGAGCCGGGCACGCCCTGGTCTCCCGAGCCGCCGGCCTCCGCGGACGCGGGAAGCCCGTGGACGCCCGAGCCGCCCGCGTCCCCGGACGCGGGAAACCCGTGGGCGCCCGAGCTCTCCGGCGGGCACCCTTCCGGTGGACAGGACGCGGGTCAGCCCGTGGAGGGCGCGACGATCGAGCGCCCCAGACCCGACAGGCCGCTGCCCGCCTTCCCCGGCGTGCCCGCGGAGACCTGGTCGGCCGCGGCCCAGCCGTGGGAGCAGACGGAGGACGGCCGGCCCTACGACTGGTTCGCCGACCCCGAGCCCGGCGCGGAGACCACGTCGCCGCAGCCCGGCTCCGTACCCGCTTCACCGCAGCCCGGCTCCGTACCCGCGTCGCCGCCTCCGCCGCAGGGCACGTGGGCGCCGCCCGGGGCCCCGCAGCCGCCCGCGCCCCCTTCCCCCGGCGCACCCCATCTCCCGGCACCCCATCCCCCGGCACCCGGCGCGCCCGACCCCTCGGCACCCGGCGCCGCGCACGCCCCCGTGCCCGGCGCTCCGATGCCCGGCGCTCCGATGCCCGGCGCTCCGATGCCCAGCGCTCCGGTGCCCGGTGTTTCCCCGCCTCCGGCGTTCGGCGGCGAGCCCGCTGCCCAGCACGGTGCCGCGTGGACCCCGCCCTCGCCATGGGCGCCCGACCAGCCCCAGACCTCATGGACTCCCGCGCCAGGGCAGGCGCCGCCGCCCCCGTGGTCGCCAGGCCAGTCGCCACAGATCGGATGGCAGCCGCCACAGGGCCCGCAGCCCGAGGGACAGCCGTCGCAGGGACAGCAGACCGAGTGGCAGCCGTCGCCCGGCCCCCAGGCCGAGTGGCCGCCATCACCGGGCCCGCAGGCCGAGTGGCCGCAATCCCCTGGCACGCAAGCCGAGTGGCCGCCATCACCCGGCACGCAAGCCGAGTGGCCGCCATCACCGGGCCCGCAGGCCGAACCGTGGAAGCCGTCCCCAGCGGCGTGGCAGGCCGAGCCCGACCAGGCCGGCTGGCAGCCCCCACAGGCCTTCACCGCGGCCGCCGCGGGCATGAAGGTCTGGCCGTCCTCCACGACGGACGCGCCCGCCATGCCCCCGTGGCCCGCCGCGACCGGTGAGCCGATCGACGACCACGACGGGCCGCAGGAGGCCCAGGCCACCGATCCGAGCATGACGGTCCCGATCTCCCACAGCGCCGAGCCCGGCGACGTGCCGGTCTGGCCGCCGCACCCTCCTGGCGCCGACCACGCTGACGAACGCATCCCCGACCTGCCGTTCGACAGCGCCACGTGGGGGCGGGCCAAGGGCGACCAACCGCCCGCCGACGTGCTGGACGACCCTCCCGCCGACCGCGCCGCCACCCCGGAGGCACCCGCACTCGGCGCCTCCCCGGCCGCAGGCGCGCCCAGCACGGACAACAGCGCCGCCGGCGCGCCCGGCCCGAACGCCACTGCCGCAGGCGTGTCCGGCCCGAACGTCACCGCCGCAGGCGTGTCCAGCCCGAACGTCACCGCCGCGGGCGCGCCCGGCACCGACCTCGCTCTTACAGGCGCGCCCGGCACCGACCTCGCTCTTACAGGCGCGCCCGGCACCGACCTCGCTCTTACAGGCGCGTCAGGCCACGGCTCGCCCGCTTCGGACGCCCGGGGAGCCCAGGCCTCGCCGAACGACACGCAGCCCGACGGCCTGCCAGGCGACGGCGCTCCAGGAAACGACGCCGCAGGAAACCGTGCGCCAGGAGACGGTGCGCCAGGAACCGACGGGTCACGAACCGACGTGTCAGGGGACGACGCGCCCATCGGCGGCACGACAGGGAGCGACGCGCCGCACGACCACCCGTTCCCGACCGATGGAGCCATCCCGCTGCCCGCCATCCCGCCCCCAGCCGGCCTTCCCGCGCTTCCCGCCCCGTCCGGCGGCGCCCCCGCCGTACCGGCCGGAGCCTCCCCCGCCGACCTGCCGACGCCGCCGCACGGCACGCCTGCCGCGACCTTCGACCCGTTCTCGCCCGTGTCGCAGGGCGGCATCGCGCCCCCGCCCGAGCCGCCGGCCAAGGAGCCGAGCACGGGCAGGAAGGCGCTGATCGCCGGTGTCGGCGTCCTCGTCGTGCTGGGAGTCGCCACCGGCGGCTTCTTCGCCTACCGGTCGATGAGCACAGGACAGCCGGCCGAGGCGAGCGCTTCGACGGCGACCGGCGCCGTGCCGTCCGTCTCGGACACCGACGACCCGCTGGCCAACTCGCTGCTCAACTCCGAGGGCACCGACCCCGAGAAGATGTCGATCAACGAGGCGTTCCCCGAGCAGAAGGTGGACCTGGGCGGACGCGTCTACACGCGCGTGAAGGTCGACATGTCCGACGACTGCCGGCAGGCCGCCGCCGGCCCGTTCGCCACGGCCCTGCAGGACCAGAAGTGCAGTCGCGTACTGCGGGCGACCTACGTCGACGACAAGAAGCGCTACGCGATCAGCACGGGCATCGCCGTCCTGCCGAACAAGGAGGCGGCCGCGGCCGCCGACCAGGCCAAGGACCTCGACAAGAACCTGTGGTTCCGTCCGCTGACCGGCCCGACGTCCAGCGGCGCCGACCGGATCCACATCGCGGGCGGGTACGCCGCTGGGCTGCTGTGGGGCCGCTACATCGTCTTCAGCTACGCGACGTTCGCCGACGGCCACACCCCGACCGCCAAGGAGAAGGGCCTGGGCGACGTCAGCGGCGCCTTCCGCGACCACACCTCGCTGGTGCTGGAGCGCAGGATCACCGAGTAGTAGCGCGGGCTCCGCGGGATCACCCGACCCCGCGGACCCCGCTGGACGACTCCCGCGGACCCGCTGGACGACTCCCGCTGACCCCTCTGGACGACTCCTGCTGACCCCCTGGGAGACTCCCGCGGACCCCGCTGGATCACCCCGACCCCTCGGCCCTGCTGGATCACCACCACGCGGGCGGGCGATCCCGGGAGTCAGTCCGTGAGGGTGCGGACCCTGCGGGTCGCGGCCGCCCTGGCGGCCAGCTCGTCGTCCGCCGGGTAGCTGACCTCTTCAAGGCACAGCCCGTGCGCGGGCGCGACGTGCACGCCCGAGTCCCGTACGGCGCCCGCGAGCACTCGCGCAGGCCATTCCACGGGTCGCCTGCCGTCTCCCACGGCGAGCAGGCAACCGACGAGCGCCCTGACCATGGAGTGGCAGAACGCGTCGGCCACGACGGTCGCCTCCAGCACGCCCGAGGGCGAGCGCACCCAGTCGAGCCGCTGCAGTTCCCTGATCGTGGTGGCGCCCTCCCGCTTCTTGCAGAAGGCGGCGAAGTCGTGCTCGCCCAGCAGGTGCGCGGCCCCCGCGATCATCGCGTCGAGGTCCAGCGGCCGCGTGTGCCAGACGATCTCGTCGCGCCGCAGCGGGTCGACGCCGCCGGGCGCGTCGTGAACGCGGTAGACGTAGCGCCGGGAGAGCGCGGAGAACCGTGCGTCAAAGCCCTCAGGAGCCACGCTGACGCGATGAACGCGTACATCCGGCGGCAGGACCCCGGCCAGCCGTCTGAGGAGCGTGGCGAGCCGCTCATCGATGCTTTCCTCGGCGGGCGGCTCGCCCTTGCGCCGGTTGCGCTCCAGCTCGCCGAGCGCGGTCACCGGCAGATCGACATGGGCGACCTGCCCGCGTGCGTGGACGCCCGCGTCCGTCCTGCCCGCCACGGTGAGCGAGACCTCTCCCAGCCGGAGGATCTTGCCGAGCGCGTCCTCGAGCTCGCCCTGCACCGTGCGCCGCCCCGGCTGGCGGGCCCAACCGGAGAAGTCGGTGCCGTCGTAGCCGAGGTCGAGGCGAAGCCGTACCACGATCACCCCTCCTGGATGAAATGGGGAAGGCCCGGCACCCAGAAGGGTGCCGGGCCCGTGGGCCTGAAAGATCAGGCCTCGTCCTTCTTCGCCTCGTCGGCGGGAGCCTCGGCGGCCTCGCCGGCCTCCGCGGTCTCGGCGCTCTCCTCGGCCTGAGCCTCGGCGCTCTCCTCGACGACCTCCTCCACGGCCTCGGCGGCCGGGGCGGCGGCCGGAGCCGCAGCGGCGGCGGGAGCCGTACGGCCGGTGGTGACCTGGTTCAGCGCCTCGGTCACCAGCTCGATGACCGCCATGGGCGCGTTGTCGCCCTTACGGTTACCGATCTTGGTGATGCGGGTGTAGCCACCGGGACGCTCGGCGAAGGTCACCGCGATCTCGGTGAAGAGGTGGTGGACGACGCCCTTGTCCTTGACGACGGTCAGCACCTGGCGACGGTTGTGGATGTCGCCCTTCTTGGCCTTGGTGATCAGGCGCTCCGCCAGCGGGCGGACGCGCTTGGCCTTGGTCACGGTGGTGGTGATGCGGCCGTGGCGGAACAGGTCCGTGGCGAGGTTCGCCAGGATCAGCCGCTCGTGAGCCGGGCTGCCGCCAAGACGTGCACCCTTGGTGGGCTTGGGCATTGCGTTCTCCTTGAGAGTGAACCCGCCCCGGCCGTGTCAGGTACCGGAGTCGAGCCGCCAGGCCGCCACGAGGGCGGCCCGCGATATCCAGCTGCGTCGGCCCGGGACGTCCCCGGGCGTCTCGATGTCCCGGTCTCCCGGGACGGATCGAGCGAGAGGGCCTCGTGGACACCGCCACGAGACCCCGCGCCGCGATCTAGTACTGCTCGGTCTCGACGTACGCGCTGTCGTCGTCGTCGTAGCCGCCGCCGGCCACCGCGCTCGGGTCGAACCCGGGCGGGGAGTCCTTGAGCGCCAGCGACATCTCGTGCAGCTTCTGCTTGACCTCTTCGATGGACTTGGCGCCGAAATTCCTTATGTCGAGCAGGTCCTGCTCGCTGCGGGCCACGAGCTCACCCACGGTGTGGATGCCCTCGCGCTTGAGGCAGTTGTAGGAACGGACCGTGAGGTTGAGCTCCTCGATCGGCAGCGCCAGGTCCGCGGCCAGGGCCGCGTCCGTCGGCGAGGGACCGATGTCGATGCCCTCGGCCTCGACGTTGAGCTCGCGGGCCAGCCCGAACAGCTCGACCAGGGTCTTGCCCGCGGAGGCCACCGCGTCGCGGGGCTTCATCGCGGCCTTGGTCTCGACGTCGAGGATCAGCCGGTCGAAGTCGGTGCGCTGCTCGACACGGGTCGCCTCGACCTTGTAGGTGACCTTGAGCACCGGGGAGTAGATGGAGTCGATCGGGATACGACCGATCTCCTGGCCCGGCTGCTTGTTCTGCGCGGCGGAGACGTAGCCGCGACCGCGCTCGACGGTCAGCTCCATCTCCAGCTTCGCCTTGCCGTTCAGGGTGGCGATGCGCAGCTCGGGGTTGTGCACCTCGACACCGGCCGGAGGCGCGATATCGGCTGCGGTGACCTCGCCGGGGCCCTGCTTGCGCAGGTACATCACGACGGGCTCGTCGTGCTCGGAGGAGACGACCAGTTCCTTGAGGTTGAGGATGATGTCGGTGACATCTTCCTTCACGCCGGGAACGGTCGAGAACTCGTGCAGCACGCCCTCGATGCGGATGCTCGTCACGGCCGCGCCCGGGATGGACGACAGCAGCGTGCGACGCAGCGAGTTGCCGATGGTGTAGCCGAAGCCCGGCTCCAGCGGCTCGATGACGAACTTGGACCGGGTCTCGTCGATCGACTCTTCCAGAAGAGTCGGACGCTGAGCGATCAGCATGCTTCGGGATCTCCCCTTGTCGTGTGGCGCCCGCTATATGACGCCACTCCGATAAACAGCCTAAATGGGGTACGGCATGCCGTACCCCATCCGTCCCCCTCCGGCCAGGAAACCCAAGCCGTCGGGGAAGCCTGCCGGCGCCCCGACCCCGGAAATCCGGGGCCGAACGCCTCTTCCACGAACCCTGGCCGGCGCGCCCGCGCGGGGCCCGCCGCCGGTTCCCCCAAGAAACCCTCGCCCGAGAAGGCGAGCCGTGGCGGCGCGCCAGGGGCGCGCCGCCCGGAAGGGCTACTTGGAGTAGAGCTCGACGATCAGCTGCTCCTGGACCTGGGTGTCGATCTGCTGGCGAACCGGCAGCTGGTGAACCAGGACGCGGAGCTTCTCCGGCACGACGCCCAGCCAGGCCGGGATCGTCTTGTCGCCCGCGGTCGCCTTGGCGACCTCGTAGGGCAGCAGGTTGACGGCCTTCTCGCGGACCTCGACGATGTCGTGCTCGCGCACGCGGTACGACGGGATGTCGACCTTCTTGCCGTTCACCAGGATGTGGCCGTGACGGACCTGCTGGCGAGCGGCGTCGCGCGACTGGGCGAAACCGGCGCGGTAGACCACGTTGTCGAGACGGCTCTCCAGGATCTGGAGAAGGTTCTCGCCGGTCTTGCCGCCCTTCTTGTTGGCTTCCTCGTAGTAGTTGCGGAACTGCTTCTCGAGGACGCCGTAGATGCGGCGGGTCTTCTGCTTCTCACGAAGCTGGAGCTGGTACTCAGACTCCTTCGGACGGCCGCGACCGTGCTCACCCGGCGGGTAAGGACGGATCTCGATGGGGCACTTCGCGGACTCACACTTGCTGCCCTTGAGGAAGAGCTTGGTCTTCTCGCGACGGCAGAGCTTGCAGTCCGCACCCGTGTAACGAGCCATTTCTCACTATCTCCTGGGTGTCAGACGCGGCGGCGCTTCGGCGGACGGCAGCCGTTGTGCGGAACCGGGGTCACGTCCTGGATGGAGCCGACCTCGAGGCCCGTCGCCTGCAGCGAACGGATCGCGGTCTCACGGCCGGAGCCGGGGCCCTTCACGAAGACGTCGACCTTGCGCATGCCGTGCTCCATGGCGCGGCGGGCGGCGTTCTCGGCGGCCATCTGCGCGGCGAACGGGGTGGACTTACGGGAGCCCTTGAAACCCACGTGGCCGGCGCTGGCCCAGGAGATCACGTTCCCGTTCGGGTCGGTGATCGAGACGATCGTGTTGTTGAACGTGCTCTTGATGTGGGCGTGCCCGTGAGCGACGTTCTTCTTTTCCTTGCGGCGCACCTTCTTGGGCGCACCCTGGCGGCTCTTAGGAGGCATTCTTTGCCTTCACTCCTGAGTTCATCGGTCCCGCGGCTGCGAGGACTACTTCTTACCGGGCTTCTTCTTACCGGCGACGGTCTTCTTCTTGCCCTTACGGGTGCGCGCGTTGGTCTGCGTGCGCTGGCCGTGGACGGGAAGACCCTTGCGGTGGCGGATGCCCTGGTAGCAACCGATTTCGATCTTGCGACGGATGTCGGCCTGGACCTCGCGGCGCAGGTCACCCTCGATCTTGTAGTTCGCCTCGATGTAGTCACGCATCGGGACGAGCTCTGCGTCGGAGAGCTGGTGCACGCGGAGGTCGCCGCTGACGCCGGTGGCCTGGAGGATCTCCAGGGCGCGGGTGCGGCCGATTCCGTAGATGTAGGTGAGAGCGATCTCCAGCCGCTTTTCGCGGGGGAGGTCGACGCCAACCAGGCGAGCCATGGTCGGGCATTCTCCTTCACTGTGGCGGAGGTCTTGCGCCCCACTCCCCTCCCCATGCCCGGGGTGAGGGCCCCGGCCTCCGACCGGGGGTGGCCCACTCGCGTGGGTGTGACGCGCGATTACTGATTCAGACTTCTCATGCGTCGAGTCCGCTCCCCAGCAGGGGCGGACTCGGAGAAGCCTTCGCGACTAGCCCTGACGCTGCTTGTGGCGCAGGTTGTCGCAGATCACCATGACGCGACCGTGCCGGCGGATCACCTTGCACTTGTCGCAGATCTTCTTGACGCTCGGCTTAACCTTCATAGTCCTTCGTGATTCCTCAGACGTTTTACTTGTATCGGTAGACGATCCGCCCACGACTCAGGTCGTAAGGGCTCAGTTCCACGACTACCCGGTCGTCCGGCAGGATTCGGATGTAGTGCATCCGCATCCGTCCGCTGATGTGGGCCAGGACCTTATGGCCGTTGTCGAGTTGCACCCTGAACATCGCGTTCGGGAGCGACTCAACCACAGTGCCCTCGATCTCGATGGCGCCGTCTTTCTTGGCCATGTCCCTCGCGTTTCACTGATCGGTCGTCTGAGGTATCGGATCACTAAGCAGCCGCGGCCATCCGCATCGAATGAGAGCGGCGGTCTGCAGGACCGCCAACACAGGATGGCCATAGTGAGCCGACTAAGGAGTGTACGACACCCAGCGGGAAAATGCGAAACGCCCATGCCAGGTGTCCTGACACAACCATAGGCAAGGCTACCCCAGATCCGCGGCTACTCAGGCCGCTCGGCATCCGCCGTGGATGCCACAGCCCGGGCCGACGGCGCCGGCGTCAGCGCGAGAACCCAGGCGCCAGCCCGAGGACCCAGGCGCCAGCCCGAGGGCCCAGGCGCCGGCCCGAGGGCGACGTGCCCGCCCGCCCCTGCGGCCGCCGACACGCGGGAGCGGGCGGGCACGTGCTCATGGGACGTTGTCACGTCCTGGAGGGCGCCTCCTCCTTGCGACGAAGGCCGCGGTGCCGCCCACCGCGACGAGGACGGCCAGCGCGCCGGCCAGCCACGCGCCGCGGGCTGACCGGCCCACCATGTCAGGGCCGCCCCCGCCGAGGTGCGGCCCGGCCGGACGCCGTCCGGCCGGTTCGATGCCGGGCCTGGTCTGGTTCGGCGTCGCGGAAGCGTACCGCCCACCCTGCGGTACGGCTCCCGCCGTCAGCGACCCGATCACCATGCCGGTGACCGCGATCCACGCCAACAGCCCGCAACACCGCCTCAGGCCCATCGTCCCCCCATTGCGATGGTTCCATCGTCAAAGATCACCTACCCGGCGTGATCACCGCCAACTGCGACCAGCGGTAAAGAGTGGGTCTATTGCCTGCCGTACCAGGGCAGAGAAGCGCGAAGGCCCGCCGGTGACCGTGTCACCGGCGGGCCTTCCATGTCAGAGCCCCCCAGAAGCGCGCGTCACGCGCGCGGGGAACCTCAGTAGATGCGGTGCTTGCTGCCGCAGTTGTCGAACTTCGAGTCGCCCCAGCACGTGTAGGTGTAGATCTTCTTGATGCCGTGGCCACTCCAGGCGTCGCTGGACTTGCCGTCCCAGCCGTGGGAGAACTTGTACCACTTGCCGCCCTTGTAGTACTCGAACCAGACGTAGCCGTGCTTGCCGCCGAACTTCTCCACCCCGTACCACTTCGTGTAGACCTTGCCGTGGGAGCTGAAGGTCTTGCCGTAGGTGTAGGCCTTGCCTTCGCTGGAGAAGTACCTGCCCCAGTTATCCGTGGCGGTCGCCTGAGTGGTGGCGGCCTGGGCGGCGGGGGCGACGGTCAGGCCGGTGATGGCCGCGCCGGCGATGGCTGCTGCTGCGAGAAACTTGCGCATTTCTTCCTCCTGTGAGTGATGTGACACTCACGTTAGGAAGCCGCCGCCAAGCCTTCTGCGGACAAATCCACACAGTGCACTACTGCACAGATGGGGTCATTTCCGATTCGTCCCGAAAATGCTGCTGACCAGCAGCAACGCGCCCCAGGGGCCCGCGACCCACATCGGCCAGAAGTAGCCGCCGAAGTCGGTCAGCAGCCAGATCACCGAGGTCACCGCGACCGCCGACGCCCAGGCCGCCCAGGCGCCCCTCATGCCGGGATGCATTCCCTGCTGCGGGGACTTCGCGGCGGGAACGCGGGCGGGCTGGGCCCGCAGGTCGACGTCGGGCAGGTCGGCGGTCACCCTGGCGAGCTCGCCGTAGGTCTTGCTCTGGTAGACCTGCTCCAGGCGTTCGTTGAACTCCTCGACGGAGATCCGGCCCTGGGCGGTGTGCTCGCGGAGGACGGCGGCCACCCGATCGCGGTCGACATCCGATGCACGCATTTCGGGGCTCTGCGCCATCCCCACCACTTCCCGCTTCAGCTCAGCAGTTGCGAAAGGCGCTCTTTGCCCCCATCGAGGGCGGTAAGCACCCAAGGACCATTATGTGTCACGGCGACGCTGTGTTCGAAGTGTGCGGAGGCCTTGCCGTCGATCGTGACGACGGTCCAGTCGTCGTCCAGCACGCGGGTGCGGGCCGTCCCCATGTTGACCATGGGCTCGATCGCCAGGCACATGCCCGCCTCGAGGGCAGGGCCCCGTCCCGGGCGTCCGTGGTTGGCCACCCAGGGGTCCATGTGCATCTCGGTGCCGATGCCGTGCCCGCCGTACTCCTGCGGGATGCCGTACTTGCCCTGGGACCTGACGTACTTCTCGACCTCGTAACCGACGTCCGACAGGTGCCGGCCGACGCCCAGCGCGGCGATGCCGCGCCACATCGACTCCTCGGTCACCCGCATCAGCTCCGTGAGCGCGGGCGCGACCTCTCCCACCGGTACGGTCACCGCCGAGTCGCCGTGCCACCCCTCGAGAATCGCCCCGCAGTCGATCGAGATGATGTCGCCCTCGCGCAGCTTGCGCTCGTTCGACGGGATCCCGTGAACGACCTCGTGGTTGACCGACGCGCAGATCGTCGCGGGAAAGCCCTGGTAGCCCTTGAAGGACGGGATCGCGCCCTCGTCCCTGATCGCCTTCTCGGCGATCGCGTCCAGGTCGAGCGGTGTCATGCCCGGCTCAACCGAGCGCCTCAACAGGTCCAGCGTCCGCCCGACCACCAGACCGGCCGCGCGCATCTTCTCCAGTTGCTCCGGCGACTTGATCTGGATTCCATGTCTGTTCTTCTTGAACAAGTTCGACACCCCCCAGGGTGGTTCAACGGGCGAACACTGGAGCCCAATTCCCCCACAGTGGGCCTGATCACGCAATACTCATGTGAACCGCGCCTCCACTGTTAGAGCAGCTCAAAGGGCTCCGAACAGCAGGCCAGGCGGCTGAGCGACCGGATGGCGGAAGATCCCGACCACGCCTGGCATGAATAACGCCGACCCTGATCAACAGGGTCGGCGTCATCGGTTCGTGCTAGCCGGCGTAGGGCCGGATCTCCTTCATCGCCCGCTGGGTGACCTCTTCGACGGGGCCTGTCGCGTCCACCCCGACCAGGATGTCCTCGTCGGCGTAGAAGCGGATCAGTGGCGCGGTCTGCTGCTGGTAGACCTCCAGGCGGTGCCTGACAGTCTCCTCCTTGTCGTCGTCACGCTGGAACAGCGTGCCGCCGCAGGCGTCGCAGACGTCGTCCCTCTTGTCGTCGAACTCGACGTGCCAGATGCGGCCGCACTGGCTGCAGGTGCGCCGTCCGGCCAGGCGGCGGACGACCTCCTCGTCGTCGACCACGAGCTCCAGGACCAGGTCGAGCTTCTGCCCCCAGTCCTTCAGCATGTCGCGGAGGATCTCCGCCTGAGGGACGGTACGGGGGAAGCCGTCGAGCAGGAAACCGTCCTGCGCGTCGTCCTCGGACAGACGGTCGCGGACCATGGCGATGGTGACCTCGTCGGGCACGAGGTCGCCACGGTCCATGAAGGTCTTGGCGAGCTTGCCGAGCTCCGTGCCGCCCGAGACGTTGGCACGGAAGATGTCACCTGTCGAGATCTTCGGGATGGACAGGTTCGATGCGATGAACTGGGCCTGTGTCCCCTTACCCGCTCCGGGGGGCCCGACCAGAACGAGACGCACTACCGCAGGAAGCCTTCGTAGTTACGCTGCTGCAGCTGGCTCTCGATCTGCTTCACCGTGTCAAGGCCGACACCAACCATGATCAGGATGCTCGTCCCTCCGAACGGGAAGTTCTGGCTGGCCCCCGAGATCGCCAGTGCGATGATCGGCACCATCGAGATGAGGCCGAGGTAGAGCGCACCGGGAGCGGTCAGGCGGGTCAGAACGAAGTTCAGGTATTCGGCCGTGGGCCGACCCGGACGGATGCCCGGGATGAACCCACCGTACTTCTTCATGTTGTCGGCGACTTCAGCGGGGTTGAAGGTAATCGACACGTAGAAGTACGTGAAGAACACGATCAGCACGAAGAAGGTGATCATGTAGACCGGCGTGTCACCCGTGACGAGGTTCCGCGAGATCCACTCGACCACGGGGTTGACGCTGTCCGTGGACGTGTTCGCGAACAGCGACACCAGCAGCTGCGGCAGGTAGAGCAGCGAGGACGCGAAGATGACCGGGATGATGCCGGCCTGGTTGACCTTCAGCGGAATGTAGGTCGAGGTGCCGCCGTACATCCTGCGGCCGACCATGCGCTTGGCGTACTGCACCGGGACCCGGCGCTGAGCCTGCTCGACGAAGACCACCGCGGCGATCATGAAGACACCGACCACCATCACGACGGCGAAGGTGAACGGGTTGACGCGGTAGATGTTCAGCAGCTCGGACGGGAAGACCGCGATGACCTGCGTGAAGATGAGGATCGACATGCCGTTGCCGACGCCGCGGTCCGTGACGAGCTCGCCCAGCCACATGATGACCGAGGTGCCCGCCGTCATGATGACGACCATCGTCACGATGCTGAAGACGTTGTCGGGATCGAGCAGGATCTGCTGGTTGCACTGCGGGAACAGCTGCCCGGAGCGCGCCAGCGCGATGAAGGCGGTCGACTGCAGGATGCCGAGGCCGATGGTCAGATAACGCGTGTACTGCGTGATCTTCGTCTGCCCGGCCTGGCCCTCCTTCTTCAGGGCCTCGAGCCGCGGGATGACCACGACGAGGAGTTGCAGGATGATGCTCGCGGTGATGTACGGCATGATGCCCAGCGCGAACACCGACAGCTTCAGCAGAGCGCCGCCGCTGAACAGCTGCACCATGCCGTAGAGGTTGCCGGAGTCACCGGCCTGCGCCTGTGCGAGACAGGTGCGAATATTCTCGGTGTGAACACCCGGAGTCGGAAGAACCGAGCCGAGGCGGAACAGCGCGATGATGCCCAGAGTGAAGAGCAACTTCTTGCGCAGGTCCGGCGTCCGGAACGCCCGGGTAAACGCGGTCAGCACGGTCCCTCCAGCACGCCGTGATGGCGGTATGGGTCTGCGATGGTGCGGGGATCAGCCATCTGAGTCTCAAGGTCAGGCGTCGAGCAGGACAGAACCCTGCCGTCTCGCGAACTCTAACGCACTACAGGCACGGGAGCCCATTGTCAGGACCCCCGTGCCTCGTAATGACACTTACAGCTCGGTAACGGACCCACCGGCCGCGGCGATCTTCTCCTTGGCGGAACCCGAGAAGGCGTGAGCCTGCACGTTCACCGCGACGGAGATCTCACCGGTGCCGAGGACCTTGACCGGCTGGTTCTTGCGGACAGCGCCCCTGGCGACCAGCGTCTCGACGGTGACATCGCCACCCTCGGGGAACAGCTCACCGATCTTGTCCAGGTTGACGACCTGGTAGGTCGTCTTGAACAGGGCGTTGGAGAAGCCCTTGTACTTCGGCAGACGGCGCTGCAGCGGCACCTGGCCACCCTCGAAACCGAGAGGAACCTTGTTCCGCGCCGTCGTGCCCTTGGTACCACGACCAGCGGTCTTGCCCTTGGACGCCTCGCCGCGACCCTTGCGGATCTTTGCCTTGTTGGCGCCCTTGGCCGGCCGCAGGTCGTGAATCTTCAGCGGAGCCTTGTCAGTCATGACTAGTCGACCTCTTCCACCTCGACGAGGTGCGTCACCACGGCGACCATCCCACGGATCTCGGGACGGTCCTCCTTGACGACGACATCGCCGATTCGCTTCAGGCCAAGCGAACGCAGCGAGTCACGCTGGTTCTGCTTGCCACCGATCTTCGAGCGAACCTGAGTGATCTTCAGGCGTGCCATGACTAGCTCACCGCCTTAGCCGCCGCAGCGGCCTCGGCGAGGCCCTCGGCGCGAGCCTTGAGCATCGCCGTCGGAGCGACGTCCTCGATCGCCAGACCACGGCGGGCGGCGATCGCCTCGGGCGTGGACAGGCCCTTCAGCGCGGCCACCGTGGCGTGCACGATGTTGATCGGGTTGTCCGAGCCGAGCGACTTGGACAGGACGTCGTGGATGCCGGCGCACTCCAGAACGGCGCGCACCGGACCACCGGCGATGACACCGGTACCGGCGGAGGCCGGACGCAGGAAGACGACACCGGCCGCCTCCTCACCCTGCACGGTGTGCGGGATGGTGCCCTGGATGCGGGGGACGCGGAAGAAGTGCTTCTTCGCCTCCTCGACACCCTTGGCGATGGCCGCGGGTACTTCCTTGGCCTTGCCGTAGCCGACACCGACCAGGCCGTTGCCGTCACCGACGACAACCAGGGCGGTGAAGCTGAAGCGACGACCACCCTTCACGACCTTGGCCACTCGGTTGATCTTTACGACGCGCTCGATGTACGAGACGCCCTTGTCGGCGGCGCCACCGCGGCGATCGTCACGACGGTCCCGCCGCTCGCCACCGGTGCCGCCACCGCGACGCGGAGCTGCAGCCATCAGTGGTTCCTCTTCTCAGTAGCCATTAGAACTCGAGCCCGCCTTCGCGAGCGCTGTCCGCGAGAGCCGCGATGCGACCCGCGTAGCGGTTACCGCCACGGTCGAAGACGACGGCGGTGATCCCGGCTTCCTTGGCCCGCTGAGCGAGGAGCTCGCCGACCTTCTTGGCCTTCTCGGTCTTGTCGCCCTCGGCAGTGCGCAGGCTGGCGTCCATGGTGGACGCGCTGACCAGCGTGTGGCCGACGGTGTCGTCCACGATCTGCACGAACAGGTGACGGGTCGAGCGGTTGACGACCAGACGCGGGCGCGCGGACGTACCGACGACCTTCTTGCGGACGCGGCCGTGACGGCGGGCCCGCGAGACGGTGCGAGCAGCCGTGTGCTTGCTGTACGCAGTCTTGGGAGCCATGCCTACTTACCAGCCTTTCCGACCTTGCGGCGGATAACTTCGCCCTGGTAACGCACGCCCTTGCCCTTGTAGGGGTCAGGCTTGCGCAGCTTGCGGATGTTGGCGGCGACCTCGCCGACCTTCTGCTTGTCGATGCCGTCCACGTGGAACAGGGTCGGCTTCTCGACGCGGAAGGTGATGCCCTCGGGGGCGTCCACGATCACTGGGTGGCTGAAGCCCAGAGCGAACTCCAGCTGCGTCGGGCCCTTGGCCGCGACGCGGTAACCGACGCCGACGATCTCCAGGGTCTTGGAGTAACCCTGGGTGACGCCGGACACCATGTTGGCGATCAGCGTCCGAGACAGGCCGTGCAGAGCGCGGACCTTGTTCTCGTCGTTGGGCCGGGAGACGGCGATGGTGCCGTCCTCGTCGCGAGCCACCGTGATGGGCTCAGCGACCGTGTGCGAAAGCGTGCCCTTCGGGCCCTTGACCTGGACATCCTGGCCGTCGATCGTGATGTCGACGCCGCTCGGTACAGGGATGGGCAGCCGTCCGATTCGCGACATGCTGTAGTCCTCCCCTCGTTACCAAACGTAGGCGAGGACTTCCCCGCCCACACCACGCTTGCCGGCCTGCTTGTCGGTCATGAGGCCACCGGACGTCGAGATGATCGCGACACCCAGTCCGCCCAGGACTCGAGGCAGGTTGTCCTTCTTCGCGTAAACACGCAGCCCGGGCTTGGAAACCCGGCGCAGCCCCGCGAGCGAACGCTCACGGCTCGGCCCGAACTTGAGCTCCACCACGAGGTTCTTTCCGACCTTGGCGTCCTCGACGGTCCAAGACTGGATGTAACCCTCCTGCTGGAGGATCTCGGCGATGTGCGCCTTGATCTTCGAATACGGCATGGTCACGGAGTCGTGATACGCCGAGTTCGCGTTGCGCAGACGTGTCAACATGTCTGCGATCGGGTCGGTCATCGTCATGGCCAACGGCCTTCCTCGCCGCGGTTTCCAGTCGGTGAAGCTGAGCTCTACCGGTGGACCTTCGGCGCGGTCATGGGCGCTCTGAAGAGCGCCCGGTTGATATTTCTTGTACGGCTCGGCGGGGTCGAACCCCGAAGCCTCCGCAGGACGCGCGAAACGCCCTACAGAAGGATGCCATCTCCCGCGTGGTGCTCCCCCCACGTGAAGGAGCACCCGCGGGAGGATGTCACCAGCTGGACTTGGTGATGCCCGGCAGCTCGCCCCGGTGCGCCATCTCGCGGAAGCAGATCCGGCACAGGCCGAACTTCTTGTAGACGGCGTGCGCACGCCCGCAGCGCGAGCAGCGGGTGTAGGCGCGAACCGCGAACTTCGGCTTGCGCGCCGCCTTCACCTTCAGAGACGTCTTAGCCATACTCAGGCCTCCTTGAACGGGAAACCGAGAAGCTTCAGCAGCGCCCGGCCCTCATCGTCGTTCTTCGCGGTGGTCACGACCGTGATGTCCATGCCTCGCGGACGGTCGACCTTGTCCGGGTCGACCTCGTGGAACATGACCTGCTCGGTGAGACCGAAGGTGTAGTTGCCGTTGCCGTCGAACTGCTTCGGCGACAGGCCGCGGAAGTCCCTGATGCGGGGCAGCGCCAGCGAGAGCAGACGGTCGAGGAACTCCCACATGCGGTCGCCGCGCAGCGTGACGTGCGCGCCGATCGGCATGCCCTCACGCAGCTTGAACTGCGCGATGGACTTGCGGGCCCTGACGACCGCGGGCTTCTGGCCGGTGATCGTGGTGAGGTCACGGACAGCGCCCTCGATGAGCTTCGAGTCGCGAGCCGCCTCGCCGACACCCATGTTGACCTTGATCTTGGTCAGGCCGGGCACCAGCATGATGTTCTCGATACCGAACTCGTCACGAAGCTTCGCGATGATCTCCTCGCGGTACTTCGTCTTGAGGCGCGGCGTGGGACGCTCGGTCTCAGTAGTCGTGGCAGTCATCAGTTGTCCTCACCCGACTCGTCGGCCTTGTCGGCCTTCTTGGCAGGCTTCTCGTCATCCTTGAGCTTCTTCACGTTGCTCACGTGGATGGGAGCCTCCATGGTCTCGACGCCGCCCTGCTTGGCGCCGCGAGGACCGTTGAGGTTCTCCTTCGAGTGCTTCTTGATCATGTTGACGCCCTCGACGACCACGCGGTCCTCGCGCGGGTTCGTCGAGATCACACGACCCTTGGCACCCTTGTCCTTGCCGGCGATGACCTGAACCAGGTCACCCTTCTTCACGTGCAGCTTCGCCATCACAGCACCTCCGGGGCGAGCGAGATGATGCGCATGAACTTCTTGTCGCGCAGCTCGCGGCCGACCGGGCCGAAGATACGAGTGCCGCGAGGGTCGCCGCTGTCCTTGATGATGACGGCGGCGTTCTCGTCGAAACGGATGTAGGAGCCGTCAGGACGGCGGCGCTCCTTCACCGTACGGACGACGACCGCCTTGACGACGTCGCCCTTCTTCACACCAGTGCTGCCGGGAAGAGCGTCCTTCACCGTGGCGACGATGACGTCGCCGATTCCTGCGTAGCGCCGGCCCGAGCCACCGAGAACGCGGATGCAAAGGATCTCCTTGGCACCCGTGTTGTCGGCGACCTTGAGCCGCGACTCCTGCTGAATCACGTCAACTCCTGTTGGTCTCCGCTGGTTCTCATCCCTGAGCCTGGCGGAACTCTGTGGTTTCTTGGTCCTCCGGCTACAGCCCCGAAGGGGCCGCACCGCAGGCGACGCGAGGGCTTCGTCCCGGGCGCCGTGCCCTCAGGCACGACCACCGCGCGGAGCCCCCGCGTCCTTGGACACCGTCATGGGGGGTGTCTCCACCCCCCACGAGGCGCGCATCTATGCGGAAGACCTTACTTGGCCTTCTCAAGCACCTCGACGACACGCCAGCGCTTGGTGGCGGACAGCGGCCTGGTCTCCATGAGGAGAACGCGGTCGCCGACGCCGCAGCTGTTGGCCTCGTCGTGCGCCTTGTACTTGGTCGTACGGCGGATGACCTTGCCGTACAGCGGGTGCTTCACGCGGTCCTCGACGGCGACGACGACGGTCTTGTCCATCTTGTCGCTGACGACCAGGCCCTCACGGGTCTTGCGGTAGTTCCGCGCGCTCTTCTCGGTTGCCTCAGACATCGCTCGTCTCCTTCTCGACCGTGACGATTCCGAGCTCGCGCTCGCGCATCACGGTGTAGATACGGGCGATCTCGCGGCGGACGGCGCGCAGCCGCCCGTGGCTCTCCAGCTGACCGGTCGCCGACTGGAAGCGGAGGTTGAACAGCTCCTCCTTCGCCTCCTTCAGCTTCTGAACCAGGGTGTCCTGGTCCTCGAGCCGCAGCTCTCCGGCGGTCAGGCCCTTAGCCATCACGCCTCACCCACTTCACGCTTAACAATCTTGCACTTCATCGGAAGCTTGTGGATCGCACGCGTCAGCGCCTCGCGAGCCACGGGCTCGGCGACACCGGACAGCTCGAACATCACGCGACCAGGCTTGACGTTCGCGATCCACCACTCCGGCGAACCCTTACCGGAACCCATGCGGGTCTCGGCGGGCTTCTTGGTGAGCGGACGGTCGGGGTAGATGTTGATCCACACCTTGCCGCCACGGCGGATGTGACGGGTCATGGCGATACGAGCCGACTCGATCTGGCGGTTGGTCACGTAGGAGTGCTCAATCGCCTGAATGCCGAACTCGCCGAACACGACCCTGGTGCCGCCCTTGGCGGCTCCGCTGCGGTCGGGCCGGTGCTGCTTGCGGTGCTTGACCCTGCGCGGGATCAGCATGGTCAGCTCCCTTCAGCACCCGGCTGCGCAGCCGGGCCGGTCTCGGGGGCAGCCTGCGAGGCCGCCTCAGTCCTGGGGGCACGGTCTCCACGGCCGCCACCGCGGCGAGCGCCACCGGCGCCACCACCACGACGGGGACGGTCGCCGCCACCGCGACGGTCGTCGCGGTCACGACGCTGGCCGGCGCGAGCGCCGGCGGCAGCCGCCTCACGCTCGGCGCGGCTCGTCGGAGCCTCACCCTTGTAGATCCACACCTTCACGCCGATACGGCCGAAGGTGGTACGGGCCTCGTAGAAGCCGTAGTCGATGTCCGCGCGCAGCGTGTGCAGCGGCACACGACCCTCGCGGTAGAACTCCGACCTCGACATCTCGGCGCCGCCCAGACGACCGGAGCAGGCGACCCTGATGCCCTTGGCGCCGCTCTTCATGGCCGACTGCATCGCCTTGCGCATGGCGCGGCGGAAGGAGACACGGCTGGAGAGCTGCTCGGCCACGCCCTGCGCGACGAGCTGGGCGTCGATCTCGGGGTTCTTGACCTCGAGGATGTTCAGCTGGACCTGCTTCTTGGTCAGCTTCTCGAGGTCGCCACGGATACGGTCCGCCTCGGCGCCGCGGCGACCGATGACGATGCCGGGACGCGCGGTGTGGATGTCGACCTGGACGCGGTCGGTCGTACGCTCGATCTCGACCTTGGAGATGCCGGCCCGCTCCATGCCCTTCTGCAGCATGCGACGGATCGCCACGTCCTCAGCGACGTACGACTTGTACAGCTTGTCGGCGTACCACCGGCTCTTGAAGTCGGTCGTGATGCCGAGGCGGAACCCGTGCGGGTTAACCTTCTGGCCCACTATCGGGTCCTTCCCTTCGGCTCGCGGGACTCCACGATCACGGTGATGTGGCTCGTCCGCTTGTTGATCCGATAGGCGCGACCCTGGGCACGCGGACGGAACCGCTTCAGCGTCGGGCCCTCGTCGACCCACGCGCGGCTCACGACGAGCGTCTGCGGGTCGAGCTTGAAGTTGTGCTCAGCGTTCGCCATCGCGCTCGAGAGCACCTTGTAAATCGGCTCGCTAGCCGCCTGGCTGGCGAACTGCAGCACGGCCTGCGCCTCCGAAGCGGGCAGCCCGCGAATAAGGTCCACCACGCGGCGGGCCTTCTGGGGCGTGACACGGACGAACCGCGCCTGAGCCCTGGCTTCCATCGCTTACTCCTCTGATGCTTCTGAAAGGCGCTTACCGCCGGCTGCGGCGGTCTTCCTTGACGTGGCTGCGGAAGGTCCGCGTGGGCGCGAACTCACCGAGCTTGTGACCGATCATCGACTCGGTGACGAACACCGGGACGTGCTTGCGGCCGTCGTGAACGGCGATCGTGTGACCGAGCATGTCGGGAACGATCATGGAACGCCGCGACCACGTCTTGATGACGTTCTTGGTGCCCTTCTCGTTCTGGGAGTCCACCTTCTTCTGAAGGTGGTCGTCCACGAAGGGACCCTTCTTAAGGCTACGTGGCATTTCGGCTGCTCCTACCGCTTCTTCCTCTTGGACCGACGGCGGATGATCAGCCTGTCGCTGGCCTTGTTCGCCTGACGGGTACGGCCCTCGGGCTTGCCCTTGGGGTTGACCGGGTGGCGACCACCGGAGGTCTTACCCTCACCACCACCGTGCGGGTGGTCGACGGGGTTCATCGCCACACCACGGACGGTCGGGCGCTTGCCCTTCCACCGCATACGGCCGGCCTTACCCCAGTTGATGTTGGCCTGCTCGGCGTTGCCGACCTGGCCGACCGTCGCGCGGCAGCGCACGTCGACCATGCGCATTTCGCCGGAAGGCATACGCAGCGTGGCGTACTGGCCCTCCTTGGCGAGCAGCTGGATCTGCGCGCCGGCGGAACGGCCGAGCTTGGCGCCGCCGCCCGGACGGAGCTCCACCGCGTGGATGAAGGTACCGGTCGGGATGTTGCGCAGCGGCAGGCAGTTGCCAGGCTTGATGTCGGCCGAGGGGCCGTTCTCGATCCTGTCGCCCTGCTTGAGGCCGGTCGGCGCGATGATGTAGCGCTTCTCGCCGTCGGCGTAGTGCAGCAGCGCGATGTTGGCGGTGCGGTTGGGGTCGTACTCGATGTGAGCGACCTTCGCCGGAATGCCATCCTTGTCGTGCCTGCGGAAGTCGATGATCCGGTAGGCGCGCTTGTGTCCACCACCCTGGTGGCGAGCGGTGACCCGGCCGTGGACGTTACGGCCACCCTTGCTGTGAAGGGGAGCAAGCAGCGACTTCTCCGGCGTGCTGCGGGTGATCTCGGAGAAGTCCGAGACACTCGAGCCGCGGCGACCCGGAGTCGTCGGCTTGTACTTACGGATGCCCATCTTTTTCGTTCATCCTTCGTCGGTTACATGGGTGAGCCCGCCGTGCTTTCGCACGGCGGTCTCATCCCCCGCGGGCCGTACGGCCCGCGCTTACTTACTAATGAGAAACGTGCGATGTGGGCCGCCATCGCCTGCCTGTGCGAGCACCGACCAGTTCCGGCGGCCTGACGAGCATGTTTCTTGTTAGTTGTCGGCTAGCCGATCTGACCGAAGATGTCGATCCTGTCGCCCTCGGCCAAGCTCACGATCGCGCGCTTGGTGTCGGGACGCTTGCCGAAGCCGGCGCGGGTGCGCTTGCGCTTGCCCTGCCGGTTGATGGTGTTCACGCTGGTGACCTTGACGCCGAAGATCTGCTCAACCGCGATCTTGACCTGGGTCTTGTTCGCGGTCGTCTTCACCAGGAACGTGTACTTGTTGTTCTCATCGATCAGGCCGTAGCTCTTCTCGGAGACGACCGGCTTGATGATGATGTCGCGCGGGTCGGCGATCTTCTGCATCAGGCCTCTTCCTTCCCGCTCTTGCTCAGGCGAGCCACGACCTGGTCGTAGGCCTCCTGCGTGAAGACCACGTCGTCGTGCACGAGCACGTCGTAGGTGTTCAGCTGACCGGCGTCCAGCAGGTGGACCTCCGGCGCGTTGCGCAGGCTCAGCCAGGTGAGCTCGTCGGTCTCGTCGACCACGACCAGGACGGTCTTGGCCTCGGTGATCTTGCGCAGGGCCTCGAGGGCCGCCTTGGTCTTCGGCGTCTCGCCGGTGACCAGGCCGCTGACCACGTGCACGCGACCGCCGGTCGCCCTGTCGGAGAGGGCGCCACGCAGCGCGGCCGCCTTCATCTTCTTGGGCGTCTTCTGGGAGTAGTCACGCGGGAGCGGACCGTGGACGGTGCCACCGCCGGTGAACTGCGGCGCGCGGGTCGAACCCTGACGGGCGCGACCGGTGCCCTTCTGGCGGTA
Source organism: Nonomuraea mangrovi (assembly GCF_042681425.1). NCBI lineage: Bacteria > Bacillati > Actinomycetota > Actinomycetes > Streptosporangiales > Streptosporangiaceae > Nonomuraea > Nonomuraea mangrovi. The sequence goes on along the minus strand of NZ_JBHUFV010000015.1, from coordinate 10,497 downwards.
AGGCTTCTTACCGCCACCGCTGACCTCACCACGGGTCTTGGCCTTGTGCGTGCCCTGCCGGCGAGCGGCGAGCTGGGCCACGACGACCTGGTGGATCAGCGGGACGTTGACCTTGGCGCCGAAGATGTCTTCGGGCAGGTCGACGGAGCCGGTCTTCGCGCCGCTGGCGTCGAGGACGTCAATGCTGGTCACTTGGCAGCCCCCTTCTTTGCAGCGGTGCGGACGAGGACCAGGCTGCCGTTGGCGCCGGGGATCGCACCCTTGATCAGGATGAGGCCCTTCTCGGCGTCCACGGCGTGAACCTTGAGGCTCTGCACGGTGGTGCGGACGTTACCCATCCGACCGGCCATGCGGAGACCCTTGAAAACGCGGCCCGGGGTGGCGCAGCCACCGATGGAACCCGGCGAACGGTGCTTGCGCTGCGTACCGTGCGAAGCACCCAGACCACCGAAGCCGTGCCGCTTCATGACACCGGCGAAGCCCTTGCCCTTGCTCTTGCCCGTCACGTCGACGAACTGGCCGGCCTCGAAGGTGTCGGCCAGCAGCTCCTGGCCGAGGGTGTAGTCGCTCGCGTCGTCGGTGCGGATCTCCGCAAAGTAACGGCGCGGGGTGATGTCGTGCTTACGCAGGTAGTCGCCGAGCGGCTTGTTGACCTTCCGGGGGTCGACCTGCCCGAAGCCGAGCTGGATGGCGGAGTAGCCGTCCTTGTCGGCGGTGCGGACCCTGGTCACCACGCACGGACCGGCCTCGACCACGGTCACCGGAACCATCCGGTTGTCCGCGTCGAAGACCTGGGTCATGCCGAGCTTCTTGCCCAGGACGCCCTTGATCGTCTTAGCCATGTCAGTGCGTTCCCTCAGAGCTTGATCGAAATGTCGACGCCGGCGGGGAGGTCGAGTCGCATGAGCGAGTCGACCGTCTTCGGCGTCGGGTCGATGATGTCAATCAGCCGCTTGTGCGTGCGCATCTCGAAGTGCTCGCGGCTGTCCTTGTACTTGTGCGGCGAGCGGATGACGCAGTACACGTTCTTCTCGGTCGGCAGCGGCACCGGGCCCGCGACCTTCGCGCCAGTCCGCGTCACCGTCTCGACGATCTTCTTGGCCGAGCTGTCGATGACCTCGTGGTCATAGGCCTTAAGCCGGATGCGGATCTTCTGTCCCGCCATAGTGGCCTCGGTGTCCTTCGCTGTCGTCTGAAAAAGTATCGTGCGGCCTGTTGCCGCTATTGGTACGGGCGGAGACCGCCCGCTGACCCCACGTAGCAGACGTAATCGATCTGCGACTTTCTTCCGTGATCCGGCAGTTACTTCGGTCACGTTGCCGAAGCCACTGCGAGATCACGGTGGTGCGTGGAGCCGGTGGTGCTCAGTTCGCGGATCGGCGGTCGGCCCCTTCCCGGGCCGACCGCCGCCCCAGCGGTCGTGCTACTTGAGGATCTTCGTCACGCGACCGGCGCCGACGGTGCGGCCGCCCTCACGGATCGCGAACTTCAGACCGTCCTCCATGGCGATGGGCTGGATCAGCTCAACGCGCATCTCGGTGTTGTCGCCCGGCATGACCATCTCGGTGCCCTCGGGGAGGTTCACCACACCGGTCACGTCCGTCGTACGGAAGTAGAACTGCGGGCGGTAGTTGTTGAAGAACGGCGTGTGGCGGCCGCCCTCGTCCTTGCTCAGGATGTAGACCTGGGCCTCGAACTCGGTGTGCGGGGTGGTCGTGCCCGGCTTGATGATGCACTGGCCGCGCTCGACGTCCTCACGCTTGATGCCACGCAGGAGCAGACCGACGTTGTCACCGGCCTGGCCCTCGTCGAGCAGCTTGCGGAACATCTCGACGCCGGTGACCGTGGTGGTGGTCTTCTCCGTACGGATGCCGATGATGTCGACCGTCTCGTTGACCTTGACGACACCGCGCTCGATACGGCCGGTGACGACGGTGCCACGACCGGTGATCGAGAAGACGTCCTCGATCGGCATCAGGAACGGCTTGTCGGTGTCACGCTGCGGCTCGGGGACGTTCTCGTCGACAGCGGTCATCAGCTCGATGATGCTGTCGCCCCACTTCTGGTCGCCCTCGAGGGCCTTCAGAGCGGAGACGCGAACGACGGGCAGGTCGTCGCCGGGGAACTCCTGAGCGGACAGGAGCTCACGAACCTCGAGCTCGACGAGCTCCAGGATCTCCTCGTCGTCGACCATGTCGGCCTTGTTGAGGGCCACGACGATGTAGGGGACGCCGACCTGGCGGGCCAGGAGGACGTGCTCCTTCGTCTGCGGCATCGGGCCGTCAGTGGCGGCGACCACGAGGATCGCGCCGTCCATCTGAGCGGCACCGGTGATCATGTTCTTCACGTAGTCGGCGTGACCGGGGCAGTCCACGTGAGCGTAGTGGCGCTTCTCGGTCTGGTACTCGACGTGCGCGATGGAGATCGTGATACCACGAGCCTTCTCCTCGGGCGCCTTGTCGATCTTGTCGAACGGGGTCGCCTCGTTAAGCTCGGGGTAACGCTCGTGGAGCACCTTGGTGATCGCCGCGGTCAGAGTGGTCTTGCCGTGGTCGATGTGCCCAATGGTGCCGATGTTCACGTGCGGCTTAGTCCGCTCGAACTTGGCCTTAGCCACTGGTTCTCTCCTTAGAGAATCTGACTGACTTACTTCACACTCGGGCCCGGGGTTTAACCCGGCCCCTGGGCGGTGGGCGGCTCGTCACCGCTCCACCAGGGCCACCGGGGTGTCCCGGACCTCTCCAGCGGCAGGACCGCGGGCGAGTCTCCGGGCGCATCGCCCCGGCCCTCCGGCAGAGGGAACAAGCCCTCTGCCATCGGACGCCGGGGACTTACTCGCCCCGGGCCCCTTTGGCAGATGGGCGATCCCCGCCCTCCTGCCATCGGGACTCGGGAGTTATTCGCCCCGGGCCTTCGCGACGATCTCCTTGGCGATGCCCGGAGGCACTTCCGCGTAGGAGTCGAACTGCATGCTGTAGCTCGCCCGGCCCTGTGTACGGCTGCGCAGGTCACCCACGTAGCCGAACATCTCGGACAGCGGAACGAGCGCGGCGATGACACGGGCGCCAGCGCGCTCGTCCATCGACTGGATCTGCCCGCGGCGACCGTTGAGGTCACCGATGACGTCACCCATGTAGTCCTCGGGCGTGGTGACCTCAACGGCCATCATCGGCTCGAGGAGCACGGCGTCGGCCTTGCGAGCGGCCTCCTTGAAGGCCATCGAGCCGGCGATCTTGAAGGCCATTTCGGAGGAGTCGACGTCGTGCGCCGCACCGTCGGTCAGCGTCACCTTCACGCCCACCATCGGGTAGCCGGCCAGCACGCCGAACTCGGCCGCCTCCTGGGCGCCCGCGTCGACCGAGGGGATGTACTCCCTCGGGACACGACCACCCGAGACCTTGTTCTGGAACTCGTAGCCGTCGTTGCCGTCGCCCAGCGGCTCCAGGTCGATGATGACCCGCGCGAACTGACCGGAACCACCGGTCTGCTTCTTGTGGGTGTAGTCGACCTTCTCCACCTTGCGGCGGATGGTCTCGCGGTAGGCGACCTGCGGGCGGCCGACGTTGGCCTCGACCTTGAACTCGCGACGCATACGGTCGACGAGGATCTCGAGGTGAAGCTCGCCCATGCCCCAGATGACCGTCTGACCGGTCTCCTCGTCACGGCGGACCTGGAAGGACGGGTCCTCCTCGGCCAGACGCTGGATGGCGGTGCCGAGCTTCTCCTGGTCGCCCTTGGTCTTGGGCTCGATCGCGACGTTGATGACCGGGGCCGGGAACGTCATCGACTCGAGCACGACCTGGTTGGCCGAGTCGGAGAGCGTGTCACCCGTGGTGGTGTCCTTCAGACCCATCACGGCGACGATCTGACCAGCGTGCGCGGACGGGCGCTCCTCGCGCTTGTTCGCGTGCATCTGGTAGATCTTGCCGATCCGCTCCTTCTTGCCCTTCACCGAGTTGATGACACCGGTGCCGGTCTCGAGCGTGCCCGAGTAGATGCGGATGTAGGTCAGACGACCCAGGTGCTGGTCGCTCATGATCTTGAAGGCGAGCGCGGAGAAAGGCTCCGAGACGTCCGCGTGACGCTCGACGACCTCGTCCTCGTTGTTGACCGCGTGGCCCTTGAAGGCCGGGATGTCGGTCGGGGCGGGGAGGTAGGCCACGATCGCGTCGAGCAGGGGCTGAACGCCCTTGTTCTTGAACGCGGTGCCGGTCAGGACCGGGTTGATGGCGCTGGACAGCGTGGCGCGGCGGATGGCCGCGACCAGCTGCTCCTCGGTGGGCTCGTTGCCCTCGAGGAAGAGCTCCATCAGCTCGTCGTCGTTCTCGGCGACGGTCTCGACCAGCTTCTCGCGCCACTCACGAGCAGCGTCGGCGTACTCGGCCGGGATGTCGACGGTGTCGTACATCTCGCCCTTGGCAGCCTCTTCGCTCCAGAGCAGACCCTTCATCTTCACCAGGTCGATGACGCCCTTGAAACCGGACTCGACGCCCCAGGGAAGCTGGATGACAGCCGGGGTCGCGCCCAGGCGGCTGATCATCATGTCGACGCAGCGGTGGAACTCCGCGCCGACGCGGTCCATCTTGTTCACGAAGCAGATGCGCGGCACGCCATAGCGGTCAGCCTGGCGCCACACCGTCTCCGACTGCGGCTCGACACCGGCGACACCGTCGAACACGGCGACGGCACCGTCGAGGACGCGGAGCGAGCGCTCCACCTCGATGGTGAAGTCGACGTGACCAGGAGTGTCGATGATGTTGATGGTGTGGTCGAGCCACTCACAGGTCGTCGCGGCAGACGTGATCGTGATGCCGCGCTCCTGCTCCTGCTCCATCCAGTCCATCGTGGCAGCGCCCTCGTGGACTTCACCGATCTTGTAGTTGATGCCGGTGTAGAACAGGATGCGCTCGGTCGTGGTGGTCTTGCCCGCGTCGATGTGGGCCATGATCCCGATATTGCGGATCTTGGCCAGGTCAAGAGCGGTCGTGGTGGCCACTTCTCTCGCGTCCTCGTCGTCTCGTCGAACCCGCTGTTACCAGCGGTAGTGGGCGAAGGCCTTGTTGGACTCGGCCATCTTGTGGGTGTCCTCGCGCTTCTTGACACTCGCCCCGAGGCCGTTGCTGGCGTCCAGGAGCTCGTTCATGAGGCGCTCGGTCATGGTCTTCTCGCGGCGGGCGCGGGAGTACTGCACCAGCCACCGCAGGGCCAGGGTGGTGCTGCGCGCGGCGCGCACCTCGACCGGCACCTGGTAGGTCGCGCCACCGACACGGCGGCTGCGGACCTCGAGAGTGGGCTTGACGTTGTCGAGGGCGCGCTTCAGCGTGACGACGGGGTCGTTGCCCGTCTTGTCCTTGCAGCCCTCGAGGGCCCCGTAGACGATCGACTGCGCGATGGAGCGCTTGCCGTCCAGGAGGACCTTGTTGATCAGAGCGGTCACCAGCGGCGAGCTGTAAACCGGGTCAGCCATGAGCTGACGACGGCCAGGAGAACCCTTGCGAGGCATGGTTACTTCTCCCTCTTCGTGCCGTAGCGGCTGCGGGCCTGCTTGCGGTTACGGACGCCCTGGGTGTCGAGCGAGCCACGGATGATCTTGTAGCGAACACCCGGCAGGTCCTTCACACGACCGCCACGCACGAGCACGATGGAGTGCTCCTGCAGGTTGTGACCCACACCGGGGATGTAGGCCGTGACCTCGATGCCGTTGGTGAGCCGAACACGGGCCACCTTGCGCAGTGCCGAGTTGGGCTTCTTGGGAGTCGTGGTGTAGACGCGCTGGCAAGTGCCGCGGCGCTGCGGGCTCCCCTTGAGGGCAGGAGTCTTGGTCTTGGTGACCTTGTCCTGCCGGCCCTTGCGGACCAACTGCTGAATAGTGGGCACTGCCACTCCGTTCGTGCCTTGGCCGGTGATACGTCAGGTTGAGCGTTTCGCAGGTGCTGCCGGTGTCATGACCTGCTAGTTTTCCCCTCCCGCCGACCCACGCGGTCGGGCGTGTCGCGCTCTACCGAGCCACGAGCCCCTGCGCAGTCGCACGCCGGAGAGGGACCATGCCGCGCCGCCTGTCGGAGCGCATGCATGAGGGCCCGTGAACACACGGGCACGAAGGGCAAGACTACCCAGCCCAGCGCAGCACGTCAAAACGACTGCGACCCGGTCACTGTTGATGCGACCGTACATTCGTGCCGTGGTCCTATCAGACCCTCGTCTAGCTTACCCGCATCCCCCGAGTTCTCCGGCCCTTCTGCGCCACACGATTTCCCCTTCTGTACGGCAAGCCCGCGTCGTGGCCTACCGTTTCGGCGGCCGGCCACGCGCGCTCGGTGACGCGTATCCCTGGACGGAGCCCTGCCACGCGCCTCGGGTGGGGCGTGGCGGGGCGTGCCGTACGGACCGGACAGCGGATCAGCCGCCGGTGACATCTTCGGGAACGTTCACGGCGCAGGTGACGCTTGCGGAAACTGACGGGAAAAACGGGAGCGCCCCGCACCCTGTCGTGAGACAGGACGCGGGGCGCTCCGACGAGCTGATCGCCTACCGGTTGTACTGACCGAAGTCGTACTCCTCCAGCGGCACGGCCTCGCCGCTGCCGGTGCCGAAGGTGTAGTCCGCGGCCGAGCCGTCGTACCCGCCGACGGTGTACATCGCGGCCTTGGCCTCCTCGGTCGGCTCGACCCTGATGTTGCGGTACTGGGGCATGCCCGTACCGGCCGGGATGAGCTTACCGATGATGACGTTCTCCTTCAGGCCCAGGAGCGAGTCGGACTTGGCGTGGATCGCCGCGTCCGTCAGGACCCTGGTCGTCTCCTGGAAGGAGGCCGCCGACAGCCACGACTCGGTGGCGAGCGAGGCCTTCGTGATGCCCATGAGGACCGGACGGCCGGAGGCGGGGCTGCCACCCTCGGCGACGGTCTCGCGGTTCATCTGCTCGAAGCGCGGACGCTCGACGAGCTCACCGGGCAGCAGGTCGGTCTCGCCGGACTCGAGCACGTTGACGCGCTTGAGCATCTGCCGAACGATGATCTCGATGTGCTTGTCGTGGATCGACACACCCTGCGAGCGGTAGACCTGCTGGACCTCGGCCACCAGGTGCAGCTGCACCGCACGCGGGCCGAGGATGCGCAGCACCTCGTTCGGGTTGACCGCACCGGCGATGAGCTGGGTGCCCACCGACACGTGCTGGCCGTCCTGCACGAGCAGGCGCGAACGCATCGACACCGGGTAGGCGACCTCCTCCGACCCGTCGTCGGGGACGATCACGATCTTGCGGGTCTTGTCGGTCTCGTCGATGCGGACCCTGCCCTCGGCCTCGGAGATCGGGGCGACACCCTTGGGGATGCGGGCCTCGAACAGCTCCTGGACACGGGGCAGACCGTGGGTGATGTCGGCGCCCGCCACACCACCGGTGTGGAAGGTACGCATCGTCAGCTGGGTGCCGGGCTCACCGATCGACTGGGCGGCGATGATGCCGACCGCCTCGCCGACGTCGACGAGCTTGCCGGTGGCCAGCGAGCGGCCGTAGCAGGTCGCGCAGACACCGATCTTGGCCTCGCACACCAGCGCGCTGCGGGTGCGGACCGTCTCGATGCCGGCCTCGACCAGCGCCGTGACGTGGTTGTCGTTGATGTCGACACCCGCCGAGGCGATGACCTTGCCGTCGACCTCGACGTCCTCGGCCAGGATGCGGCCGTGGACGTTGGACTCGGCGTTCTCCGCCTTGACCAGGTTGCCGGCCGAGTCGCGCTCACCGACGTGCAGCGGGACCGCGCGGTCGGTGCCGCAGTCGATCTCGCGCACGATGACGTCCTGCGCGACGTCCACCAGACGACGGGTCAGGTAACCCGAGTCGGCGGTACGCAGGGCGGTGTCGGCCAGACCCTTCCGCTGACCGTGGGTGGAGATGAAGTACTCCAGAACCGACAGGCCCTCACGGAAGGAGGCCTTGATCGGCCGGGGGATCGTCTCACCCTTGGTGTTGGACACCAGGCCACGGATACCGGCGATCTGACGCACCTGCATCTTGTTACCGCGGGCGCCGGAGTTGACCATCATCCAGACCGGGTTCGTCGCGGGGAAGGCGTTGACCATGTCGGTCTCGACGTCCGCCGTGGCGTGGGTCCAGATCTCGATGAGCTCCTGACGGCGCTCCTCGTCGGTGATCAGACCGCGCTCGTACTCACGCTGGACCTTGTCGGCCCTGCGCTCGTAGTTCTCCATGATCTCGGCCTTGTTGGGCGGCGCGACGACGTCGTCGATGGAGATCGTGACGCCGGAGCGGGTCGCCCAGCGGAAGCCCGCGTCCTTGAGCGCGTCGAGCGAGTTGGCGACTTCGACCTTGGGGTAGGTCTCGGCCAGCTCGTTGACGATCGCGGACAGCTGCTTCTTGCCGACCTGGAAGTTGACGAACGGGTAGTTCGCCGGGAGCGTCTGGTTGAACAGGCACCGGCCGAAGGTCGTCTCCAGGCGGATGGTGTCGCCCGGCTCCCAGCCCTCGGGAGCGGCCCAGCCGCGCGGCGGCTGGACGTCGCCGGCGAGCCGGATCTGGATCTTCGCCTGGATCTCCAGCTCGCTGCGGTCGAAGGCCATCTGCGCCTCGGCCACCGAGCCGAAGACCCTGCCTTCGCCCTGCGCGCCTTCCTTCTGCGTGGTCAGCCAGTAGAGGCCGATGACCATGTCCTGGGTGGGCATCGTCACGGGCTTGCCGTCGGCCGGCTTGAGGATGTTGTTGGTCGAGAGCATCAGGATGCGAGCCTCGGCCTGGGCCTCAGCCGACAGCGGCAGGTGCACGGCCATCTGGTCGCCGTCGAAGTCCGCGTTGAACGCGGTGCAGACGAGCGGGTGGATCTGGATGGCCTTGCCCTCGACCAGCTGCGGCTCGAACGCCTGGATACCCAGACGGTGGAGCGTGGGCGCACGGTTGAGCAGCACCGGGTGCTCGGTGATGACCTCTTCGAGCACGTCCCACACCACGGGGCGGGCGCGCTCGACCATGCGCTTCGCCGACTTGATGTTCTGGGCGTGGTTGAGATCGACCAGTCGCTTCATCACGAACGGCTTGAACAGCTCCAGCGCCATCTGCTTGGGCAGACCGCACTGGTGCAGCTTGAGCTGCGGGCCGACGACGATGACCGAACGGCCGGAGTAGTCGACTCGCTTGCCCAGCAGGTTCTGGCGGAAGCGGCCCTGCTTGCCCTTCAGCATGTCGCTGAGGGACTTCAGCGGACGGTTGCCGGGGCCCGTGACGGGACGACCGCGGCGGCCGTTGTCGAACAGCGCGTCGACGGCCTCCTGGAGCATCCGCTTCTCGTTGTTCACGATGATCTCGGGCGCGCCGAGGTCGAGAAGTCGCTTGAGGCGGTTGTTCCTGTTGATCACACGACGGTAGAGGTCGTTGAGGTCGGAGGTCGCGAACCTGCCACCGTCGAGCTGCACCATCGGGCGCAGGTCCGGCGGGATGACAGGGATGCAGTCGAGGACCATGCCGCGCGGCGAGTTGGTCGTGTTGAGGAACGCCGACACGACCTTGAGCCGCTTGAGGGCACGGGCCTTCTTCTGGCCCTTGCCGCTGCGGATGGTCTCGCGCAGGTTCTCGGCCTCGGCGTCGAGGTCGAAGCTGATCAGGCGCTCCTGGATCGCCTGCGCGCCCATGCCGCCCTTGAAGTAGCGGCCGAAGCGGTCGCGCATCTCGCGGTAGAGCATCTCGTCGCCCTCGAGGTCCTGGACCTTGAGGTTCTTGAAGCGGCTCCACACCTCGTCGAGACGGTCCAGCTCGCGCTGGGCCCTGTCGCGAAGCTGACGCATCTCGCGCTCGGCACCCTCGCGGACCTTACGACGCTGGTCACCCTTGGCACCCGCGGCCTCGAGCTCGGCCAGGTCGCCCTCGAGCTTCTTCTGCCTGGCCTCGATGTCGGCGTCACGGCGCTGCTCGATGTGCTGCCGCTCGACGGAGATCTTCGCCTCCAGCGACGGCAGGTCACGGTCACGCAGTTCGGTCTCGACATGCGTGATCATGTAGGCCGCGAAGTAGATGACCTTCTCCAGGTCCTTCGGGGCCAGGTCGAGCAGGTAGCCGAGGCGCGAGGGAACGCCCTTGAAGTACCAGATGTGAGTGACAGGCGCGGCCAGCTCGATGTGGCCCATCCGCTCACGACGCACCTTGGCGCGAGTGACCTCGACGCCGCAGCGCTCACAGATGATGCCCTTGAAGCGGACGCGCTTGTACTTACCGCAGTAGCACTCCCAGTCGCGGGTCGGGCCGAAGATCTTCTCGCAGAAGAGTCCGTCCTTTTCCGGCTTGAGAGTCCGGTAGTTGATGGTCTCGGGCTTCTTCACCTCGCCGTGCGACCACTGGCGGATGTCGTCGGCCGTGGCAAGGCCGATCCGGAGCTCGTCGAAGAAGTTGACGTCCAGCATGTGCTATCTCCCCCTCAGACTTCTTCCACGCTGCTCGGCTCGCGCCGCGACAGATCGATACCGAGCTCCTCGGCCGCCCTGAAGACGTCC
>NZ_JBHUFV010000014.1:0-7443 GCF_042681425.1 Nonomuraea mangrovi | reverse complement strand
CCTCGACTATGCTGCCGCGTAGTCGCAAGCCCTGATGTGTCTACTGAACCGGGGCAACTCCAATCATTACTCGTCCAATTGCTGAAGGCTCACCGCAGCTCGATCGCCAGCGGCGGCCAGGCCGTCGACGATCCGGTGGTAGCGGCTCCTTATGTCCCCGACGATCGCACCACGGTTGCGGAGTTCCGCTAGCCATTCCTCCAGGAACCAGAGACGATTGGCGAAGAGAGCATAGCGCTGGTCGATGATCGACTCGATCCAGGTCAGCGCGGTTGTCGCCTGCCACTGCCGCGGTGCGCTCTTCGCGAACTTGATCACGGCGTCAGCGGCTTTGGGCTCCCAGCGGGCGAGGCGTAGCCAGCGGTCCGCAAGCTGACCTAGCGCGTCGGGCTGAAGCCAGTTCTCGCGGCATCGAGCGAAAGTGCCATCGATGTGCGGGTCTGACGTCCTAGCGTTCGGGGTGGGGAGCAGGGCCGCAGTCATGTAGTCGAACGAATGACGGCGCTGCGCGCGCAGCCCGACTCCGTCACCGACGGCATCAAGAGCGATTTCCAGCGCCCACGGCCAGAAATCGACCATGGATCGTCGAAGCTGCTCGTCGTAGGTGAAGACGGTGCCGAATCCGCTGAAGAGCATGTGCAGAGCGTTGGAGTCTGTGGCGAAATACTCGATGTGAGCCCTGATGGGGTCTCGGTCGCCAGCCAACGCGATCGTGATCATTCGCTGGGCGATCGGCTCGTGGTGGATGTGCGCGTGATGGTCGTATCCCTCCTTCCACCAATGGGCGAGACCTCTGCGGTGGGCGTCCCAGAGCGGCGCCCAGAGATCGCCGACCGTACCCTGAAGGCACGGCACACGCCTGGCGTCGACCATGCACGCCAACGGCATTCGCAGCCGATTGACCATGAACTGGTCGTCGGCAACGGCCGAGAGCGACTCGTGGAACGGCGCTGGCAGCGGATCAGGCTCCCGCTGCTGCGTTTCTTGGTTCCACGGCCCCAGCCTGCAGTCGATCAGTCCTGCAGTCGCGGCGATCCACGCTGGTCCGTGCCGGCGACATGGGGCCGAGCCTTCGTCGATGTCGCACGGGATGGCCCAAATCGACTCGCAGCCCTTGACGTAGATCGCACGTACCTCATCGAAGAGGCTTGTGGCGAGGCACTGCAGACAGTTCTCAACACGCGGCCGGTCTAGATCTAGGTTGTCGAATGGCTCAAGGAGAAGTAGTGGTGCGGCCGCAGCCGCAGCACGGTCGGCCCCCATTGAGAACCATGTCCCGCTGTAGGTCATCTCGTCAGTTCGCGGGTTCTCGGCAGCCCAGATCACAGCGTCAATCGCCCAGGTCAGGCTGGATATATCCAACCTCGCGCGTCCCAGGGCGTGGGCTCGCACTGCTGCCGCGGCGACGGCCACGAGGCCGTTCTCCGGCCACAGCGCTTCTTCTGGGATTTGCTCATCCTCAACGAGCCTACGTGCGGCCGCAAGATCTTCTTCGAGGTTTTCGATAGGCCAGCTTTCGGGGGCATCGTTGTAGCGCCCGTAGCGGTTTTGGAGGCCGAGTAGAGCGTTCCCTCTCTGAAGTTCGGCGCTGCGGGGCTCGAGTACTTGGTCAATGCGTCCGGGTCGCTCGAACTGGATGACGATCTGGTCCCCGTCTCGACTGGCTCGATAGTTCTCGATGCGAAACTCCTCCGCCCAGCTCTCGATCATCGCGAGGTAGACGTCGTGATCGCCTTCGACGTCGGCGAGCTCGGCGCGGGCACTCTCGATGAGTTGGATGCCGACTGCCTGGAGTTGGGCGAGTCGATCCTCATCGCCAGAGAGCCGAGCGTTGATCACCATCGCGCTAACGGTCTCATGGAAGGTGTGCCTACGCCGGTCAGCTCCGGTCAAGTTGTCGGCATCCGCATCTCGTCCTCGAAATCCGAAGTCACCGGTAACGCGATTGGTCTCAAGGTGCCAGACGGCCGGGGAGGCAAGGAAAGGATCAAGGAGGGTGCCAGTCGCCTCCCGATGTCGAGTCATGAAGCCCACCAAGAGTCCAGGCACCGCGAGGTTGTGGCAGTGGCGAAGGAGAAGTTCGACGATCGTTTGGGCTGGGACGTTCAACTGCTCCAGGAGGTGGTCGATGAAGCGCTCCAGCGCGAGAAGCGCGCTCGTGCATGCACGTGGTCCGACGCTCGTGCCGCGATACCACGCCCAGACGTGGCTGTCGCCGACATAGAGCCGATCACCGACCCCGGGCAGATCGAGGCATACGCCCTCAGGCTCGGCAGAGCGGTCGCCGTGAGCGGTCAACTGGTCAACCCGGAACCTGGCGGCGTGATCAAGCATCCGGTTGATGAAGCCAATGGCGTCTACCGGGATCGCATTGAGCAGGCGGAAGAAGGGACCGTAGTACCAGGCGGCCTGCGGTATCGCGAACCCGAGGGTAGGTCCGTGGCGGAAGTCCCGAATGCCATCGTCGAAGGGGAAGCCGCCACCCCAGCGACCACGTGGATCGGGGCGTTCGATGTAGTAGGCCTCAGCGAGATCCAGCAGCAACTTCGGCCGCTCCTGCGACATGCTGACTGCGACGATCGCCGACTCTACCGCGGGGTTGAGGTCTCCCGGCCTGTCCGTGGCCACTTCGCGGAGCCACGCCTCCGCTCGGTCGTCGAGATCCGGTCCCAAGGAGGCGAGCGCCTCCACGGCGAAGTCGTCGTAGAACGGCGGGGCGCTGTCGAGGATGACGTCGCGAACCTCTTGACGCAGAGGATGTGACGGTCGGCGGGTACTCGCCATACCGCGGAGCCAAGCCAGAACGAGGTCCTGGACGGCCTCATGCATGGCTCGACTGCCGAGCCGCGGTCCGCGCTCGATCGTGGGCCGCTCGCAGAAGACCACCTTCACAAGTGGTGCGAGCGCATAGGCATCGCCCATCGTGCCGGTCACATATCTGGTCTGGGCGAGGCGGAGCAGGGTCCCAAGGCCAGCACAGTTGTCTTCCGTCAAAGGCCCCCATTGTTCGCGGATGGCCGACTCCGCGTCCCAGAGAGCCAGAAGGGCTTCATACGGCACCTCCGACCACCTGTCGCCGTGAACATCGGCGATCTCACCGAAGGTCGTCGACAGGCTCACCCAGCCACTCGAGTCGTCGCGGTGAAGCAATGCGGTCTGGCATCCGAGGCGAGCCGCGCGGATCGACCAGCGTGGGGCTCCGGCCGAGGCAAGGAGATCCCATCCGTGCGCGATGAAGAGACGACAGAGTGCGAAGTCCCGGAACAGATCGGTTGCGAATTCATCGCCTGGCGAAAAGGCGGGGTTGTTGGGCACCCGAAGGACGCCGTCCGAGCGCAGCTCAGCGGAGCTGCTGCCATGAGGAGGTTGGCCGGCGATGCCGAGGGCACGTTTGGCCACGCTCAGGGCGGCCTGTTCACGATCATCTGGGGATGCGGTACCTGGGGCATGGATCTCGTCCCGACGGATGAGACTGCGCCACACCGCGGAAAACACGTCCGCCTCGCATAGCAGGTCGGCTGGATCGAGAGCCGCGCCCGTCCGGAGCAGCACGTCGACAAGACCTGGTCGGCCAAGAAGCCACCCCGCGCGCGGGTCGTCATCCAGACGAGCGAGGGCAGCGAAGGCCGCCGGAAGGGCTTGACTCTCTTCGTGGGTCAGTGGCGACACCACATGCTCGGCCGGGGCGCCACCAGATTGAGCCAGCTCTACGGCTCGAGCCAGCTCGTCGCGAACCTGGCGGGAGCCATCGCCGCGCGTGACGGCAACCACGCCGAAACCAGCCCTCAGCGCGGCTGTGGCGACTGTCCGGAAAACCTGACCCTTACCTTCGAGAACAGACTCTGCGCCATCGATCAGAAGGAGACGGATGGGCTGCATTTCCCCAGTTGCCATCACCTCGTCGATAGCGGATCCGCCCAGCTGGGTCTCGAGGTCGGCTGGGGCATGGGGGAGATCGCGCAAGCTGAGACTGGAGACGGCGGCGCCCTCCATTTCGAGGTTCTCGATCGCGCGTAGTGACAAGGCGGACTTTCCGACGTCTGGATCGCCGGTGACCACAAGAGCGCCAGCGGACGCGCCTGCCGATCGCATGGCCTGAACAAGGCTCGATCTTTCTTCGGCGCGCTCCAGTTCCAGCTTCAGTGACTGCGACGCCGACCACAGCGCCGGGCGAATCGACTCGCGCAGACGAATGCCGAGCCGATCCAATGTCCCCCACGCGCTGGCGAACCTGGCGGATCTCGCTAGCGAGTAGGGGCTCAGGCTCCGGCGGATCACCGATTGCGTCAGCACCGCGCCCTGCGGCGCCCATCCCCCCACCAGCTCTTCAATTCGGGAGAAGAGTGCGTCTGCCGCGGCGGGCGTGCCGTCGTGAATCATGCGCTGCAGAGTGTTGACTGCTGTCGTACGGTCTACTCGGTCTGTCCTTTCCAGACGCAGGTTTCGTGTGCTGAGACTCCGGAGGAGTCGCCAAGTCAGCTCCTCTACGCCCAATCCGCTGGTCGAGGCGAGTCCTGTCGACGCTTGCCGGACCAGGTCGTTGATGTGGGTATGCCGGCTGCGAATCTCGGTATTCGTTCGCCCCGGCTGCGTCAAGCGATCCGCCAGAGCAGCTGCATCAGGAAGAGCGCGAGCAAGCTCCGCGAGTTCAGCGAGCTGTGCTATCGCATTGGCGTTCGTTGATACCGCGAGTACGATCCGCCACCGCCCCGAAGCCGCCTCGGGCCAATGGTCCGTGACGACCGTCAAGAAGTCGCGGATCAGGGGAACTGACGCGCTATCGCTTGAGGTGAGCGCAGGGCTCCTGCGGACGGCAATCGAGGAGCGGTGCATCTCGCCGTGAGAGTCGCGCCCTTCGATGAGAATGTCGTCGACATCGCTCAGATCGCTTGCCTGAAGTCGAATGGTGTTGACGGATATGGCATCGCCAAGCTCGGGCAGGGCTTCACCCGCGAGGAATCCGGCAATCAGACACGCCGCGTAAGAGTGCTCCAAGCGGACGCCACCACCGCCCGTCGAGTACGGACTTGATCCGGTCGAAGGCACTGCGCTGATAGGCGTTGTCTCCTCGAGCCAGGCGCTGATCGAAGGGTTCGAGACCGCGAGCTGCCACAGGATGGCTTTCCCTGATCTCTTCGAGATGGCGAACCCGGCTTCTGACAATGTGGCCAGCGCGGTGTTCGCTGTGGTCGGGGAAACACCCAGAGCAGTTGCTACCTTTCGACCGGAGAGCGGGACGGTGCTCTCGGCCAGTACCTTGAGGGCGCCGTACGCGCTCTCGCTGAGCGTTGCCTGAAGCGTCTCTCCCGCCGTTGCCATGACACCAGCGTAGCGCTTCATGTCCAATTCTGCTGGACATGGACGGCGCTACCGTTTCGATCGCCTAATGACCTCGGGTATTCATTCCATGAGAGTTGAAGCGATCACCTAAAACGACATGAAAAGGTGCACCTGACCTGCGGGGATGCGAATGTCGACGTCGTATCCGGCAGGCAGGGAATCGGGTGCACCTTTCAGGTCAAGACTACGGGATGGGACTTCCGGCTGTCTGTGACCGCGGAAGGAAGGAGACTGGTCGGGCACACGGGCGCGATACTCCTACGCCGCTACGCCGACCGGGTGGGACTGACGACCACGCTCGGCCGGGCCTTCAACCGCTGCGCCGCCCGACGGGATCGCCCACCGGGCTGGGACCGCGGCATCGCTCTGGTCCAGCTGGCCATCGCGATCTTGCTGGGAGCCAGGAGCGTGCGACAGATCGTCATGCTGTCCCATCAAGCACCGCTGTTCGGCGCGCCACCTTCCGACTCCACCATCCGCCGGGTGCTGGCCGCCACCGCCGATGACCGGCTCACGGCCGCGATCAACCGGGCGCGCGCCGCCACCCGCGCTCAGACATGGGACCTGCTGGCCGCCCGCGAGCCGGGATTCCCCCGGGTGAGCGTGGCGGGCAAGATGTTGTCGGGCTAGGCAGTCCTGGATACGGACGCCATGTTGATCGCCGCGCACTCACCCCAAGCAGGGCGCCGCCCCCACCTACAAGAAGGGTTTCGGGTTCCACTCGCTGGCGACCTGGTGCGCCAACACCGCCAAGTCGCTGGCGATCCGGCTACGGCCAGGCAACGCCGACGCTAACGACGCACGCGACCACATCGACCTGCTGGATGCGGCCGTCACCCAGATCCCCACCACCTACCGCAGCAAGCTGCTGATCCGCATCGACGGCGCCGGCGCCACCAATGACCTGCTCGACCGCAGGAAAGCACGAGCCACCAGGCGGCGGACCATCCGTTTCACCATCGGCTGGACCATCACCGCCACCGACGAGGCCGCGATCGCCAAGCTGCCCGCGAGCGCCTGGCAGGGCGCGATTCTCTCGAGCCAGGCGAACGGTCCATGAGCGTCATCGACCGTTCCCTAGCCGAACGTCAACCCAATATCCGCGCTAGCAATAAGTCTTCATTGTCCACTATGGACTACTAAGGCGCCGCCAGGACGCTCGGTGCGCTACGGCGCGCCTTTGGTTGGCGGGTCGGCCAGCACCTTGATCCCGATCTCTTCGAGATCTAGGAAGACTCGTTTGACATGGTTGAGATGGCGGTAGATGACCGTCCGCGTCTCGGCATCGCGGGCAGAACCATTCCAGATCGGCTCGAAGATCTCCGAGTTGCTCACGGCAGTTTGTGCTACATCAAGTGCCGCCAGTAGGTCAACATCCCTTGTTTCGAAGCGGATCTTTCGTGCGTTCTGCTTGATGATCTCCATATTTTGGGCCATTGCGCGGCCGCTATCAGTATTCACCCACTCGATCATGTCGCTCGTCTTCCACCGATGGCCCGCGCTGCTGATGGCGATTATCTGCAATGTGTCGACCCAGCTGTTGGCAGCGTGGACCATGTCTGCGATAAGCAACCGCTGACGCTGACGTCGTTCTTCGTTCCGGCTGGATTCCGCAGCCGCATAGATGCCGCTGAGGATTGTTTCTTTAAGCTGATCTGCGAACCTTGGAGGGCACCCATCGCAGGGAACTGCCTGCAGGCCGGTACGCGACCCTCGTCCATAGCGCTCACCCATCCGGACTCATGGATTCCACAGGCCTACTACTGGAATGGGCGGGTCAACAAGGAATGCAATGGGACGCCGGGCTGACAGCTGATGGCCTGCGCTGGGGCTGTCGGCTCGAGATTTATCATGCTGGCGTCCTGACCGCAGACAACGGCGGCTGGGAAATCGAGCTTGCGATTCGCCTCGCCGAGTGACGACGAGTTGGCTTCGACCTGCCACCGAGGCCAAGACCCAGGCCCGACCCCAGGCCTGTGGTCGGGTAGCCCCGAGGGATCTCGCCTCGAGGCTCCCACAGATCCCGGCGTGAGCCTCTCGTGGAGTTGCCCCGGTTCAGTAGACACATCAGGGCTTGCGACTACGCGGCAGCATAGTCGAGGT
>NZ_JBHUFV010000013.1:17709-73556 GCF_042681425.1 Nonomuraea mangrovi | reverse complement strand
CGTCGCACCACGAAGGATCATCTAACCGCACCACCGAGATCATTTATCAGACACGCCTTAGGCCATCGACCCACAGCCGGCCCTCATCATCGACAGCCACGGACCCTGCCGCAATCCAGCCGTAGCTGTCCTTGCACTCGGGGATGTCGGCGACCCGGGGCGGGCAGGGCCAGCCGGGCAGGTCGAAGGCACGGGCCTGCGGGGCGTCGTCGGCCATGGTCTCTCCCGGAGGGGTGCGTGTCTGGTCTCATTGTGGCGGGAGCGCCGCCGCGGCAGGCGGCTGATCGGCGGCGACCGTGAGCAGTGCAGCGGCCAGCGCCCGGGCCTGGGCGTCGGCGGCAGGCGGGTCGCCGAGCGGGATCGGACCGCCCTGGTGATAGAGCATCACGGCACCGCCGGGGTGCCGGGGACCGCATCAATCGCGGCCTGCTCGGGATCGCCTCCAGCGATCCGGGCTGTGGCGGCGCGGATAACCCGCTCCACCCGGGCCAGGTAGGTGGGCAGGTCCGCGATGCGGGCCTCGGCGTAGGCGCGGGCGTCGGCGGACAGCGCTGGTTCGGGTTCTGCGCCTGCGGTCTTGATGCCGCAGGCCCGCTTCTCCTCGCGCAGGCGCATGCGAGCGCGAACCAGCGCCGGATCGAGCTGTTCGATCTCAGTGCGTACCCGGCGCTGACGATATATTTGCCTGCCATCACCGATGATCGGAGAGAAAGATTTGTCGGGTCCGCATGCGAGACTCCGCACATGAACTTCCCCTTTACCGGCGGTCGGCGTGTCCTCGTTTGAGCGCTTCACCCTCGAGCCGACCCACGAGGAGTGGAGAAGCGCGAGCGTCGCTCGCGGAGAACTCCGCGACCAGCGGTTCCAGCTGCCTACTGGCGTGACCGACCTCATCTTTGACCGGGCCCGGCTGAAGAACGTGGACTTCACCGCAACCCGGTTCGACGGCTTCAACGCCTACGCCAGCGAGTTCGACGGCTGCAACTTCTCCGACACCTCCTTCGAACAGCTGCTGATGGGCAGCACCGGCACGGGCATCGACGGGCAGCAGTGGGACGACGCCAGGTGGCCACAGACCGTCTTTCGCGATTGCACCTTCCGCCGCACCCGGTTCCCCCAGCACACCTTCTTCGGCAACGTGCGGTTCGAGCGGTGCGTGTTCGATCGATCTCGGCTGAGACAGCAGACGGCCACCTTCGAGGCCGAGTTCGTCGATTGCGTCTTTCTCGGCCGCGTGCGGAGCACGAACTTCTGGGGCCGCCCGTCCGAACACGACCAGGCCACTCTGGGTAGAGAGCACAATGACTTCGCCGGCAACGACTTCACCGGAGCCCAGCTCGACGACGTCGCCTTCCGCCACATCGATCTGCGGGCCCAGCGATTTCCGGGCCTTCCCGGCTACGCCCTTCTCGACCGGATCACCGAACGGGTCAGGGCGGTGCTGCCGCTGGTCGATGACTGGCCGGAGAAGCGGCACCGCGAGGAGGCCCGCTTCGCGCTGGAGTTCCTCGCCGGCACGGCACGCGAAGACAACGACGACCACGCCCTGATAAGCCCGGCGGACATGGGCCGCAGGCTCCCGCCCGCCCAACGGGAGGAACTGTTCGCCGCCTTCACACGCACGACCAGCGATACATCCCGTGATTGAGCCGCACCGCCTCGCGCGCCAGGTCCCGAAGGGCAGCCATCCGCTCGACCTCGTAATCCTCGAGCAACGCGTCCTCGGCATATGCCCGAAACTGCGCATCGTCTACTTCGGCGAGCGCTGCAACGGCCTCCGGCGCCATCCGCTCCACCCCCGCCGCGTCCCCATCGTCCACGACAACCTCGCTGTCGCCGAACTCACTGAGATCACGCCCGCTGATCTCAGCCACCATCGTGGCGAGCTCGTCAATCCAGCCCTTGCAATCGACATACGGCAAGTTCACAGCTGCCGGCCCGGGTGACAGAGCCCGCCGGGCCGACAGCTCAGAGTCTGCGGTGAAGTAGTCGACCAAAACGCCCATGGCCGATCACCCTATCGATCAAGATCGAATCAGCACAGTGTCCCCAGGCCTGATCGAGGCTACGCGGCCCGGCAGCCGCCTGACAGTGTCCATATATGCTTCGACATCGTCTTCGGGCTGCTCACCCTCGCCGGGTTCGCCTACGCCTCGCAGCTCGCGGACTGCTGGCCTCCTGCACGAAACGCAGCCCCTTGTGGCCACTCCCCCACGCTGGCGTCCGGCCGATTTGTGCGCACAACTGGCCTCAGTATTTCTGATCACCGACCCGTAAGCGCTCACCCACCGTCGCACGGCTCGACGAAGCTCCCGACGCCCAGTCGCTCCCTCAGGCTGACCAAGCCAGCCGTCGAATCCTCCGCGATCTCCGCGCAGGCATCCCGGAGCGGATCGCCGCTGAGCCCCGCGACGTCCATGAACAGCGCCCCGCCTTCGGCGCTCACCGCCAGCACCGTCCCGCCGTCCCCGCTCACCATCGCTGATCCTGGCGATTCCTTGACGTCGTACATCGTGAGGTAGTCCAAGTCCAGTTCCCCCACTCCGGCGACTTCGGCGACCTTGACGGGCCGCGCCGGGTCCGTGATCCGCCACAGCGTCGCGCTCCCGGCGCCGTCTGTGGTCAGAGCGACTTGCCCGTCCGAGGAGAGCGAGACGCCATCCGCCTCCTTGGCCACGGGCTTCGCCAGCTTGGGCCGGGCCGGGTCCGATAGGTTCCAGAGTTGGCCACCGATCATGGCCGTCCGGCCGTCCGCACTGAGGTCGAGCCCCTCCCCGTCGGCTCCTGCCCGCGGGATGGCGCCGACCCGGACCGGACTCCTCCGATCGGCCAGATTCCAGATATATCCGCTGCCTCGGCTGATCGTGACCGCGATCCGTCCGTCGTCGCTCAAGGCCACCCCGCTGATCCACGAGCTGTGCCCCGTGAGCGTGGCCAGTTGTTTCCCGCTGGACAGATCCCACAAGAGCACGCTGCCACGCTCGTAGCCTGCCAGGACTGTCCTGCCGTCCGCAGCGAGCGCCACGCTCGCGACCATGAAGGAGTTCTGGCCCGGCACCTTGGCCACCCGCACCGGCCTGGAGGAGTCATCCAATTGCCACAGGCCGAGCGACCCGTCAAGAGCCCCGATGACCGCCTGTCGTCCGTCGGACGACACCTCCAGTGCGGCGGCTCCGGCCTCGCCCTCCAAGGGGATGCTCGCCACGAACGGGGCCTCCCGTTTCCGGCCCTCCTCTTCACTGGAGGCCTCCAGTGCCTCCTCATCAAGGCCAAGCTTCAGGGGGACCTCCTTCTGGATGGGAGAATCCAGGCTCCGCCAGGTGACCCCCTGGTCGACGATCGACATCAGGGCTGTCCGACCGTCGTCGTTCAACGCCATCGCTCGTATGGCTCCAGCCGGCGCGGCGACGCCACGGCGCCCGGACAGTAGGGTCTCCTCCAAGGCCGATCGGTTGAGCTTGTCCGGGTGGGCCGCCACCGCCGCCGCGCCCAGCACCACCGCAGAGGTCCGATCATCGCCCCTGACTGCCACACCGCGCAGCGCGAGCTCACGGGCCGAGGAAATGCCCCGCACGTTCCACCACTTGCTCACCCCGACCACCGCCACCGCCCCCACGGCGAGACAGGCCACTGCCACGCCTATGGCAACCAGGCGCGCACCTCGGCCAGGCCACCGCGATCGCACTTCGGGAGAATCGGTTTCCGACATCAGGACTCCAGCTCAGGGATGAAAGGTCCTATACATAGCGGATCGTCCTCTCCCCTGCCTACCGGATTCCCCGTGGCCCCTGGACCTATCGCCTGCCGACACGCCTATTGACGCGTGCCCCCACGACTGGGGTGCTTGGACCATCCGGCTGGAGCTGGCCGCCAAGAGGCTCTACCGCAGTAAGCGCGTAGACCTGATCTTGCCTTGTGCACGTTCCCGCAGGTGGGCATATCCACCACCGCAGCAAATCCGGGGATTACCGCGGCAAGGTCATTGAGAGCGCGGCAGCCGCCCTGACCGCCCTCGCGGCCGTGACCGTGGTAGCTCCCGCACCCGCGTCCGCCGCAGCCGTGACAATCAAGGTCGAGCGCGCCTACGCCGAGACGGTGCGGGAGTGGATCGACCCGTTCACCTGTCCGACGAACACGGTGCTCACCGGCCGCTCACACTACGGCGACGAGGACGCCCCTACCACCTACTACTGCAGCTTCGTCCACGCCGTAGTCCATGCAGCGCCAGAGACAGCCCTATGACCGCCAAGGCCGCATCGACTGGCGGCCAGATCGTTGGGATCAGCCACACCAGCACCCCGACGGCAACGCCCAAGAGAAGGCAGGCCGCTGCGATGATCACATACTGCGGCACGAAGATGCCGGGGCCGCGCTCCGCAGGCCGGCGGGGGCGAGGCTTGCGGAGCGCCGTCCTGTCCTCCACGGCGGTGCGGTAGACGGCGAAGAGGGCCATGGCGCCCAGGGCGAGGTAGGGCATCATCGGTGGGCATATTCCTTCCCGTGGTTGGGACGCCTCGCGGGCACTCCTGCGCCGTGCCCGGTGACAGAGGGCGGCGCGGGTGGGCCTCGCTGGCGTGGTCCTCGCAGTCGGGGACGTGTTCCCAGCATGGAGACGTAGCTAGGGGCGTTTCCGATTTCGGCCAAGGTCTTCCACCGCGAGCGCGCATCGTTCCATCTGGCTACGTTCGCTGACCGAAGTTGACGCTTCACACCAGGTGCGGGGCCACTTCCGCAAAGCGGGTTTTACGTTTTCTTCCACTCTGGGATGCTCGACGCATCATGAGCTCACCCGCCGTACCCGCAACCGTCCCCCCGGGCGCTGACGACGCTGCTGTCGCGGCCTTGGCTGCGTTGCGCGATCAGCTGGGCCATGCGCACCTGCACAGCGGCGCGCCGAGCTTTCGCGAGATCGAACGCCGTACCAGTAAGGCTTTGAGCCACACCACCGCCAGGGCGGTGCTGCGATGCGAGAAGCTCCCCCGTTGGGGGCAAGTCGAGCTCGTGGCAGAAGCGCTGGAAGCCGACCCGGAGGACTTCAAGCCGCTGTGGGTGACGGCCCGCGCCGCCGCACTTGCTCGCAGTTCTCCTCCGCGCCCTGATGGTGACTCTGCCAGGACACATCGCCAGCCACCGGCATCTGCCCAGCAGGTCGGTGCCCCCCTCACCGGCCACCAGGGATTCGTCTACGCGGTTGCCTTCCACCCCGACGGCCGTCTACTGGCCACCGGCGGCTACGACGGCACCGCACGGCTGTGGGATCGTCGCACCGGCCGGCAGGTCGGCGATGCCCTCACCGGCCACGCGGCAGGCGTCGGCGTGGTTGCCTTCCACCCCGACGGCCACCTGCTGGCCACCGCCGGTGATGACGGCACCGTCCGGCTGTGGGATCCCGACACCGGCCAGCCGGTCGGCGCCCCCCTCACCGGCCACCACGGATTCGTTACGGTCGCCTTCCACCCCGACGGCCACCTGCTGGCCAGCGCCGGTGATGACGGCACCGTCCGGCTGTGGGATCCCGACACCGGCCAGCCGGTCGGCTCCCCTCTCGCCGGCCACCAGGGACGCGTTGGCGCAATCGCCTTGCACCCCGATGGCCACCTGCTCGCCGCCGGTGGCGATGATGGCGCCGTCCGGCTGTGGGATTCTGGCACCGGCCAGCCGGTCGGCGCCCCCCTCACCGGCCACCACGGATTCGTTACGGTGGCCTTCCACCCCGATGGCCGCCTGCTGGCCACCGCCGGCTCCGATGGCACCGTCCGGCTGTGGGACCCCTCCACCGGCCGCCAGGTCGGCGAGCCCCTCACCGGCCACCAGGGACGGGTCTGTGCGGTGGCCTTCCACCCTGCCGGCCATCTGCTGGCCACCGCCGGTGAAGACGGCGCCGCTCGGCTGTGGGATCCCGGCACCGGCCAGCCGGTCGGCGACCTCCTCGCCGGTCACGCGGCAGGCGTCGGCGCGCTCGCCTTCCACCCCGACGGCAACCTGCTGGCCACCGCCGGTGACGACGGCACCGTCCGGCTGTGGGCGTTGGCGGCCGAAATGTGGCCCAGCCGGGGGTTCTTGTATGAGCGCATCCGCCGCTTGCAGGACCACCTGGCGAAATTTCGCGTGCGGGACCAACCGGCGGCAAACCCGCAGAGCATCCAGCGGGCACCTGCTCTCTTGCAGCACCTGCCAGCCGTACGCGCGCTCGCCTTCCATCCCGGCGGCCACCTGATCGCCACCGCCGGCGAAGACGGCACCACCCGGCTGTGGGACCCTTCCACCTGTCGGCCGATCGGCGACCCCCTCACCGGCCACCAGGGACACGTCCGCGCGGTCGCCTTCCACCCCGACGGCCACCTGATCGCCACCACCAGCGACGACAGCACTGTCCGGCTGTGGGACCCCTCCACCGGCCGACAGGTCGGCGAGCCCCTCACCGGCCACACCGGGCGCGTCTACGCGGTGGCCTTCCACCCCGACGGCCACCTGATCGCCACCACCGGGGCCGACAGCACCGTGCGACTGTGGAACCCTGCCACCGGCCAGCAGGCGTTGCGGCCCTTCACCGGCCATACCGGACGCGTCCGCGGGGTCGCCTTCCACCCCGATGGCCATCTGCTGGCCACCATCGGCTCCGATGGCACCGTGCGACTGTGGGATGTCGGCAGCGGCCAGCAAATCGGCGACCCCCTCACCAGCCACTGGCTAGCCGTCTACGCGATCGCCTTCCACCCCGACGGCCACCTGATCGCCACGGCTGGCGCCGACAGCACCGTGCGACTGTGGAGCCCCGATAGCGGCGAGCAGACCGGCGAGTCCATTACCGCGTACCATCCTGTCAACGGGGTCGCCTTCCACCCCGACGGCCACCTGATCGCCACCACCAGCGACGACAGCACTGTGCGACTGTGGAACGCCGTCACCGGACAGCCGATCGGCGAGCCCCTCACCGGCCATCGGGGACGTGTCCTCGCTGTGGCCTTCCACCCCGACGGACGCCTGCTCGCCACCGCTGGTGACGATGGCACGGCGCGACTGTGGCCGTCCGAGATGTAGTTGCTTACCCTTCCTGCTGCAATGGGACGACGAAGGGATGGAACGGCAGCCCGCCCTGGACCTGTTCGACGCCTTCGGCACCAGGGAGAAGACGCTGCACGACAATCTGGGCGGGCACGCCGGTACCCCGTGGTTCGAGGTGGACGACGCGGCCCGGTTCTTCGCCCGGCACCTGAAGTGGGGCCGGGCCCTCAGGCAGGCCGAACGCGACGCCGCGCGCGAGCAGGCCGACGCCCAGTGCGAACGCGCCGCGGCCGCCGATCAGCGTGCGCACGCCGCCGAAGCCGGCCAGCAAAGCAGCGCGCGAGGTGTCCTCGGCGTTCTACTGTGAGAAAGAAGAAGGGAAGGGGCGAACTCTGTTGGCCGACACTTCTTCGCGACGCAGGTTCCCGACCGGGCGTCTCTCCTTAAGGGACGAGGTCGACGGCGCTCCAGTGTGGAGCTATGGCACAGACGCGAGCGTGCCCTGGTTTCCAGACGCGCAGATACCGCGCATGCCGCACAAACCGACCAGCGGACATAGGCGACTTCAGCTCACGAGACGCACCAAAACGCCCTCTGAGGTGGCATCTGGGCTGGGATGGCCCATCTTGAATGATGGGCCACCGGTATGCCGTCCCAGTGATCATGGGCAAAGTTGATGCTCCGCCGAATGATCAGGCGGGTGCGCTCAAACGTCTCGGACGCGGGCGTGTAGGTGCATGTCGTGTCGGCCGTCGTCATGGACGGCGGCGCTGCGTTTGGTGCCTTCCAGGAGGTAGCCGGACTTTATGGCGACCCGGCAGGAGGCTGTGTTGCGCGTCGAGTGGTCCAATTCCAGGCGGTGAAAGCCGATCTCGTCCAGGGCCCAGGCGGTGAGTGCCGTGAGGGCGCGAGTGGCGACGCCGGCGACGCGGGCGGCCGGGAGCACCCAATAAGCGGCTCCGGCGACGCCGTCGTCGAAGTCGAGGCCGCGTAGGGCGATCCGGCCGAGCACCTCCCTTCCGTCGCGGGTGATCGCCCAGTGACCGCCCCTCTCTCGTTTCCAGTCCTGGTGGTAGGTGTCGAACCACTCCAGGACTTGGGCCTCGGTCACGGGCCGGCGTGTGTGCCATCGCCTGAGTTCTTCATCTTGGTAGGCGGCGAGGAAGATCGGTGCGTCGACCCGTTTCCAGGGGCGTAGCAGCAGGCCGCCGGCGGCGGGGAGAAGGGGTTGGGGTGAGTCAACGAGAGAGCCGGGGGCCACGGTGGGCGGTGTCGACAGGGCGCGAGTCACGCGCCATGATCGCTCGACGGTTGCAACGCATGTCAAGGCCGCAGATGCGGCGCATGGGCAACGGTGCCGCGCAAAACTCCTGACGAGGCGTCCTGATCAGCGCCGTTCGGACAGCCGTTACCGATGTCTGAATTGCCCCGAGGCTTGTAACGCCTACCCGTCGTGATCGCGGTTCCGCGCGGCTCAGGCACGCGGAGAACCGTTCGAGTGGTGAACGACTGCGCCGCTTCCGGATCGGTGCTGTTACCTGGTCAGATGGGTTCAAACACAGGCACTTAGCTTGATGTTTAACCCTTCCGTCGCCGGTGCTCGGTGAGGGTTTCGGCGCGTTTGGTGGTCTTGCCCACCTCGTGGTGCCGGGCCGGGGCCTGGTTCTTGGATCCCTTGGGGCGTCCAGGGCCGGGCCGGGTGGGTTTCGGTGCACTGGCGGGCAGGGGTAGTCGTGGGCGGAGGTTCCGAAACCCTCGGCGGACGCGGGCGGGGGTGAGCCGCTCGGGAGGGGCGGGACGCTCCCAGGGGCGGCGCAGGTCGGGCGCGAGAGGGCGGGCGAGCCGGAGTTGGGCGTAGCCGATAATGATCAGCCAGGTCCAGCGGTCGGCGGCGTGGGGGTCGCGGAGCTTGGGGATGGTCCAGCCCAGGGTCTGCTTCCACATCCGGAAGGTATGCTCAAGATCGAATCTGCGGAGGAACGCCTGCCAGAGCCGGTCCAGGTGATCCGGGATGATCCCGGTCGCCGAAGTCCACAGCCACACCGGCTTGGGGTCACGCTCTCCGGGCAGGTGCTCGACGGTCAGCCGGATCAGGGTGCCGTCGATGACGGGCAGGTCGCCGGGGTGGTCGAGCCAGGCGGCGCGGCGGGTCAGTCGGTGGTGCAGCCGGTCCCAGCACATCGCGGTGGCGATGCCGTACCGGCTGGTGGCGGTGGCCGTGACATGGGCCGCCTCGCCCCAGGTGGTCTCGTCCTTCATCCGGAATGCGGTGCCGTGCTGGGGCGGGCGGCCGCCACTGGGATGCGCCAGCGCGTGCTCGCGCCGGGAGGGGGCCGGGCGGCGTAGTACCCGATCCGAGCGCAGCCGGCCCAGCACCTGCACCGGCAGACCGTTCAGCAGGAAGGCCAGGCGGGCGGTGTCGTAGCCGGCATCGACCACGAGCAGGATGTCCGGGTCACCCGGATGGTGCTGCCCGGCCTGGATCAGGCGGCCGACCAGGTCACGGATCTGAGTCGCAGTGACGGCGGCCTCGTCATCGCCGGGACCGAGCCGTAGGGCGCAGTACCACGGTCCAGGACGTGCGACCGGTCTCCAGAGCGGCGATCACCGAGTACGGCCAGCCCGGGATCATCTGATGGTCGTCCTTGCGCCTGCCGTAGGTGTGGCAGAACAGCCGCTCGGGGCTGGTCGCGGCATCGGGACGCAGCCACGGGGTGATGTCTGCCGCCAGCACGATCCGCCCGCCCGCCGCCCGTGGGAGCGGCACCGTGGCCAGCGCCCGCCGCAGCCGGGCGATCTCGATCCGGCCGTGGTTGATCGCGTCGTACAGGGCGCCGTGCCCGCGCCGGTGCTCCGGCGCCAGCGCCAGCCCGACCAGGGTGCGCACCGGCCCATCGGCGCATAACACCGCCTCGGCCAGCTCGAACAGCTCATCACGCCGGGCCGTCAGACAGGCGAAGACCTCGTGTCGGAAGTCCGACAAGTCGGCCAGCGCCTCGATACGCGAGCCTTCCTGCAGCGGTGCTGGCATCCCCGCGGTCGCCCGCGCCAGGATGGACCTCACGGTCATCGCCTCCTCGTCGTAGTCTTCTCAACTCGAAGATGAGGCGATGGCCGCCCTGCACATAGAGGCCTGGGCATGCCCCGAGCGCCACAATCCGCTATGACCGATACGTCACCGATAGCGGCATATATGCAGCTCGGAGGTTAAACAACAAGCTTAGGGGTGGGGGTGCCGGGTGAGGTAGTCCTGGAGCTCGCGGTGGCGAAACTGGTAGGCGATGCCGGCGATGCGGATCAGTCCGGTGTCGGTATAGCACCAGTGCAGAAAACGAGCCAGCTTCCACGGCAGCCGCCGCGTCATGCAGAGCACCAGGAGCAGGTACCGCAATCCGGCGTTACCTGGACCGCCAATGGCCACCAGGTAGAGCCCGAAAATCAGCGCGGTGGGACCAGCTGTCGCGGCGGCTTCGATCCCGTCGAGGCCGCCCGGGCGTAGCTCACTGACGATGCCCGCCACCAGCCCTACAGACAGTCCAAGCAGGAGCAGGAACGCCGATCCGCTGGCGAGGTCGCCGCGGACGATGTCACGGGGGGTGGGGACGGGTTTGTGGCCGGGGATCATCAGCGAGCCCGCCAGGCTCAGGAGTAACCCGATCAGGAGTCCTGCCGTTAGGCCTGTGACAAGGCCGGCCACTCCGTTCCCGTTGGTGGCTCCGCCCCAGAGCCCGAACATGGGGCAGACCACGTATCCGGCGACGATTGCGGTGGGGGACTTCATCTGGGCCAGGTCGATGTGAGTGAGGCGCGGCCACACCTCCATCCAAGCGATGAGGCTGCCGCCACCCCCTAGGCCTATCGCCGCTACGGCGCCGATCGTGATGCCGTCGTGGCCGATCGCCAGCCCGAGCGTCAGCACCATGACCGCCGTGATGAGCGCGATGACACCAAGGCCGAGGACGCGCGAGCGGTTCCTGGCCAGTGGCCACAGTTCGTGCAGGACGAGGTCGGTGCTGGACAGGGTGCGGCCGTCCAACGGGGGCCGGGTCATGTTGGTGTCCAGATAGCGGGCCAGGATCGCCAGCCAGTTGTGGACGTGGCCAGGCCGGTAGCGGCTCTGCGCGCCTGGCGAGGTGGTGGCCACGATGGTGGCGGGAATGAACAGACTGAGCAGGTGATCGCGTATCTGATCAGGGCCTGTGGTGGTGCCGGCCTGGCCGGCGAGGCGCGCCAGTTCGGCGGGGTCGCGCAGGTAGGCCCCGGTGTCGGATCGTTGCTGGTAGACGGTGACGGCCAGGGTGAGTCGCCAGGGTGTGGCCAGTGCCTCGGCCAGCGGATGGCCGGGCTGGGTGAGAGCATCCAGCACCGGCTGCCAGCGCGTGCGTTGGTGCGCCCCGGCGACTGCCTCGATGAAGGTCCACGTCTGGTCCGCGGTGACTCCCGACAGGGTGACGCGGGCCGCGTCGTGCGCCCAGGTGTCGTCGGCGATGAGCGCGTCGTAGACGGTTGAACGGCAGGTCAGCACCAGCCGGGCCTTCCCGCGCCCGCGCTGGTAGGCGTTCAGCGCCCGCAGCGCCTCGCCCGCGCGTGAGCCGTAGCCGGGCTCGGGTTCGGTGTCCATCTCATCCAGGCCGTCGATGACCGGGAGCACCCGATCGGCCCGCAGCAGGGCCCGCGCGGTGGCCTTGGACAGGTTGAAGTTGCGTACCAGGTGCGCCGCCAGCCAGTCCTCCACGCTCGTCTGAGCATCCCAGGCCGCTGCGGACAAGCGGACCGGGATCGGATCGTCGGGTCTGCGATCGGCGTCGGTCAGCAGGCCCAGTATCAGCTCGATCGCGAGCACCGTCTTGCCGGACCCGGCGTCTCCGGTGATCACCAGCCGCTGCGGTCTCAGCTTCCGGAAGTACCCCGCCACGTTCGCCATCGTTGCCTCAGACGCGGCTTCGTCGGCATTGTGGCCGGGCACGGGGGTGAGGACGAAAGCAACATCGATCGTGCGGTCCTGCCGGCCCAGCAGTTGCCCCCGCTGTGCGGTCTCGGCGGTCACGACCGCTGCTTCGAGCTTCCGCGCCCACAGGTCCACATCGGTATCGGTAATCTGCTTGGCCCGGACCGTCTGCCATCCTGACCAGATTGACGCCATCAGCGACAGCGTCGACACCATGAGACTGGCAGGGTCGACATCACCCCACCCCGCATCCTTCAAACCCATCCAGGCGAATACGCCGGCCACCATGAACAGCAGCCCGCACGCCCACATCCGGCCAGCCCTGCGATCCTCACCCATAATCGACCATCATCGGCATGCGTGCGCCCCTGGCGCATCAAAGTCCGGCCAATCACCATCTGCCTTGCACCAGGGGCGGTCATCGGCTCTCCTGGTTGGCCCGGTGGTAAGAATCGCGTCACACGGCCCAAACGAGCCGCGTCGCCCCAGGTCACGGTGCGCGACTGTGCCATACGCCGAGGGCCGGTTTCGGTCCGGGCGTTCAGGGATGAGTCAGGCGCTCTGCGGCACGATAACGCCGGATCGGGCGTTTCCGCAGGTCACGTTGCTCGCTAAGGTCCGAGGGCTCCGCTTACATACCGTCGCTTTGAGCCGTGTGACGCGATTCTTACCGACACCCCTAGATGTGAGGCAGTCCCAGCAATCTGAGGTATCTGCCCATTCGTCTCACAGACCTGAGGCAGGATCGCTGAAGTGCAGCACCGACCCCATCGTGATCACCGAGGCCGACGGGCCCACACGCGCTGCCGCCTGGATGCCCTTGTCCTGCCTGGACGATGGGAAACTGTCCCCAGCAGCGATCGACGGCCTCCAGATGATCAATGCGTGAGCGACGAGCGGGCCGCCTATTCGACACGTTCGGCGTTGGCGTCGTAGCCGCCTCCGTCCGGGTAGACCCACGCTCCGGTGAGGCTACGGCCGTCCGGACTGAAGATGCCCTGGTAGTAGGCGGGGGAGCCCCGCTCGCCCGCCCAGATGGTGAGGGTGTCGTCCTCTATTTCATAGGTGTAGTCGAGGGTGCTGCCATCGTCGCCGTAATACTGCCCCGCCCCGCCAGCGCGGCCGACGTCGCCAAGGTGCTCGCGGTGATCTGCTCGCGGCGGCCGCGCAAGGACCTGCCGCTGGACCGGCTGCGCGACCGGGTGCTGTTCGAAACGGCCTACGCGTGCGGCGCCCGCGCCTCAGAAGTGTGCGGGCTGTACGTCGAAGACCTGGACCTGCGTCTGGACGACGAACACGTCCGCGTCCACGGCAAGGGCGGCAGCGTACGCACTGTCCTGCTGGACGACCGCGGCTACGTCACCCTGCTCAAGCTCTACCTGGCCCGCGCGGGCTACAGCGCCGGGCCGCTGTTTCGCGCCTCCATCAACGGCCGCGGCGGTCCGCTGTCCTACGACGCCGCCCACCACCGCTGGCAGATTTACTGCGCGCAGGCTGGCGTCGAGATCGACATTCACCAGCTGCGCCACGCGCACGCCACAGAGCTGATCAATGCCGGAGTGTCCATCGAGGCCGTCCGCCGCCGTCTCGGCCACGCCTCCACCGAAACCACCCAGCTCTACGCGTTGCTCGACGACAAGGTCGCCGACGCCGAGATCCGCGCCGCCCGCCGCCGCCGAGATCGGGCAGCCAGCCGTACCTGACCTCTACCGCTCGGGCAGTGGTCCTGGATCGGTGAGCTGCAAGATCAACGCCGTTTGGGGCTCATGACACGTTTCTTACTGGCACGTCCGCCGTGAGTTCAGCCAGACTGAAGGACATTCATCGGGAACACACGCGAGTTTGCTGGGTGAGATCTGAAAACGCGGGGAGTTCGTCGTTGACGCCGGCGTCATGACCCAAGGCATCACGGTTGGGGTGTCTGATCGAGCTCGTCGGCGAGTAGATGCTCGGCGACGGCGGAGTATCTGGCGGCGGTGCTGTGCGAGATCCCGAAGACCAGCGACAGGTGAAGCGGGTCCGCTCCTCCGGCGAGAGCTTCGTGGAGGATGCGGTCCTTGCGTATCCGGTCGACACTGCATCCGGTGCGGGTCATCCGCAACGTCACGAATTGTTGGCTGATCGGACCAGTGCCGTGGGCGGTCTTGTCGCTGATCAGGACGTGGGGGTTGGTGGTGTGCGGCCAGGTTGCGCGTCGGTGGCGGAGCCAGCGGCGGAGTACTCGATGACTGAGGTCACCGAGTCGCTGGCGGCGGCCGGCGAGGGTGATTCGCCGATTGGCCAGATCGACGTCGTCGAGTGTCAGGTGGCGGATGGCTCCGGTGCGAGCCGCGTTCTCGGCGGCCAGTGCGATGATGACTCGTCCGGCGAGGTCATCGGCCTGTTGCTCGATGGCCCGAATCTCCTCATCGGCCATCGGAAGCAGGGCGAAGTCCGCTGGTCGGCCCTTCAACCCGGTCGTCGGGTTGGAGAAGATCAGGCCGCGCTTCCTGGCGAATCCGAACAGCGATCGCATCGCGCTGGTCGCGGTGGCGCGTCGTGAACCGCTGAGCGGTCCAAGCGCTGTTCTGATGTCGGAGCGGGTGACCTCTCGCAAGTGGTCGTAGCCCGCCGCCCAGTCGTCGAGGAATGGCCGGATGCATCCGAAGTAGACATAGATGCTGGATGCGGACCGGGGTCGTGACCTGGTGTCGCCGTTGAGGAGGACCAGCAGCCACTGCCGGACGGGATTGATGAAGCCGGGTGCGAGATGGCTTGTGACGCGGTCGATCCAGGATCTGATCGCTGGAGCGGAGTCGTCGTGGAGCAGGTCCAGATCGGTGAGTACTTCGATGAGGCGAGGCCGCGACACCCAGCGCTGCGGCCGGGCTCGGACCTCGCTAAGCGGGACGCGCTCACCTGCCGGGAGGCTAGTCAGCACCGTGACGAGCCCATCCAGCACGCATCTGGTGGTCGAGGGGTTCCAGCCACCGACTTGGCCGAGTTCCTGAGCGTGACGTGCCGCTGCCCGCAGCACCGGATCGTCTGCCGTCAGCGCCGGGTGCCGCCAGCGAGGCGGGACGGGTTGGCCGTCCTTGCGCCGACGCTCTGATGCTCGCGCCGAGCACGCGTTGCTGCAGTAGACCTGGTCGCGGCGCCGCTTCTCGGGCAACGGGGTGCCGCAGTGTGCGCAGTTCATCGAGGCGGTAGCGACCGCCCGCCCCCGGTGCGCGGGGCGACCGGCCGATCTTGGCCGACCGCCGTGCTCTGGTCATCGTTGTGGTGCCGCGGCTGGGCGACAGCCTCGGGTTCGGGGATCAGCAGTTCGTCGACGCCGCAGCCCAGCACGGCGCAGATGACGTCGAGCTCGTCGAGCTTGACCACGTTGGGGCTTCCCGACCACAGTCCCGACATCTTGCCGGCACTGATGACCAGGCCACGTTCTGCGAGCATCCGCTGGAACTCGCTGGCCTTCCAGATGCCGCGGTTCGCGGCCGCCAGGCGCAGGTTCCATTTCATCGGGTGAGTCCTTTCCATCGGTCGGCGACGCGGCGCTGTCCGGTGACCCAAGCGTCTTCGACATGGGTGGCATGGACGTGGACGTATCTGGCCGTGGTGCCGGTCCAGGCGTGGCCGAGCAGCTCCTGGATCGCGAACAGGTTCATCCCGGCCAGGTAGAGCTGGGAGGCGCAAAAGTGCCGCAGCACATGCGGCGTTAGCCGCCCCGACCAGGTCGGCAGATACCGGTCGACAGCGTCGATCAAGGCGCGGCGAAACACGTCCGCCGTGGCGCGGGTGCACGTGCCCTCAGCGTTCTTCCGCTCGGAGGGGAACAAGGGCGTGCGGTGACTGGACAGGTCGAGCTCAAAGAGCCCGAGGACGTCTTCGATGAACCAGCGCAGGCTGCGATCGGCGCCGTTGATTAGGGGCACCAGCCGTGGCTTGGGCCCTTTGCGGCGAGATCCCTTCCCGTGGCGGACGTTCAGCTTGCCGAACCGGCCCAGCTCCCAGCGCACGTCATCTAGGTCGAGCATCCGGGCCTCGTTGATCCGTAACCCGACGTCGGCGACCAGCCGGGCCACGGCGTAGTTGCGGGCCGCCGGGGCGAACTTGCGGCAGCTCAGCAGCTCTTTGCGCCACCCGGCGAACAGCTGCTCGATCTCCTCGACGGTCGGTGGGACCCGCAGCTGCGGATCCACGGACAACCGCGGCCGGTTGACCTCATCGAGAGGGCACTCGACGACGCGGCCAGTGAGGTTGTGCAGCTCAACCCTGTGCCGAAGCTCCAAAAACCGGAAGAACACCGTCAGAGCAGCCGCTCGCCCGGTGCGAGTGGAGGGCTTGGCGTCTCGCAGCACCTTGCCGAAGTAGGCGTCGCCGTCTTCGGGTTGCATCTCCCACAGCGGCCGGCCGAACCAGTCCCGGATCAGCTCCAGATGATTGGCGTCGTTGCGGATGGTGCTGTCGGTCAGCCCTGCTGACGCGCGAGCCAGCACGAACCCCGCCAGGACGTCGGTCTCGAAGGCGGCAAGATCTTCTTCGCTGCCAGGGGCTCGATACTCGCGTAGATCTCGTACGACTCCCAGCGCCAACCCGCGCCTCCCGACTTCACCAGCGCCGCCATCTCATCACTCCTGTGACAGAAGCTTCACGGAGAGTGAAGCTACTTCAGGGCGTGCTGATCGATCTGGCAAACGGGAGAAGACGCAGTTCGCAGGCAGTGAGCGTGCAGGGTGAGGAGGGTTCGGCGCCCTTAACTCAAGAACTGTTGCTTACCCTAGGACTGAAGGGGTAAGGGGTGCCTCCTCGGTGTTCCCGGTAAGTGTTCATGGACGCGAACGTCGCAGCAGGCCGCGCAGGGGCGCCTCTGGCCGCACCTCATCGGTTGTACGGCCAAGCCCTCAACCGAGTCGACGCGGCGGTTACTGGATGTAGCTGATGAGGAAGGGAAGCTGCTGGTTTCCGTCCTCCATGGTGCCGATCGATCCGTTGGGGTGGAGCACGACGTTGCCCTCGCCGTAGCTGTCACCCCTCCAGGAGTAGATCCACGCCGGGCCGTCGAGGTATTTGGCAGCACTGGTGCGCCATGTGTCGGAGGGGATGTCGGCCAGCTGGTGCCCCTCTCCTCTGGAGGCGGCGAAGGCGTGGGCCTCGTTGCGCGTCTTCTTGTAGCTCTTTCCGTACCAGTACAGCCGGTAGGTGCCCTGGGCGGTCTCCTCGGCGCCGGTGGCGAGAATGGGAATCTGTGTCAGCTGTTCGGTCATCGCTGTTCCACCTCTCATTTGGGGGATGTGTGTGTGGAACACCATCCCCCCACTGCTACCCAGAGCTATATATCCGTTACTTAAAGTAATGAAACGGTGGAAGAGGTAGGCGATCTTCCTTCGGCAGGATCTCGGCCCGGTCCAAGGAGATGCTGGCCGCCTTGATGCCGCCTCGCCCGAGGTCAGCCGCTTGTAGGCGTGCCCGAGACGTCACAGGGGCTGGCGGGTGTGACGGCTTGGCGTAGCGGCTGCGCGGCCGAGGAGAGGCGTCGGCGGGCCCGCCAGGCCCCAGCTGAAGGTCACCTTGCGCGGGGTCCGCCCGCCCGTTGGCGGCGGCAGCGGGCCAAGGAGAAGGCAGCGGCCGCCGCGGCGGCGAAGGCCTCGCCTGCTCCGCCAGAACCCGAGGCCGGCGCTCCCGCAGACGGCCGGGCGGCGAACGAACCCCCGGCGTCGACGGCATCGCGTTGCGGGGTGTTGGGTAAGACTGCTGTCACCTGGTACATGGGATTGCGTTAGTGCACGTCAACGAGCGTCTTCCCTGGACTGACAGCGAATCTTTCGCCGATCCTCGACCCGCACGAACTTTCTCGAACATGGCCCCGTGCGGCGAGATCCAGCTGCGAACCGATCGCCGCCTGGAACTGACCAGTCTGCCGGGCGAAGCGGGACTTGATCAGCAACCGAACGGCCAGCGGCTTTAGCGAGCCGCGGGGTTCGGGTCCTCGCCACTGGCCGTTCCGGCGCAGGTAGGCCCTCTCGGGATGCGGATGCGGGTGTTCGCCCGCAAGGTGTCGGAGAGTGTGCCGGGGCCTCCGGGAGATCGGCAAGAAGGAACGCCCGGTTGTCCACATGCACTTCGGACAGTCAGTGGCTTGGGCTATCCGCACCGTCGTGTCCTCTGGGCTGGCGATTGTGGCCCGGTCACCGTTGTGCCAGCCAGTCGGCGACGTCGGTGACCACGGCCGCGTCGACGTGCTGGGGCTTGTCGTAGTCCGCGGGCGTGGACGGGCCTGAGCCGGGGAAGAACAGGTGGTCGTCGGCGTCGTAGACGCGGATGGTGACGTCCGTACGGTGGGCGAGGCCTGCCTGCCAGCCAGCGAGGTCGTCGGCGACGGTCACCTGGTAGTCGCGGCCGCCCTGGAGGATGAGCATCGGCTTGTCCAGCGCAGCCGCGGTCGCGACCGGGTCGTAGCCGCGCAAGTCCAGCCAGTACGCTCCCGGAAAGCCGAACGGCAGGTCCGCGGCGGGTGTCTCGGCCGACAGCTGAGGGCTGTCGACGAGTGCGGCCTGCCGCGTGATCGCCTCGACCGCGGCCTGCGCACCGGGATCGAGCGAGGCGAGATGGCGGACGACGCGAACGGCGGCCCGGTGCATGGGCTGGGTGTCACCGGCCAAGAGCACCAGCCCGGCCACAGACGGTTCGGCGGCGGCGACCCTTGGGGCCACCTTGCCGCCCATGCTGTGGCCTGCGACAAACACCCGCGCGGCGTCGACGGCAGGGTGGCGCTGGAGCAGGCGGATGGCCGCGACGGCGTGCGGGACGTACTCATCGCTCATCGTGAAGTCCGAGATTGCCGCCACCTGGGCGGCGTGGGTGTGGGTCACCTTGTCAAAGCGCAGCGCTGCCACGCCGCGGCCGGCCAGCCCCCAGGCCAGATCCTTGAGGGGCTTGTTGGGGCCGCTGGTGGCGTCCCGGTCGAACGGCCCGCCGCCGCTGAGCAGCACCACCGCGGGCCACGGTCCGCGCCCGCGCGGCAAGCTCAACGTGCCGGGTACGGCCAGCGCGCCGGAGCCCACGGTGACCTCATGCTCATGGAACCGTTTGCGGCGGACGTACGACGGCGGCGTCCACGGCTCGGTGAGCGGAGGCGTGAGCCGCAGATCCTGCAGCAGACCGGTCTCGTCGACCACTATGACCACCGTCAGCCCGCCATGTTCGTACGTCACCGGGACGCTCACCTTGACCAGCTCGGCCTTCCCCGATGCGGTCACCCAGCTCCCGGGGGCCGGCTCGCTGATCGGCGCCCCAACCGCGGAGATCGCCCCGATCCTGGAAAGCTGACTCTCCCAGGCGACCTGCAGCGTCTCAGCGGAGACCACCGCCCGCAGCGGTGGGGCGAACAATGTCTCAATGTCCGCAAAGCGTCCACTCCGCGCCATCTCGACGACCGCCGCGGCGATCGCCGCCGGATCCGTTCCCATAGTCATTCCGACACCATCCTTTCTACTATTTTGCGAACGGTAGCACATCATGAGAATATTGCATCGTGGACACTCTGGAGCTACTGGCGCATCCGGTGCGGCTGCGGATCGTGCATGCGATGCGCGGAGAGCGGGAACTCACCACCGGCCAGCTATGCGCACGGATCCCCGACACATCAAAGGCAATGGTCTATCGGCACGTCGACCTGCTCGCGGCCAGCGGAATCCTGGAAGTGGCGGGCGAGAGGCGGGTGCGGGGCGCGGTGGAGCGCCGCTACCGGCTACGCCACGACCGAGCCGTCCTCGACGCCGATGCACTCGCCGCCATGACGCCCGACGGCCACCGGCGCGCGTTCGCCACCGCGATGGCCGTCTTGGTAGCTGAATTCAACGCCTACCTCGACCGCGAGGATGCCGACCCGGTGGCGGACCTCATCGGCTACCGGCAGCACGCCGTCTGGCTCACCCGCGGCGAGCTGGAAGAAATGATCAGCGAGTTCCGTCGCGTGATCCTGCCCCTGTTGACCAACCAGCCAACGCCGGACCGCACACAGCACCTGCTCAGCCCGATCTTCTTCCCGGTCGAACAGCCACCCACCGACTCCGAATCGGGCCCAGATCGTCCTGACCCATGTACGTGATAACAGCGTATTATCGCGTACATGAGTGATCATGGTGGCACGACGACCAGGAGAACTCCTCCCCGGGACGGTGCGCGACTCCGGGACGTTATCCGGTACATCGCGATGGACGTTGCGCGGCGGCCGGCATGAGCGCCGCGCCGAAGATCACCGCCCTGCGCGGTGGCGGCGTCAGCCTCGTCGCGGCCGCCGACGCCTTCCTGGCCACCCCGCGCACCGCCAACCCCAACACCCACCGCGCCTACGCCTCGGCCATCGACCGCACCATCGAGCGACTCGGCCGCGACCGGCCGCTGGCCGAGGCCACTGACGCGGAGGTCGGCCATGCGCTTGCCGAGCTGTGGGGGGCGAGCGCGCCGGCGACCTGGAACCGCAACCGCGCCGCCGTCACCTCCTGGCTGACCTGGTGCCAGACCAAGAAGCACTGGGCCGCCCCGTCGGTCCCGGCCGAGGCCGAACGCCGCAAGGAGAACGCCGACGAGACCCGCGCGGTGGCCAAGACGACGATCCATCGGCTGCTGTCACGCCGCGACATCCCCCTTCGCGAGCGGGCGCTCTGGAGAATGCTCCTCGGCCATCGCCTCCGGGGTGGGTGGCGTCGTTCGCCGCGCCAGCCACCTCGTCGGGCTGTGATTCGGCGGGTGTGATCGCTTCCCGGACGCCGTCCAGGACGTCTCCGAACACGCCCAGCAGCCGCTCGGACTCCGCCCGATGAATCTCCCGCAGCGCCTCCAGCTGGTCGCGGCCCTTTTATGGATCGTTGCGATCCGCTTGCAGAACATCGTCACCACGTCGTCACGGACCCCGGTCCGCACCGTGTGGAGCAGGCTGACGATCAACGTGAGGGCGATGGCTTCGGCGCCGGGTTTGACGTAGCGCATGGCGGTGCGGGGGTTCTTGTGCCGGGTCTTGCCCATGATGAGCTGTAGGGGGACTTCGGCTTCGCCGAGGTGGGTGGCGGCGCTGTGGCGCAGCTGGTGCAGGTCGAGGCCGGCGTACTTGTCCAGTAGGACGCGGGCGCGGTCGTAGCCGAGGCGGGCGCGGCCGGTGTGTGGGCAGATGTCGCTGGCGGCGGGTCGGCGGGCGGGGACCGGGCGGCGTTCGGACAGGAACAGCGGGCCGTGCGTGCGCATGCTGCCGTCCGGTAGCCGCAGTAGCCGGGGCAGCAGGTGGGCGGTGCCGCTGTCCCAATACACCCACTCGGAGGCGCCAAGTTCGGGCGGAAGGTGCGCGGCGCGGGATCAGGCCGCCACGAGCCGGATGATCTCGCGGGGGCGTGACTCTCGCTCGTCGTAGGCCAGGTCCAGCCCTGCCGCCTGCACGGCCGTCAACGACGCGGCGAACGCCTCCTCGGACTCCCACCGCACAATCGAGATCACGGCGTCTTCGGACAGCCAGCATTCGGCCGAAAGGCATCCCGGTGTCCGCCGGAATTCCTCGGCGACCTGGTGGACGCGCGAGACGAACTCCTCGCGGTACGAGGCGTGCGGGTAGTGGCTGGCGACCATTCCTACCTTCATGGTGCTCTCCTTGCGTTTCTCTGTGCCTGGATCGCGGATCGCCGGCGGGCGCCTGAGCCGTACCAGCCGGCGACGGCGCCCTCCGTTGAAGCCCCGGAACTGCGGCGCTGTGGAGCAATGTAACCTACATACATGTCTGTAGGTAAAGTGGGGCGACGATGACGGCGAAACCGCACAACACCCGCCAGAAACAGGCAGACCGGCGCGCCAGGACCAGAAACGCTCTGCTGGAAGCGGCAGCGCGCGGGCTGTCCACCTACGGATACGGCAACCTGGTACTGGAACGCGTCGCCGCCGAAGCCGGCTACACCCGGGGCGCCCTGTACCACCTGTTCGCCAACAAGGAGGACCTCGCCCTCGCAGTCGTCCAATGGGTCGAGGAGACCTGGGACGCCGAGGTCGGCCGGCCCGCGGCCCTCGAAAGCGACCCCGTCGTCGCGCTGCTGGCCATGGCCCGCGGCCACGCCGTCTACTGCCGCCGCGACGTGGCCCGCGTCATGCGAACCCTGCGTGTCGAATTCACCGGGCAGGACCATCCGGTCGGCCGCGCGCTCACCCGCGTCTTCGACCGGCTCCTCACCGACTGCGCCGACCGGATCGCCGCCGGACGCCACAACGGCACGATCCCGCCCGGCCCCCCACCCCACCAGACGGCACTCGCCTACCTCGGCACCATGGAAGGACTCGTCAGCAATCTCGCAGGCCATGCCCCCTACGACGTCGAACTCGCCGACAGGGCCGTGCGAGGCGTGCTCGGGCTACCACCCGCCCCCACCCCGAGCGGCCCCACGACCCGCCCGGGCTGAAGATCGGCGCGCTGTTCGGGGGAGGTTCCGGGCGGGCTTGCTCGTATTGCCAACTGCCTAGCGTTATCCCGAAGCGGCACTGGGCGAGCCGCGCGGCTGTGACGCACGGTCCGGCGCTGGGCGGCTTCCTGCGTCCTGCAGGATGATCACATGACAGTGGAGAACGGCAAGCGGTGGAACCACAACATCCACTACCACCCCCGCATCCTGGGCGCGGTCCCCGATGGCGCCCGGCATGCCCTCGATGTCGGCTGTGGCGAGGGCATGCTCACCCGCGAACTTCGGCAGGCCGTACCGCACGTCACCGGCATAGACCTCGACGCGCTCAGCATCGACCAAGCTCGCGAATATCCGGACGAGGTCGAATACGTCCTCGGCGATTTCCTCACCCACCCCTTCGAACCCGCCTCGTTCGACCTCGTCGCGTCGGTGGCCACCCTGCACCACATGGACGCCGCCGCCGGCTTGGCCCGCATGCGTGATCTGCTGCGTCCCGGCGGCGTCCTGGCCATCGTCGGCTTGGCCCGTAGCGCGATGCCCAACGACCTCCCGCACGACCTGGCCGGCGTCGTCGTCGGTACCGTCCATCGCGCCGTGAAGGGCCACTGGGAGCATCCGTCCCCCACGGTGTGGCCGCCGCCAGTGACGTACCCGCAGATGCGGGGGTTGGCCGCCGAGATCCTGCCCGGCTCCGAGTACCGTCGTCACCTCCTGTTCCGTTACAGCATCACCTGGCGCAAACCGCAGGACTGAGCAGGCCGGCCGGCCCCGTCCAGGAAACGGCCGGGGCGCCTCAGACGGCTTTACCTGTGCCGCAGGCCTACTGAGGCCGGACGTTGTGGTTGCGGGCGAACAGATTGCCGGGGTCGTACCGACGCTTGACCGCCGCGAGCCGCTCATACGTCTCGGTTGGATAGATCGCGGCGACATCCTCCTCGGTGGCAGAAGCGAGGAAGTTCGCGTAGGCGCCGTTGACGTGAGGTGCGAGCCTCCCCCACAGTGCTTCCAGAGCAGGACGGGCGGCCTCGACGACCGGCTTCGGACCCGCGGTGGTGGTCACGAACATCAACTCCGCCTGGCGATGCGCGTAGGCGGTGGCGTCGTCGGGGATCAGGGATACCGCACCGCCGACGCTGCGAACGGCGATGAACGGCGACCCCTCCGACGCCCCGGCCTCAGCCAGGATCCGAAGGACTTCGGGCACCGATTCCTTGTCGACGAACGCGCTTCGGGTCAGCAACTGGATGCCAGGCGGCGGAGTCGCGCCATCCACGAGCGTGTCCGCATACGGCTTCAGCGCGACATCGTCGTCGATCACCGTGCCGAGCCGGCGGATCGGGTCGATTGCCCGGGCCGCGAACTCCGGGTCATCGCCGTCAAAGGTGACGTAGATCTCGACCGGCGCTTCGGGCCCGCCGGCGAACGGATTGGCGAAGGACGCGATGGATGTGAGCTCGTCGGGGGCGGCGCGGAGGTAGTCCGCCCACCCCTGGAGAACGGTGGCCGCCTCCGACGCCGGGAAGGCGATCTTGCCGTAGAAGACGTCAGTCGTCGGGTGTGCCACGAACTCGAATGCGGTCACGATCCCGAAATTGCCGCCGCCACCGCGAATCGCCCAGAACAGCTCCGGGTTCTCCTCCGCGCTCGCCCGCACGACCTCTCCGTCGGCGGTGACCACCTCTGCGGCCACCACGTTGTCCAGGGCAAGGCCGTACTTCCTGACCTTCCAGCCGATGCCACCGGTCAAGGTCAGCCCACCGACACCGACGCTCTTGGTGTCGCCCGAGGAGATCGCCAGGCCATGCGGGGCCAGGGCGGCCGCGACCTGACCCCAGGTGGCGCCGCCGCCGATCCGCACGAGGTGACGTTCCTTGTCGATGACCTCCACGTTCGCGAGCTTGCAGAGGTCGATCACGACGCCGTCGTCGTTGGTGCCGAAGCCAGGAAAGCCATGGCCGCCGCCTCGCACGGACAGCACCAGCCCTGCGCCGGCGGCGAATCCGACACCCGCTCGCACGTCCCCGACGCTGATGGGCCGCAGAACGCAGGCCGGACTGCCCGAAGCCAACAGCGAGCGACTGGCTGATTCGTACTCCGCTCCGCCGGGTTCGATGATGTCGCCGCCGAAGTCACGGCGAAGGGTTTCAAGCGCTGAACTCATGATGTTCCTTCCATACAGGAGAATTGGCGTCATCCGAACTGGCCGGGCTGGTAGTCGCCGCCGGGCAGCCGGGTGATGACGCCCAGGCGATTGTTGGCGTTGATCAGGGCGATGAGCAGCACCAGCGCGGCCAGTTGCTCCTCGTCGTAGTAGTTGGCGGCATTCGCCCATGCCTCGTCCGTGACGCCACCGGCCGCATCAGCGATCCGCGTGCCCTGCTCCGTCAGCTCCAGAGCGGCGCGCTCGGCGTCGGTGAACACGGTGGACTCCCGCCATGCCGCGACCAGGTTGACGCGCACGGAGGGCTCCCCGGCGTGCGCGAGGTCCTTGCTGTGGGCGTCGGTGCAGAAGCCGCAGCCGTTGATCTGACTGGCGCGGAGCAGCACCAGGTCCTGGGTCGCGGCCGGCAGCGTCGACTCCTTGATGATCACCCTGCTCGCCGAGGCGATGTACTTCATGGACTTGGCTGCGAGCGGGCTGCCCGAGAGGTTCAAACGGGGCTCCACGATGCATCCCCCTCGTGTTGTTGCGTGTGCTGAACGAACACAAGATGCCGGCGACCCGATCCTTGTGACAGCACGGTTGTGTGACGTGTGCCACACCGTCGGCTCCGCCGGTGATATCCGACGCACCGCTGCTGACGACGCTCCCTCGGCGTCACGGGACGACAAGGTTCGGCCACCGTCTCGGTGTCACAAAACGGCGGGGCCCGGTGTCTGATGGGTGACACAGTCGAGAGTGAACAGGAGCCACCCATGGCCGGCACGTCGCAGACCCCACCCGAAGAGCTCGGCGGGGGCCTGAACAGGGACGACCGCGCGGACTCCGCGACCGAGACGT
Source organism: Nonomuraea mangrovi (assembly GCF_042681425.1). Taxonomy (NCBI): domain Bacteria; kingdom Bacillati; phylum Actinomycetota; class Actinomycetes; order Streptosporangiales; family Streptosporangiaceae; genus Nonomuraea; species Nonomuraea mangrovi. The sequence goes on along the minus strand of NZ_JBHUFV010000013.1, from coordinate 48,190 downwards.
TCGTCGCCCACCGCAACCTGCTGTTCACCGTCGCCTACGAGCTGCTCGGCTCGGCCGCCGACGCCGAGGACGTCCTGCAGGAGACCTGGTTGCGGTGGGTGGGCGTCGATCTCGACAGCGTGCGGGATCAGCGTGCGTACCTGGTCCGGATCACCACGCGGCAGGCGCTGGGCCGGCTGCGGACGCTGGGCCGGCGCAAGGAGTCCTACGTCGGCCCCTGGTTGCCCGAGCCGCTGCTGACCGCGCCGGACGTGGCCGAGGACGTCGAGCTGGCCGACAGTGTCTCGATGGCGATGCTGGTGGTGCTGGAGACGCTCACACCGACCGAGCGGGCGGTGTTCGTGCTGCGCGAGGTGTTCGATCTGGACTACGACGAGATCGCGGAAGCCGTCGACAAGAGCCCGGCCGCGGTACGCCAGATCGCCCACCGGGCGCGGGCACACGTCGCCGCGCGCCGACCGCGCGGGGTCGTCTCCCCCGCCGAGACCCGCGGCGCGCTGGAGGCGTTCCAACGGGCGGTCGAGACAGGCGATCTGCAACGGCTGCTCGACATGCTCGCGCCCGACGTCGTCCTCCTGGGGGACGGTGGCGGAATCAAGCAGGCCGCGCTGGCACCCGTCGTGGGGGCCGACAGGGTGGTCGAGGTACTGGGCAGGATCGCCGCCACGGCGTCGCTGGAGCCGGCACAGGTCAATGGCCATCCGGCGCTGATCGTCCGGTTCGACGGCGAGATCGACGGCGTCATGGCGGTGCGCATCGACGACGGCCTCATCACCGGGCTCTACGCCGTACGCAATCCAGAGAAGCTGTCGCGCATGGAGCAGGAGACCGCCCTGCGCCGCTGAGTCCGGGCCCCTCGGAAACCGAGGTCCGAGGCCGAGCCCTCTTCAGGTTCCGAGTGCTCCTGCACCCGGTCGGCGCAGCATGGAGACGTCGATCGGGTGCTCCAGCCACCGCCCGTCCTCGGCCCGTCACAGCGGAGCGGTCCACCATTCCGACGCGATGGAAAGCCCGGCCAGGCGGAGCGCCTCGCGTTTCGCCTTGTCGGCGTGGCCGCACACCACCACGACCTGGGCCGCGCCGTGTCTGCGTGCCTCATCCGCGACCTCGCGCAGCAGATCGATGCCGATCGTGGCCCAATCCTGGTCATCGACGACCGCGAAGTCGTCGAGCGTGCACGTCGGTCCGCCTGGGTCGTACACCGGAGGCGAGGGCACGAGCGAGCCGATCGCGAATCCGGCGAAGCCGTCGTCTCGTTCGGCCACCTGGCAGATCACCTTCGGGTCGCCCACCATCGTGGCGAGGAAGGTGGCGTGGCGGGTTCGGGCATCCGCCGCGCGGCGCCAGAAGACCGGCTGGTGCTGTTCGTACCGTTCGCGGCGCCGGGCCATCAGCGCGGCGATCGCCGTCACGTCGCCGGACGAGGCACGCCTGATATCGACCATGATCCCTATCCTAGGGAGGGCAGATCCGCCATCCACGACGCGCCGAACAAAGCATGGCCGGCGTCCAGCCGATCTACCGCCGCCGCGCGCCACCTCGGCGTTGTTCGTGAATACCGGTGGCGATTCCGCCACCGGTATTCATCGCAGGGTGAGCGGGGTCTCGGATGCGATGCGGGTCAGCTTCTGCGGGTTGCGGACGTAGTAGAGGCCGGTGATGCGGGCGTCCTCGACCCGGATCGTCATGACGCCGTCGATCTCGCCGTCCACGTGGAGGAGGAGTGCCGGGTTGCCGTTGACCACGGTGGGCTCGCCGGTGAGCGCGACCTGGGCCTTGACGATGCCGCCGAGGATGAAGCGGGCCACCTTGCCGGCGCCGGTGATGGGCCGCGGCGCGGCCTGCTTGACGCCGCCGCCGTCGCTGATGAGGACGATCTCAGGGGCGAGCACGTCGAGCAGGCCCTGCAGGTCCCCAGCGTCGAGGGCGCGCTGGAACGACTCCAGGGCCGCCCGGGTCTGGCCGGAGGAGACCGTCTCGCGAGGGCGGCGGGCTTCGACGTGCCGGCGGGCGCGGTGGGCGATCTGGCGCACGGTCGCCGGGGTCTTGCCGACGGCGGCCGCGATCTCGTCGTAGCCGACGTCGAAGACCTCGCGCAGCACGAAGACGGCGCGCTCGGTCGGCGACAGCGTCTCCAGCACGAGCATCAGCGCCATCGACACGCTCTCGGCGAGTTCGACGTCCTCGGCCACGTCCGGCGTGGTGAGCAGCGGCTCGGGCAGCCAGGGGCCGACGTAGGCCTCCTTGCGGCGTTTCATGGTGCGCAGCCGGTCGAGCGAGCGCCGAGTGGTGATCCGGACCAGGTAGGCGCGCTGGTCGCGCACCTGCTCCACGTCGACCTTGACCCAGCGCAGCCAGGTCTCTTGCAGGACGTCCTCGGCGTCGGCCGCCGAGCCGAGCATCTCGTAGGCGACGGTGAACAGCAGGGTGCGGTGGGCGAGGAAAGTCTCGGTCGCCTCGTCGGTGGCATGGTCGCTCATATCTCGCCCCTTCTCCTTCGTGGCCGGCACCTGGCTGCCGAAGGCATTCAAGCGTGCATCCACAGCAAGGTTCGTTTTCGTTCGCAGCCGTTCGATCTGACCCACCCGGGACACCGCCCGGCGCACGGCCGTTGTTCAAAGGGCCGCGGATGAACGCGTGTCGTACTTCGGCGCCCCGAATCCCAGCCATGCGGCAGAGCGTCATGCAAAGTGGCCCTGACCGCTGCCGGCTTCGCCGATCTTCCCCTCATCGGTGAACCGCCCGCCCCGCGACGGCGGGTTGACGGCGGGGCGGTCACCAGGCAACAGGGCCAAGGCGATCGACGAAGATCCCGGTCGGCCCGTCGGCGTCGATCATCGCGAGCCTGAGGATCGAGTCGGTGCCCTCGGTGACCGTCAGCTCGCCGGTGTGATGGTTCATGTCAGTGGCGGCGAACTTGCGGTTGGCGACTTCCCCGGGAGTGGCGATGTTGAACTTGATCTCCGGGAGCGCCTGGGCGTACCGGACGGTGATCATGTTCAGCGCCGCTTTCGACGAGCTGTAGGCGAGCTCGTGGAATTTCGAGGAGGGCTGCTCTGGATCGGTCACGACCGTGAAGGAACCGACCGCGCTGGACACCATCACGACCCGCGGATGGTCTGCCGCCTGCAGCAAGGGAAGGAACGCGTGCGTGACCCTGATCGGTCCGTACACGTTGGTGTCGTAGACGGAATGGATCTCGTCGACCGTCGCGTCTGCGGGCGCAACACCCCTTCCCGGCGCGCCGGCGTTGTTGATCAGCACGTCCAGCCGGTCGGTGTGTTCCCGGACGAGCCGTACGGCCTCGGTCACCGACTCGTCCGAGGTCACGTCCAGCGGGACCATGACCACGTTCGCGCCACCGTCGGCCAGCTTGTCGGCAGCCGCCCGTCCTCGACCTTCGTCACGCGAGCCGAGGAAGATCGTCCAACCCTCTTCGCCGAGCCGCCGGGCCGCCTCAAGGCCGAGTCCTTTGTTGCCTCCGGTGATCAACACCGAGGTCTGTTCCGAGTTCTTCATGGGGTTCTCCTTCGCGGCGGGTTTCCAGTGCAGCCCTCGCAGCGTAGCGCACAAACGTGCATTTACTGCACTGGCGTGCAATTACTGCACCAAGGTATACTCATGCCGCGAGCGGCCGTCAAGACGCTCGCCGGCCAACCCGACCGACCAGCGCAAGGGCGCGATGACCAGTGACGATCCAGTCCGTCGCGGCGGACGCGAAGCGCAGCGCCGCCGCACCCGAAAAGCGATCGTCGACGCCGCGGTCCGACTGAGCGCCCGCCCTCATCCAGACCCTGCTGGCATGCTCACCGCAATCGCTTCCCCCGGGTCGCCGACTGATCCGTCTGACCGTCGGTCCGCCGGTCGGCGACACTCCGGAGCCGGCCGCCCGCGCCGTGGCCACCGCCGGATGGAATGGCTGGAACAGGCCTGCGAACGCTTCGCACCACACTGAGCGAGGAGTCTTTTCAGACTCGTCTCTTCAGCGCCTGATCTCGGCCCTCGACCGGATCGGCCGCAACCTGCGCGAGGTCCTCAACCTCGTGCACGAGTTGTCCGAGCGGGGCGTCGGCGTCCGGTCGCTGGCCGACCCGCTGCCCATCAACACCGCCGACGAGGGTATGGGCCGCATCGCCTTCCTCCTCCTGGCCCTGTTCGCCGAGATGGAAAGCACCTTCACCGCCGAACGCGCCGCCCACGCCCGCACCGTCGCCGAAGCCGCCGGACGACAGATCGGCCGCCCGATCGGCCACCCCGAAGACAAGATCGAGTACGCGCGGTTGCTGAAGGCCCAAGGGGACTCCCTCGGCCAGATCGCCGCCAAGACCGGCATCCCCAAGACCTCGCTGCACCGCTACCTTGCCGCTGGGCGGACCGCGTGACCCCGGCGCCGCCGGCCACCGACCCCGACCTGCGCAGAAGGCTCGCGGCGAGCCCACCCGGGTCACGTTCGGCTGGAGCGGCGTTTCCACCTCGACGCGTCCCTGGCACCCTCTCTGACGCAGGTGGGTGCGAGGGCACCGGCGGGAAGACTCCTACCGGTGACCCTCATACATGGAGAGGTCCTCGGTGGTGCCAACCAGCCGGAACACTTGTCCTCCTGGAGCTTGAAAGTACAGGTGCGGATCAGGCACCTCGAGTACCTTGACGCCGAAGTCGACGATTTCCTGCCGCATCTCCTCGACGTCTTCCGCCTTCAACTCCAGGAAGATCGCCTTCAAGAAGTCGTCATCGCTCAGGGCGTGCTCCGCAGCGTAGGTCACACCTTTGTCCGCCTCCTGCCCGTCACCGCTTCCGTAGAGAAACGAAATATGGAAGCCGCCTCCCATTCGAAAGTCGTCCTTGTCGTCCAACTCCCTGGCGAGTTCGCAGCCCAGGACGTCGCGGTAAAACTGCCGGATTCTGTCCCGTTCTGTCCGGCACACTCGAAGCGCCGAATGGTTCCCAAAGATGACCTTTGGCACCATCATGCACGCTCCTGCAGGCGGCGGGCGTTGTCCGCGCTGCCGCCGAACGGCATCCCGCGGCCGGCCTCGACGTACTGACGCAAGCTCTCGAGGAAGTGATCCCAGCCGCGCGTGCACAGCTCGATGCACTCCAGCTCCTGGGTCAGGCCCTGGTGGCGGAACCGGAGTTCGGACGCGCCGCCGCCGACCGGGGTGATGGTGAAGGTCGGACGCGTGCCAACCCAGTCGGGGAGAAAGTCGCAGGAGGTGACGGTCCATTGCACCGAAAACGGCCGCGTCACCTGATCGACATGCATCACGCACGGTTCGGGAGGATCGAAGGAGAACCGGAGTTCGCCGCCAGTGTCGCCAGATCCCATGACGTCTGTCCACCAGGCGGCCAGGCCGGAGGGGGTCGTGAGGGCGTCGAACAGCTTGTCAGGGTGTGCCCGCACATGGATCGTCTTCTGATAGTCCCCGTTGGCCTTGGCGTGCGTTCCGGGGGATGGTTCGGTGTTCGTCATTGGATCGGCTCCTTTCATTCCGCCCCGTTTCACTCGTGGTGATCGGGCTACTCGGTTTTCGGTCGCAGTGCCTGGATCGACTCGGCGATCGTCTTGATGCGACGCAGGCGTGCGTCCCATGCCGCGCCGACCGAGGCCAGTTGCTCGACGGCGCGGGCGAACTGCGCTTCGTTGACGACGTAATGCACCTCGCGGCCGTCCTTGCGGGGCACGACCAGCTCGACGCGCTCCAGGACACCAAGGTGCTTTGCGACCGCTTGGCGCGTCACCGGCAGGAGGCCACTAAGACTCGTCGCCGTGCCGGAGCCGTCGACGAGCAGCAGGTCCAGCAGGCGACGCCGGGTCGGGTCGCCGATGGCCGCCCACAGCCCGTCGTCGATCGTCGGGGTCACGCCCGCACCAAGCCCGCCGCGTACGCCGCCAGGTTCGGCAGGTGCTGGTCCCAGCCGGCACAGTGGCTGCGGTAATGCGCCTCGAGTTGTGCGGCCTCCCAGCCGATCTCCCGGAAGCCGGCCTCGGTCAAGCGCAACAGCGTCCCACGGTCGGCAGGCGCCAGCTCGAACGTCACGAGCAACGAGTTCTGCGAGGTCGCCGGCCGGTCCTGTGGATGAACCCAGCGGAAGACGAACCGTCGCGGCGCGTCCGCCTCGACGACGTGGATCGGCACGACGAGCGTGCCGATCCCGTCCCGCCGCTGCTTGGTCATCCGCCCGGCACCGCCCGACACTGCCGGGAACGACGCGTCAAAGCCCCACCATTGCGCGATGTGCTCAGGCTTCGTGATGACCTCGTAGACCACCTCGGGGGCGGCGTCGATGTGGATCTCACGCGCGATGGTGCCGTACTCCATGAGCCCCTCCTCCGATCAGCAACCATTAGTTGCACTTTAGGCTCGGCGCCCCTGACGTGCAACCATCGGTTGCAGGATTGGGGATTTCATGTCGGCAGACACGGCTGCCTAGCCGGAACCGGACTCATCCGCGCCCCACCATGACGGCATCACGCCTTCAAGGTCAGTCATCGGGCCGAAGCGACCCGTGCCGTGCCTTCCGCGTGGAGGCCAGTGCTCCGGCCAGGCCGCTCATGGCACAGACCAGCACCAGCCCTGCGTACTGTGGCACGGAGTAGGCGAACCACGGCTGGCCGGTTGCGGCCTTGCCGAGCGCGGTGAGCGACGCGGCGGCTATGCCTGTTCCGAGCAGCGTCCCGGCGCACGTCACGGTCAACGTCTCCCAGCACACCATCCTGGTGAGCTGCTGCGGCTTGGTCCCCAAGGTGCGCAGCAGCCGGATCTCCTCGGTCCGCTCGGCCATCGTCATGGCCGTCGCGTTGAGCACCGAGATCACGGTGTAGGCCACCGCCGATCCCACCAGCATCGGGGCCGCCCACGCCGACGGCCCTGTGCGGGTGACGCCCGTCGCCGCGTCGGTAGTCGCCACGGCGAACAAGAAGGTGCAGGCGAGCGCGACGGTCAGCATCACCGGGGACGCGGCCGCCATCGCCCGGCGCGGCTGGGTGACCAGCGAGGACCTGGCCAGCATCCCGGCGCCTGGGTCGAGCCGGGCCACTGCGGCTCCGAGCAGCCAGCCCATCCCTCGCAGCGCGACGGGGCCCAGCGCGGATGCGCCCACGCAGAGCGCCATCGTCGCCCCCAGCCCGGTCGGCACCGCGGCCGTCGCGTTCACCTGCGGCACCAGGAACAACAGCACGAACCCCCCGGCCAGCGCCACCCCTCCGGAGACTGCCCTGGGCCAGGGCAGCAGCCGCCGCTGCGCCGCGCTCTCCCGCAGCACCTCCAGTGGCCCGACGCCTACCGCCTTGCGTGCCGCGGCCCGGGCCGCCAGCAGCGTCACCGCCAACCCGACCACCAGCGCCAGGATGAACGGCCCCATCGTGACCTTCACCGGGACGCCCGTCGGCGCCAACCCGGTCATCCGCATGAACGCCGCCATCGCCGTGGCGTACGGGACGGCCAGCACGCAGCCCGCCGCGCTCGCCAGCACGGCCACCACCAGCGCCTCCGCCGTGATGAGCCGGCTCACCTGCCGCGGCGTCATGCCGATCGACCGCAGCAGCGCCCAGGTCCTGCGCTGGCGCAGCACGTGCAGGCTCAGCATGCCCGCGACCACGAAGACCGACACGAACCCCGACACCGCGGCCGACAGCACCAGCAACCCCATGACGCCGTTCAGCTCGTCGCGCGCTCCGGCGCCGGCGACCACCATGCCGCTGCCGCCCACCAGCATCACAGCCAGGAGCACCGCCGCGAACGAGGCGGCAAAGCCCATCCGATTGGTCCGGACGTTGTTCCAGGCGAGTACGACTGTCACCGGCGGCCGCCCAGCCGCGTACCGATCTGGTCGGCCGAGGGCTTGTCCAGGACGTCGATGATCCGCCCGTCGGTCAGGAACAGCACGCTGTCGGCCCGCGCCGCCGCCTCCGGATCGTGCGTGACCATCACCACCGTCTGGCCGAATTCATCGACCGCCTCCCGCAGCAATGCCAGCACCTCCTGCCCGGTGCGGCGGTCCAGCGCCCCCGTCGGCTCGTCGGCGAACAGCACCTCCGGCCTGCCCAGCAGGGCGCGGGCGATCGCCACCCGCTGCTGCTGGCCACCGGACAGCTGCGCAGGGCGATGCCCGTCCCGCCCGGCCAGCCCGACCCGGTGCAGCAACTCCCGCACGCGTGACGGGTCGGGCCGCCGTCTGGCCAGCCTGCTGGGAAGGATCACGTTCTGCCAGGCGGTCAGCGACGGCACCAGGTTGAAGGCCTGGAAGATGACGCCGATCCGGTCGCGGCGCAGCACCGCCAGTTCCTTCTCCCCCAGGCGGGTGATGTCCTGCCCGGCGATGCGAACCGCGCCCGAATCCGGCCTGTCCAGCCCCGACGCGCACTGCAGCAGTGTGCTCTTCCCCGATCCCGACGGGCCCATCACGGCCGTGAAGCTGCCGCGCGGGAACCCGACACTGACCTGGCCGAGCGCCGCCACCTCGGTAGCACCTTTCCCATATGTCCTGGTCACTCCCTCAAGGACGACCGCATGATCACTCATGATCAGCAGCGTGCCGGAAGAGGTCCGTCATCGCCCATCAGGCATCACCCCGATTGGTCCCTGAGGCACTGCGCGTCGTTGACGCCTCAACCCTGACCCCGACACCCGATCACAAGACCGGCGTACTGCCGAAGATCTGTCGCCCGCACACCATCACCCTGCACCCCGCCGACCTCGGGCACCTCGACAAGTTCCGCCAGGACGTGACCTATCTCAGCCCCGCCTGGGCGGGGGTGCTCAAAGCTGCTCGTGCCATGACAGAGGGGTTGAACGGCCGTCTCAAGGGCCACGACCTCGACCTGAGCGACCCGAAGATACGCGGTACGGCGATAGCGGGTAGCGGGCACGGAAGGCCTCGGCGTCCGGGGCCGCGGCGGGCCGGGGCGCTGCTCGAGGTGGCAGACTCCGACGACCCGTCGCTGCGGGTGTTCTTCGGCACCGAAGGGCTGCGGATGACCCAGCAGACCTACGCCGAGCGGCTCAGGACCTGGGCCGACTGGGAGGAGCTGTCAGCGGCGGCTCACTGACTGCTTGGCCTGCTGACTGTTCGGCCCGGACGTCCCTCGGCGTCCGGGCCGCGGTCAGCCACAGGCCGGTGAATACGGCGCAGGCCATCGTCACGGCACCCGCCGCGAGGAAGGCGCTGTTGAGGCCGGACTCGAAGGAGGCGCCGCCGGACTCCCGCGTGTGGACGATCGCCCCGAGCACCGCCACGCCGAGCACCGCGCCGATCTGCCGGGTGGTGCTGCTGACGCCCGAGGCGAGGCCGCCCTCCTGCGGGCTGACCGCCTGGATGGCGGCCCCGGTCAGCGGCGACATGGTGAGGGCGAACCCGATGCCGACGACCGTCAGCCGCCACCACACGTTGCCGTAGCCGGTATCGGCGTGGACGAAGCCCAGCGCCAGCAGCCCCAGCCCGGCCAGCGCCAGGCCGATGCTGACGACGACGCGGAAGCCGTACCTGGCCGCGAACCGGCCCGCGTACGGGCTGACGATCACCATGGCCAGCGAGACGGGCAGGGTCCGCAGCCCGGCGACCAGGATCGAAGTGCCCTGGACGTAGACGAAGAACTGGGAGAAGAAGAACGACGACCCCATCAGCGCGAACCCGACCACGACCATCGCCGTGTTGGACACCGTGAACAGCCGCTGACGGAACAGCCGGAGCGGCAGCATCGGCGTCGACACACGACCCTCGACCACGACGAACGCGGCCAGGAGCACCAGCCCGGCGGCGAAGCTGCCCAGGATCACCGGCGAGGTCCAGCCTCGGGAACCGCCCTCGATCAGGCCGTAGGTCACAGCGCCCACGCCCGCGACGGACAGGACTGTGCCGGGGACGTCGATCGGCGGCGCGCTCGGGTTGCGGGACTCCCCCAGCACGCGCAGCCCGGCCAGCAGCAGGACCGCCCCGATGGGCACGTTGACCAGGAAGATGGCGGGCCAGCCGAAGGCCTCCACCAGGATCCCGCCCGCCAGCGGTCCGGCGGCCAGGCCGATGCCGCTGAACCCGGCCCACAACCCGATCGCTCTGACGCGCTCCCTCGGGGCGGGATACGCGGCGGCGAGCAGCGCTAGCGAGGCGGGGCTCAGCGCCGCGGCCCCGACGCCCTGCAGCACCCGCCCGGCGATCAGCCAGCCGATCGAGGGCGCGAGCGAGCACACCACCGACGCGGCCGTGAACACCACCACCCCGGCCAGGAACACCCGCCTGCGGCCGAACCGGTCGGCGAAGACGCCGCCCGACAGCAGCAGCATGGCCACCAGCAGCACGTAGGCGTCGACGATCCACTGCAGGCCGGTCAGCCCGGTGTGGAGTCGCTGCTGCATGTCGGGCAGGGCGGCGCCGACGATCGTGTTGTCGAGCAGCACCATGAACTGACCTGCGCAGGCCAGAGCGAGCAACGCTTTCACGCAAATCCCTCCTAAAAGCAGTTAATGACTGCATTAAGGGAGACTCTAACGCAAGTCTCGACTGCGTTAAGGTGGGGGTATGGATGAGCAGGGGCGGGCCAGGCGGCCCGGCGGGCGCAGCGCCCGGGTCCGCGCGGCGGTGCACCAGGCCGTTACCGACCTGGTCAGCGAGCGCGGCTACGGGAACTTCACCGTCGGCGAGGTCGCGGCCCGCGCGGGCGTGGCCGACACCAGCCTCTACCGCCGGTGGGGCAACCTCGAAGCCCTGCTCAGCGATGTGCTGCTGACCCGGCTCAACGCGCAGGCGCCGATGCCTGACACCGGGAGCCTGGTCGGCGACCTGCGCACCTACGCCGCCAACGTGGCCCGCGAGGTCACCGGACCCGACGGCCTGGCGGTGGTGCGGCTGAGCATCGCGCTGTCAGGCGAGGGTCAGCAGGGTCTTCAGGCGCGCGACGAGTTCCTGGCCGACCGCGCCAGGCAGTTGCAGGCCATGCTCGACCGCGCCCGCGACCGCGGCGAGGACCCGCCCGACGCGCTGGGGGTGCTGGACCATCTCCTGGCGCCGATCTACATGCGCGTCCTGTTCGGCGCGGGCCCGCTCACCCCTGACTACCTCGACGGGTTGGTCGACCGGTTGCTCGCCTGATCCAGTCCGGCGCGGGCGCGTGACTGCTCTGCGCGGTTGCCCACCTTGAGGACCGCCTGGTCAAACAGCGCGATGACCTCGTCCAGTTGGTCCACCGCCGACTGGGCGACCACCGCCAGCAGGATCGGGAACCGGCGCTCGCCGCGCCGCTGAAGCGCCTGCACCGTTGAACGGCAGCCCACCGTGGCCAGGAACCGGCGCCGCTCACGCGGCAGCATCGACGAGTCCAGCAGATGTGCGTCCATGGCGCGCAAGAACAGCAGGTTCTCGATCGCCAGCTTCACCGCGGACGCGGTCACCTTTGCGGGCCGTTGTGTCCAGCTGGGGCTGGAGTCCCTGCTCCCCCAACTGGCCATGAGTGAGAACGGGGCCGGGTGAGGGGTTACCAGCTCTCGCGGGCGAGCGTCTCCCGCGCGCGTGCCATCAGCTCCGTCCTCTCGACACCGGCCAGGGCGAGCGCGCGAGGTACGGCGGTGCCGATCTCGGTGTCCAGGACGCCGAGCAGCAGATGCGCGGGACGCAGGTCCTTCTTGCCGGTGGAGGCGGCGAAGCCGCGTTCGAGCGCGAGCCGGGCCGAGGTGCCGATCTTCGGCGGGTCGGGGGCGGGGCTCGGCCTCGGGAGGTCGAAGGCGGCGAGGTTCACTCCGACCGCGGGCGGCGGGCCTGCTCTCGTCGGGACACGTCGCCCGGCCCGTTTCCCCGCTGGTGGGCAACCATCTGTCATCGCCACCGTAGGGCGTCCCCCTCCGCTGTTCTGCGGACAAATGCACATACTGGCGAAGCGGTGAGCAGACCCTCGGGCGACGTGCTGCGAAAGAACGACTATCTCCAGCGTCAACCACGTCCGGAAGACCGCAATGACAGTTTCACTGACCTGGGAGAACCCACGCAGGGAATCGGGTTCCAGCGTGGCCGCACGCCGCGAGAAAGCCCTGCAGCGGATCAGTTAGGGCCGGTCAACGGGCCGGGCAAGGCTGTCCTGCCGGTGCCTGAACGCGCTCAGCCCTGTCGGCGTCCGCATCGACCTGGACCCGCGGGACGTGCTGGAGCGGATGCGCCTGGTCATCTACGCCTACGGCACCGGTGCCGGCATCCGGTCGGTGGCCGCCGCCCGCTCCGCCGACACCGCCCCGGCCGGCGCCGTCGCGCGGCCATCCCTGTCGCCGCTGATCGGCAGGAGACAAATTCGCTTGTGGCGCCGGCTGATGAACCAATAATGTGCGGCAGCACTATCGGATTCGTCGTGGGGACTGTCGCGTGACGCCGCCTGCTCTCGCTGCCTGACATCTTCTTCTGCGCTTGCTCACCGACCTCGTGGTCGGTCTCGCCGGGCTGCTCCGAATCACTGAGTCGCCCTGGCTGCTCAGCGTTTTGTGTCAGGTCTTAGAGAGATCATGTCTTCACAATCCCATAGAGATCATTTCGTGCTGCCCTGGACCGTGCGCAGGACTCGGCTGCCGCTGCTCGCCATGCGTTGCCTGGACTGCCAGGCGAAGGCGGCCACCGTCGGCGAGGGCAGGTTCCGGATCAACGCCAACGGCAAGCTGCTTGATGTGTGGCTGCTCGTCCGTTGTGTCCGCTGTGATCGGACCTCGAAGATCACAGTCCATGAGCGGGTGCCGGTCCGATCGCTGGATCCGGCCAGGCTCTGCGCCTTCGAGAACAACGATCAGACGCTCGTCGCTCACGCGCTCCTGGACCCCGCGGTCGCACGGCGCAACCGGTTCACCCTCGAGTGGCGTGGCGCGTGGCAGCTGGAGTCATCGGCCGTCGAGGCGGCTTGGCCGTACCGGGTAGACGTCAGTTTCCTCGATCCCGTGCCCGTCCGCCCGGAGCTGCTGATCGCGCAGGGGCTCGGGATCAGCAGGGCCGAGGTCGAGCGCCGGATCAAGTGCGAGCTCCCCCTCAACCGCACAACAAGCACGGGTTTCTCGTTCGTCGTCATGCCCGCTGTATACGGGCATGACGAACATCCGACCGAGAAGTCCCGGTTGCGGGGTGGCCTCGACGAGGCCACGTGATCCATGTGTGATCAATCCACGCTGGGCCTCCCGCCATGCCGGCGGGAGGCCTTCCCGTGTCGGCAGGAGAGAGAGTGGAGGCTCGTCCCGCGACGAGGCGGGTCCGTGACGCCGAGGAACGGACTCTCGTCGGCGAGCAGGCGGGACGTCTGCCATCACGCAGCCCTCCGCCAGGCACAGCCTGGCCTGGGAGATCAACCCTTTCTTCGAGTGCGGTAGGCGCTTTGTCGGCATGCCCGTGAGCAGTATTGGCGGGGCCGTCCGGTGGCGGTTTCGGGGATGGCCTTGCCGCACACAGTGCAGCCGGGGGCCCGTGTGAGATCGTCCAGACTTTCGTCACGGTCGGCCGCCGTGACGTGGGTTTCGTCACAAGAGGCGTTGGGCCGGTCGGGCTGCGCTTCCTGGGGGCGGTCGCGCAAGATGACCTCTGCCGCAGGCTCGGCCGTTGACGGGAGGGCCGCGGCGATGCAGTCGAGGACGCGCTGGAGCCCGTACCTGAACTGGTCGTCGCGGCTCAGGTGCGGCTGGCGCGCCTCCATCACGATCTTGGTGAAGATCGGGTACTCCCCGCTCTTCACCAGCCGGTCGACGTACGGGTAGCTCCGCGCCATCCACTCCGACTCGCTGAGCCCGCTGCGACGGAATTCCTTGGCCGAGCTGATCTCCTCGCGGACGGTGCCCTCGATGTAGCCGTTCAGCACGGCCATGAGGCCGAGGTTCTCGTCGATGGAGACGAAGGCGTCGAGCACTCCCATCAGCCGTTCGATCAAGAGCAGCTGGTTGGGGCCGAGGCTGGGCAGTGACCGCTGCACGGTGGCGATCCACGGGTGCCTCAGCCACATGGCCCGCAGCCCGTCGGCGTAGCGGGTCAGGTCGGCGCGCCAGTCGCCCGAGGGCATGCCCGTGACGTCGATCTCGCCCGTCAACCGGTCGGCCATGAGCTCGACCAGGTTGTCGCGGCTCGGGACGTACCGGTAGAGGGACATCGCGCCGGCGCCGATCTCGGCGGCGATCCGCCGCATGGTGGCGGCCTCCAGCCCTTCGGCGTCGGCGATCCGGATCGCCGCCTCGGTGATCTGCGCGCGGCTGTAGACCGGCTTCGGCCCGCGGGCGGGGCGCTCGGGTCGCATCCAGATGTTCACGTACTCGGCGTCGGTCACCGGCTCCCACCCCCCTAGTTGCGTACATAGTACTCGGTGGCTTAGCCTGGCCGCCATGACCGCGTACAACGTACCCAGTGGAGGGATCATGCCTGATCCGATCGTGGCCGCCGAGGGGCTGCACAAGTCCTTCGGCGGCACCCATGCGCTACGGGGCCTGGACCTGAGCGTCCCGAGAGGAACGGTCTGCGGCGTGCTCGGTCCGAACGGCGCAGGGAAGACGACCGCGGTGCGCATCCTGGCGACCCTGTCCGATCCCGATGCCGGGCACGCCCGCATCGCCGGATACGACGTCGTCCGCGAGGCCGGCAAAGTGCGCGAGCAGATCGGGCTCGCGGGCCAGTACGCCGCCGTGGACGAGAAACTCACCGGCCGTGGCAACCTGCGCATGTTCGGGCGCCTCTACCACCTACCCCGCCGCCAGGCGCACCGGCGGGCCGACGAACTGCTGGAGCGCTTCGGCCTGATGGACGCAGCCGACCGCCCGGTTCTCGGCTACTCCGGCGGCATGCGCCGCCGACTCGACCTGATCGCCAGCCTCATCCTGCGCCCCCAGGTGCTCTTCCTGGACGAGCCGACCACCGGCCTGGACCCACGCAGCCGCAGCGAAATCTGGGACAGCGTCCGCGAGCTGGTGGCCGATGGCACCACGGTGCTGCTCACCACGCAGTACCTGGACGAGGCCGACCACCTGGCCGACGACATCGCCGTCATCGACCACGGGCAGGTGATCGCCACCGGCACGCCCGACGAGCTGAAGGCCACGATCGGGGACCGCCTCGACGTCACCCTCGAAGACCCCGCCGAACTGCCTGCGGCGATGACCGTCCTGAACACCCTCGCCGGCACCGATCCCACGCCGACGGGCGCCGACGGGCTCAGCGTCGTCCTGCCCGTCGGCGGCCTCCGGCTCGCCGACATCGTGCGCGAGCTTGACCACGCAGGAGTCGCCGCCGCCGACGTGCGGCTGCGCCGCCCCACCCTCGACGAGGTGTTCCTGCGCCTCACCGACCGCAAGGAGCCCGTCCGATGAACGACCTCACCTCACCACTGCGTCGCCTGGGCTGG
The DNA here is from genome assembly GCF_042681425.1 of Nonomuraea mangrovi. Taxonomy (NCBI): domain Bacteria; kingdom Bacillati; phylum Actinomycetota; class Actinomycetes; order Streptosporangiales; family Streptosporangiaceae; genus Nonomuraea; species Nonomuraea mangrovi. The sequence continues at coordinate 32,856 of NZ_JBHUFV010000013.1, read as the reverse complement.
ACGCTCACCGACGGGCTGACCCTGGTCGGCCGCGAGTTGGGACGGCTGCGGCAAGAACCTGGGCAGATCGTCGCCGCGCTGGTCTTCCCGGCCGTCATGGTGGTGCTGTTCGGGTACGTCTTCGGCAGCGCGATCCAGGTGCCGGACGGCGGCGACTACCGCGAGTACCTCATGCCAGGCCTGTTCGCGATGGTGACCTTCTCCGCGTGGTTGGGGGTCATGACGCGGATGGCCACCGACGCCTCCCGCGGTGTGATGGACCGGTTCCGCTCCATGCCGATGGCGCGCTTGGCGGTGCCGTTCGGGCAGACCGGCGCCGACCTGCTGACCGGCTTGCTGATGCTGGCCATCATGGTGGGCGCGGGCCTGCTGGTGGGCTGGCAGCCGCACCGCGGCCTGATCCCCACGGCCCAGGCGTTCCTGCTGATGATCGTGCTGCGGTACGCGCTGAGCTGGGTGGGCGTCTATGTGGGCCTGGCGGTGAAGAACGACCAGGTCGCCGACGCGATGGTGCCACTGGGCCTGCCGTTCACGATGCTGTCGAACGCGTTCGTCCCTACCGACGGCATGCCGGGCTGGCTGCGCTTCCTGGCCGACTGGAACCCGGTGAGCGCGCTCACCGCCGCCTCACGGGAGCTGTTCGGCAACCCGGGCGCCCCGTCCGGAGACGTGGCCTGGCCGCTCGCGCACCCGGTCGCCACCGTCGTGCTCTGGTCGGCCGCACTGCTGGTCGTGTTCGTCCCGCTGTCGATCCGCGCCTACATGCGCAGGGGACGGTGAACGCCCAGGCCGGCGGGCCTGAAAACCCGCCGCCACTGGTCAGCGAACACGACCGCGACACGGCCGTGACGCGCCTGCAGGAGGCATACGCCGAAGGGCGCATCTCACACGAGGCGATGGACCAACGCCTCCACCAGGCGCTCACCGCCAAGTCGCACAGCGACCTCGTGCGGGCTCTGGCCTCCCTTCCGGTCGAGAACGCGGGCACCACGTCCACGATCGCCGCCGCCGGCGGACGAATCCGGCGGCGCGGTGCATGGCGGGTACCACGGATCCTCAAGATCGAATCCGCGCTCGGACGGGTGCACCTGGACCTGTCCCGGGCGGTCATCGAGCACCCGGTCATCGACATCGAGGTGCAACTCGGCACCGGCAGGGCCAGCATCACGGTGCCTCGCGACGCCATCGTCGACATCGAGCATCTGCGCACCGGATGGAAGGACACGCGCTACAAGCCCCGGCGGCGCCCCCACCCCGGCGGGCCGACGATCCGCATCTCCGGGACCATGGGAATGGGACGGCTGAGGATCCGCCACGCGTGGCGTTGAGACCCCGGTGGCGAGCCGGCCCGCCACCGAAACCGGTCTCGCAGAGTACGACAGCGTCGCAAACGGCAGGCCTGCCGCGGCCGGCAATGCTGGAAAGTCACGGCACGATGTTCCACGACCTCCCACCGGCGCCTCTCGGCACATCCTGACGTCGCGATGTCTGCCCTGGTCAGGTGGGGTTATCCCTACCCCATGTCGACGTGCTGGCATGATCCCTCCAGCAAAGGCGGACATCTAGTTTCATAACGTCTCAATCTTCCACTGAAGGGTTCCTCCCTCGTGTTTGGCAAGAAGTCGTTCCGCCGCGCCATGTACCGTTCCGCCGTCGTCGCCCTGGCCGGCGCGGCCTGCCTCGCGGCGACGGCCGGCAGCGCCGGAGCGATCATCAACGGCACCAAGCCCACCGAGTCCTACGGCTTCATGGCCTCCATCCCCACCACGGCGCCTGCCCTGGGCCTCGAGGACGGCAACTGCGGTGCGGCGCTGATCAACCCCCAGTGGGTGGTCACCGCCGCGCACTGCCTCGACATGGAGATCGGCTCGATCGTGAAGGGCACCGTCCGCATCGGCAGCGACCAGCGCACCTCCGGCGGCACCGTCCGCAAGATCGCCCAAGCGATCACCCACCCCGGCTACGCCCAGGGCACGGACAAGACGCCGTACAACACCGTCGACCTCGCGCTGATCCGCCTGGACAAGCCCGTCTCCGTCAAGCCCGTCCCGATCGCCCAGCAGGCCGGCAAGCCCGGCACCCCCACCCGCATCATCGGCTTCGGCATCACCAAGTTCAGCAAGAACCCGAACGAGTGGAAGATGGCCGAGAACCTGCGCCAGTTGGAGACCCGTCGCGGCGCGATCTCCGCATGCGGGCCCGGCTACGCCTCCGGCACCCGCCTGTGCACCGTCAGCCGTAAGCACAAGGCCATGGCCTGCAACGGCGACTCCGGCGGCCCGCAGATCCAGCGCGGCCGGGGCGGTCGCTGGGAGCTCATCGGCGTCACCTCCGGCCCCGGCGCCCCGAGCCCCTCCTGCGCCGAAGGCCCCGGCCTGTACACCAACGTGACCGCCTACACCGACTGGATCAACCAGACCATCCGCGCAAACAGCTGATCGCGGTGCTGGAGGAGGCTCCCGGCGTTCCGGGTCTCGACCTGCCAGGGCTGGACATCGCCTCCGTAGCCCATGGCTTCGGAGGCCGCGCGGTCAACGTCGAGACCACCCAGGACCTGGAGCGGGAGTTCAAGGCGGCCCTGGCCACCGGTAGCACCACTGTCATCGTGGTGCCCACGCAACCCCAGAAGGCGATGTTGTAGATCGGCGGACACCTGGCCGCCGAGGCTCGCGGAGGCGTTCACCGCTGTGTCCCGCGGCCGGTCGCGGCGTACCTGACGATCCACTCGTCGAACGTCACATCAGCCCGCGTTTGGATTTTCGCCCATTGCCAATTGAGGGCGGCTCAGTGCAATTCGCGGGTCTTGAACGGCGTGCCGTCGAAAGTGCCGGACAGCACGGGCCGCTCGTGCGCGGTGAACGCCTCCCATGCCAGCTCCACCCGGTACGCCCGCCCGTCCGGGGAACCGGGTGCCAGGACGCTGAGCGAGGCCGTGGCTCTGCCCTCCGGCGTGAGCGCGATCTGCCCGCTCACCGCCACCCCGGGCACGAAGGCGGCCTCGTCCAGCGTGACGGACCCGTCCCCGAAGGCGACGCGACCGCCCCGCAAACCCGGCTGGTCCGTCAACCGGCCGTGGAAGAGGCTGTAGGGGTTGCGGCGGGCGACCGCGTCGGCGGCGGTGGCGAAGGCGGCCGCGAGCACCCGCCGCCGCCCTGCGTCCAGCCCTGCGGCGGGCACCGGCGCGACCTCGTCCAGCGACCGGGGGAACGCCCCGAGCGCGCGATAGTTCTCCGCGGTGCACCGCGCCTGGGGCACCCGATGAGCGGTCACGAACGACCGCAACGCGGCGCGCACGCATTCGCCGGCCTCGCCGACTCCCCAGGCGAGGCTGTGCGTGCCGAAGGGGACCCGCACGAACGTCGCATCGGGGAAGACCCGCATCGCAGCGCTCACTTCCGCGGGTGTGTGCGTGTCGAAGTCGCCGCCGACCACCATGACCGGCACGTCGGGCAGGTCCGCGCCTGGTGACAGCACTGGACTGTGCCGCGGTGTCGGCCAGTTCACGCAGAATTCCACGCTCGTGCGCACGTCCAGCCCCAGGTCGGCAGGCGTGTACGGCGCCAGCGGCCGCTCGCGCAGGTAGTACCGCTCGAGCTGGTCCAGCCGTTCGGCAGGGTCCGCGTCCCGGTCGAAGGAGAAGCTGCCGTCGCCGCACCGGTAGGCCAGGTACCCGGCCCACTCCGCGCCCTCGATCGGCTGGCTGGGAGCGCCGGCCAGCACGCGGGCCAGCCGCCGCAGCGGCTCGGGATCACCGGCGAGGTACGAGGTGGCGGCGGCGTTCACCTCCCGGCCGAACACCGGCTCGTTCACCCTCGCCACGCTCCAGAGCGCGACGAGGGGCACCTCGGGGTCGGGACGCTCGCGCAGATGAGCCACCAGCCGCGCGTAGGTGCGGCGCGCGTCACCCGGCAGCGCGCGGCAGGCCCGGGACCGGTCGCAGACGAGGTCGAGCAGGTCGGGGCGGAACCGCATCGGCCACAGTGCGTACCCGTCCGTCGAGGTGACCATTGTGCTGTCCAGGAACGCCGCGGCCAGACCGTCCGGGTGGCGGGCGGCGTACGCCTGGGCGTAGGCGGTGCCGTACGAGTTGCCGTAGAAGGTGACCGGGCCCGCGCCGAGAGCCCGGCGTACCGCCTCCATGTCGTGCACCGCCTGGTCGGCCGTGAAGAAGCGGGTGCGCGAACCGAGACGAGCTGAGCAGGCCGCGATCGTGTCCGGCTCGGTGAGCTTCAGACCCGGGCAGAGCAGCGGGGAGGACTTGCCCAGCCCGCGCGGATCGACGACGAGGAGGTTCTGGTGGTCGAGCACGGGGCCGAGCACCTGCTGGAGGTGCGGCAGGTCGGGCAGGGCGGGCAGGGGGCCGCCGGGGTTGGCGAGGATCGTGCCGGTCGCGTGTTCGGCGGCCGGGATCCAGGCGAAGGCGACCTCGATGCGCTCGGAGGAGGGGTCGTCCCAGTCCAGTGGCACCGCCAGCGTGCCGTCGCACCGGGCCACGGCCTGGGCGCACTCATGCGGTTCCTCCAGTAAGGATCGGGTCTGAACGCTTTCCGGCGAAGATCGGCTCTGGGCGGGCGCGGCGGCGGGCAGGAGCGTCGCGGACAGGGCGAGACTCGCGACCACGCCTGTGAGAGTGGTGAAGATCATGTCTCTACTCTCGCCCGCGAAATCCGGCGGATCTTCCGGCGGAGGGAGGAATTCGCCCTGGGAGCAGGGTCCTGCTCTGCCAGTGTTCTCCGGCCGGGTGAGCAGGTCGCGGGCGTGCCGGATCTGCTCGGGGGTCATCGCCGGCGAGCGCCCCCAGGCGCCGGCCGCGGTCGAGCGGCCGGCGCCTGGGATCGCGAGGCATGGTCACGCGACCAGGCGCAACCAGGCTGCCGCGAGTGCGGCGTGGCCGGCCGGCGTCGGGTGCACGCCGTCCGCAGCCCAGTACTCCGGTCCGGTCGTCGCGGCGAGCTCGGCGAACATGCCGTCGGCGGCGAGCAGGTGCGCGCCGTACTTGAGGGCGAGCTCGCGCACGACCTGGATCTTCGGGTCCAGGTCGGCGCGCCACTTCTTCCGGTCCTCTACGCCGAGGTGCGCGTCGCCGACCTCGACACGGCCGCGAATCGGAAGGAGGAACGGCTCGATGAGGATCAGGTCGGCGCCGGCCTCGGCGAGGGGCGCGAGCAGGCGGTCGTAACCTGCCGCGTAGTCCTCCGCGGGGATCACGTAGCCGTCCGGGGCGTACGTGTGCCAGCCGACGTCATTGACGCCGACGAGGATCGACACCACGTCGGGGCGCGCGTCGAGCACGTCCGCCTGCCATCGGGATTCGAGGTCCATCACCTTGTCTCCCGCGATGCCGGAGTTCAGCCAGGTCACGGACCGGTCCGGGTGCCGGAGTCCCCACTCGCCCGCGATGCGCAGCGGGTAGCCGAAGCCGAGGCCCTGTTCGCTCTCCAGCCGTTGGCAGTCGGTGATCGAATCGCCGGTGAACATCACGGTGCTTCCCGGTCGGAGTGTGATCGTCATGTGCGCTCCTCAAACTCGCTCAAATGGTGTCAACGTTGCCCATGGCAGCGATGGGTGGTGGGTAGCTGCTTCAGCTGGCCGGACTGCCGAACCAACGGCGGGCGGCCTGCTCGAACGCTTCACGATCAGGGACGCGATCACCTGCCCAGGCGACCATGCCGTCAGGCCGGACAAGCACGGCACCCAGTCCGAGGTCGTTTCTCGCCGGCCCGGCTGCGTACCGCATCCGCCCCTCCCAGCTCATCGCTGAGCGGTGGAGGCGTCGGCCGCTGCTGAAATCGAGCGCGACGCCTCGTCCGTCCTGCATCAGTTCGCCGAGGCGAGTGCCGTCCTCAAGACGAAGGTCCGGGGCGTTACGGCCGACCAGCGGCTGCTCGCTGCCGAGGTCATAGCGGATCGACGATCCCGACATCTTGTCGAACACGTAGGTCGTTGCGTCACGGGTTCCGATCAGGTCGCGGATCACTCCCTGGATCGCCTGGGCATGCGGGTCCGGTCTCATGGCCACCGCCTGGGCGCGCGTCCAGTCGAGCACCCATGCGCCGATCGGATGGCGCTCGCGGGTGTAGGTGTCGACAAGCCCGTCCGGCGCGTAGCCGTGCACGGTCGCCGCGAGCTTCCATCCCAGGTTCATGGCGTCGCCGATGCCGAGGTTGAGTCCCTGTGCTCCGAGGGGAGAGTGGATGTGAGCGGCGTCGCCCGCGAGCAGGACGCGGCCCTGCCGATAGGTCGTCGTCTGCATCGCCCGATCGGTGAAGCTCGAGGCGAGATGGACGTCGCTCAGCGTCACGTCGGTGCCGGACACACGGCGCAGAACCGCCTGGAGATGGTCGCGGGTCGGCCGCTGCGAGCGATCGAACGCGCCGCCGTCGAACTCCATCATGCCGATGTGCCCTGGCGCGGGCATCTGGAGGTACATCCCTGTCGGCGTCAGATTGAACCCGGGGCGCAGCTTGCCGGGTTCGGCGATGGTGGAGAGCACGACGTAGCCGGTGAACTGCGGCTCGGTGCCGACGAAGTCGAAGCCCGCGAGCCTACGCACCGCGCTGCGTCCGCCATCGCAGCCGACGAGCCAGCGCGCCGCGTACTCGTGCTCGCCGGCTCGCGCGACCACCGTCTCATCGTCCTGCGCGATGGCTGAGACCGTGACACCGCGCCTGACCTCCACGCCGAGCATGGATGCCCGCTCGGACAGCACCGTCTCGACGGCTTCGAGGTTCGTCATCACGCCCTCCATTGCCGGGCTGGGAAGCCGGAACGGCAGGGCGGCGACGTCGACCTTGGCCGGATCGAGCATCATGCCGGCGAAGTGGCCCACGCCACGAGGAGGTGACGGCTCGTCCGCGTCGGGGTTCGCGCCCGGATCGTCGTCGACGCCCGACGCCTTCAACAGCGGGTGCAGCATCCCGCGGCGGTAGAACGCCTCGACCGACGCGGCGGACAGGCCCCGCATCCCGAGCGGGTCCGCCTTCCATGGGGAGCGGGGCTCCGGCTCCCGCTCAAGCACCAGGACAGAGCAGCCTGCGAGGCCAAGCTCGCAGGCCAGGAACAGACCAACCGGGCCGGCGCCCACGATCACTACGTCATGCACGAGAACTCCCCTTCCGAATCTCGCTCTTCAGGCATGCAAAGACTGAAGCGGGCCGCTCACACGGGGCGCACACGGCGCTGACAGGGGCGCACATGGCGCTGACACTCCCGTCCTGCGACGCGTCAGCGCTGCGTTCGAGCACCCGGCGTGCTTCGCCTGGTGGCGTGACGGGGAGGGCGACAGGGCCCGTGAGCAAAGGGAGCCAGAGCCCTGTCATGATTTGGGGACTCGAGAGTGCGTGCGCGAAGATCGGGAGATGGACGGGGATACGCGGCTTCGCGTCAGGCTGCTCGGCGCCTTCCAGGCGTCTCGCGGTGGCGCCGCGGTGCCCGTTCCTGGTGCGCGGCTGCAGGGTCTGCTCGTACGGCTGGCGCTCGCCGGCGGGCGCGCGGTCGAGCAGGGCGTCCTCGTCGACGCGATCTGGGCCGAGGACCCGCCGGCCGGCCCCGCCCACGCCCTGCAGGCCCTCGTCTCGCGGTTGCGCCGGACTCTCGGCTCGGCCGGCGACGTCACGCAGGTCGCGGGTGGCTATCGGCTGGACGTGGACGCGGCCGACGTGGACGCGCTGCGGTTCGAGCAGCTCGCCGCCGCCGGGCATGACCGCCTGCGCGCCCACGACCCGCATGCCGCGGCGGCCATGCTCGGCGAGGCCGTGGCGCTGTGGGGCGACCGTCCCGGCGCCGAGCCTACGGTCGTCGCCGCGGTGGCGCCCGCCGCGGCGACCCGGCTGGCCCACGCCTCGGTCGAGGCCGTCGGCGACCTCGCCGACGCCGAGCTGTCCCTGGACCGTGCCGACGCGGCCGCCGCCCGCCTGACCGTCCTGCTCGCCGAGCACCCCGTCCATGAGCGGGCGGCCGCGCTGCTCATGGACGCGCTCGCCGCCCAGGGGCGTCAGGCCGAGGCCCTGGCCCTGTACGAGCGGGTCCGCGAAACCCTGGCCGACGTCCTCGGCACCGACCCTGGCGACGCCCTGCGCGAGCGCCACCTGCGCCTGCTGCGCGCCGAGCGGCCCGTTCCGGCGGCCGACGCCGGGCAGCCCAGGCCGAGTAACCTGCCCGTGCCGCTGACCAGCTTCATCGGGCGCGACGACGACCTCGCCCGGATCGACACGCTGCTCTCCGCCGGGCGCCTGGTCACCGTGCTCGGTCCCGGCGGCGCCGGCAAGACCCGGCTCGCCGTCGAGGCCGCCCGCCGCCATCACCACGAGTACCACGACGGCGCCTGGCTGATCGACCTCGCCTCGGTCACCGAGCCGGCCAAGGTCGGCGCGGCCGTCCTCACTGGGATCGGGCTGCGCGGCGGCGCGACGTTCGAGGCCCGGATGCGGGTCGAGGGCGACGGGCTGGACGTACTCGTCGACCGGCTCAGCGGCCGGGAGAGCCTGCTGCTGGTCGACAACTGTGAGCACCTGATCGACGCCGTGGCCCACCTGGTCGCGGCACTGCTGTCCCGATGCGCCGGGCTGCGCGTGCTCGCCACCAGCCGCGAACCCCTCGCAGTCGACGGCGAGGCGCTGGTGCCGCTCGGCCCGCTCTCGCTGCCCGGGCCGGACGACGGCGTCGAGCAGGCCCGGCGGGCGGCGTCGGTACGCCTGTTCACCGAGCGGGCCGCGGCCGTGCGCCCGGACTTCGACGTGGACGAGACGACGCTGCCCGCGGTCCGGCGGGTGGTCCGCAGTCTGGACGGGATGCCGCTGGCGCTGGAGCTGGCCGCGGCCCGGCTGCGGACGCTGTCGCTGCCCGAGCTGGCCGACGGGCTGTCCGACCGGTTCCGGCTGCTCACCACCGGCAGCCGCACCGCGCTGCCCCGGCACCGCACGCTGCGCGCGGTCATCGCCTGGAGCTGGGAGCTGCTGAGCGAGCACGAGCGTACGGTCGCCGAACGCGTCTCGATCCTGTCCGGCGGCGTCACGCCGGCCTCGGCCGCCGCGGTCTGCGCCGGCACCGCAGTGCCGGCCGCCGAGATCCCCGAGCTGCTCGCGGGCCTGGTCGACCGGTCGCTGCTGCAGCTCGCGCCCGACCCTGGCCGCTACCGCATGCTGGAGACGCTGCGCGAGTACGGCACCGACCGCCTGGCCGAGACGGGCGACCTCGGCACCGTCCGCGACCTGGCCGCCGGCTACTTCGCCGAGCTGATGGCCCGATACGACCCGCAGCTGCGCGGGCCCGGCCAGCTGGGGGCCATACGAGTCATCAGCGCCGAGTACGACAACACGCTGGCCGCCCTGCGCCGGCGGTGCGACACCGGCGACGCCCCCGGCGCGCTCGCTCTCGCCCTGAACCTGACCTGGTACTGGCAGATGTTCGGCCGGCACTCCGACGCGGCCTACTGGCTGGGCGAGGCACTGGTGGCGCCCGGCGGCGAGCCGACGCCCGACCGCGACTGCGCCCACACGATCTACCTGATCAACCGGATCGTCACCCGGCCGGCGATGACCGCCGAGGAGGCCGCGGACGCCCAGGCGCAGATGCGCGAGCTGGCCGACCGGCTGCTCGCCTATCCGGAGCTGCCCGGCCCGTACGGCGCGCTCACCGCGCTCCCGCTCGCATTCCTCCAGGAGGAGGAGACCACGCTCGCGATCATCGAGCACCTGGCCGACGGCGACGACGTGTGGCTGTCCGGGCTTGCCCGCTTGTTCCGGGCTCAGCTCGCCGAGAACGCGGGCGAGCTCGACAAGGTGCGCACCGGCGTGGAGGCGGCCCTGGCCTGCTTCCGGCAGGTCGGCGACCGCTGGGGCCAGGCCACCGCGCTGCCGATACGCGCCCAGCTGCGGCAGTACGACGGCGACCTCGACGGCGCGCTCGCCGACCTGCGCGAGGCCCGGTCGCTGGCCGGCGAGTTCGACTCGCCCAGCCTCGGCGACGAGGTGTTCAAAGACCTGCGCTGGATCGACCTGCACCTGCGGCGCGGCGAGACCGACCTGGCGATCACGATGATCGACTCGGCCCGGGAGCGGGCGCTGCGCGCGAAATCGCCGGAGATGCTGGTCCTGGTCGACGCGTGGGAGGCCGCCCTCCGGGTGCGGCTCGGCGACCTGGAGCGGGCGCGGCACCTGCTCGACGACGCCGAACGGGGCCCGCACGGCGACACCACGTTCCCCGGCGACCACGCGCGGACGCTGGTCGGCAGCGTACGGGCCTCGCTCTGCCTGGAGACGGGTGACCTGGCCGGCGCGGAGAAGGAGCTGGAGAAGGCGTACGCGGCGGCGCTGGAGACACGGGACCTGCCGATCCTGTCGCTGGTGGCGGTGAACGCGGCCGCGCTCGCCGAGGCGCACGGGCGGCATCACGAGTCGGCCGTCCTGCTCGGCGCCGCCTCCCGGCTGCGCGGCACTCACGACCGCACCGATCGCCAGGTTCGCGAGCTCATCCAACGAGGGCGGGCCGCGCTCGGCGAGGAAGCCTTCGCCGCGGCGTACAGGAACGGTTGGGAGCTGGACGGGAGGACGGCCGTGACCGAAGTCGACCCGGCCCGGCTGCGCCGGGAACACAGGACGGCTCACCAGCCCGAGTGATCCGGCCGGGCGTGTCAAAGCGCGCCGGCAGCACGTGGCTCAGTGGGTTCGCTGTCCGCCCAGTTCGTCGCCGGTTGCACCGGCTTCGACGCCGAACGCCGGGGCCGCCACGTCGAGCAGCGTCGCTTCGGTCCGTGGGACCCAGCCGAGGAACACGGCCCCGGGGCTGGGCGTCGCCGCCGCGATCTGCGTCGTCGGGCAGCGCGAGGCGGTGCTCGTCCGGCCGGTCGTAGAGGGACCGTCGAGTCGCGCCGACGGGTACCTGCGTACTCCAGCCACGACCGCCGCGTCGCCCGTATCTGACAGGGACTGCCATCCTCCCGGTCACCTCCCCCGAGAGCATCCGCCACCCGTCGGACATCTCGCCCGAGGTACGCATCGATCGGCGCGAATCCTCTGGCCGAGGAGGCCCTATCCTCCTGCCATGGAGGCACTGGCCGTACGGCTGTCGGGACTGGATTCGCACGTCGACGGCGCGATCCGCATCGTCGCGTTCTGCGACAGGCTGATGCGCCGACGGGTGGATCTCCCCGCGCTCGCCCGGGCCTCGGCGGACCCGGCCGCGTGCGCGACCGGGATTCGGCTCCACGGCAGGGGCCGGGCGATCCGCACGGCTCCTGACGGCGGACATGCCGGCGGCCCGCCGCCACCCGCGTCCACCGCTGCGCCGATCACCCTCGATGAGGAGGCAACCGGCGCGGTGCGGCTGGACCGGCTCGTCATCGCCGCCGCGGCCGTCGTCGAGAGGTACGGCCCGGCCCGCACCACCATGGCCGGCCCCGCCCTCGTCGAGCTGGTGGAGGCGGCCGAGCCGCCGCGGCCCGGAGCGGGTGGCACGTACCCTGCCGCCGAGTCCGCGTCGCTCACACGCTCGACCAGCACTGACGGCGCACGGTGGCCGCTCTGACGGCGCACGCGGCCCCAGGGTGGCAGGGCACGACCACCCTGCGACCAGGACGACTCACCTTCACCGGCGCGGCGGGCAGCACCGGCGCGCACGCCCATGCCGCGGTGCAGATCCTCCTGGTGCACTCCGCCCAGGTGGAACTGAGCGACGCCCGCGGCAGCCGCTGCCCCGTGCAGGCCGCGATCATCCCCACCCGGGCCCGGCACGCGCTGCACGCCCACCCTGGCGCCACCGCCACCATGATCTATCTCGATCCGGCCGGCGCCGCCGCCCGGCACCTGACCACCCAGCTCGACGGCGGCGACCACGACCGCGTGGAGGGGTGGGTGGCCGCCGCGCGCTCCGCCCTGCCATCGACCGCCCTTACCGAGCAAGGATCGGGCACGCTGGCCGCACTCCTCGACGGCTGGGCCGTACCGGCGCCGGCGCGGCACCCGGTGCTGCAGGCGGCCGCGGACCTGGTGCCGCAGCTGCTGGTCGGCCCGGTCCGGCTCACGGCGCTGGCTGATGCGGTCGGCTTGTCGGCCAGCCGCCTCGGGCACCTGTTCACCGCCGAGCTGGGGCTGCCTTTTCCCGCCTACCTGCGCTGGGCGCGGCTGCGCCGCGCGGCCGAGCTGGCCCAGCGCGGTGCCAGCCTCACCCAGGCCGCACACTGCGCCGGGTTTGCTGACAGCTCCCACCTGACCCGCACTTGCCGGGAGATGTTCGGCCTGGCACCCTCGCGCCTGCTGCACGCCATCCGCCCAGGCACCGCCTGAACCCCCTGCCCATGGCGCGGTCCGCGGCCACGTTCACGGGCCGAGCTCCGGAGACCGGATTCGCGGGGCGAGGTCAGCGGATCCGTCCAAGCCCCGGGCATCCGGCGGTCGCGACGCTGGATCGCATGTACCGCACCCTGATCCGTTACGGCTACGTGCCGTTCATGCTGCTCGGCGTCAACGGCGCCGCCATCGCCTTGGCCGCCTCCGGCGCCCCCAAACTCTGGCTGATCGGCCTGCTGTCGGCCGCGATCGGCTGCTCGTTCGCCGCCGAGCGTGCCCTGCCGTACGAGCAGGAATGGAACAGCCCGGCCGGCGACGGCGGCCGAGACGTCGCCCACGCCGGTGTCAACGAGCTGCTGCTGCTCGTCAGCGTGGGGATCATCCCGCTGCTGGCCGCCTCCGTCACCGTCGCCGACCTGTGGCCGCACTCCTGGCCCTTCGTCCTGCAGGTCCTGGCCGCCATTCTGATCGCCGACCTCGGCATAACGCTGACCCACTACGCCAGCCACAAGATCGGCGTGCTGTGGCGCTTCCACGCCGTCCACCACTCCATCAAGCGCTTCTACGGCTTCAACGGACTGATGAAGCACCCTCTGCACCAGACCCTGGAGATGAGCGCCGGCGTCGCCCCGCTCATCCTCATCGGACTGCCCCTCGACGTCGCCTCGGCGCTGGCCGTCACCGTCGCCGTCCAGCTGCTGCTCCAGCACTCCAACGCCGACTACCGCGTCGGCGCCCTCAAGTACGTGCTCGCCCTCAACGAGGGCCACCGCTTCCACCACCTCAAGTGGGCCGGCATCGGCGACGTCAACTTCGGCCTGTTCACCCTGATCTGGGACCACCTGCTCGGCACCTTCTCCTACGACCCCACCCGCCGATTCACCTCCGACCAACTCGGCATGGCCGCGAAACCGAACTACCCCACCCGCTACCTGGCCCAGCTCGCCGAGCCCTTCCGCGCCACCGGCGCCTGCCACACCTCCGACACGTCCACTGACGGCGACCCCCTGAGCACGGCCCGCGCCTGACGAGTCGGGCCCTTCGGCCGCGGCGCGGGTGCGGTCCTCCGCCGAGGGTCCGCGGGCGTCGTTCGACCGGGTGGTGGTGCACGTGCTGAAGGCCGGGACTCTGCTCCCGGCCGGGTCCTGGTGCGGCGGCAAGCGGCGCACAGCATGTCTCGGTTTGTCGACGGCTGCCACCGTCGGTTGCGGCCGTGACGCGACCATGACACGGCGCGGACGAGGCGGGGACACGGCTGGCCGATAGTGGTCGGGGTCGGCCGACGGGCGAGTTGCGGAGCGCGCTGCGAAGCGATCCGGCCGCCCGCGTCAGGACGACGCTGTACGGCCCGGGTGGCCTCGGCACCACGGCGTCGCCCTCATCAAGCAGGGCGAGACGAACCGGCCGGAGGCGTTGTGCCCGTCTGACGGACAGAAAGTCACGGCGAAGGTGATCACGAAAAGGAGAAGGCGTGGCTGATGACAGGCAATGGAACCGGCGTTCGCTGCTGCGGGGCGCCGCCGTGCTGGCCGGTGCCGCCGCGGCCGTGCCGCTGCTGGGCGGCGCGGCCACCGCGCTGGCCGGCAGCGGTGACGCGGACGCGCTGTTCAAGGCCGGCAAGTTCGAGGAGGCCGGCCGCGCGTACGAGGAGATCCTCAAGAAGGACCCCAAGAACCTGCACGCGGCCCGCCAGCGCGGCTATGTAGCGCTGCTGGCCAACCGGTTCGCCGACGCCGAGAAATACCTCAAGATGGCCCTCGCCCTGGTGCCCGACGACAAGGACGCCAACCACTTCCTGGCCGACTGCTACATCCGGCAGGACAAATTCGGCCCGTCCGCACCCCACTGGAAAGCGGCCGGCGAGGACAGCTACGCCAAGTGGTTCGCGGCAGTCCGCGGCGAGGCGTATCGGGTCCACGGCGAGACCGCGCGGGTGCCATGGAAGCAGATGGACCCGATGCCGCTGGTCGAGGCCTCGGTCAACGGCGGACCGACGAAGCGCTTCACGTTCTACACCGGCGCCCCGAACCTGAGCATGCGCGCGTCGGTAGCCAAGGAGGCCGGGCTGAGCCCCGTCGCCAGTCAGAAGATCGATTTCGAGGGCGGCACCATATGGGCGTACTACGGGATACTGGACTCCTTCAAGCTGGGCGGCATCGAACTGCGCAACGTCCCGGTGGGCTGGTCGGCGACGGAGTCGGGCGAAGATGTCGACACCGACAGCGACGGCCTGATCGGCACGTGGGTCTTCTACCACTTGCTGACCACCTTCGACTACGCGGGCCGGCAACTGATCCTGCGCCGCCGCACCCCCGAAACGGCCAGGAAGGCACGCGCCGCCGCCACGCGGGCGGGCGCCGAACCCCTGCCGCTGTGGCTGGCCCGTGAGCAGTACCTGCACAGCACGGGCAGCTTCGCCGGCGTCGCCGGCTCCCGCACCGGGGTGGTGGGCGTGAACTTCGGCGGAGGCAGCGAGATCGCCGCGGGCATGCGCGGGACAACGGCCCAGCAGTTGGGGATCCGCACCGACTACGACCGCCAGATCGGGACTTTTGCCCAAAGCCACCCGGCCGTCGTCTACCCCTGCTACCCGAAGGAGATCCGCCTCGGCAACGCCGGCGCCAAGGCCGTCTACTGCTACACGAACCCAAACCAGCCGGTCAACGTGCCGTGGCCCTATGGGACAGGGTTCGACACGATGGGCTGGTTCTCCCACTGCTTCTGGAAGCCCTACAACATCACCGTCGACTTCACCGACATGAACCTCTACATCGCCCGCGGCGCGGCCGCCTGATCACCGCGACTGCACGGGCGTCACGCGAGCTGCCTGGAACTGCCGGCTCCTACGGTCGCGGGGGGGGGG
>NZ_JBHUFV010000013.1:0-17692 GCF_042681425.1 Nonomuraea mangrovi | reverse complement strand
GCCGCCCGGTGCCGCACCCGGGAGTGTCCCGGCCGCCCCGGACGCCGAGCCGGCCAGCCCTTCCATGACCGCGGCCCCGCCGACCTGGTCCGCGACCTCGGTGTCCCCGGCCAAGCCGCCCGTCGCGAATGCACCAGCCGCCTCCTGGCCCCACCTGATCGGCCGGCAACTCCACGACGGGGCGGGGCAGTTCGATTCAGACCGAGCCCGGCTTGCGGACGGGGACGTCGGGCCCTGGGGCGCCTTGGCCAAGGAGGGAACGAGCCGGCGTGCGTTTCGCCCACCGCCGCTCGCGCCGGCCAGGTTTCTGCACCTTCAGACGAGCGGAACCTGACGTGAACCCTTCCTGCGGTGTACGGCGATCGCCGCCCCGAGGGCGAGGGCGGCATATCCGCAGGTAACGGCCAATCCTGCCCATGGCGGGAGCGGGTAGTAGCCCCCGAGCAGTGACCGGTCGACGTCCACATGCGCGAACGTGGGGACGCTCTGCGTGATCGCGAACCCGGCGGCAGGGGTGATCATCAGCAGCCATGGCGCCAGGCCCGCGGTCGCCAGCAGGTAGGGCACGACGACCATCGCGATGCCCAGCCCGATGGCGACGATGCTTCGCTCGACCAGCGCGGCGAGGCCCAGAGCCAGCACGGCGGCGGCCGCGGTCAGCGCCGCGTAGCCGACGATCATCCGGAGCTCGGTGTCCAGGGTGATCGGCTGAATCGGGTTCTGATTGGCACGCAACATCGCCAGGCCGACAGGAATCACGACCCCCGAGGTCACCAGCCCCGCCACGAACGCGACCGCGCCGACCACCATGGCCTTGGCCGCCAGCAGCCGCGCTGGATGCGGCTCGGCCGGCAGGCTGGTCCCGATAAGCCCGCGCCGGTGTTCCGCCGTGAAGAACGTGACCGCCCCCACGAGCATCGGGATCAGCCCCAGGGCCCCGCCGGTCAGCAGGAGGTCAGCGCGCACACCGCCCTCCACCGTGGCGGGCCCGATGTCACCGCCCCCGGTCACGATGAGCTTGTCGCCGGACTCGACGACCCGGCCCGGGTGATGCGGGGTCCTGCCGTCGGACTCCATGGAGACGCCGACGTCGTCGCGGCGCCACAAACCGTTCGCGCCCTGCAGCTTGATCTGGTCGAAGGTGGCGGTGGCCTGGGCGAAGGCTATCGCCATGTCCCACAAGGCGCCTGGTGAGGTGGCGAACAGCCCGATCTCGATCGTCTCTGGCAGCCCGGTCAGCTTGACTGTGCTGACCTCGGTCCACGTCTTGCCGTCGTCTGACTCGTAGCCGGTGACGGTGTCGCCCGACCTGGTCAGCCGCAGCCACTGAGGGCCATTGTGAGGACCGCCGGGCACATCGTGGGTGAAGTTGTACTGCATCCGCACGCCGTGATCTCCGGTGAGCATGACGGCGGCATACGGTGTGCCCTGTGTGAGGCTCTGCCTGACGAGGAGCCCGGCCTTCGCCCACGGCACCACTCCCTCCTTGACGTTGCGCACCCCGGGTACAGCGTCGGGCAGCCGGATCTGCCCGGTCATGTCCGAAACGCGGGCAGTGAGACTACCGTTCCCCTTGAGCGGCTGGTGCACGAAGTAGTACTTGTCCTTCACCGCCGTGCCATCGGGTCCCACCAATGGCGCGGGGCAGGGGCCCTCCCCCTTCCCGGTCACGCAGCTGCTGCGGGCGCCCCCGGCGATCAGCAGTCCGAGCGAGACGGTGACCAGTACGGAGGCCGCCATGGCGAGCACCCAGCCGCGCGCGGTACGGAACCTGGTCCACTGCGCGCGCAGCAACTGAGAGAGACGGTCCTGCTCGGCCCGTTGGCTGGATCGATAAGGCCTGAATGAACTCATGCCGACGGTTGTACGGGGCACCAGGTTCCAGCCGGGTCGCCGCCGCTGCGACCCGGCTGGAACCTGGGATCTGGCATCGTTGACGCCATGGCACCTCGACCCGGCGGCCGGTTCGGCCACCCCGCCCCCACGACGAGCGGCGGTGGGTGGTGGTGAGGGTTCTCGTCGTCGAGGACTTCGAGGTCCTCGCCCGCTCCATCGGAACCGGGCTGCGCCGCGAGGGCATGGCCGTCGACGTCGTCCTGGACGGAACCGCCGCCCTCGACCGCCTGGCCGTCACCCGCTACGACGTGGTGATCCTCGACCGCGACCTGCCCGGCGTCCACGGGGACGAGATCTGCCGGCAACTCGCCCACGGCCGCTGCGAGACCCGCGTCCTGATGCTCACCGCCTCCGGCACGATCGAGGACCGCGTCGACGGGCTCAGCCTCGGCGCCGACGACTACCTGCCCAAGCCGTTCGCGTTCGCCGAACTGGTCGCCCGCGTCCGTGCCCTGGCCCGCCGCGCCACCCCGCCGCTACCGCCCACCCTGGCATGCGAGGACATCACCCTCGATCCGGCCCGCCGCATCGCGTCCCGGGCCGGCCGGCGCCTGGACCTCAGCCCCAGGGAGTTCGCCCTGCTCGAATGCCTGCTCGCCGTACCCGGCCTGGTCATCTCCGCCGAGGAACTGCTCGAACGCGTCTGGGACGAGGCCGCCGACCCCTTCAGCAGCGCCGTCAAGCACACCATGCACCGATTGCGGGCCAAGCTCGGCGACCCGCCCGTGATCGAGACCATCCGCGAAGGCGGCTACCGCATCGGATCGTCATGACCGCCCGAAAGCTCACCAGAAGGTCCCTGCAGACGCGGCTCGCGCTCGCCTACGCGGCGGGCATCTACGCTGCAGGGGTCTTCGTGCTCGTCTTCGTCGACGTCCCGCTCGCCAGCATCCACGCGGCCATACCCGAAGGCCACCCCTCATCGAGCGCGATCACCGAAGCCGGGCCCGGGATCAGCCTGCCCCAACTCCTCATGGGATCCGCCGTCGCCCTGGTCATTCTGATTCCCATCGCCCTGGCTCTCGGCTGGTACGTCGCCGGCCGGTTCCTGCACCCGCTGCGCGCCATCACCGCTACCGCCAGAGTCATCTCCGCCGGAAACCTCCACCGGCGCCTGGACCTCGGCGAGGCCGCCGACGAGCTGACCGAACTCGGCCACACTCTCGACGACCTGTTCGCCCGCCTGCAGGCGTCCTTCGACGCCCAACGCCATTTCGTCGCCAACGCCTCCCATGAATTGCGCACCCCCCTCGCCGGCCTGCGGACCCTGCTTGAAGTCGCCCTCGCCGACCCCGATGCCGACACCGACACCCTGCGCTCGGCCTGCCAGGAGGCCCTCGCTCTGGGCGGACACCAGGAGCGGCTCGTTCAAGCACTGCTCGCCCTGGCCACCAGCGAGCGCGGCGTCAGCCGCTGGGACACCCTCGACCTCGCCCACGTCGTCGAAGGAGTGCTCTCCTCCCGCCGTGGCCAAGCCACGGAGACAGGCATTGACCTTGCCGAACACCTAACGCCCGCAGTGACGGCCGGGGACCCGAGACTGATCGAAAGCCTCGTCGCCAACCTCATCGACAACGCCATCCGCCACAACCACGCAGACGGGCACGTCCAGATCACCACACAGACCTGCGGCACGCAGGTGGCCCTTACGGTCACCAACAGCGGGCCAGTCATCCCCGGCAACCAGATCCAGCGCCTTTTTCACCCCTTCCAGAAACTGGCGCCTGATCGTAACGGCCGTCGCGACGGCTACGGTCTCGGCCTTGCCATCGTCAATGCCGTCACACAAGCTCACCACGCCACCCTTGCCACCAGCGCACGCCCCGAAGGCGGCTTGTCCATCACCGTGCGGTTCGCGCACGGATCTCATCCCGATCTTCCTCAACATCAGGGGGACGATCACGCAGGGCTCGCGGTCGGGGCAGGAGCGCACGGCTACCCCCGTTCTGGCGCGGTGGCGGGGTGAGGCGAGTGATGAACGCCTCAGGGTCCACCCACGTACCGACTCATTCACTCGCTGCCGGCGTCAGGGAAACATTCCAGAAGTCGGCGTAGCGGCCGCCGCGACGCAGCAACTCGTCGTGGCCGCCTTCCTCCACGATCCGGCCGTCGTCCAGAAAGACGATGCGATCGGCGCGTCGGACGGTCCGCATCCGGTGCGCCACCATCACCACCGTCCGGCCCGACATCAGGCGCTCGATACCCTCGTGGACGGCCGCCTCGTTCACCGGGTCGAGTGCGGAGGTGACCTCGTCCAGCAGCACGATGGGCGCGTTCTTCAGCAGCGCTCGCGCGATGGAGACACGCTGGCGCTCACCACCCGACAGCAGCGCGCCGCCCTCGCCGACATTCGTCGCCCATCCGCCGGGCAGTCGCTCGATCACCTCGTCCAGCCGCGCCGCGGTCGCCGCCGCTCGCACCTCGGCCTCGTCGGCGTCGGGACGGCCGAGCCGCACGTTCTCCTCGATCGTGCCGTCGAAAAGATAGACATCCTGGAAGACGATGGCGATCTGCGCCATCAACCCCTCGGTGTCGATCGCGCGCACGTCGACACCTCCGACACGCACCGCGCCCGCGTCCACGTCGTAGAACCGCGCGAGCAACTGCAGCAGGGTGCTCTTGCCCGCACCCGACGGTCCGACGACGGCAAGCCGCTGTCCCTCCGGCACGGACAACGACACGTCGTCGATCACCGTGCGGCCGCCATGCTGGAAGGCGACGGAGTCGAACTCCAGGTCATGGCGTTCCGGCTGGATCGGTTCGGGAGCTTCCGGGAGCGGCTCGGTGCGCAGTACCGTGTCGAGTCTGGCCAGCTCGGAGCGCGCGCCGCGGAGTCTGCCACCGATATCCGACAGCGACAGCAGCGGATCCGCGCAACGGGCGGCCAGCACCAGGATCGTCAAGATCTCCGCCGCACCGATGGTCCCGCCGAGCGCGAGGTAGGTGCCCAGGACCAGCAGCACGGTGAACATCGCCTGCACGGTGAGCGTCAAGCCCAATACGCCGGGCAGCGCCGACAGGACGGTACGGCGGGACGCGCGCTGGAGTTCCTGCAGTGAGTCGTCGAGCAGGCGGAAGCGTTCGACGGTCCGGCCGCCGGCGCGCAACACCGGCTGGGCCTGGAGATATTCGATGACTCGCCCGGCGGCCTCGTGGTCGCGTTCGGCGCGCTCCGCATCCGTGGCGGCCATCGAGCGTCCCGTCCAGATCTGGATCGCCGCGACGATCGGTACGGCGACCAGCGCGGCCAGCCCCATCTGCCAATGGAAGGCAAGCATCACGACAACGATCGTCAGGGGGGTCACGCAGGCGGAGATGAACGGTGCCAGCAGATGCGCGATCACGCTCATCGCCTGCAGGACGCCGCGGCTGGCCAGGACGGACACCTCCCCGACGCGGCCCGCGCTGTACCAGCCGATGGGCAGTCGGGCCAGATGATCCCCGAGCCGGTGATACATGCCACGCAACAGCGTGGTCCCGGCGCGGAAACCGGACAGGTCGCTGACATAGCGCAGCACCGCGTAGGCCGCGACCGTGACCCCGAACGCGATCAGCCAGGGCCGCGCATCTCCGGGAGTGCTCCCGAACAGTGCCCGCAGCACCGGAACCAGCAGTGCGTAGGACAAGCCTTCGACCACCGCGGTGGTCGTCATCAGGGCAACGGTGCGACGCACCGGCCGGGCGTACTCGTGTCCCAGCACGCGCAGCAGCATTCGAATCATCGGGGCTCGACTCCTTGCAGTACGTCACCGTGGGTTTCGAGCTCGTCGGCGACCGCCGATCGCTGGGACTGCCAGAACGCGGCGAACCTTCCGTTCTGTGCCAGCAACTCGGCGGGCTTGCCGCGCTCGACGATCGATCCGTTCTCCAGCATCACGACCATGTCGGCGTCGGCGATCGTCTCCAGGCGATGGGCGATGACCAGGATCGTCCGATCGCCCTCCAGCGTCGCCAGGGCTCGGCGCACCGCCTGCTCGGTCTGCGGGTCGGCGAAGGCGGTCGCCTCGTCGAGCACCAGAACGGGCGCGTCGGCCAGCAGTGCGCGGGCGAGCGCGATCCGCTGGGCCTCGCCACCCGACAGTCCGGCGTCTTCACCGATGACCGTTTCGTATCCGCGTGGCAGCTCGAGAATTCGATCATGAACATTCGCCAGCCGGGCGGCGCGAACCACGTCGTCGAGGGAGGCATGCGGTACCGCCAGCGCGATGTTGTCCGCGACCGACGCACGCAGCAGGCGAACGTCCTGGAAGACGAAGGAGACCATTCGGTAGAGCTCCCGGCTGCCGAGCTCGCGCAGGTCGACACCGCCCAGCCGTACCGAGCCGTGGGTCGGGTCGAAGAACCGCGGCAACAGCTGGACCAGCGTGGACTTGCCGCTGCCCGACGGGCCGACGATCGCGGTGACCGTCCCCGGCTCGAGTACCAGGTCGATCCCGCGCAGCACCTCGTGATCGGCTTCGTAGGCGAATCGAACGTCACGCAGTTCCACCCGGTGACCCTGCGGCGCGACCGGGTGCGCGGGCTCCGGTAGCGACTGCACCGCGAGCACGTCCCTGATCCGGCCGACCGCGCGCCCGGCGGCCTGCATGTCGTCGAAGCCGTGGCCGAGAGCCGCTATCGGAGCGGTCAGCCCCAGTCCCAGCAGCAGGAAGGGCAGCAGGTCGGCCGGCGCCATACCACCGGTCGTGATCAGAGCCGCACCGCCGATCAGCACGACCAGCAGCACGAACGGCGGCGACACCGCCAGCTGCATCCCAGCGGCGATCCCGGAGAGACCGCGCACCATCCGGTAGAAGACGGCGACGAAATCGTCGGTGGCCGTGCGGAATCTATGGTGGGCGCGCCCCGATCCGCCGAACGCCTTGACCACCGAGATGCCCTGCACGAACTCGACGATCGAACCTGCGATCCGCCCCATGGCCTCATCGAAGTTGATCTGCTCGCGCTGCCGGGTCGGGGTCATCATCAGCGGGACCAGCGCCACTGCCAGCGCCACCGGGATCAGCGTGATCAGCGTGAGCCGCCAGTCGACGGTGAACAAGTAGATCAGCGACACCAGCGGCACCACGAACGCGGAGACGAGCTCCCCGGGGGTGTGGGCGATGAACGGGTGCACGGCACTGACGTCCTCCCCCACCACCTTGGCCAGCTCGCCGGTCCTGCGCTGGGAGAACCAGCCGATCGGGACGCGCCCCAGTCGCGCGGCCAGTCGCCGGCGGAAGGACAGTTGCACCTGGTCGTCGAGAGCATGCCCGAGTCCGGACGACGCGGCCGTGAACAGCAGCCGGACGAACAAGCCGACCGCACCCGAGATGACGACGGTCCAGACATGAGCGTGATCGATCGGGCCGGGCGACAAGAGAACACGACCCAGTTCGACGACCGCCAGCAGCGGCGCCAGGCCCGCGAGGGCGCCGATCACCTGCAGGATCACCACGGCGGCGAAGCTCCAGAGATGGGGGCGCAGCAGCCCTGTCATGCTCTGTCCCACCGCGGAATCGGCATCCGGTGGTGGTGTGGACTGCTCCCCCGCCTGGGCGAGGTCGGTGGTGGTCATCGTTCTCCCTCTTCGTCGATCTCGTCGTGACCAGGCGCGTGGTCGAGCCGATGGTCGTATTCCGGGCCGGCGGCGGGTGGCCGCTCATGGCCGTCGGTGCGGGGGCCGCGCACTCGGCCGGGCAGTACGGTGGCGACCGCGTGCCCGGCTCCGCGCCGGGACCTACTTCTCGGCCTGGGCGTTGTCGTCACTGCACAGCGCTTGCTGTGTGAAGGTCGACAGCGCGTCGTCGATGGGGTGGGGCTGCGGCTTGCCCGAAGGGTCCAGCTTGTTCCACCTTGTGAGGTTCATCGCGATGGACATCTGCCGCTTGCCGTCGGCGCGGATCCACGACAGCGTCTCGGCCCCCCACACCGACCCGTGGTTGCCCCAGAAGGTGCCACAACCCGGGATCTTGAGCTCATGCAGGCCGAGGCCGTAGATGATCTTCTGTCCGGTCTGGCTGATGGCAGGGCCGGTGCGCTGCATCTGCGCCAGCGACGACCGCTTGACGATCGTGCCGTCCAGCAGCCTGCGGTAGAAGCGGTTGAGATCCTCCATGGTCGACACCAGCGAGGCCCCTGTCCCCGTCCAGGACATGTCATAGACGCTGTAGTCGCGAGGCGGGTCGATCAAGCCGAAGAACGCCTCGTACATCCGCGGGTGCGGCCCCTTGATCCTCGGCCCGGCCGGGAACGCGGTGTGCCGGAGTCCGGCGCGCTCGATGACGTTCCGGGTGATGTACTGCTCGGCCGTGGTACCGGTCACCTCCTCCAGGAGCTCGCCGAGGATCAGGTAGTTGGTGTTGGCGTACACGCCCGGCGAGCCTGCGGGCCTGCCGACGGCGGGCGCCTTGAGCCCCATCTCGATCAGCTCGGCCGGGGTGAACCGCCTGAACCGGTTGTCGTCCAGACTCTTGGGCGACATGTCCGCCAGCGAGGGAAACTTCCGAAGCGACGGGAAGGCGTAGGTGATGTATTCGGCGATGCCGCTGGTGTGGTTGAGCAGCATCCGGACCGTGATCTTCTGACCGCGCTTGCCCGGCACCAGTTTCGGCAGGTAGCGGGCGATCGGCGCGTCGAGCTCGATGCGCCCCTTCTCGACCTGCTGCATGATCGCGGCGGCGGTGAAGGTCTTGACGAGGCTGCCGACGCGCTGCCGCATGCCGGGGGTGACGGGACGGCCGGTCTCGACATCGGCCACCCCGGAAGCGCCGCGCCATACCTGGCCGGAATCGCGCACCTCGACGTAGACACCCGGCATCCCCGCGCGGTGGACACCGTCCAGCACCGACTGCAGCCGCGCGGGATCGAAGCCCGTCAACGGACTCACGCCGCCGCCCGGCGCGGCCTCCGTCTGCGCAAGCGCGGCAGTCGCGCTCATCATGCCCGCACCGACACTCAGCACGGCCACGCTCGCCCATGTCGCCATTCGGATCTTCAAGACAGCCGTCCTTTTGCGATCGATAGGTGCAACGGGGACTCCCCCGTGCTCTCCGAGACCCCCGCCTCACTCGGCCAGGGCACGGCGCAGGGCGGCGCCCGCGGGCGACCCGGTGGCCGGCTGGGGTTCTCATGACCGCAATCGTCGTCCAGCCACTGTTCAGGGGCGTCCCACAAGGGAAGTCATCTGCCGCTACCACACCGGGATCAGCGACCGGCCGGACTACGACGCCGGGAGTAGTCCCTCCAGACGACGGCGCAGGAATAGCGGGTACCGCCGAGCTCGGTGGAGTGACGTCGCTTGACCTTGACACAGTGACAAGCTCTTCACTGTAGCCAAGGAGGTGGTCCCGATGACCATGCCGAAACAGGACACCGATACGATCCGAGCTTTCCAGGGGCTGGAGGACAGCCGCTCGTCGGTGCGGCTACGGGCGGCGCTGGCGGTCGGAACGACCCCTGACCCGCGATTCATCGACAAGCTCATCGAGCGATGCGCGATCGAGCCCGAGTTCTACGTGCGCGACATGCTGACGTGGGCGCTCACCCGCCACTCAGCATCATTGACGGTCCCGGAGCTTCTCCATGAAGTCCGCTCGGAGCGTGCGCAGGCACGAAGCCAGGCGTTGCACACGCTGTCCAAGATCGGGGATCGGCAGGCGTGGCCGGCGATCACACGGGCGCTTCTGTCGGACGCCGACGATGAGGTGGCGCGGAGCGCTTGGCGGGCAGCGGTCGTGCTCGTGCCCGAAGGTGAAGAGCCCCAGTTGGCCGCAGTGTTGTCGACACAGCTCGGGCGCGGCGAACGTGAGATGCAGCTGAGCCTCAGCCGGGCGCTGGTCGCGCTGGGTGAAGTGATTGTGCCGACTCTGCGCGCTGCGATGACGGATCTCGACCCGCGCGTGCGTGCTCACGCGATCGCCACGGAACGGCTGTTGCGCGACCCGGACACCGGATTCGAGTTCGCGATCGAGGAGGCGAAGCGCGTCATAGCCCTCGGCAGGACGAGCCAGGAGGGGTGACAGGCAGTGTTGATCGGTGATGTGGCACGACGGTCCGGGGTCAGCGCCCGCATGCTCAGGCATTACGACTCGCTCGGCCTGGTGCGGCCAACGGGTCGTACCGACGCCGGCTATCGCGAGTACTCCAGCGAGGACATCCGGCGGATCTTCCATATCGAGAGTCTGCGGTCATTGGGGCTGTCGCTGCGTGAAGTCGGGCGCGCGCTCGACGATCCCGACTT
The DNA here is from genome assembly GCF_042681425.1 of Nonomuraea mangrovi. Classification (NCBI taxonomy): domain Bacteria; kingdom Bacillati; phylum Actinomycetota; class Actinomycetes; order Streptosporangiales; family Streptosporangiaceae; genus Nonomuraea; species Nonomuraea mangrovi. The sequence continues at coordinate 7,575 of NZ_JBHUFV010000013.1, read as the reverse complement.
CACGCCCTCAGAGCTCGTCGACGACCTCATCCGCCAGACGCGAGAACGCATTGCGGATGAGACGGAGCTGCTCACGCGGCTCCGTCGGATCGGTGCCGCGGAACCCGCCGGCTGGGAGGACGTCCTCCAGATCGTCGCGCTCCTCCAGGCGTTGGGGTCAAAGAGCGCTGGGAAGCGCCAGCGCGCGGCCCTGTCCTCGGTTGAAGAGGTTCCGATCCCAGTGGAAGCACTGGTCGAGGCAGCGCTGAGCGAGACGGACCCGAACGTCGCCGGAGCCCTGCGATGGGCTTTGGCGCAACTGGGCGGTGGCGGACTGGCGCTGCTGGCGGAGGGCCTCCGCTCACCAGCGGCCGAGGTGCGAAAACGTGCCGTCCAGTCCATCGCTGAGATTCCGGACGGTAAGGCCACCGCACTGCTGCAGGACGCCCTCGCGAACCCCGACCTCGTGGTCCGCAGGTATGCGGCTCTGGCGCTCGGGGCACGTGGAGTAGCCGACGCGGTCCCGACGCTCATCGATATGGTCGTCGAGGGGACGAATGACGTCGATGCGGCCGACGCGCTGAGCGCGCTGGCGAGTCGTCCCGCGTCGGCGGATCAGATCGCCACCAGGCTCGTCGATCGCCTCGCCCACGGCACCGTTGAATCGTCTGCACGTCGACGGCTGACACAGGCGCTCGCGGACATCCCGGGAATCACAGCGTCACGTGCCCTCGCGGATCTGTCACATGACGAAGACCGCGTCGTTGCGCTTACCGCGACATACATTCTCGGGATACGCAACGCACGATAACGGATCTCTCCCGGGGCGCTGTGCGCGTGGGGCCCGGCCGTTGCCGGGCACCGTCGGCATCGCCGAGGACATCCTGAAGTACGCGGAGTTCGAGACGGTCTTCACGACCGAGTTCACCTCGGTGGCCACCCGCGAGAACCTGCCCCGGGACGTACTGCGGCGCCGGCTGCTGCTGGTGCTGTTCGGCCTGGGCACCAACATGGGGATCAAGCGGGTCGCGGTGACCGGCAGGCACGGCGAGTCCGAGGCCACGCTGCGGCGGATGCGGCACCTGTTCGTGAACCGGGCCAACATGCGGGCGGCGCTGGTGAAGCTGGTAAGCGCCACCTTAGCCGCCCGCGACGAGATGTGGTGGGGCACCGGGACAGCGTGCGCCTCCGATAGCCGCACGTTCGGCTCCTGGTGTGCCGGCCATGGTGCGCGCCGCTGAGGACGCAGCCCCAGTCGTGGCCGACCAGGTCGGCCGGCTCACCTAGCTCCTCCAGACGGCCGACCAGCCAGTCGACGTACTCCTCCTTGGTGCTGCCGAAGCCGTCCGGTAGTGGGACGCCGAACCCGGGCAGGCCCCAGGCTTGCACGTCGGTGCGCGTCAGATGCCGACGGACGTCCTCCCAGACGCGGTGGGTGTCGGGGACTCCGTGGATGAGGATCGCGGGCATGGGTTTCCTTTCGCGCGTGAGGTCGTCGCTGTTAGCGTGAACAGTGTGACGAGAGGTTCGAGCACGTCTGTGTGGAGATGACGGTCCCGCCGCTCGGCGCCCGAGCGGGCAGGTCCGCACGCGTCGAGATGGGCCTGGTTAACGTGCACGACGGTCATATCCGGCGTGTTATGACCAGGCAAAAGCTCGGAACTGACGCGAACGGGGCGGCGTAGTCGACGTACCGTCTCATCAGGTTCTCCCTCCCAGACGCGCCCAGCCGGGCTCATGGATCATCGCGTCGTGCAGGCTCCGGCCGACACTTCGACCCGCCGGAGCAGCCGGACCTGCGAGGGGAAGACGCAGGACGAAGCTGGCGCCACCGGTCTCGGACTCCCCGACGTGCAGGCTGCCGATGTGGGCTTGGGCGATGTCGTGGGCGATCGCCAGGCCCAGGCCGGTGCCGGTGTGGTCGAGGCGGCGTGCCGCCTTCAGCCGGGTGAAGCGCTGGAAGATCCGTTCCCGTTCGGATTCCGGGACTCCTTCTCCGTCGTCAGTGACCGTCAGCTCGGCGTGGTCGTCGTCGCGGCTGACCTGGACCTCGACCAGGTGCTGACCGTGCCGTTGGGCGTTGTCCAGCAGGTTGGTAAGCAACCGGCCGATCCGGATCGGGACGGCCTGCACGGTTACCCCGGGCTCCAGGCGGAGCTGGACCGCGATGCGGTCGGTCCTGCGGGCGATCTCGTCACGAACCAGTTCCGCGAGGTCGACGCGCTGTGGCTCCATGGGTGGGCCGGCCTCGATCTCCGCGAGGACCCGCAGGTCGGTGATGATCGCGCCGAGCCGGTCGACGTCTCGCAGCGCCCGGGCGAGCAGGTCGCCGAGGTCGGTCTCATCGGGATACATGCAGGCCTCCTCCAATCCGGCGCGTAGCCCCGCGACAGCCGTGCGCAGTTCGTGTGAGGCGTCGGCAGCGAATCGCCGTTTCTTCTGCAGATCGCGCTTCAACTCGCGCATCTTGTCGCAGGGTTTCTGGATCGCCAATGCGGTCCCGCCTTCACCAGATGTGCGCGCCGCCTCGCAGCCATACAGGGGCGTCAGGTGTGCCGTCACAGCACGTACTCCTTCCGTTGTATTCACATTCCGTGTGTCACCTGCAAGACGCTGCGGGGCAGATGCTGAACGCCGTTGACGTTTGTGTTCGGATCCGCTCCCATCGCCTCGTGCAGGCATGCCGAGCTTCGTCAACCATGTCGACCCGATCGGGCCAGTCCGCCGACTATCACGATCTTCGTGAAGTCGGCGGACATCTGCTGTCATTCGGTTGCCGGCTAGGGAACGAGGATGAGGCGGATCGGGTCGCCGATCTTGTGCTCCAGCCGGTGGATCGCCTCGGGGGCGTCGGCGAGCGGGATGTGGTCGGTGATGGAGGGGGCCAGGTCGAGTCGGCCGTTGGAGGCCAGCCGAACCAGCTCGGAGACGGACTCGGGGAAGCCGCCGTAGTGCCCGTGTACCTGCTTGCGCATGTAGTTGAAGGTCAGGCCTTCGCTGATGGTGAGCGGCTTGGGGGTGATGCCGACCAGGATGAGGTCTCCGTTGAGGCCGAGCACTGCGGCGGCCTGCTCGCGGACCGCGGGCACGCCGGCGCAGTCGAAGGCGAAGTCCAGGCCGCGTCCGGCGGTGGCCGCACGTACCTGGTCGGCGAAGTCATCGGCGGCCGGGTCGAGGGCGATGTCCGCCCCGAAGTCCAGAGCGCGTTCCCGGGCGCCGGGCAGCGGGTCGACGGCGATGATCGGGGCGGCGCCGACTAGGCGGGCGACGCGGACGTTGTGCGCGCCCACGCCGCCCACACCCCACACGCCCACGGCCTGCGCAGGGCGCACCCCGGCGGTGGCCACGACGGCGGCGTAGGAGGTGGAGACCGCGTCCGGGATGATCGAGGCCTGGTCGAAGGGGAGGTTGTCGGGGATGGGGATGAGGGTGTCCTCGCGGGCGATGGTGTACTGGGCCCAGCCGCCGTCGTAGTCGATGCCCCGGGTGCGGACCTGGGTGCAGGGGCGGCGGCGCGCGCAGTCATCGCACTGCTCGCAGCTCTGTCCGGCCTCCAGGGTGACGCGGGTGCCCACGGTCAGGCCCCGCTTGAGGCCGGGGCCGAGGGTGTGGATCACCCCGGAGACCTCGTGGCCGACTGTGACAGCGTCGGAGGTGGCGAACAGAGGGGGCAGGGTGCCGTCGATCAGGTGGACGTCCGACAGGCATACGCCTGCGGCCTTGACCTCGACGAGTACCTCGCCCGGGCCGGGCACGGGGACGGGGACCTCTTCCACGAGGAACTTCCTGCTGTCCAGGTGGAAGCGTCCGGCGAGCATGGTGTCCATGGTGATCTCACTTTCTTGACAGGGTTTGACGGTTGGTGCCGCCCGGCGTGCAGCCGAGGGCGGCGCTTTCGGGCTCGTCCGACTGGCTGACCCGGTTCGGGCGCGGTGGACGGGGATCAGGCGAAGACGTCCTGCTGGTAGCGGCCGTCTGCCTCGAGCTGGTCGACCCACTGCCGGGCGGTTTCGTCGTCGCTGCCGGTGTGGCTGCGGTGGATGGCGGCGAGTGCTTCACGTACGGCGGGCGCCATGTGGCGGCCGTCGCCGCAGACGTAGACGTACGCGCCGTCTTCGAGCGCCTGCCACACCGTGTCGGACTCGGCGATGAGGGCGTCCTGGACGAACCGGGCCGGGTGGTCGACCACCGCGGAGAAGGCGGTGTGCACCTGGGCGATCCCGGCCTGCTCCCAGGCGTCCATCTCCTCCCGGTAGAACCAGTCGTGCTCCGGGTGGCGGCAGCCGACGAAGACCTGGGACGGGCCCACCTTCGTGCCGTTCTGCTGCTGCCAGGCGCGCTCCTCCATGAAGCCGCGCAGAGGTGCGATGCCGGTGCCGGGCCCGATGAGGATGAGCGGTGTGGCGGGGTCGGCGGGCGGCGCGAAGGGAGGAGAGGGCACGCGCACGTAGCCGTAGAAGACGTCTCCGGGCTTAAGTCGTCCCAGGTACTGGGAGCACAGGCCGCGATACGCGCCGTTGCCCGATAGTGCAGGGCCTTCGACGAGGCCGACGGTCAGCCGTACCTGGCGCGGGTTGGCCAGAGGGGAGGAGGAGATGGAGTAGAAGCGGGGGCGGATGGGCCCCAGCATGTCGAGGAACACCGCCAGCGGCAGTTCGACGGCGGGGAAGCGCTCCAGGAGATCGAGCACCGAGACCCGCTTGCCGAGGATCTCCTTCTGGTACCGCTCGTCTGCCTCCTCGGTGTCGGCCGTGTAGGCCTCCAGCTGCGGCTTGGTCCAGGGGCACGGAGTGTGCTCGGCCAGGAGGCGCACCTGGGTGCGGGTGGCCACGTCCTGCAGCTCCAGGAACTCGGTGAACAGCAGTCCGGCGGTGATGGGCACGCCCACCGGCAGGTGCGTCCTGCCGCCGGCCGGCTGGTCGAGCCGGAGTACCTGGTCGTGCTCGACGCCGAGCCGCGTCAGCGCGCGGGAGACCAGCGGCGGCTCGTTCTTGGCGAAGACGGCCAGGTGATTGCCGGTGGCGTAGGTGACGCCCTCGGGCAGCTCGATGGTGATGGACTTCGCGGACGGGCGCGGCGGCTCGATGGTGAAGTCCCACAACCCGGTCGGGTCGTTCACGAGCTCCTCGTTGGCCACCATGGTCAGCGGGTGGGCCTGCTCGGAGACGACCGCCGGGCGCACGTCCGCCTCGGTGAGCAGTCGCACCTGGTAGCGCGGCCCGCCGGCGTCGGAGGTGTCGGCGGCGTACTCCTCGGCGAGGGTGGTCCACAGGGTGTCCATCCAGCGGGTGGCCATGCCGTCGAAGTCGGAGGAGGCATCCGCCACACCGCGCTCGATGACCGGGGTGGCCCCGGCGGCCAGCAGGGCGGCCTCGATCCGCTTCGGGAACGCCTGGTAGGTCGCCACCCACTGGGTGTTGCCGGCGCCCAGCAGCGCGAAGCGCACGTTGGACAGCGAGCCCTCGGGTAGCCCGGCGGCGATCAGGTCGTCGAAGCGCTGGGCGTTGTCGGGCGCCTTGCCGTTGTAGCTGGCGGCGACGACGATGAGCAGGCCCTCGGTGGGCGGGTTGTCGCCCAGCTCGTCGAGGCTCAGCAAGGTGGTGCCGAACCCGGACCGATCGCCGCGGTCGGCGATCGTGCGCGCCAGGTCCTCGCAGCTGCCGAGGCTGGAGCCGTAGGCGACGGTGAGGCTCACCCCGACACCGCTGACCGCGGCCTCCTGCTGCGTGTCGTCGGTCTGCGCCGCTGAGACACCGAACATGGCCCGCTCGTGCTCCCGACGGGTCCGCACGACCAGCTCGAAGTCGCCGGGCTTGCGCGTCAGCGCCTCCCGGACGTCCATCTGGTAGTCGGTGGTGTCGGAGAACTTGAACTTCTGCAGTACCAGCGCGAGGGCCAGGCGGGCCTCGGTGAGCGCGAACTGGCGGCCGATGCAGGCACGCCGGCCGTTGCCGAACGGCTTGTAAGCGTGCGGGTGGTGCTGGGCCCGGTTCTGCGGCAGCCACCGGTCGATGTCGAACTCCAACGGACGCTCCCACGCCTTGGGGTGGGTGTGCGTCGGGAACATCAGCAGGTTCGTCTTTGTGCCCTGCTGCAGGTGGTAGCGACCACCGATGACGGTGTCCTCGAGCGGCGCCTTCATGATCTGCGGGATGGGAGCCCACAGCCGCAGGGTCTCCTCCAGCACCCGCGGGATGACGTCCAGCTTCATGATCGTGTCGTAGGTGGGGACGGTGTCGCCGGGCAGCACCCGGTCCACCTCGGCGTAGGCTTGGGCCAGCACGTGGGGGTTGCGCATCAGCGAGTACGTGGCGAACGACAGCAGACCGCTGGTGGTCTCGTGACCGGCGATCAGGAACGTCAGCACCTGGTCGCGGACGTTGTCGTCGTCCAGCCGCCTGCCGGTCTCCGGGTCGACGGCCTCCATCATCAGGCCCAGCAGGTCGTCCTCACCGCCGCTCTTCCCCCGACGGCGCTCCTTGATCACACTCTCGACCAGCTCGCGCATCAGCTGGATGTTCTCGCGGTACTTCCTGTCGTCGGCCTCGCGCAGCTTGGTCATCATCGGCAGCTCCTGCGAGCGCCGCATCGACTCCACCAGCGCCTCCAGCAGCGCCTGAAGGAAGGGATGCAGCTCCTCCTTGCCGAAGGAGTCGAACCGGTAACCGAACCCCGACAGGGCGATGGTGTCCAGCGTCAGCCGGGTGTAGTCGTCGGTCACCTTGACCGGCTGCCCCTGCTTACGCTCCCACTTGCCCACCAGATTCTGGGCGATCTCCAGCATCTGCCCGAAGTAGCCCTTCATGGCCCGCTGGCTGAAGGCCGGCATGAGGATCCGGTGCGCCATGCCCCACACCTCCTCATCGTCGTGGGCCGTGAACAGGCCGGCGCCGGCGTAGTCCCGGACATGGCTCAGCGGCGGGAAGATCGGCTTGCCGAAACGGGTCTCGTCGCAGACCTCGGTCACCAGGTCCGGGTCGTAGACGAAGACGTTCTCCTGGCCGGCGATGTCCATGCTGAAGATCCCCTCGGGGAACTGCTTGGACAGCTCAGCGAAGTACTCGACCGGGTTGGTGTCGGGGATCTGCGGCGTGCGGCCGAGGATCGGGATCCCGTGCGGGGACCGAACGGGGGGAAGGCCGGTGGCGAGCTGGTCGGTCATGGGTTTCCTCCTTCTGGAAAGGGAAGCTGCGGCAGCAGGCGCTTGCCGCGGTGTGGACTTGTGCTCTCAGCCGAGGCCGAACTCCTCTTTGATGGCGGCAAGGGCGTTGCCGACCTCGCCGCGACGCTCGGGCGTGCTGGTGTTCGGCACGTCGTGGAGGGATTCCTTCGCGCGGCGGCCACGGTGACGACCTCGGCGCTCTGCGGGGTGCCCGTCTGTGGCACGCCTTGCTGGCTGCGCAAGGGGGTTGCGTATATCTGACGATATCGTCACTTGTGGACGTTACCGTCACTTATGCAATGATTCGTCAAAACGGTAGTGAGCGTTTCGTCACTCCTGACGGACCGCACTACGGTGGATCGGGGAACGCTGCGACAGGAGTGAGAACAGATGGCCGACGCCGCACCGAGCCGCCTGGATCGGCGCAAGGCGCG
>NZ_JBHUFV010000012.1:0-25901 GCF_042681425.1 Nonomuraea mangrovi | reverse complement strand
ATGCGGTACGGGGCGTCAGGCATCGTCACAGCCCGGCACGTCGGCAGGGGCAATCACGGTCAGGGCGACAGAATGCGGCACGGCGCAGCATCAGACGGCATTGATCAAGGCTACTCATAATCCGTAGGTCGCCGACCCAGGTCGCGTCGTGTGGACATGGGGTTCCTTGGTTCCTCTCGGGCCGCGGCGAGCTGAACGGCCGGGGCGTATCGCTGGAGCACGTACGCGCCCGGCTCCGGCGCAACGTGTCGTGTCAGTGGTACGCGGGCCGGACGGAGACGACTGAACGCCCGGCCGGGAGCCGCTCTCCCGCCGGACACATCGAAGCGCGTGGGTAGCGAATCCGCTGTGGCCTTGCCTCGCCCTGCGGGGACAACTGGCATGATTCCCTCATTCAGTTGATCATCTGGTGTGACGGGGATGGAATGAGAAGACTGTTAGCGATCCTGGCGGCGATCACGCTGTCGGTCTCCGTGGTGTCCACCTCGCCGGCGCAGGCCGCGGTGGCCTCCTTCCGGGTCTGGCACTGGAACGTCGCGGGCAACACGATGCACAAGGGCTCCACGACGGACGGCCTCGTGCCCGCTGTCACCCGCTCGATCCAGGAGAACGGGGCCACCTTCGCCTCGCTCAACGAGCTGTGCCAGCAGCAGTTCGACGCGCTGATCGCGTCGCTGCGCAACGCGAACTGGCCTGCCGACAAGGCGAACTTCGCCCGTTTCGAGGCCACGATCCCCGGCCGGCCTGGCGGGCCCTGCCAGGGCAAGGCCTACGGCATCGGACTGTTCAGCAAGAAGCCGCTGGGTAGCGCCGACCGCTTCACACTCCCCGATGACGGCAACGAGGTGCGCAAGCTCCTGTGCGCGCCGCTGAAAGAGGATCCGCACCTTCGTTTCTGCACCACGCACTCCACGTTCGTGGACGCGTTCCGCCTTCCACAGCTGACGGCGATCTTCGGTCAGCTCGACACCTACCGGGACAACGGGGATCGGGTCATCATCGCGGGCGACTTCAACGCCGCCCCCGACTTCGGCCGCATGAACCGCTTCTACTCGGCCCAGGTGAACACCCCGAACAACGACGGCAACACCGGCCACTACCGTGAGGTCGACGATGCCGATCCGGCCGCCTGTCCCGGGTACGGCGAGACCACCGTCGAGAAAGTCGACGGGGGTGGCCCGTGCCGTACCGGAACGAAGATCGACATGATCTTCACCCACGAGAGCGAGTACGACGCGGCGGCCTCCTCCGGTGACGCCAAGCCGTCACCGCGCACCTGCGGCGGAAAGGTCTGCTCCGACCACAGGATCCTGACCGGGACCGTGGCGCTGATCCCGCTGCGCACGGGGTACTAGAGCTCTGGCCACCTCTCTGCGAGCCCTGTCGTCCACGAAAGCTCGCCGCCCGATGCCTCGGTACGGCGGAGGGCGGCGCCCGGCCGACCGGGTGATGTGGGTTGGTGGGAGCTCGAGCGCGCAGCGCCTGGTCGGGTTCGCGGTGCGATCTGGAGTTCGTGCCGCAGTGCCTGGTCGGGCTCGCGGTGCGATGTTGGAGCTCGTGCTGCGGTGCGATGAGCGTGTCGCCGCTCGCCGTCGCCTGGGTCGGACGGGCGCTACCCGCCTTTGAGACAGGCTCTAGGCGAGGAAGTCGAGGAGGTGACGTGTCGTCTGGTCGGGGGCCTCTTCCGGGAGGAAGTGCCCGGCCGGGATCGGCCCGCCGCGGACCTCGTCGCACCAGGCTCGCCACACCCCCAGTGGCCGGTACCAGGCGGCGACGGGACCGGCATGGCTCCACAGGGCAAGGGTCGGGCAGGTGATCCGTCGCAGTCCGCGGTCGGCTTCGTCGTGCAGGTAGTCGAGCGTGGCCGCCGCGCGGTATGACTCGCAGATGGCGTGGACGGTGTCGAGGTCGCCGAACGGGGCGATGTACGCGGCGCGCAGTTCTTCCGGGAAGGCGTCCGGGACCTCGGACCACGTGTCGAGCATGTGATTGACGATGACGGCGGGCGCGCGGGTGATCAACTGCTCGGGCACCGGCTCCGGCGCGGCGAGGAAGGACCAGACCCAGAATCCGAGGCTGAAGTCCATGTTCGCCCGGCTGAGCGCGTCACCGGTGGGGACGATGTCCAGGACCGCGAGACGCGTGACGGCGTCGGGGTGATCCAGCGCCATCCGGTACGCGCAGCGTGCCCCACGATCGTGCCCGATCACGACAAACCGGTCGAACCCCAGCGCGTTCATGACCTCGACCTGGTCGCGAGCGATCTCGCGCATACTGTACGGCGCGTGGTCGGGCGTGCTGGGTGGTTTGCCGCTGTCGCCGAAGCCCCGAAGGTCGGTGGCGACGACGGTGAAGCGCTCGGCGAGCCGTGGCGCCACCCGGTGCCACATCAGGTGGGTTTCGGGGATGCCGTGCAGCAACAGGAGCGGCGGGCCGCTGCCGCCCCGGCGTCCGTGAATCGCCGTGCCCCGCGTGGAGATGTCGAACTCCTCGAACGCCTCGAACATGAGGCCGACCTCCTTTCCAGGTGCGTCCCTGACGAACCTGCCCGCAGTCGCCACGCGTACCTGTACCTGCGCCCGCTTCCGCTCCAGGCATGGTCGTGGCAACCGGCTGCCAGGACGGCCTGCGCGGCGGCGGCTCGGAGCGTGCGTCAGGGTGGTCGAGCCCTGCGTGCGCCGTCCGTACGGCCAGCGGAGGGTCAGCCGGGTTCCGGCGTCGGTCGTCGTCCGGCAGCCTGGCCTCGCCGATCACCCAGTGGGATGACCACGAACGTTCATCGGAAGTCAGTGGAGCGGCGTCTCGCCAACCGCCGCGAGCAGCAGGATGGGGAACTCCGGATCAGCTTGACCGACGGCGAGCGCAACCCATCGGCCGACGTTCGCTTGCGGGCAGACGAGCATCGTGCCGCTGAGCTGGCAAAGCTCGCCGAGCGGCGCGGGCGCTGGGCCCCCGTTCTCCAGGTAGGGTCATGGATCGATCACACCGGGGTCGCCCCAGCGCGTTGTCAGGGTGGTCACCGGTTCCTGGAGGGCGGCGTCGATCTCCTCCTGGGCGGCCTCGACGCCATCCTCGCTACGGTCGTCCCAGGAGTCCTGGCCGGCCATCACAACGTACACATGGGAGTCCGGCCCGCTGGAGCGATTTCCCTCCCACACGCCCGCCGACGGAACGTCTCCCAGGAAAGGGGGGCCAGGAGGCCGTCCACGACGGTCCAGAGCCGGTGAAGGTTGCGGTCACCCCGTTAGGCGTACTTGTCCCCGACCGCGGCCCGGACGGGGGCGGTGTCATAGATGATCGTCATTGTCGCTATCTGTGGTGGCGTGCCGTCGTCGGGTTGCGGCGCGAAGTCGAAGATGTCGCAACAGTCGAACTCGACGACCGAGCCGTCCCGCAGGGTCCACCCGTAGTGGAAGTAGGCCGCGACGCGGGGCTCGGTGAGGCTGGGCAGCACGTCGTGCACCGTGATGTCGCTGCGCAGGGACGACTCGGCGAGCTTGGCGAAGAAGCCGGTCGTGGGCACGCGCCCGAGGAAGGGTGAGATGACCTCGCCTGCGGGATGGAACAACGTCACGATCTCTCCGGTGTCGCCGGCGTCGAGGGCGCGCAGGTACCGGTGAACGATGTCGACGCGAGCATGGATGGGCGTCACGGGGTCTCCTGTCAGCGCAGTGCGTAGGCGTCGTAGAGGACGGCCGTGTCCGTCCGCATGCCGGAGGCGACGGCGAGGGTGTGGTTGAGCCACAGGTAACCGGGCGCGGCCGTCTCGAACCTGACCGCGAGCCGGAAATAGTAGTCGGCCGGGTCGACGGGCTCTCCGCGTCCGAGCGCTGCGATCACCTCGGGCGGGCCGTGCCGTACCCCCTGGGTCTGGATGCAGACCAGGGCGTCGTCATGCGTGCGCAGGGTGTAGCGCGCATCGATGGTCGCGCTGCCGTCAGGGTGGACCACCTGCCAGTCCGCCCCGCCGGCCAGGACGGTTCCGGTCATGCCGGGGCCATCGAACGATCCGCCCAGGACGTCGATCACGCGCCTGCGCCCCCACGGCGTCTGGCCCATCTCCTTGACCGCCGCCAGCTCGACCCGGAATCGGGCCAGCAGCTCCAGGCCGGGCTCTACCGGTTCGTCGAACATGTGTAGGAAGGGCGCTGGTTGAGAAGTTCGGGATCGAAGCCCGCCTTGCGCTTGTACCCGGCGGCGATCGCCGCGAGTTCGGCCCGGGGGAGGATCCGCTCGATGTCGGTGAAGCCGTCGGGGGCCCGCTCGTGGGCGAGCTTCATGACGATCTCGGGGCCCAGTTCGCGGTTGGCGAGGCAGAGCGCGGTGGTGGGCGGGCGCCGATCGTGTTCGTAGGCCGCGAGGGCCTGGTCGATGTCGTCGGTTCCGGCCAGGTGGAAGGCCAGTACCCGGGCGTCGAGGATGGCCTGGGACGCCCCGTTCGATCCGACGGGGTACATCGCGTGCGCCGCGTCGCCCAGGAGCGTGACCCTGCCGTGGGTCCACCGCGGCAGGGGGTCGCGATCCACCATCGGATACTCGTAGATCGCTGAGGCGCCGGCGATGAGTCCTGGTACGTCCAGCCAGTCGAACCGCCACTCGGCGAAGTGCGACAGGACCTCCTCCGCCGGGACCCGCCTGTTCCAGTCACCCCGATCGGCCGCCTGCCCGGCGACGGGCCTCTCGGCGATCCAGTTGATCAGCGGCGGATCGCCGTCCTTGATGGGATAGGCGACGAACTTCCGCTCTCCGTCGCCAGCCATGATCATCGACCGTCCGGTGAGGAACGGCGCGGCGTGGGTGGTGCCGCGCCACAGGACGAGCCCGTTCCACGGCGGCGGCCCTTCGTCCGGGTAGAGGCGCCCTCGTACGGTCGACCGGATGCCGTCCGCTCCGACGAGCAGGTCGAACGCCAGCGTCGAGCCGTCCGCGAACTCCGCCTCGGACGTGCCGAAGCTGGTCAGCTCGCGTCCGGTGAGCACTCTCACGCCGCTCGCCTCGACCTCGCGCAGCAGCAGCATCTGCAGCTCGCCGCGGTGGATCGAGTACTGCGGCCACCGGTATCCGGCGGCCAGCCCGCGCGGCTCGCTCCAGATCAGGGATCCGAAGCGGTTGTGGTAGGCGAGCTCGGCCGTGGCTCTGGCCCGCTCGTCGAGGTGCCGCGCGAGCCCCAGTTCGGTCAGCTCCCGTACGGCGTGCGGGAGCAGGTTGATGCCCACTCCCAGAGGACGGATCTCGGCGACGGACTCGGCCACGGTGATCTCGGTGAACCCGGCGGCACGCAGGCTCAGCGCTGCCGTGAGGCCACCGATGCCCCCGCCGATGATGAGGATCCGCATGAGCAACTCCCGAAAATTGGTTTGGCCAAAACTATTGTGGGCACAAGTATCGGAAGAGGCAAGAGGTTGGGAGAATCGCCGGATGGAACGGCTGGACGTCTGGTACGAACGCCATGCGCGGGATCTCGTGCCCAAGCTCCCCGTCGACGACGTCGACACCTCGACCTTCGGGCTCGCCTACAACCTTCTGCACCTGTCGTACGTACTCGTGGCGGATCTCGAATCGCGCATCCACCGGCCGAAGGGGTGGACGCTGCCCGGCTTCCGGCTCATGTTCAAGCTCTGGCTGCTGGGGCCGTCGCGGGTGAGCGACCTGGCCGGCTTCTCGGCAATGACGAGGTCGGCGGTGTCCAACGCCGTCAACACCCTCGAGGCGGCGGGGCTGGTCGAGCGGCAGGCCGTACCCGATGATCGCCGTGCGGTGCTGGTCGCGCTCACCGAGGCGGGCAGGCGAGCGGTGAGCGCCGCCTTCGAGGAGCAGAACCGGCGCGAAGGCGAGTGGTTCGCTCCGCTGTCGGGGGAGGAGCGGGAGCAGCTCACCGACCTCATCCGCAAGATCATCGCCAGCCGGCCGGAAGCCTGACGTCCGGCCACGCACACGGGCCCATGCAGGGCGCTGGGCTTCGATGGCGGTGCTTTGCGCTGGGAGTGAAGAGCCGGCCTTCGCTCGGGGCAGGTGCGTCAGGATGGGGACATGCGGACACTTGTTCTAGGTGGTACGAAGTTCCTGTCCAGGGAGATCGCGCGGCAGGCGCGCGAACGCGGGCACGAGGTGGTGTGCGCGGCGCGCGGGGTCGCCGGCGATCCGCCGCCGGATGTCGAGTTCGTCCGGGTCGACCGGAGCGAGGACGGCGGGCTGGCGCCGGTGGAAGGGTCGTTCGACCTCGTCATCGACGTCGCCAGGCAGCCGAGCCAGGTACGGCGGGCCGTCGCGGAGCTCCGGGGTCGTGCCGGCCACTGGACGTTCGTGTCGTCGTGCAGCGTCTACTCCGACACCGGTGAGGCCAACCAGGTCACGCACGAGCCGCTGGCCGCCGATGCCGACGAGTTCGACCCCGAGAACTACGGGCCGGCCAAGGTGGCGTGCGAGCGGATCGTCGGTGGCGGGGCGCTGCTCGTGCGTGCCGGGCTGATCGTGGGCCCGGACGACCAGTCCGACCGGTTCACCTACTGGGTCGACCGGCTGGCGCGCGGCGGGCCCGTGCTGGCCCCTGGGTCGCCCGATGACCTCGTCCAGCTCGTCGACGTGCGCGATCTGGCCGCCTGGACGCTCGACTCGGCGGAGAAGGGGCTCGCCGGGCCGTACGACGCGATCTCCATGCCCTTCGGCAGGGGCAGGCTGCTGGCGGAGATCGCCGAGGGCCTGGGGGTGGAACCGGAGCTGGTCTGGGCCGGTCAGGACTTCCTCGTCGAGCAGAAGGTGGAGCCGTGGATGGGGCCCCGGTCGCTGCCGATGTGGCTGCCGTTGCCGGAGTACGCGGGCTTCATGGCTCGCGACACCTCCGCCGCGCTGGCCGCCGGCCTGCCCGTCCGCCCGGTCGCCGACACGGCCCGCGACACGCTCGCATGGCAGCGCGAGTCCGGCCACACGGTGACCCGCTCGGGCCTCACGGCAGCAGAGGAGGCCGAGCTTCTCCGCATGCTCGGTTGAGGCGGAGACGGGCTTCAGGGCGGCCGCCGTACGCGGTGATCCAGTAGCGGCCCCACGCAAGGTGCTGGGACCCTACTGGCCCTTCAGCAGCAGGCGCAGACAACGCTTAGCTGCGTCGGCGCTGGTAGAGAGGTAGGTACTTGCGGATCTTGCGGTCGCTGGTCGCCGAGCGAGATGCCCAGCGTCGGGAACGCTTGGCGATCTCCAGCGCGGTGAGAGGGCCCGGCGCTGTGAGCTGTGTGACCAGGCGTTCGCGAGGGTGAAATCGAGATCCGGTCGGTGGTGCTCGAGCCCGCCGAGTACGCCGGGTGCTGAGTCAGGAACGCGAGGACTACCTGCGGACGCAGATCGCGCACCGATGAGGTTTCCGCGCCGCGCCCGTCTGTACGTGTGAGATCGACTCACAGGAGGCTGGCAGGATGCGGAAACTGATCTTCGGCATGAACGTGACCCTGGACGGCTACATCGCCGCGACCGGCGACGACCTCGGCTGGAGTGGGGGAGAGGGGCCGGACTCATCGCCGAGCGCCGAGCTGTTCCAGTGGTGGTATGACCAGATGCGGGCGAGCGATCTGTCGCTGTACGGGCGCAAGCTGTGGGAGACGATGAGCTCCCACTGGCCGACCGGCGACCAGCGGCCCAACGCCACCCCGGCGGAGATCGCGTTCGCGCGCCTCTGGCGGGACATGCCGAAGGTGGTGTTCTCATCGACGATCGACAAGGTCGACTGGAACACCCGCCTGGTCACCGGCGACGCGGTCGCCGAGATCGCCCGGCTCAAGGCCGAGGACGGCGGCCCGATGGACATCGGCGGCGCGACGCTCGCCGGGGCGGCCATGCGGGCCGGGCTGATCGACGAGTACGCGCTGGTCACCGTGCCGGTCCTGGTGGGCGGCGGCACGCCGTTCTTCACCGCGCTGGACAGCTGGGTGAACCTGAACCTGGTCGAGACGCGGACATTTCCCGGCGGCGTGATGCTGACCCGATACGAGACGCGGCGATGAGGGAACCTTCTCCCGGCGCTTCCTTGCGTTCCGAGTGAGTTGTTGACCGACTCACTGAAGATGAGGACGACGGCGTCGTTGATCGTGACGATGTTCTTCGGGCATGAAGATGCCCCGCCGGCAACGCCGGCGGGGCGGTGGTGTTCGCGTTGCCGCGTTGGTGTTCAGCTGGTCGGGGTGCTCACTCCGCGGTGACTTCGGTAACGCCGGCCCGTGCGCTGGACTCGTCGACGATGGGGACTTGCCTGATCACAGCGTCGCGGGCAGGCCCAGCCATGGTTTGTCGGTGGCGTCGAATCCGGTGAGCTCGGCGATCGTCCCTTCGACGATGTGCAGGACCGCGATGGTGAACAAACGGTATTCCGGGTCGTCGGGGGTGCGGAGGTACAGCGCGGCGGCAGGCATGCGGTTGACCGTCGTGGCGATGCAGCGCCAGTCGTCGTAGCCGTGCTGGAAGAGCCCACTGGAGACCCAGCCATCCACCGCGTCCTCCGCCGTGACGATCAAGGTGCCCGGGTCGGGCAGCATCGCGAAGCGCAGGTCGTCGCGCAGCAGGGCCATCAGCCCGTCGAGGTCGTTGCGCTCATGGGCGTCGATGTACGACTTCACCACGCCGCGCTCGTCATCCGACAGCTCGTGCGTGGCTTGGCTCCGCCAGTCGAGGCGGCGGTCGGGCAGCTGCTCGCGCATCGTCACGCGCGCCCGCTGCAGTGCGCTGGTCACCGATGCGACCGTCAGCTCGAGGGCGTTGGCGGCCTTCGACGCCGGCCAGCCGAGGACGTCGCGTACGATGAACACCGCCCGCTGCCGCGGCGGCAGGTGCTGGACGGCGACGATGAACGCCAGCTCGATCGTCTCCCGCGCCACCACCGATTCCTGCGGGTCCTCCGGGAGCATCCGGTCCGGGTAGGGCTGCAAGTAGTGCACTTCCGAGCCCTCGGCAGGCACGGGTATGCGATCGTTGCGCTTGTCCAGGAAGTCGAGGCAGGCGTTCGTCGCAATCCGGTACAGCCAGGTCCGCAGCGCAGCGTGGCCCTTGAACGACTCCCGCTTGCTCCACGCCCGCAGGAACGTCTCCTGCGTCATGTCCTGGGCGTCCTCGTAGTTCGCGAGCATCCGGTAGCAGTGCACCTGCAGCTCACGCCGGTAGCGCTCCGTGATGAGCGCGAACCGTGCTGCGTCATTTGAGCGGGCCGCCGCGATGAACGCGGCCTCGTCGTCGCCTAGCATTCTGGCGTCGGTCATGGTCGTCAATCCTTCCGCGGGTGGCGAGGGGACACCAGAACAGACGACGTGGCGGAGGATTTCTGAGCGGTGAAGCCGCTGACACCGGGCCGTTCGTCAGGCCGGATGGGTCGGGTCGGGCACACCCTCGATGTCGAGGTGGGGTCCCCGTAGTACTGGGGAACTCAACACCCTGCTGGCCGACCTGGTCATCTTCCACAACGCCCTGGACCTGATGGACGTGGTGCGCACCCTGGTGGCCGAGGGCTGGCCCATCACCGCCGAAGAGCTCAGCGCGATCTCGCCCTACCTGCGCGCCCACATCCGCCGGTTCGGCGCGTATGCCACCGACGAGATGGGGGTGGGGCCCGAAGTGTTCAACCCTGAGCTGAAAGAGGTCGACTTCACTGTTCTTGACCTCGCCGGCTGAAGCGGTCAGTGGCAGCAGTCGCAGCCGGGGCGGCAGCCACAGGCGTCCAGCTCGGCGCCGGTGACCGGGAGCGCCGCTGCGCAACAGCTGTTTGCCCTTCTCCGCGCATCATCGTCGGGCGCCAGCTCAGCTGGAGCAGGGATTCACCTGTTATCGGCTTTGCGTGGTGCCGCGCGTACGTGGATGCGTTCGCCCTGCGTGCCGAACAGGCTCAGGATCTCCACCGGGCGTCCGTCCGCGGGCCCGAACCAGTGTGGCAGGCGGGTCTCGAACTCGGCGACCTCGCCGGAGCTCATGACGATGTCATGGTCGGCCAGGATCAGGCGCATACGCCCGGACAGCACGTAGAGCCACTCGTAGCCCTCATGCGTGCGCAGTTCGGGTTCGTTCTGCTCGGGCGGGATGATCGCCTTCCACGCCTGCAGGCCGCCGGGCTGCCGGGTGAGCGGGATGAGGATGCGCCCGTTGCGCTTGCGCGGGGTGAGACGGACCCGCGGATCGCCGACCTCGGGCGCACCGATCAGCTCGTCTACGGGCACCCGGAGCGTCTGCGCGATCGGCAGCAGCAGTTCCAGGTTCGGCTTGCGCTGTCCGGCCTCCAGCCGCGACAGGGTGCTCCTGGAGATCCCGGTCGCGGCCGACAACTGCTCCAGCGTGGTGCCGCGCTGGGTGCGTACCTGCCTCAGGCGCGGGCCGATCTGAGCGAGAGCTGAGGCGATGGCTGATGTCTGCTCCATATCGCAAGTCCAGCACCGGTTCTCCGAAACAGCAACTTTGGTTGTCGATACGGCGCAGCCAGGCGCACACTCCGCAGCGGAGGTGATGGGCTATGCAGTCCCAGATTTACGACGTGGTCGTGGTCGGCGCGGGAGCGGCCGGATTGAGCGCGGCCTTGGTGCTGGGCCGGGCGCGCCGACGCATCGCCGTGGTCGACGCCGGCGAGCCGCGCAACGCACCGGCCGCCCGTATGCAGGGGTTCCTGTCCCGGGACGGGATGGCGCCGGATGAGCTGCTGGCCGCAGGGCGCGCCGAGGTCGCCGGCTACGGCGTCGACCTGATCGGCGGGCGCGTGGCGGGGATCGACACCGGCTTCTCCGTCCGCCTGAGCGACGGCCGCGTGCTCAAGGCGCGGCGGATCCTGGTCGCCACCGGGGTCCGCGACGAGTTGCCCGACATCCCCGGTGTGCGTGAGCGCTGGGGCCGGGACCTGCTGCACTGCCCGTACTGCCACGGCTGGGAGGTACGCGACCAGCCCCTGGGCGTCCTGGGCACCCGGCCCGGCTCGGTCGAGCACGCGCTGCTGGTGCGGCAATGGTCCCACGACGTGGTCTACTTCGCGCATACCGGCGCGCTGGCCGACGCCGAGCGCACCCGGCTGGAAGCGGTCGGTATCCCCGTCGTACCGGGCGAGGTCGCGCGGCTGGTCGTGGAGGACGACCGGCTGGCCGGCGTGGAACTTGCCGACGGCCGTGTGGTCGCGCGCAGCGCGGTGTTCATCCGGCCCGGCAACACCCCGCACCCCGGCGACTTGCTGGCCGGCCTGGACTGTGCGGTGGATGCCGCAGGTTTCCCCGTGGTCGACGCCACCGGCCGGACCACGGCTGTCGGCGTCTGGGCAGCCGGTAACGCGGTCGACCCGCGCGCCCAGGTGATCATCTCGGCGGGAGCCGGGTCCGCGGCGGCGATCGCTATCAACGCCGACCTGGTGCACGAGGACGTCGCCGCCGCAAGCCCGGTTTCGTCGGCGGCGATCGAAGGGGCGTGACCCGCACCGTCCCCGGCCACGGCGTGCCCGGCCTCTAGCGCCGACTCCGTGGTCCCGCAGCCCGCCCGCGCCACCTCGGGCCCAGCCTGACCGACCGCGCTACCCACGACCTCAACCGCCTCAACTGTGCGGTTCCGCGACGAACACCCCCACACCTACCGCTTCCACGGCGTCCCGCGAGGCGGGCCGCCCGATGCGCCGCGCCTTGATCCGCGCCTTGATCCCCGCTGTGCCTGCCCTATGAAGGAGTGCTTGCCATGTCTGTTTCCGATGCCGCTCGTACAGCGTCGCGGGGGATGCCGCCCCTGATGTCGTCGTGCGTGATCGTGGTCGTGGCCATGGTCGCCGCGATCAACCTGGCGCTGCCGCAACTGTCCGGCAGCGCCCTGCACCCGGATTCCACCCAATTGCTGTGGATCGTCGACGCCTACATCGTGGTGTTCGGGTGCCTGCTCATCCCCGCCGGAGCATTCGGCGACCGTGTCGGGCGCAAGGGCGTCCTGCTGGCCGGCCTCGGCATCTTCGCCGTCGGCTGCCTGGCCTCGGCCGCAGCGCCGGACGTGATAGTCCTGCTGGTCGCACGCGTGGTGACCGGGCTCGGCGCCGCCCTGGTGATGCCGGCCACCCTCTCGCTGCTGTTGCAGGTCACCCCACCCGAGCGTAAGCCGCACGCGGTCGCCATCTGGACTGGGGCGACCGGCGCCGCCGGTGCCCTGGGCACCGTGGGCGGTGGTCTGGTTCTGCAGTGGCTGCCCTGGCAGGGACTGTTCCTGATCATCAGCTTCCTGGCGTTGGCACTCGCGGCCGTAACAGCCTGGGTCGCGCCGCGCGGCGAGCGGCACCCTGCGAGCCTCGACCTGGCCGGCACGGCGCTGTTGACCGCCGCTGTCCTCGCCCTGCTGATCGGCATCGTCGAAGGCCCGCACCGCGGCTGGAGCTCCGCTCTCGTCCTGGGCTCGTTCGCCGCCGCCGCGCTGCTGTTCGCCGTCCTGATCGCGCACACCCTGCGCACCGAGCACCCGGTGCTGGACCCGCGGATCTTCTCGATCGCCCGCCTGCGCACGGGCACGATCGGCGTGGCGGCGATCTTCCTCGGCCTGTTCGCGCTGTTCTTCGTCAACGCACAGTTCCTCCAGTACGTCATGGGGTACTCCCCGCTGGTCACCGGCCTAGCGATCCTGCCGCTGCCCATCGGCATGATCCTCACCAGCCGCCGCAGCATCGCGCTCGCCCGCCGGACCGGGGAACGCCTCATCGTGACAGGGGGCCTCGCCCTGGTCGCCGCAGGCCTAACGGCACTGTCCTTTGTGACCGCCGCGACCACTTACCCGCTCTATGGCCTGGCGCTACTGTCGGTGTCGGCCGGCATGGGCCTGAGCGTTCCGAGCCTGTCCGCGGGGATCATGGCCTCGCTCCCGCCCGCCCGCGCCGGCATGGGCTCCGGCCTGAACAGCGCCGCCCGCGAGATCGGCTCCGCCCTCGGCGTCGCGATCGTGGGCACCGTCGCCTCCAGCCACTTCGCCAGCGCTCTGCCGGCATCCCTGAAGCAGCACTCGGGCTCGGCCTCTCAGGCATTCGACGCAGCCCACCGGCTCGGGCCGGCAGCCCACGCCCAGGCGGTCGATGCCTTCACCGCAGCCATGGCCGCCGGCTACCAGGTCATCGCCGCAATCGTCGCAGCCGCCGCAATCGTGGTCACCCTCGGACTTCGCCGCGCCCGGCCGCGTCCTTGACCGGCATCCCGGCTGCACGCGGGCTGCCACCGTGAGAACGGCCGCTACCCCATAGGCATCCCTGACGTTCGAAGGCGTCTCCGGCACCGTGAACAGGCTGTCCGGACTGACGGGCGTGTCAGCGTCAGCAGACGCCGGGCAACTCGCCTTCATCGTGGTCGCCGAGGCCGATCCGGAACGCCCGGACTTGAAGGTGCGGCTGATCGGCCGGGACGGATCGATCCTCCACGTGCTGGACCTGGTGGAGGTACGAGCGCGCGGGCTGGAGGGGCCAGGGTTCTGGATCAGCGGCACCGATCGCAGCGGTCGCGCGCAGTTCCAGTTCCTGCTCAACGGAGCCGATCAGTGCGAGGTGTTCAGGTTGAACGTCAGCTCTCCCGACGGCAAGACCCCGACCGAGGGCCTGCGGCCGCTCCGAGCGGCGGTGCTACCCCAGGATGCGTCTTCGGTGGTCGTGGACGAGGACGGCGTCCAAAGCCCCGCAGTTACGTATCTCTCCCGACGGTGTCGGGGTCATGCCGCTGCGTCGTCGTCGATGCCGAGGGCGACCGCCAGGTCGCGCAGGCACTCTCCGAAGACGGGCTCCAGGTCGGTGTAGGCGAAGTCCAGTTGGTGCAGGACTTCCATGCACAGCAGGCCGTACAGCCTGATCCAGCACGACAGGAAGACGTGGGCGGCCTCGGGCGGCAGTCGCTCATCGATGGCGGCGGAGTAGGCGGTCAGCTGCTCACGCAGGGAGACGGGCAGGTCGGCCAGGTCGGGCACCGGGAACGGCCGTGTCCGCCACAGCTCGACCGTCAGGTCGAGCAGGACCTGCTCGAACCGCAGGGCGGCCTGGTGGCGCACCGAGTCCGGCCGCCGGTTCGGCGGTGCGATGGGGCTGGCGAAGATCCAGCCGAACTCGGCGGGATGGGCGATGGCCCAGGCGCGCATGGCCCGGCAGACGGCCAGCAGGCGGTCGCCGATCGGCGCGTCGGCGCAGGCGTCGCGGGCCTGCTCCATGACGGCGGCCAACTCGCGGAAGAAGTCCGCGGTCACCGCGCCGACCAGCTCGTCGTGGCCGGCGTAGTAGTGGTAAAGAGCCGGGCCGCTCATGCCGACCTGCCGGGCGACCGCGTTGATGGTCACCGCGGTCGATCCCTGCTCGACCAGCAGCCTGCGCGCGGCCGCGTGAATCTCCTCCAGGGTGGCCTGGCGCAGCCTTTCCCGCCTGCTGGTGTGTGCGGACATCATCACCCCTCGTGTCGTTCTTTGGCGCCGTTGACATCTTAGGGCATCTATGTTTCCTTAATGGCTCTAAATAATCTAGAGCTTGTAAGGAGCGGGAATGGGACCTGTGTGGTGGATCCTTCTCACGGTGGTGGTGCTGGTTACGGCCGTGTGGTGGCGGATGTCCAGATCCGCCCACCTCCGGCGGCGCAAGGACTCCTGACATGGCCCGTACGATGCGCGACCGCTTGTTCGGCAGGTACGCCATGGAGGCGACCGTCACCGTGGCCGAGCAGGTCAACCCCGCCATGCGCCGGATCCGGCTGGAAACCGGCCAGCCCGTCGCCTTCCCCTACACCCCCGGCCAGCACGTCAGGATCCAGCTGAAGGACCCGCTGTCGGTGTCGGGCATCCTGCGCCCGGCCGAGACGCTGCGCACCTACACGATCTGGGACCTCGATCCCGGTAGAAAGGCGATCGAACTGCGCGTCCACCTGTACGCGGGCGACGGCATCGGACTGAAGTGGGCGCGGGCGGCACGGCCCGGGAATCGGGTGACCTTCTGGTGGCCGCAAGGTGACTTCTTCACCCTCGAGGCCGACTACCACGTGTTCATCGGAGAGGAGACCGCCAGCGCCGCCTTCGGACCGATGATCAGAGCGTTGGGAGCCTCGGCCGAGGTGTACGGCGTCCTGGAGAGCGAGACCCCCGAGCACGACCTGCCCATGCCCGGGACGCCGCCGCTGCGCCGCGTCCACCGCCACGGCGCCCCCGCCGTCGCCTCCCCGGTGCTGCTCGCGGCCGTGGCCGAACTCGACCTGCCGGGCAACGCCGGAGCCGCCTACGTGGCAGGCGAGGCCAGAACCTGCCAGCTGGTGCGCGACTTCCTGGTGCGCGAGCGCAACTGGCCACGGGCCTCGATCAAAACCAAGCCGTTCTGGGCCCCGGGCAAGCGGGGCCTGCACTGACCGTCAAGGAGACCTGAACATTAAAGTGATCATCGTGGGAGGCGGCATCGGCGGGCTCGCCGCAGCCGCCGCCTTCCATCGGCGAGGCTGGCAGGTGGAAGTCCTCGAACGTGCTGCTGAGTTCACCGAGGTGGGCGCGGGACTGACCATCCAGCCCAACGGTCTGCGCGCGCTGGACGCGGTCGGCCTGGGCGAGCCTGCGCGCCGGTGGGCTGGCCGACCCGCCGGCAGGCATCCGCAGCAGGCGCGGTGACTGGCTGGTCCGCAACGACGTCGAGGACCTGAAACGCCGTTTCGGCTCGTGGGTGACCGTGCACAGAGCCGCCCTGGTCGACCTGCTGAGAGCAGCCGTGCCGCCCGAGGCTCTGCGGCCCGGCATCGACGTCCAGCACGTTCAGCCCGACGGCACGGTCCACCACGGCGGCGGCGCCTCCACCGCCGATCTCGTGGTGGGCGCCGACGGCGTGCACAGCGTGACGCGGCGCTCCCTCTGGCCCCATCTTCCCGGGCCGCGCTACGTCGGCTACACCACCTGGCGTCTCATCGCTCCACCTCAGCCCGTCGAGGGAAGCGTGGAAACGTGGGGCAGGGGCGAACGGTTCGGGCACGTGCCGATGCCCGACGGCCGCATCTACTGCTACGTGATGGCCAACGCTCCGGCCGACTCCCACGTCGGCCTGGATGAGCTGCGTGAACGCTTCGCACGCTGGCGCCAGCCCATCCCCGCGCTGCTCGGCTCCGCGCACGAGGAGGCGGTGCTGCAACATGACACCCACGAGCTGCCGATGCTGCCCACGTACGTCTCCGGGAATGTGGCCGTTCTCGGCGACGCGGCCCACGCCATGACCCCCAACCTGGGGCAGGGCGCCTGCCAGGCGCTCGAGGACGCGGTCACGCTCGCGCACGCGGTGGACACCCTCGGCGTATGCGCGGGGCTGGAGGCCTACGACCGCGACCGCAGGCCACGCACCCAGCTGATCGTCCGCCGTTCCCGCCAGGCCGGAGCCGCCGCGCACTGGATCTCCACGCCGATGACCACCCTGCGGGACGCGGTTCTTCCCCTCCTGCCCAACATGCTCTTCGCCCGCTCACTCACCCCCGCCTACACCTGGACGATCTGATGCTTCTCCCACGAATCCTGATCATTGCCGTCGCAGCGATCACGACGGTGGGTGCCGTGCTCGCCGACCTGGCCATCCCCGACCTGGCGGCACAGCACGCATTCAACCCGGCCTGGCCGCCCCACGCCAAGTTCCACGACGCCCAATACATGGTGATGACCGTGCTCCTCGGCCTCGCCGGCCTTGCCCTCGCGCTACGGCCAGGCCGGCACAGGCTGCTGCACGCCGCCGCCATCCTGGCCACCCCGTGGCTCGGCATGATCGGTGCGCTCCTGTTCCCCGGCACCGCCACCTACGACCCGGAGTTCACCGACCGGACTGTCTTCGTCCTCGGACTGCACGGGCAGGTCTTCATGGCGATCGCACTGCTCGTGGCCCTGCTCGTCGCGACAGCGGCGACACTGCGCATGCCTGTAGTCTCCGCCACCCGGTCATGAGCGCCATCACAGCCCTGCCTGATTAAGCCGCTGAACCGCTGAAGCCAAGTCCATGCCCACCGGTCCCGAGCATCTAGAAACATGCCCGTGGAGGCGGAACCCTGCCGCACTGACTTTCTGGATAGAGGATTCTGGACGACATCACACCTGGTCACTAGAGTGTCCAGAAAGGTAGACGTTTCTGGACACCGCCGAAAGGGTGGCTGATGACCGTCTGGGCGTACGCACGAGTCTCGACGCGGGATCAGAACCCGCAGCTCCAGCTCGACGCCCTGGCGGCCAGCGGCTACGACGAACTGGTCATGGAAAAGGAATCCGGCAAGCGCGGTGTCGCGCGACCGGCATGGGAGGCGCTCCTGGCGCTGCCCAAGGCGGGCGACACGCTGAAGTTCTGGAAGTCCGACCGGTGGGGCCGCTCAGCGGGGCACGTGCTGACCACGGTCAACGAGCTGCGCGACCGCGGCATCACCGTGGTGTCGCTGACCGAGAACTTTGATCTGGGTACCAAGGAGGGCCGTTTCATGTTCGCGGTCCTGGCCGCAGCCGCGGAATACGAGCTGGAGCTGCGAGCCGCGCGCCAGGCCGAGGGTATCGCCGCCGCCAAGCGCCGCGAAGCCACCGGTGCCATGCTGCCCGGCAAGAAGAAGACCGGTCGGCCGCGCGTCATCGGCCCCGCCGAGCTGGCCACACTACGCCGCCTGGTCGACGACGGCATCTCGGTCACCGAAGCCGCCCGCACTCTCAAAATCGGCCGCTCCACCGCCTACGCGGCACTCGTCGGACGCTGACCAGCAGCTATCTCACCCGCATCCCGCTGCTGCCCCTTCGGCGCCCTAGCAAGATCGTTCTCATCGATAACGGCTCTCAACCCCGGACTTGGGGCCGTAGTCCGTCGAGGATGATCTGGGCGATGTGTGCGGAGCGTTCGCGGCTGGTGTCCGCGTCGGCGTGTCGGATCGCGGCGAAGGTGCCGGCGACGATTGCCATCACCTCGTCGGCTGTCACGTCGTGGCGTACGACGTCGGCGCGATGGGCGCGATCGAGCAGGCGTGCGACCTGGTGCGTGAGGTCGGCAGCGGCGTCCGGAGCGGCGTTGCGCAGGTCGAACTCGGCGGCCGTGAGGGCGCTCTTCACCGCTGCGTTCTCCGCGCCCGAGGCCATCATCCGGGACAGCAGCGTGAACAGGGCGGCTGGATCGTCGGTACCGGTGAGTGCCTCTCCCTCAGCGACCAACTGCCTGATCTGGTCGATCGCGACGGCGAGGTAAAGCGCTTCCTTTGTGGAGAAGTGCCGGTGGACGGTGCCTGGACCAACACCCGCGCGGCGGGCGATCTCGTCGAGCGAGATGCCGAGGCCTTGTGAGGCGAACAACTGCTGCGCCGTCCGAAGTACCTGCTCACGATTGCGGCGCGCGTCGGCCCGTAGCTCCCGGTCGTTCACGGGAGCCGTCGGCGGCTCGGCTGGAGTGTGTTTAGGCGTTCTACGGGACATCTCACCTCCTAGCTTAACCGGGGCGTCGCCCCGTATGCTGCTCGAATTCAAGCGGGGCGAAGCCCCGTTTGTGAGGTTGCGTCGTTTCACCATGAGGCAGGCCCCACCGAACACGAGGAGGTCCCTTCAGTGACCACACGCGAGGAAGCCAGCGCCCTGGTGCTGCGGATGCAGGAATGCTTCAACACCCGGCAGTTCGACCAGGCCGCCGATCTGTTCACCCCCGACTTCCTTAACCATCCGCTTGGCGCCACCGGGTTCGAAGCGGGCAAGGAGGCCTGGGTCCAGGTCGTTGCCCAGTTCCCGGCCATGCGCGTTGTCGCCGACGACATCTTGATCGACGGAGACAAGGTGGCCATCCGCTCATCCGTTGAGGGGATGGCGGCCCCGGGCAGCGACGTCCGACCCATGCTCATCGAGATCTTCCGCATTGACAACGGCCGACTCGCGGAGACCTGGGGCGTCACCGAGGGTCCGGACCCACGTCACTGAGGCCCCGCAGTAACGCACGCGGCGGCGCTTGGCGGGGTCGGCCGGTCCGCGTCCCTCCTCTCGCTCCTGCTGGGCAAGCAGATCGGCCAACCGCCCGGCGGACGCTCTGTCTCCGGCGTCGGCACGAGCACGGAGCTCATCCACCAGGCCCAGCTCGGCCAGCAGGTTAGCCAGCAGCTCGCTAGACGCTGGCCCATGCCACGACAACGCGTGAGCAGGGGCCGACCCAGCTACCAGGGCGTGAAGACCAGCACTGGGCGCGTCCCACTTCTCTCTGCTGAGATCAGGTACTCGATGTCAGACCCCTACGGAAGAATGCCGTCATGGGTGAATCCCTCGCGACGCAGCTCCTTAGAGCAGATCTCGAGGTTTCCTGCAATCAGTGCGGTTACCCGATGTGGATCAGGTACTCAGAAGTTGCGGCTCAGGCCACCGTCACTTGTCCCCGCTGCTTCATCCAGATTCGACTGGTCGACGACACCGGCAGCGCTCATAACGCAGGCGAGGTCGTCGACCAGGAGATCGCACAAGCTCTGAAAGGCCTCATCCGATGAAGTACCAACAGCAGCTGCAGGTGGCCGTACGCGAACGACTTCGCCGACTCATGAGTGCGCCCTTCACTAGTGCTGGCCACGAGGTACATCTCACGGTCGCCTGGATCACAGGCCAACCGGCTCTCAGAGGCCTGCTGCAGGAAGCGGCTAGAGCCGAATCCAGCCTGGACCGAGAACGTTTCCGCGCAGGTTTGGCCCGCGACGAGCCGTTCGTCTGGACAAGCAGGACCGAGGAAGGACGTGCCACCCTCGTCTGGGAACTGCTACAGGACATCGCGATGGAGGACGAGCGCGATCCTCAGGTGGGGTTCCGGACCGCCATGGACTACAGCAGCAAGTCCAACCTTCAGGACAGTTGGCGGGAGTTCACCGAGGACATCCTGCAGCCGCTATTCGACTTCCTCAGCGAACGCGTCGGCGCAGAGAGCAGCATCCTGCACACCTTGCAGCGCTATCGGACCCGCATCGAGTGGTTCGA
Organism: Nonomuraea mangrovi; assembly: GCF_042681425.1. Lineage (NCBI taxonomy): Bacteria > Bacillati > Actinomycetota > Actinomycetes > Streptosporangiales > Streptosporangiaceae > Nonomuraea > Nonomuraea mangrovi. The sequence goes on along the minus strand of NZ_JBHUFV010000012.1, from coordinate 6,008 downwards.
TCGCGAAGAAGTGCACGCGCGGTACACGGCTGACACCCGCAACGGCGAGGAGATCTACAACCTCGACCTTCAGCGGTTCCTGTTCCTCGAAGGCGATCACATCACGCACGCCAAGCCACGATCAGCCTCAGGCGAAGCGGACCTGATTGGAGACCTCGACGGCGGCGAGCCCTTGATCTGCGACGGAAAGATCTTCGACGGCGATGGGCGAGGCAAGTCCTACCTCATCAAGGGCATGCACCAGATCATCAAATACGCCCACGACTACGGGCAGCACACCGCTTACCTCGTTATCTACAACCTCACCGACAAGCTCCTCGACTTCCCCACCGACGGCACCCCCGACGCCTGGCCGCCGTACGCCGAACTCGTCGGCATCCGGGTGTACTTCATCCACGTCCGGGCCCTACCGCCGACCACCACCGCCAGTAAGGCCGGCAAGGCCACCCGCGTTGTCATCGCCCGCGACGACCTCGCCAACCCCGACAACACCTGAAACCAAAGACGGCTCCCCACAGCGTCACCAGGGCCGCGAACGCCTGCTGGGCCTCGGACAGCTCTCCGAGGCCAGCCTGCTCCTGGCTCCCGGCGAGGCGTTCACCGCCCACTTCTGGGACGTGGAGTCGGGCATGCTCGGCATGGCCTCCCGCGGTGTGGCGGCGGCCGCCGCGGCAGAGGCTTGGGCCTGCGGCGCGAGCCGCTCGGCAAGCTCACACCGCGCGAGCGGGAGGTGCTGGGGCGATGGCCGAGGGCCGGTCGAACGCGGCCATCGCCCAGCGGCTTTACCTGAGCGAGAGCGCCGTGGGCAAGCACACGGCGTCCATCTTCGCCAAACTCGACCTGGCCCCCTCCGACGACGACAACAGGAGAGTGCTGGCCGTGCTGGCCCATCTCAACACGGCGAGGCGCTAGCCGCAGTTGCTGTAGCTGCCACGGCCGCCGTGCGCGGAGGTGGCGTCCTGGCGGGTGTCGAAGGTGTAGCCCGAGTACTTCACGCACTGACCCGCCGCCTTGGCGACGACGGCGGCGTAGTACTTGTAGCTCTTCGTGTCCGTGTACGTGCGCCCGTGCTTAATGCTGAGCGTCGCGTTGGTGGTGGTCGCCGTGCCGGCGAACGCCGTCTTGATGGTGGCGACGCAGTTGGTGCCGCGGCTGCCGTTCCACATCAGCTGGACGTAGCCGAACGTGTCGCCGAACGGCGTCTTCAGCGTCCTGCGACCGTCGGTCGCGTTGGTCCAGCCGCCGTATCCCGCGGTCTCCGCACAGGCGGCTTCGGGGGAGTACGGGGCGGCCGCGGCGGACGCCGGGCTGGCGACGATCACACCGGCAAACAGAGTGGCGGACACAAGAAGAGCCTTGACTGGCTTACGCACGCGTTGTTTCCCTTCGAAAGCACTGATCCGCAGCACCGTAGTAGGCCCATGGGATGACCGCATCAGTCATCCGTGCCGACTGATTGAGTAATCTCCCTGAGTTGACCGCGTGAGGAGACACCTAATTTGGGATAGGCGCGGTAGAGGTGCGAGCCGACCGTGCGGGGGCTGAGACGCAGGCGGGCGGCGATCTCCCTGTTGCTCAGGCCCTGCGCGGCCAGCCGTACGACCTGGGCCTCCTGGGGTGTCAGGTCGAGCACGTCGAGAGGCGGGAGCGCGGGGTCGCCGGTGGCCGCCAGTTCCGCCCGTGCGCGGTCCGCCCACGGGCGGGTGCCCAGCTCGTGGAAGGCGGCCAGCGCGCTCCTGAGCTGCTCGCGCGCCTCCCCCCTGCGCTTCGCCCTGCGCAGCCACTCGCCGTAGGCGAGGTGGGTCCTGGCGTGGTGGTAGAGGTTGCCGTCCTTCTCGTGCTCGCGCAGGGCCTGGACGAAGAGCTCCTCGCCGGAATCGGGCCGGGCGTCGAGCTCCGTGACGAGCATGGCCATGCACCTGTCGGTAACCGCGGACGCCCACGGCCGCGCCGTCACCTCCGCCCATTGGGCGAACCTCTCCAACAGAGGGCCCGCGGCCTCGGCCGCACCTGAACGGACCGAGGCCTCGATGAGGTCAGGCGCGGCGTGGAGCGCGACGACGGGGTGGTCGATCGCGCTCAGGTGGCCGAACGCGGTCTCGTAGCGGTCAAGGGCGAGCTCCAGCACGCCGAGCGCCCAGTGGCCCAGCGAGGCGGTCGTCGCGACGCCGCCGGCGATCGCTTCCTCGGCCAGGCCCCTGCACCGCTTCTCGTCGCCCTCCATGGCCGCCAGCAGCGCGGAGAGCCCTTTTAGATGAGCCACCCTGCGGTCGTGACCCAGCTCGTGGGCCATGCGCAGTCCTTCGGCCGCCTCTCTCGCGGCCTCGGCGTGCTTCCCGACGAAGAGCTTGGCATGCGCGCGCACCTCGAGCGCGTACACGCCTTCCAGCCCCTCGATCTGCCGCTCGGCCAGGACACCATCTCCCATGATCAAGGCGAGGGACGCGGCGGTCAGCCGCTGCGGGGCAGGGCCATCGGCGGCGGCCAGGCCCCGCAGGGACGCCAGACTCGTCGGTGGGCCGCCCGCCAGGAAGTCCGCCAACCCCGCCATCCCGCTGACGAACGGCACGAGCGCGGAGACCTCCGGCAGCCGCAGCGACCTGAGCAGCACGGCCGCCTCCTGCGCCAGCGCCGTGTCGCCGGCGTGCGAGCCGTATCTCACGGCCTGCAGCGCCATGATCGCCGCCTGCTCTGGAGCGCTGTCGACGACGGGCACGGCGCCCTCGATCAGCAGGCGGCCGGCCTCGCCCGGCGATCCCTTCTCGAACAGGGCGACCGCCCGCATCCTCGTCACGTCGGCCAGCATGCTCGGATCGGCGGACAGGCGTGCCACGCCGTCGACGAGAGCCGTCCCCCTGCGCACCTGGCCGAGCGCCGTGGCAGCGAACGCCGCCGCCTTCAACCTGCGCGTCCTGTCGCCGGGGTCCTCGCTCAGTTCGGCGGCCCGCTCGTAGGCGCTCACCGGGTCGGCGGCCTCGCTCGCCGCCGCTTCGAGCTCGGCGGCCACGCTCTCGTCGGGCCCGGTCGCCGCGGCCGCCCTGTGCCAGGTGGCGCGAGACCCTTCGAGCGACTCGGCGAGCGCCAGATGCGCCTCCACCCGCTCGGCCGCCGTGGCCTCCCTCCTGGCGGCCGCCCTGCCCAGCGGGTGGACGAACGCGATCGCCCTTCCCGACAGCCTGATCAGCCCCGCTCGCTCCGCCGGAGCCACCGCGGCGAGGTCCGCGCCGGCCGCGCGCAACACCACGTCGAGGTCACCCGTGCTGTCGCTCGCGGCGACGAGCAGAGCCCTGCGCGCGGGCGAGGCGAGCGCCCTGATCCGCCTGACGAACACGGCCGGCGCCTCCGCGTCCAACTCCATCGGCAGGAAACGGCCCACCCGCTGCTCGGCGGTGAGCGCGTCGGACAGCTCGCGCAGCGCCAGCGGGTTGCCTCCGGCCTCCTCGACGATCAGTTCGCGCACCTGCCGCGCCAGATCACCGAACCTGGCGTCGAGCACCTGGGCAGCCGCCTCGTCGGACAGCGGTCCCAGACGCAACTCGGGCAGCCCCTCCAGCCGCGGCACCGGCCCCCCTCCCAGGCTCGATCCCGGCAACCCCTTCACACCCGATCGGGGCCATCCCTCCAGCCCTGGCCGGGGCGACTCCTCCGGCCGCGGTCGCGGCGACCCCTCGTCCAGTGCCGCGAACACGATCGCGGTGCCTTCCAACCTGCGGGCGGCGAAGGCCAGTGCCCGCGCGGACTGATCGTCGAGCCAGTGCGCGTCGTCGATCAGGCAGACCGTCTTCGCCCGCCTCAGCAACGCGAGCGTGGCGAGACCCGCGCGGAACGGATCGGGCTCGGCCGTCTCGAACAGCCTGCTCGCCTGCTCGCCCTCCATCCTGTTCGCCAGCAGGTGCAGCGCGGCGTACGGCATCGCCGCCTCGTCCTCGTGGCCCGCGACGCGCAGCACGTCCCCTTCGACGCTGTCAAGCAGCGCGGTCTTCCCGATACCCAGCTCGCCTCGCAGGACGAGCGCGCCGCCTGTCGTCAGGAGCTGATCGAGCCTCGCCTTCTCAGCGTCACGTCCGAACAGCATGCGGATCATTATGCGCCCCGTTGACAGGCGGCAACCCGGAGAGTCGAATGCCGAGACGAGCCTCCGTCAGCAGCGTCGACTCGGCCGATGCCGAGCCCGCTCGCGGAGCACCCGAGAGGATCGGATACCTTCACGTCCGTGTCCTCCTGCCCCTGTCTCATCTGCGCCGATGCCACCGATCTTGACGCCATCGACCGTGACAGCGTCGAAAACGTCCGGCGGTACGGCTGGAGCGTCATGATGATCCCAGAGGACGAACACGGCCCCGGCTGGGCCTTCACCATCGGCCTGCGGCATACGCGAGGCACGCCCGATCTGATCATGTGCGGGCTCGACCTGGACCTCATGCACGAATGCCTCAACATCCTCGGCGAGGCCGAGCGCGCCCCCGCCCCCGAGCAGCAGCGTGACGACGTGTTGGAAGGCCATGCCGTCCTCGTCAAGACGGTCGATCCGAGCTGGCACCCGATCCTGCTCGGCTCCGCCTCCAGCTTCTATCAGCATGCTCCGATGGAGGTCCTGCAGGTCGTGTGGCCAGACAAGGACGGCCGGTTCCCCGGCGACGAAGACGTGGCGGAGTGGGCCGGCGAGCTTCAGCCCCTCCTGTGGATCGCCAAGGATCGCCATCTGGCCGGGCCTTGGACCGAACTGGACTGACGCGCCATGGACAAGTTGGGTAAGCAACAGTTCTTGAGTTGACGGGCCGCCAGCACGCCGAGCAGGCCCACCGCGCCGTCACCGACGACGGCGACGGTCTTGCCGGGTCCGGCCTCGGCGGCCACTGCGGCGAACCAGCCGGTCCCGAGCACGTCGGAGGCGGCCAGCAGGGACGGGATCAGGTCCTCATCCGGGGTGGCGGGTGTGGCGACCAGGGTGCCGTCCGCAAGGGGGATGCGGGCGTACTGGGCCTGGGTGCCGATGGCGCCCATGAGCTCGGCGTGCACGCAGCGGGGCTGATAGCCGGCGCCACTGATCCTGGTATTCGCTGACACGGACGGCACGGGGGTGCCGATCGGGCCCGCGCTGGAGCTCGCCAGAGCCCGGCCCGATCTCGTCATCCTCGTCCAGACCAGCGGCGGAGGGCACGTGGGGTCAGGGCGGTCTCGCCGTTGGCAGGCCCTCGCCCCCGACGGGCGTACCGTCGTGCACCGCGCCGCCACCCGTACCGAGGCCGTCGACCAGCTGCTCGCCACTCCCGGCCCGCTCTTCGGCGATCCCGCCGACACCGTCCTCCACGACCTGTGGCTGTTCGGGGTTCGGATCATGTGGCTGAGGTGAGGAGCTTCAACCACATGATCGAGCCACGGAGGTGGAGTCCGGCCTCGTAGCTCTCCGGGGCCTTGTCGTAACGGGTAGCCAGGCCACGCCAGGTCTTGATCTTCTGAAAACAGCGCTCGACAGTGTTGCGCTGCTGGTAGCGATCCTGGATCGAAGCCGATGGGCCGCCCACCGGCTGAACCCTTCTTCTTCCGGTTGGCCTGCTGATCAGTCTTCTCCGGGATGACCGCGGCGATCCGGCGCCGGCGCAGATGGGCACGGTTGGCCTTTGAGGAGTAGGCCTTGTCTGCGGCCACCGCAGTAGGGCGGGTACGCGGCCGACCGACCGGACCGGGGACGCGGATCTTGTTCAGGACGGTGATGAACCGCGGGCAGTCGGCGGCCTGTCCAGGCGTGAGCACGAAGGCCAGCGGCAGCCCGGCGGCGTCGACCGCGGCATGGACTTTGCTGCTTAACCCGCCTCGGGATCGGCCAAGCCCGGCAGCCTTGGCCCGGGCCTTGCGGCGTCGCCGCGTGGCGCCACGATCCTGGCCCGACGATGTGTCCGTGTCATCCGCGCTGGGTGTGACCTGCGGCGCATCACGCGCAGCACCGGGTTGCGTCCACGGAAGTGGTGTACGAGTTTGACCTGCTCACAAGCGTGGCAGCCGTGAAT
>NZ_JBHUFV010000011.1:0-48167 GCF_042681425.1 Nonomuraea mangrovi | reverse complement strand
CCTCGACCTCCTCCGCCGACGAGTCCTGATCATCTGAAACGCAACAAGATCAGCGCCAGAGCCAGACACTGACAGTGGTCGGCGACAAGTTCTGTCAGTAGCTCACCCTGTGTTTTCCTGCTTCCGGTACTCCGGGGACCCCGTGATGATCGTCTCGTGGTGAGGGCCGCCGTCGAGGTTGTGGCTCTGGCCGCGACGAGAAACCAGGGCCCACGTCTATCCACGATCAGATCAACATCTGATGCGCCGGTAATGGACACGGTCGTGGAACGTGATCGACTGACTGCCGCGAAGGACCGAGAACACGTGCAGCCTCGTCTGAGTGCGGTAAAGCTGGCTACCGCCCGAGCACTTCCAGCGCACGTCTTGCTTGATGGTGAAGGCCGGCGTCGCGTTGCTGTCCTTGGCGGATCTGGTGGCCTTGGTTCGCCAGTAGCCAAAGCCCCGGTACTGCTGCAGCGTGGTCGTGATCGACATGTGCCGGCCCCAGCCGCCCCTGTTGCAGTGCAGTTGCCTGCTGGATTTGATGTACCGGCCGCTCCTGTAGGGCGGTATGTGGCGCTCCCAGCCACGACATTGGGGGTGGTAGGCGGTGGCGAACTTGTCCTTCCGCGTCCAACGCTGCACAGTCGACTGAGCGCTCACCGCGCTGGTGGCGCGGGGTCCGGCAGTGCGCTCCTCCGGAGCAGCGTTCGCCGACGCGGTCGCGAGTAGGACGCCCGCTAGTCCGGCTGCGGTGGTGAGTCTGATTACCTTGTTGATCATGACATCGCGGCGGACCTGCTTTGTCTGATTGCGTAGCCCGGTCCGGTGTTCCGCGGTTTGGGCGTTCGCCTTGACTCCAGCCTGTGGGTGTCTCTGCTGGCGGTCTGTGAAGAAGTGCGCAGAACACTCCACGGGTTTCGAGAGCACGCCCTGCACGATCAGAGTGTTGTCCGGTGGGTGGGGTGGTGTCTCGGCGATGAGCAGTACCTCCAGGAGCTGCTGTATGGCAGCGACGTGTTGAGCGCGGAGAAGATGTCAGTGGATCGCGCGGACCAAATGTCAGTGCTCGAAGATGTTGAGCGCCGGGGTGGATCTAGGTGGATGCGCGGATCCCACAGGTCAGCGTGACCATGCCAGTGCCGCCTCGGTTGTCGGCGCGAGGCTGTCGAGGGTGGTCACCGCCTGTTCCTGTGATGGGCTGTTGATCTCGACGAGTACGCCGTGCCGAACGCCGAACAAGACGACACCGCCCAGCCTGTGGACGCGGATCCACTGCTCCCCGGTCAGCTACCGGCAGGCGTAGGGCTGCTCGCCTGGATACGGCTTCTCGCATGCCGCCTGCGGGCTGCCCAACGAAACCGGGTGGAGGGTGACTGCGCTGGAGTTGAAGTCGAGAAAGACGAAGGTGTCGTTGGGGTCGTGCTCGATCTCGACCCACACGGGCGCCTGGCCGGGGAGGCCGAGCAGCGGGATGTCGACGGCTGCGAGAGCGCGCTCCTCATGCCAGTTGACAATCCACGTGCGGCTCTGCAGCACCATCGCGATGACCAGGTGGTACCGCATCCGCGGTGCCACCCGGTCGCCGCAGGGGCCGGGGGCGAGCCAAGGGACCATGCGCCACGGTGTTGCGCCATGGCCCGCCCCCCCGCCGTCGGGTCAGGCGTTGATGGCCTTGCTCTGGCCGCGGCTGATCTCCACCTTGCGTGGCTTGGCCTTCTCCACCACCGGGATGCGCACGGTCAGCACCCCGTTGGTGTAGTCGGCGTCGATCCTGTCGCTGTCGAGGTGCTCCGACAGGTAGACGCGGCGGGTGAAGGCTCCCATCACCCGCTCGCGGACGAAGACGCGCTCGTCCTGTCCGAACTCCTCCTCGCGGCGCGCGCTCACCGACAGCACCCCGCGGTCGACGGTGACCTCGATGGAGTCGGGGGCGATACCGGGCAGGTCGAATCGCAGCACCACGTCATCGGCGCGGCGGATTCCGTCCATCGGCATCACCGCGCCGACGCCCTCGGCGGCGGCCTGGCGGGTGAGCCGGTCGAACTGACGCTCGAACTCCTGCACGAACGGGTCGATCGACGTCAGCAGCATCTTGCTTCACCTCCGAAGACCCCCGGGGCGGCCTGGGCACCCCGGGATACCTGTTCTGCCACAAGAGGAAAACCTCTAGTCCACATTGTAGATAAGCTTGCGGTCGAATTGTCAACTAACTTCCGGGCGACCCTCTGCCGGATCGGCTGCCACGGCCTCGGACGCGGCGGCCTCGAGGCCACGCGCCAGATCCTGGAGTCGGCCGATGTGGGCGCGGGCGACTGCCAGTTCGTCCTCCAGCGACAGGATCCGCATCGTGGAGGCCAGGGAGTGGCCCTGGTCGAACAGTTCCCTGATGCGCGTCACAAAGAGAAGCTGTCGACGGCTGTAGCGGCGATGCCCGCCGGTCGATCGGCCCGGCCGTACGGCCCCGGCGGCGTCCAGGCCGCGCAGGAACGCCTGCTGCACGCCGAGCACCTGGGCGGCCTGACCGGTGGTGTAGGCGGGATAGTCCGGGTCGTCGAGCCGTTCGATCAACGTGATCACTTCCAGTCGTGGCCTGCCGCCAAGTCCACCGAGGAGGGGGTTGACAGATTCTTGCAGTAGTGGCTATAGAATAAGTGTATCGGTCGATGACCTGGCGGCGCTATCAATGGTTTCCGGGGAGAGATCGAGATGCGGGACCTGGATACGCGGCGCGTGGACGGTAAGTTCGCAGAGCTGATCTGTGCCGACGATCAGTGGTTGCGCGAGACGTTCGACGCCCTGATCGCGGCGAGCTATGGGCCTGTACCGCTTCAAAATCCATCGCGTAGGGCTTGAGCTGGGCGTTCTCCGGAGCGGCTACGGGGCTCGGTGGTACTCGTTGATCAGCCCGCCAAGCACCTTCCGGCGTTCGATCCGCCCTTCCAGCGGCCCGGTGACGGCGACGCTTACATCGACCCCGCCCACTTCCACCGCCTGTGCGCCCAGGATCTGCCGCACAGCACCACCGGCGTCATGGCCGCGACCCAGCGTCCCGGCGCCCTTGCCGCGCTCGTCACCCCGTCCGGGCCTCCGGCCTGGAAGACGGTGCCAAGCTGGTTCCTCGTTGCCAAGCAGGACCGCATCATCCCCCCGCAGGCCGAACGCGCCATGGCCAAGCGGGCCAAGGCCACCACCGTCGAGATCGACAGCTCGCACGTCGCGATGCTGAGCCACCCCGACGCGGTCACGCGGCTGATCCTGAAGGCCGCCCGCTAAGGGCTTGTGATCTACAGTTGGATCTTGTTGTGGCGGAGCCAACGTTTCCAGTAGTGGCTGCTGCGGGCGCGGGCCTGGTGAGCGCGTCGATGGTGTGACCAGGCCAGGGCGCGTTGCAGGATTTGGTCGATGGGGCGGGTGGCGGCGCTGGTCAGGTGTGCCAGGAGACGGCGGATCTCGGCGGCCACCAGAATGTACTGACGCTGCCCGTTCAGAGTGACGGTCTCGATGAAATCGCAAGCCAGCAGCGCGTCGGCTTGCGAGCGCAGGAAGTCCGCCCACGTGAGCGACGCTCGTTCAGGGGACGGGTCTATGCCTTCCTGCTTGAGGATCTCCCAGACGGTGGACGGCGCGATTTTGATGCCGAGGGTGGCGAGTTCGCCGTGCACTCGCCGGTAACCCCACGAGGGGTTCTCTCGGACCAGCCGTAGAACGAGCACGCGGATGGATCGCACGGTGGGCGGACGCCCCGGCCGCTTCCTCTGACAAGTGCGAGCGTGGCTCTGCTTGAGCAGATCGCGGTGCCAGCGCAGGACGGTATCCGGACGCACGAGGAGCCGCAGTCGGCGTAGGACCTCGCGCGGTAACGATGACAGGAGCGCGGCCAGGAAGGCTCGGTCCTCGGGAGCGAACGTCACCTTGGTGTCGGCGCCGAGCTGCCGTTCAAGAATGGTGATCTGGTGGCGCAAGGCGAGGATCTCGACGTCCTTGTCTCGATCTCCCAGCGGTAGCAATCGCAGCGCGGCAAAGGCGTTCGTGACGGTCAGGTAGGCCAGGCTAAGAAGCACAAGTGATCATCTTGCCGAGGCTCTGTCCCTTCCGAGAGCCAGAGCCGGCGCACGTCGGGATCAGTCAGGCAAGCCGGATGGCCTGCACGGATGACATTATCGGCAGTGACACATGCGCGGCCCCATCTACGACGCGAGCGTCGGCGGCCTGACCGCCTGGACGCTCGGTTCGTCCCTCGCGCTGATCGGCGGGCTGATCAGCATCCTGCTGATGATCAGGCACACCAGGGTCGAGGAAGAGACCGGCCGGCGCGAGCTGCTGGCCTCGGGTGTCGTCAGCCGCCACGCCCCGCTGGCCGCCGCGCTCGCGGTCGTGCTGGCCGCCAACCTGCTGCTGGGCCTGCTGTCGGTGCCCGCTCTGGTCGCGGACGGCCTGCCCGCGGGTTCCTCACTGCTGTTCGGGCTGTCCATCGCCGCGGGCGGCTGGGCGTTCGCGGCCGTGGCCGCCCTCACCGCGCAGCTCACCGCGTCATCCGGTACGGGACGCGGCTTCGCGATCGCCGTCGGCGGCCTGCTGTTCGCGCTGCGCTCGCTGGCCGACGTCGGCGGCATCGGCTGGCTCGCCTGGCTGTCACCGTTCAGCTGGGTCCGGCTGACCAAACCTTACGCCGGCGACCAGTGGTGGGTGCTGGGGCTGGTCGCGGTGTTCGTCACCGCCGTGGCGGCGGCCGCGTTCGAGCTGTCCACGCGGCGTGACGTGGCCGGCGGTCTGGTTGCCGCCCGTCCCGGACCCGCCACCGGGGCGCTGTCGGGCACGTTCGGCCTGGCCGCTCGCCTGCACCGGGGCACGCTCGCAGGCTTCGCGATCGGCTTCGGCCTGCTGGGCGCCCTGCTCGGCGTGTCAGCGCGGGGGCTGGACGCCCAGTTGGACACGCCGCAGCTCCAGGAGCTCGCCGCGACCGTCGGCGGCGCCGACGCCCGCGTCTCGGATGTGTTCTTCACGTTCGTGATGTACGTGCTCAGCCAGCTCGTCACGGGAGCGGCGCTGGTGTCGGCACTGCGCGCCCGTGGCGAGGAGGCGGCGGGCCGGGCCGAGCTGCTGCTGTCCACCCCTGTCGGCCGGCTGCGCTGGGCGCTGAGCCACCTGGTGTTCGCCATTGTGGGCCCGGTGCTGCTGCTGGCCGCGCTGGGCGCGGCGGCGGGGCTCGCCTACGACGGCGATGTGGCCCGCGTCGCCGGGGCCACGCTGGCCTACCTGCCCGCGGTCTGGACCGTGGTCGGTATCGCGACGCTGCTGTTCGGCATGCTGCCACGGCTGGCGGCGGCCGCGAGCTGGACCGTGCTCGGCCTCTTCCTGGTCGTGGATCTGCTGGCGGAGTTCAAGCTCGCCACCGGGATCGTCCTCAACCTGTCGCCGTTCGTGCACGTGCCGGCGATGTTGCTGGACGGCGTCTCATCACCGGTGGCACCGCTGCTGGGGCTGACTGTTGTGGCCGTCACCCTGGCCACGGCGGGGCTGGCGTTCCTGCGCCGCCGCGACCTGATGCCCTCTGTCTGAACGCTCCCGTAGAGGCGCTGCTGGCCGACATCGACAAGGACCACGATGCCGAGTTCACCGCCACGCTGACCGCCGCAGTGACGCTGTGGCGGTCGGGCTCAGGGGTGCACGGCACGCCGCCCGACCGCGCTGCTCGGCTAGCTTGGCGTGAACCGGGCAGGCCAGCTCTCCAGGGAGGCATTCCAGGCAGGTCAACCAGCATGCCGTACAAGTTCGTCTGATCGCACGGTTGCCCGTCTTCGATCTCGTCGATCCACTCCTCATCGGCGCCGCCGCGGATCAGCTCGCAGACGCTACCGAAGCGGGTCGTTCGACGGCGGGCTGGTCACCGCAGGCGCTGACGAGCATGAGCGCGATCAGACCTGCCGCGGTGACGCCTGGGCGCGGGAGCATATCGTTAATCATCTTGGGCGTCGGCATCCGGGTCAATGCCGTCCGCGAACCGGGAGGAAGGGCCGGCGCAGTCCACTGCGTGGCGGCGCCCGCCATCCCTGCAGGGCGAGCCTAGGGACTGGTGCCCCAGGCTTCGAACTCGTAGATGCGGGTCCGAAGGTGACGTGATGGAGCAGGATGCGCTGCTGGCCGCTGATCATCAGCACCTGCGCGGCGTAGAGGCGTCGCGGATCCTCAAACACTGCTTTGCCGCGGCGACAGGCACCCAGGACAATCCACGGCGGCGAAGAGTAGCTGATCGCTGTCGTGGTACCGTCGCCGCGGAAGCCCGTACGTGCTTGCCCCGGACGAGATGTGCGCCGTACCCGGCCCGCTAAGACGACGCACTCGAAGGAGACGTCATGGATGCGGGCATTCCCCTGGTCGATTTCACTGGAGTGACTCCCCAGCCTCGTGCGCTGGATGTCCGGTGGATTCACGGCTCACCGTCGGCCAAGCACAACACCGATCCGGACATCCAGGTCCATGCGTACGACGAGCACACGTTCATCCTGCGGCAGAACATGGCGATCGACTACGAGGCGCCGTTCTTGTTCCTGCTGTTCGGAAACGCGCGGGCGGTGTTGATCGACACCGGTGCCACGGCATCCGCCCAGTTCTTTCCCTTGCTCCAGGTGGTCGATGAGCTCGTCGCCGGCTGGCTCGCCCGCCACCCCCGGGAGGAGTACCACCTGCTGGTGCTGCACACCCACCCGCATGGCGACCACGTCGCGGGCGACGATCAGTTCACCGACCGCCCCGACACCACGGTGGTCGGCGCGGACCTGGTCACCGCCTGGGAGTACTTCGGGTTCGGCAAGGATCCCGACGCCGTGGCGCAGGTCGACCTGGGCGACCGCGTGTTGGAGTGCCTGGCCGCCCCGGGCCACCACGAGGCGGCGGTCACGTTCTACGACCGGTGGACCGGGTTCCTGCTCACTGGCGACACGGTCTACCCGGGTCGTCTCTACATCCAGGACTGGTCGGCCTTCGCCCAGACCATCGACCGCCTGATCGACTTTTCTGACCGCCGACCCGTCACCCACGTCCTCGGCTGCCACATCGAGATGACCAGGCAGCCAGGCGTGGACTACCCGATCCGCACCACCTACCAGCCCGACGAGCCCCCACTGCAGATGACCACCGGGCACCTGCACGAGATCCGTGCGGCGATCAAGGAGATCGGCGACCGGCCCAGCCGGCGTGCCTACCCCCTCTTCATCCTCTGGCCGAACGCATGAGCCGCAGGAACGCATCGGACCCCCTGCCCGATGCCACCTCGTCCCCGGCCGCGATGCCTGTGGGCCGGCCGGTGACGCTGCCGCACCGGACCTCCGTCGTGTTCGGCTCGGCCTTCGTCGACATCCGCGATCCGCACAGCGGGCTTGGCAACCCCTTCGCCGTCGTCATGGGCGCCGACGTCGGGACCTGGGACGTGGGACAGCGCCAGGCGCTGGCCCGCCGCACCGGTACTCCCGAAACCGTGTTCATCGACGCCGTCCGCGAACCGCGCGCGCCAGACGGCCCCTACGGGTACGAGCTCCACCTCACTGTCCTGACCCCGACCGGCAGAGCACTCGGCGCGTGCGCCCACGGCTTCATCGGCGCCGCACACACGCTCGCCGAGACCGGGCTCACCAAGCCAGGCCACGACCTCCTGATCACCACGTCGACCGGAGGCTCCGCACGCGCCTCGCTTCCCCGTGCCCGAAAGGTCATGCTGCACTTCGTCTCCCAGGAGCCCCGGATTGCGCACGGCCACGAACAGGCACTGGAGAAGATCTTCCACCTGCCACTGCCATCTCTGGCCGACGGCCTGCCGATCCTGTCCGTCGGATCACCCAAACTGACCATCGAAGTGACACCCGCCACCTTCGCGCGACTGCGCGGGAAACTGAACAGTGTGAACTACGACCGGTTGATGGCCCTGCAGCGCGAACTGGACATCAACGGAATCCACATGTTCTGCCGCAACAGCACCACATCGTTGCCCGAACACGTGATCCAGGTGAACGCGTACCTCGGCCGGAACCTCGTCGTGGACCGGGCCACCGGTGTCTCGAGCGCGGCCCAGGTCAGCGCCGACCCGCACGTCAGCGACGGCCAGGAGCTGCAGATCGCCCAGTACACCCGGGCCGGCCGCTCGGCGGTCCTCACCTTGACCAAAGGGAAGAGCCGCAACGTCTGCGTGGGTGGCGCCGCATTCCTAGTCGACCACCACACGCCGCAGTGAGGCATCCAGAACTTCCGCATGTGCGACCGCGGCGGCGCCGAGTTGCCGCCAATCCACGTCGGTACCTATCAGGCGGCCGCGGGCGAACTCGCGGGCAAAGGCGTCCGCCCCTATGGCGCGCTGGACGGCGGCCGCGATTCGGTCGACGTCACCCCGCTCGCCCGCTGGCAACGGAGCCCTCACTGAGTCACGGGCTGCTGAGCCGGCACCCAGGAGGCGGGCCGCCGTCCGGTGGTCGCCCTCGCCCACGTATGCTCCTGCCAGCCCTTCCAAGGCGAGCGCCACGGCGCGCTGGTCTCCAGTGGTTAGGGCGGCTTCCAGCCCTTCCCGGTGCAGGTCGAAGGCCATGCCGGGGTCTCCGCGGAGCTCGGCGACGAAGCCCAGTTCGGCCAGGATGAGCGCGGTGCCTGGATCGCCTCGCCACTGGCGGCACCAGTCCAGCCAGGCACGCAGATGCCGCTCTGCGGTGTCGAGGTCACCGCGTCGCCTGGCGGCGAGGCCCAAGCCCACCTCTGCGAACTGCTCCGTGCGGGTGTTCAGTTGGTCGGCGGCCAGCCGCCTGGCCCGCTCGTGGTACTGGTCGGCCTCGGCGTACGAGCCAGTGAGCAAGGCGATCCGGCCCAGCATGGCGAGGCTGTCGGCGACCTGGGGCCAGAGCCGGAGGTCTTCGGCGACGTCCAGGGCATCGCGGTGCAGGGCGCGGGCGCGCTCGTAGTCGCCGCTGATCTGGGCGAGGAAGCCGAGGAGGTGCGTGGCCTGCAGCAATCCCCAGCGGTCGCCTTGCTCGCGGAAGAGCGCCAGGCTCTGCTCGGCGTCGCGGCCGGCCGCGTCCAGGTCGTGCACAGCGGTATGGGAGGCGTGGACGCTCAGCGCCGCAGCAATTCCCCACTTGTCGTCCAGCGCGCGGAACGTCGTGAGCGCCCGGCTCGCCAGGCCCAGGCTGACGGACGGGTCGTCGAAGCCGGAGTGGGCCAGGCTGAGGAGCCATTGCGCCTCGGCACGGGCCCGCGGGTCGGCGATCCGAGCGCAGAGCTCGTCGAGGTGCCCCGGCGAGACCGCCGCGGGCTGATCGCGGATCAGCAGGCTCACGCCGGCGTGCCAAGCGGCGGCCACGGCCCGCGCTTCCTGGTCGCCGCCGAGCGTCAGCGCCAGCTCCAGTGAGCGGCGGGCCTCGCCGAGGCGGCCGCGCAGGAACCAGTACCAGGACAGCGCGGTCACGAGCCGAAGCGCCCGGTCCGCGGCGCGCCGCCGTACCGCATCGTCCAGCGCCGAGCGCAGGTTGGCGGCCTCGGCATCGAGGAGGCGCAGCCAGTGCCCCTGGTCGGGGCCGTGAAGGAACGGCCGGGCGCATACGGCCAGCGCGGTGTAGTACGCCCCGTGCCGCTCCCGCACGGCCTCCGGCTCTCCAGCCTCGTCGAGGCGCTCCAGGCAGTAGGCCTGTACGGACTCCAGCAGCCGGTACCGGCCGTGGCTCACGACCACCAGGGATCGGTCCACCAGCCGCGCCAGCAGGCCGAGCACCTCCCAGGAGCGGACGCCGTCTCCCGCGCAGACCGTCTCGGCCGCCTCCAGCGTGCAACCGTCGGCGTGGACGGCGAGCCGACGCAGGACGGCACGTTCGGAGCCGGTGAGCGGCTCCCAACTCCAGTCGATCATGGCGCGGAGCGTTTGTTGCCGCAGCGGGGCGCCGCGCCGGCCCGCGTCCAGCAGGTGGAAGCGGTCGTCGAGCCGGGCCGCCAGCTCGCGGGCGCTGAGCACGCGGGCCCGGATCGCGGCCAGCTCCAGCGCGAGCGGCAGGCCGTCCAGCCGCTTGGCGATGGCCTCCACGGCGGGCTCGTCCATGGCGAAACCCGGCGCCGCGGCGGCGGCACGCGCGGCGAACAGCCGGACGGCGCTGCCCATGTCCAGCGGCGGCACGGCGTGCACATGCTCGCCGGGAATGTCCAAAGGGACCCGGCTGGTCGCGAGAACCCGAAGCCCCGGCGCGCTCGTCAACAGCCGCTCGGCGAGCTCAGCGACCGCGCCCACCACGTGCTCACAGTTGTCGAGCAGCAGGAGCAGATGCTTGCTCCGCACGGCCGCGGCCAGGCGGTCCACCACGTCGTGGCTGACGCCCAGGGCGGCTGCCACCGCCTCGGCCACCCTGTCCATGCCACTGTGCCGGTCGAGCGCGCTCAGGTCGGCCAGCCACACGCCGTCGTCGTAGGCGGGGGCCAGCCGGGCGCCGGCCTCCAGCGCCAGCCTGGTCTTACCGACACCGCCTGGGCCGGTGAGGGTGACCATGCGGGCAGCGGCGAGCAGCTCGCGTACCTCCTCGACGGCCTTCTCCCTACCGACCAGCTCGGTGAGCGGGGCAGGCAGGTTGGTGCGGCGAGGACCGAGCGCGGGGTCCCGGCGCAGGATCGACTGGTGCAGCGCGCGGAGCTCCGGGCCCGGGTCCACACCCAGCTCCTCGGCCAGCCGGGTGCGGATCTCCTGGTAACCGTTCAGCGCCTCGCCCTGCCGACCGTCGTGGTAGAGGGCCCGCAGGTGAACAGCGCGCAGGCGTTCCCTGAGCGGGTGGCGGGCGACCAGGTCGGCCAGCTCGGCCGACAGCCCCCGCTCGCCGAGCGCCAGCCGGGCCTCCGCCTGCTCCTCGATCACGGCGAGCCGCTGCTCCTCCAGCCGGAGGGCGGCCGCGCGGGCGAACTCCTCGTCCGCGTACTCCACGAACGCGGGTCCGCGCCACAGCGCCAGCGCGTCACCGAGAAGGGTGGTCTTCTCCGCGGGATCCTCGGCCGCCCGGGCGCGCACGACCAGCGACCCGAAGCGGCCCGCGTCCACGTCCCCGGAGTCCAGGAGGTAGCCGGGAGCGCGCCAGACCACGAGCGCCGGATCGCCAAGGGCCTTGCGCAGCCTGGACACCTTCGCCCGCAACGCGGCCACAGGATGCTTCGGCAGCCGCTCGCCCCACAGGACGTCGATCAGCAGGTCGGCGGGCACCACGCGCCCGTGGTCGGCCAGCAGGACGGCAAGCACGGTGCGGACCTTCGCCTCGGGGATATCGACCTCGCCGTCTTCCCCCCGCACGGAAAGCGGGCCCAGCACCCCGAAACGCATGAGACCACGGTACGGCGGCATCCGACCGGCATCGAACCGGAACCCCCGCCCGGCAAGCTCGGTGCCATGAACACTCCTGTAACAGTCATCGGCCTGGGACTCATGGGCAAGGCCCTGGCCGCCGCGCTGGCTCACAACGGATATCCGACGACCGCCTGGAACAGATCGGACACTGCGGTCCCCGAGGCCGTGACCCAGCTGGCCTCGGCGGCCGAGTCAAGCCCGACGATGATCGTCTGCCTGTCAACATACGAGGTCATGTACGAAGTGCTGTCGACCGCCGACCTGCACGGCCGTACCGTGATCAACCTGACGTCCGGCACCCCGGCCGAGGCCAGGAAGGCGGCCGCGTGGGCGGCCGAGCGGGGCGCCGCCTACCTCGACGGGGCGATCATGGCCGTTCCGCAGATGATCGGCCTGCCCCAGGCACAGCTCTTCTACGGAGGGCCGAAGGATCTCTTCGAGTCCTGCGCGCCCATGCTGCGGGTCTTCGGCGGCGGCACCGTCCATCTGGCCGAGGATCCCGGCGTCCCGCTCCTGTACGACCTCGCGCTGCTGGCCATCCTGTACGCGGCGGGCCAGGGTCTGGCGCACGCGCAAGCGCTGGTCAGCACCGCCGGCGTCAGCGCGACAGAGTTCCAGCCGTACGCGAACGCGTGGCTCACCCACGTGATCGGGCCGATGGCCAGCCTCGAGAACGCGCGGGCCATCGACGAGGGCGAGCACGCCACGGACGTGTCCAACATCAACACCAACGCGCTCGCGATCGGCCACGTCGTACGGGCGAGCCGGGACGCGGCCCTGCCCGTCGACTGGCTCGTCGCCCAGCAGGCGCAGCTGGAGCAGGCTGTCGCCGACGGGTACGGCAGCGAGAGTGCGACGCGGTTGCTCGACTACCTCAGAAAGGAGATGCGATGAGCAGGTACGCAGGCAAGAAGGCAGTCGTGGTCGGCGGCACCCACGGCATCGGCCGAGCCGTGGTGGAAGCGCTGGCGGAGGCGGGCGCCGAGGTGCTGGCCACCGGGCGCAACGTGGCCGCGCTCCAGGAGATGTCGCCAGCCGTGCACGCGGTGCGCTCGGACGTCACGGACATGGCGGACATTGAGCGGCTGGGCCGGGCTGCGGCCGAGCGGCTGGGCCAGGTGGACTTCGTGTTCGTCAACGTCGGGACCGCGACGATCGAGCCGTTCGAGGCGGTGACGCAGGAGTCATACGACCGGGCTTTCTCCGTCAACGCCAAGGGACCGTTCTTCGTCGTGCAGCGTCTTGCCTGGCTGATCGCGGACGGCGGCTCGATCGTCTTCACGACCTCCGTGGCCGAGACGGGAGGCGGATCGGTCTTTACCGCGTACTCGGGCGCGAAGGCCGCCATCGGTGCCATGGCGAGGTGCGTCGCTGCGGCGCTCCTGCCGAGGGGGATCCGGGTCAACATGGTGAGCCCGGGCTTCGTCAAGACCCCCACTATGGGCATCGTGGCGTCGGACGAGGATCGTGCGGCCTTCGAGAAGCTGGGCGATGAGCTCACGCCGATGAAGCGGCATGGGCAGGTGGAGGAGGTTGCGGCCGCGGTCCTCTTCCTCGCCTTCGAAGCCACCTTCACCACCGGGGCCACGCTCACGGTGGACGGCGGCGCGCGATACCTGGGGGCGTCCTGACCGCTATGATCACGCCTTCCCGCATTCGCCCGGGAAGAAGATCATGCCCCATGGAGGGCTTGGCCGAGGGGGCGGTCGGTGAAGATGAAGCTCGGCGGCAGGCCTGTGTCCTCCTCCGGCTGAGTTGGGTGGGCATAGCCGAGCAGCACCAACCAGCCGAACACCCTGACCACCAGCAGATACAGAAGTCGAAACAGCACGAGAGCCGAGCCTAGAAGACCAGCTCAGACCCTCATTGCCAGTTTCTGGCACCGGACAGGGTTCCATGCCTTCAATGCGGTAAGGCTGAACTCCTCCTTCGCCCACCATAGGGTCGACGTCCGACTAGAGCTTTGGAACTCAAGCCCTCCAGATCCGACGTTCACCGGAGAGGCGCTCGCCAGCGAAACGTGGGTCGGAAATCTTCGGTCCACCTCTGGCACGGTCCGCGCAATCGAGATGATGGATGCTAGCGATCAGCACGCTGTCCTCGACCTTGGTCAGAAGGGTCAGGTGTGGCAACTACGCATCATCTTGCGCCAGCTGAACGAAGATCCAGACGAAGCGGACGTCTCGGATGAGGACTTGTTTATAGACGACAATCCTGGCCCTTACGAAGGACTCGAGGAGGCAGTGCTTCAGTTCTGGCCTCAGAGCTGAACGGCAAGCGCCATGCGGCCGCGCGGCCGGACGGCACCGCCCCACGTGTGCGGTCGGAACACGGGTCAGGACTGGCCGCGCTTCGGCTCATGGTGGCTCAGGAGCGGGGCTGGGGGTCGTGGCGAGGCCGGGTACCTGCATGTCGGTGAGGGTGTAGGACTCAAGTTGATGTGGGCTGCGTCGGTCAGGTCGGTGTGGCCCTGCCGGTCGAGTTGTTCGATCAGGGGAGACTTGCCGAGTTGTTCGATCAGGAGCGAGATGTCCATGGCCGTGGCGTCCGGTCTGAGCACTCCGGCAGTGTGCGCGGGCCACCAGGTCCCGCATCAGCTCGTCGGATCTGGTGAACTTGGCCGCCATCTCGTCGGTGACGGCGATCGTGCCGGCCAGCGGCCCGAGGGAGCCGCCGCTGAACTCGATGCAGGCGCTGATGTAGTGAGCGAGCCCTTCCCACGGGTCGTCGTGGTGCAGGCCGCGTTCAGCGGCCTGAATCCACTGGTCGAGTGAGCGCGCACAGATGCTGGAAGAGCTCGTCCTTGGAGCGGTAGCGGCGGTAGAGGCTGGCGATGCCGACTCCGGCGCGTGCGGCGATCGTCGCCACCGATGCATGTGCTCCGTCCACGGCCAGGACCTTCTTGGCGGCCTCCAGGAGGGCCTGGTCGTTGCGTTCGGCTTCTGCGTGCCGGGGAGCTCTGCGGGCCATGCGCACACTGTAGCCGCTTTGCGAAGCGATTCACTCCGTTATAGATTCCATCAAACGAAGCGAATCTATCCGTTTGGGGAAGTGTCATGCGGGCCGTGGTGATGGAAGAGTTCGGAGGGCCGGAGGTCCTGCGGATACGACAGGTCGACGATCCCGTGCCGGGGCCGGGGCAGGTGCTCGTCGCGGTGGCGTACGCGAGTATCACGTTCGTCGAGACGCAGGTGCGCTCGGGCGACGGGCCGTTCGGCAGGCCCGCGCTACCCCGCATTCCCGGCAATGGCGTGGGCGGTCGCATCGTCGCCGTCGGAGCAGACGTGGACCCGGCCCTGATGGGAACAGTTGTGGTCACCACCACCGGCGGCGAGGGCGGTTACGCGGAGCTGGCGCTGGCTCGGGCGCGCGACGCGGTTCCGGTTCCCGCGGGTCTGGAGCTCAAGGACGCGGTCGCGCTCCTGGCCGATGGGCGTACGGCTCTGCTGCTGTACCGGCAGGCGGAGATCAAGCCGTCGCAGCGGGTTCTCGTAGAGGCTGCGGGAGGGGGCGTCGGCAGCCTGCTAGTGCAACTCGCCGCCGCCGCAGATGCCCACGTGATCGGCGCCGCCCGAGGCGCCGGCAAGGCCGGGCTGGTCACCTCGCTGGGCGCGGCCGCCTATGTCGACTACTCCCGGCCTGACTGGCTGGATCGGGTAGCGGAGGCGACCGGCGGCGCCGGACTCGATCTCGTCTTCGACGGGGTCGGCGGCCGGATCGGCACCGAGGCGATCGGCGCGCTACGCGAAGGCGGACGCGTGAGCATCTACGGAATGGCCAGCGGCGCCGACGCCGAACTCGATGAAGGCGAACTCCGGGCACGCTCCATCGGCGTCATCGGCCTCACCGCCGCACCGAACCCCGCCCAGACCCGCGCTCTCATCGTCGACGCGCTGAACCTCGCGGCCGACGGGAAGCTGCGGCCGGTCATCGGCCAGACCTTCCCGCTCGAGGCGGCAGCCGCCGCGCACCGAGCGATCGAGTCCCGGACCACCACCGGCAAGACCCTGCTCATCCCCGACGGCCATGTCCATGGCTGAGAACAGAGCCAACAAGGCCCACGAACCCCCCGCCAGAGCCGGAATCCGGGAGTGGACCGCCCTGGCGGTCCTGGGCATGCCCGCCGTCCTGGTCATGATGAACATGTCGGTGCTCTATCTGGCACTACCGAGCCTGAGCGCCGGTCTGCAGCCCGACGGCTCCCAGCTGCTGTGGATCACCGACATCTACGGCTTCATGGTCGCCGGGTCACTGGTCACGATGGGCATGCTCGGCGACCGTTTCGGGCACCGCCGAATCCTGCTGCTCGGCGCCGTCGCGTTCACCTGCGCATCCGTTGTCGCCGCATACGCGCCCGACGCCGGCCTGCTCATCGCGGCACGGGCGGTCCAGGGAGTCGCCGCCGCCGCCCTGGCGCCGTCCTCGCTGGCGCTGATCCGCGCCCTGTTCGCCGACGTCCGGCAGCGCACCCTGGCCATCACGATCTGGATGATGGCCTTCATGGGCGGCGGTGCGCTCGGCCCGCTGGTCGGCGGTGTGCTGCTGCAGTACTTCTGGTGGGGGGCGGTGTTCCTGCTCGCCGTTCCGACCATGGCTCTGCTGCTGGTCACCGGCCCTTTCCTGGTCCCTGAATCCCGCGCTTCGGCTTCGGGGCGGCTGGATGCGGTCAGTGTGGTCTTGTCGCTGCTGACTCCTCTGACGATCGTGTTCGGCATCAAGGATCTCGCCGTCCACGGCTTCGCGCTGCCGTCCGTCGGTGTCCTGGTCGCGGGCCTGGTGATCGGCGTGGTATTCGTACGCCGCCAGCGGCGGCTGTCCAACCCGCTCCTGGACCTGGGATTGTTCCGTATCCCCGCCTTCGCCGTCTCCGTCACAGGCATGGTGCTGGTCGGGATCGTGTTGTTCGGGACCAGCCTGCTCACCTCGCAATATCTGCAACTGGTGCTCGGTTTCTCTCCGTTGGAGGCCGGCCTGTGGCAGCTGCCCACCGCGGTCACCGGGACCGTCGTGGCTCTGGTGGTCTCCAGCCTCACCGGCCGAATCCGCCCAGTCGTCCTCATGAGTGCCGGAGCCGCGTTCGCCGTCATCGGTCCCATCCTGCTCACACAGGTGGACCGAAACCCCGTCACCCTGGTGTCCGGCTCCGTTCTTCTCTTCGCCGGGCTGACCCCGTTCATGGCACTGGGAACCAACCTGGTCGTCGGCGCGGCACCACCCGAACGCGCCGGGGCCGCCTCAGCGATCTCCGAGACCGGCGCCGAACTCGGCGGCGCGCTCGGCATCGCCGTGCTCGGCAGCATCGCCACCGGTGTCTACGGCAGCTACATGATCGGCCATACACCCGACGGAGTCCCTGCCACGGTCGCCGAGGCGGCCAGCGAGACGTTGCCCGCCGCACTCCAGGCAGCCCAGCGACTCCCCGACAGTCTCGGCATCCCGTTTGCCCAGACCGCCCGGGACGCGTTCGCCCACAGCCTTCACGTGCACGCGCTCATTACGATCCCCCTGCTCATCGCGCTCGCCCTGCTGACCCTGACCCTGCGGCGCGCAACCCCGCCACAACCACCGAGCCAGCCTGAGCAGGCCACGACGCCCACCCCGGCGTTCGACTGAAAGGACCGAACGATCATGCAAGTCGAGGCCTACTTCGACGTACTGTGCCCCTGGTGCTACATCGGCAAGAGACGACTGGCCACCGCCCTGAAAGGCCGAAACGATGTGCACGTCGTCTGGCGCAGTTTCGAACTCGATCCGGACGGAAGCCCCATCCCCGGCCTGACGGCGGCGCAGGTGATCGCCACCTACCAAAACGACCCGGCCCGAGCGAGCGCCCGGGTGGCCCACATCCAAGCGCTTGGCGCAGCCGAGGGACTGGAACTCAACCTGCACCAGGCCCGGCCCGTCAACTCCTTCGACGCTCACCGCCTGATCCACCTGGCCGCCACCTGCGGCCTGGCCGACGCCGTTATGGAACGTCTCCTTCACGGCTACCACACCCAAGGCCGCAACATCGCCGACCCGGAGGTTCTCCAAGCGCTCAGCGTCGAGGCCGGACTTGATCGCGCCCAGGTAGGAGAACTCTTGACCGGCGACGCGTTCACCGCTGACGTCCGAGCCGATGAACGCCGCGCCACCCAGAGGGGAATCCGAGGCGTGCCTGCACTCGTCATCGACGGAGCCCCGCCGGTCTCGGCCGTTCAGGAACCTGCCGCTCTGGCACGCCTCCTCGACCGCGCGACCCGCTTCTGAGCCATCACCGCCTGCCGCCTTCGCCACTTCGACCTGGCCACCCTCAGACCATCGAGATCCGCATCTGGGTCATGGAGGGCCGCGACGACGCCTCTCCCGCGCCAAGCGCGTCGCCCGATAAAGCTTTCGAAGCGACACTCGATGCCGACGGTCCCGCCAATGTCGACCTCGACAGCCCCGCGAGCAGCAGTCGGCCAACATCCGCCGTATCCACGGCTCGGGAAAGGAGACCCTCGGCGTGCTGGCAATCGAGATCGAACTCACCGAACCTGCCAACCCGTGATGCACGAGCGCGCCGCACCACGACGATGGCCCGCGCACCGCGCAGGCCATCGCCACCTTCTGTGCCAAGACCGCTCAGGGCGTCAGCCCCAGCTCACTCAGCTGCGCGGCCCGCAACAGCCGCCATCCCCCGGTGTCAAGCTTGGCCATTCCGCTTCCACATCGACATTGATGACGCCCAAGAAGTTGATGTTGTTGCTGTGGCCGGGCGAGATGTGGATCGCCGCCCTCATCATCGCCGCGATCTCCGTCAAGGAGGGCCGCGACGCCTGGCAGGCCAAGGGTTGCTGCGCCACCCCGGCCGCCGCAGCGGGCCCCTCCGCCGACACCGAGGCAGACACCTGCGACTGTCGCCCCGGATGCGACTGCTGCAACTGACCCTCCGCGCCCGGAGCCAGGAAGATTCCACCAGCCGGGATGCTCGTCATGCCCCGACAGTATGAATTGGTCTTGTCCGTTACGGAAGACTTCCGGACACAAAGATCACCATCACCCGGCGTCACCCACCAGGCGATCCGCCCCGAAACCAAGATCCGAGACGAGCTGTATCGGACCGGAACGTACGCCAGTGACCCCGCGCCGACCCGTTCGTCACCCGTGCTGGCCTGCGGGAACTTACCGTACGAAACGGCTTCATTGCAGGTCCACCCCCGAAACGTCCGGCCTTCTGTCACCACCCGGGAGCCCGTCGCCGAGTTCGAGAGCCCCGGCTCCTTGCCTGAGATCAGGCGCAGCTCTTCTGCTCGACCGCGCAGACCTTGACCTCTGGATAGCTCGCCGAGGCTTGGTCGAGCAGGGGCTGTGGTGTGCCGCGAAGGTGCAGGTCGAGGAAGGCTGCCACATACGCGCGGGTGATCTCCATCGACCTGGCGGCGGGCAGCGTGGCGCCGGTATCCAAACCGGCCTGCTCGCCGAGCAGTGCGGTATCGGTGAAGGAGGCATGTTCGGTGCCGACGACCACAAGCCAGCGCTTCCACCCAGTCAGGTGCTGCCAGGCCGTCTCCCACGAAGCGGCCTCCTGGCTGCCCGGGGTGCGGGTGGCCTGCGCGCCGAGGAAGAGGAAGGGCTTACCCAGCCCGCTCGTCGGCACGGGCACGATGGCCAGGCCGTCGATGTTCATGCCGGCCTTGATTCTGGGATCCTTCAGCAGGGCCGCCACCGAGCTGGCGCCGCCCGCCGAGTGACCGACCATGGCGATCTTGGCCGGGTCGATAAGCCGGGACCCCTCCCATCTGGGGCGTGGGCCCGTCAGCTCGTCGAGGACGAAGGAGACGTCGTCGGCCCGGGTGGCGCCGACCTTGTCCCAGAAGCTCTGGTCGTGTGGCTCGACCTGGCAGGCCGTACAGGTGGCCACGCGGCCGTCGGGGAAGACGGTGGCGAGGTTTTCGTGCGTGTGGCTGATGGCGGCCACGACGTAGCCTCTGCTCGCCAGGTCCTCGGCGAGGCCGGTGAGCGAGCTGAGCGTCTTTTCGAAGCCGGGGGAAAGGACGACCAGGGGCAGCTCGCGCGCCTTGCCCGCCGGCGGGGCGTCACTGACGGCGTGGGTGCTCGTGCGGGCGAGCAGATCGGACGGGACGCCGGTGACGCCGGCGCCCTTCAAGGTGAGCTCCGACTCTTTGATGCTCATGTACGGCTCCGGCCGGCCGCTCGTCTTCGTGGCGGGGTACCACAGCGAGACCATGAGGTCCCTGGCCCTTGCCCCGGGATCCCAGGGATCGGGGCGGGCGGTGTCGGTGAGGTGCAGCGAGGTGATGCCGACGGGCTGGGAGCCGGACGGCTTCGGGAGCGAAAGCGCGACGGTACGCGCCGTCTTAGGCGGCTCCGCGGGGGCGTTCGGGGAGGGATTGCGGGACGGGCGGTCCACCGAGACGCTCCCCGTCTCCGGAGCGGACACCGACGCGCACGAGGTGGTGCTCGCCATGAGCAGCAAGCCGGTCGCGAAGGCCAGATGACGCATGAATTCGCCTTTCGAAGATGTACGGCGACGACGCTAGGCGCGGGCTGTGCCGTACCGCGTCGGCCGTCGTGCCGATATCTCGGGCCAGGTCATCCTTGCGATGTAGGCATGCCGACCGACGCGCCGCTTATCGGAGACAAGGTGGTTCTACGCGGCCTCGGCCAGGTCGGTGAAGTCGCCAAGCCGGAAGCTTCCGGCGGGCACGCCAGTCCAGGGTCCGCCTGCCGCCGTGTCAAGAATGGATCAAGCCTCTCGCCGTACAGAAGCCGCCGTTTCACGGATCTCGCCGCCTGCTCTGCTGATTCGAGCGAGCCTGCTCGTGCCGCCTTCGCCCCCTCGCCTGGCTGGGCGTTTCGGACGGCGGCTGGGGTCCACCGATCAAGCCAGACCTTCAAGACCAAGCGGGAAGACACGGCGGGCACTCCGGTCCGGGGTGCGCTTCTCGCCTGGCCAAGTGTTGATCAAGCCGCCTACCGCGCGGGTACCGCTGTTGCACAGTGGCTGCCGTTCTGACCTCCTCTACGGAACGGATCTGCGCATGATCGCTCGATTCACCCTTCTGGGCAGCACCGTCCTGGCCCTACTCGCCTGTACCGCGTCAAAACTCGCGCGTAGGGACTGAGCTGGTGTTTCTCCAGCCGACTATGCGGCTCGGCGGTACTCGTTGATCGCTCCTCCGAGGACCTTGTGGCGTTCGATCCGGCCTACCATTGGCACCATCACCGGTTCGTCGTGATCGGGTGGTCGTTGCCCACGAGCCTGATGCGGGCGATGCCCGTTGTAGTGATCGAGATATTCGTTCAGGACGGCGCGAGCGCAGAATGCGCCGCACGGTCACGTCGCTAACCTCGTAGCCGAGCCGCACCAACTCACCATGCACCCGTCGAAAGCCCCACGCGGGGTTCTCCATCGCCAGGCGAACGATCAGATTCCGGATCTCCCGACTCGTCCTTGGACGTCCGGGCCGATGCGGGTAGGTCCAGGCCCGTCGCAGCAGACGACGATGCAACGCCGGCAACGTCGCCGGGGTGACCAGCCGATGAGCGCGCAGCACCGCCGGCAACCACCGGGCCAGCGCCGCGAGCATCATCAAGCCCGCGACGTCCTCGGGGCTTGCTTGAGCCGTGGTGCGGGGAAAGCCCGCTCGCCCGGTTCTGAGGGGGCCCCGGCGCAGCAATGCGCCGGGGCTACCCGACGGCCGTGCTTCTCCTGGTCAGGGCGCGGCCGGAATGCGCCCGGAAAGGTGCCGCGGTCGCAGGGGTTCCGGCTCGAACATGCAGGGATAAGTCCGGCACGATAACGATCAATGCCGTGTTTCCCCAGGTCGCGGTGCTTGATATGTCTCTTTATGTCAACCCACACCCAGCCTGTCGGTTCCACTCAAGATCGTGAATATGGGTTCTGGGCTTATGTGGACTGACCCTCTTCTACGGACGTGTCGACTGACGGCACCGCCGTGGGAACACAGGTCACGGCCGCCATTCCGGCCGGGAAACTGGACGACGGCCGTGGACGGTGGTGACGCGGTGGTGTGAAAGCATCCGCACCGGCAGGCCGCGCTATCCGGTGGGCGGGTTCCCGGTTACCGGGCGGGCGGTGACCAGGCCTGATTCGTAGGCCGCGATGACCGCTTGGGCGCGGTCGCGCACGGAGAGCTTGTCGAAGATGCTGGTGATGTAGTTCTTGACGGTAGAGAGGCTGAGGCCGAGGGTGCGGGAGATCTCGGTGTTGTCGAGACCCGTGGCCATCAGCCGCCATACCTCGACCTCGCGGGGTGTGAGTTCGTCCAGGCCCGTGGGTGTCGGCCGGGTGCCGTGAGGCGCCCGTACGTAGGTGGAGATCAGCCGGGTGAGCAGGCGTGGCGCGACGGCGGCGTCGCCGGCGTGGACGGTGCGGATCGCGGCGCTCAGGTCCTCAGGTGAGCTGTCCTTGGGCAGAAACCCGTAGGCTCCGGCGCGCAGGGCGCCCACGAGGTACTCGTCCATGTCGAAGGTGCTGAGGGCCAGGACCCGGCTGCCGGGCACGGTGGAGGCGAGTTCCCTGGTCGCGCCGACTCCGTCGAGGACGGGCATCCTGATGTCCATCACCACGACGTCGGGGCGTAGTTGGCGGGCAAGGGTGACTGCCTGCGCGCCGTTCTCGGCTTCTCCCACGACCTCGAAGGACGGGTCGGGGGAAAGGATCAGCGACAGGCCGCGCCGTACCAGCAACTGATCGTCCACGATCAGCACACTGATCGGCGGCGCGGTCATCGGTGCGCCCCTTCGTGCTGGACGGCCTCGTCCGTGGTCAGCGGCAGGTCGGCCACCACGGCGAACCCCCCGTCGGCCTGCGGGCCCGCGGTGAGGGTGCCGCCGTGCAGGGCGACGCGTTCGCGCATGCCGATCAGGCCGTATCCGCCGGCGCGCGCCCCCTCCTGTGGCGGGCCGTCCCCGCCGTCGTCGCGTACTTCGACGATGACTCGATCCTGACGGTAGATCAGCTCCACGGACGCGCGGGCGGCCCCCGCGTGCTTGCGGGTGTTGGTGAGGGCCTCCTGAGCGATCCTGAACACCGTGAGGCCGACGGTCGGCGGCAACGGGCGCCGCTGCCCGTGGACGCTGAACTCGGTCGGCACTCCGGCGAAGCGGGATTCGGCCACCAGGCGGCCGAGGTCGTCGATACCAGGCTGGGGCTGGGACGGCGCGACCTCGGGTTCGTCGCTGTCCCGCAGTACGTCCAGGAGCTGGCGCATCTCGCGCAACGCGAGCCGCCCGGAGGACTCCAGGGTGACCAGGGCTTCCTTGACCACCTCCGGTTCTGCGAAGTTGGCCCGCGCTCCGCCGGCCATCAGCTGCATGGTGGTGATGTGGTGGGCCACGATGTCGTGCAACTCCCGTGCGATGCGGCGGCGTTCGTCGGCCACCGCACGGTCGGCGAGGAGCCTGCGGTTGGCGTTCACCTCCCGCTGCCAGCGGTTCATCGCCATGGCGGCGCCGACGACGATCAGGGTGGTGAGCGGCGGGGTGATCGCGTCCTGCCAGGGCGGAATGCGGCCGTTGCTCTGGCTCAGCAGCGTCACCGCTACCGTGACGACGGCCGCGAGCGCCGCCACGCGGCCGGGGCAGGCCCTGGCCGCCGAGTACAGAGCGACCACCAGCACGGCGCCGAAGTGCCGGGGCAGCGGCACGGTCAGGGTGGCCGTCGCGTCGAGTGCCAGGACGGCGGCGAGCGCCGCCACCGGGTGGCGGCGCCGGGCCAGCAGCGGCAGCGCTGTCAGCGCGACGAAGAGGAACCCGGTCACGCTCACGGTGTGCACGCCGTCGGAGGCGTTGAAGAACACGTAGCTGAGCAGGTTCATCACGCAGGCGCCGCCCGTCACGAGGGCGTCGTTACGGCTCCACGGCAGCTCCCGGGCATCGCCGGACCCGACGTATCGGCTCCTGGACATGTCTGACTTCCCCCTGTATCAGGCCTCTTGGCCCCCGAACCAGGGTTGCACAGCAGTCGCGATGCTCTCACCGCGCGGACCTGGACTAGGACCAGGGTCCTGGTCGCGGCCTTGGGGAAGGCCTCAGGGCCCCGGTCAGGATCATCCGCTGCCAGGAGGTTTGCCGCTCTTCTGACTGATGGTCTGGATACCGGCCGGGAACCCCCGGCACCAGATGCATCTGCCAGGAGGCAAAAATGAGTGTTGGCCAGCGTCGATTCCATGCGGTCGTGGCGACAGCGGCCGTGGCCGTGTCGGCCGGTGTGCTGGCGGTGAGCCCGGCGCACGCGTCTTCCCCCGGTTACGACCGGGCGGCCCTGCAAGCGGACCTGGACGCGATCCGCGACGCCGGCACGCTGGGCGTGCAGGCTCGGGTGCGCTCGCCCCGCGCCGATCTGGCCGCATCCAGTGGTACGGCGGTGCTGGGCCGTCAGGTGCCGGTCCCGAGTGGCGGGCATTTCCGGATGGGCAGCAACACCAAGACCTTTGTCGCCGCCGTGATCCTGCAGCTCGAAGCGGAAGGGCGGCTCTCGGTCAACGACAGCGTCGAGCGGTGGCTTCCCGGGCTGGTGCGCGGCAACGGCAACGACGGGCGCGCGATCACCGTCAAGCACCTGCTCCAGCACACCAGCGGCCTGCACGACTCCGTGGGCGACATCGAGAAGAAGATGCACACGGAGCGGGGTTACCGCACCTACCGGTTCCTGCGCATGAGCCCGCGGCGGCTGGTGGCGCTCAGCGTCGGCCATCGACCGCTGTTCGCCCCCGGCTCCCGCTGGAGCTATTCCAACATCAACTACACCTTGGCCGGGATGATCATCGAGAGGGCCGCCAGGAACTCCTGGCGCGAGGAGGTGACGCGCCGGATCATCAAGCCGCTGAAGCTGCGGAACACGACCCTGCCCGGCGACTCCCCGCTCCTGCCCAAGCCGCACGTGCAGTCCTACACCGAGGACGCCAAAACCGCGCGCCCGTTCCGCTCCACCTTGCTCAGCCTCGGCTGGGCCGGCGCGGCGGGCGAGGCCGTCACCACCACAGAAGACCTGGTCAGGTTCTGGCGTGCACTGCTGGGCGGGCAGGTGCTGTCGCAGCAACAGCTGAAGAAGATGATGACCACGGTCCCCGTCGGCGTGCCCGGCAGGGAGTTCGGGCTGGGTATGGCCAAGCAGCGACTGAGCTGCGGAGTCACGGCCTGGACGCACCCCGGCGGCACCCCCGGGTTCATCACCGACAACGCCGTCACCCAGGACGGCCGTACCAGCGTGATCGTCTCCCGGACCACCTACCCCGGCACGCGAGAGCAGGGCCAGGCCACGGCCCGCCTGATCGACAACGCACTCTGCGCCGCTTCCGTCCGCCGGAGCACGTCGTGATCCGCGCCTTGACCGGATACTCCACCAGACACCCATGGAAGGTCATCGCCCTCTGGGCGGTGCTGGGCGTCGCGTTGAGCGCCCTGATCCCGACCCTGTTCGACCGGGTCACCCAGAACCAGACCGGGGACTTCCTGCCCCGTAGCTACGACTCGGCCGCCGCCCTGAACATCGCCGAGGAGCGGTTCGGGGTGAATCCCGACGCGACCACGGTGACGGTGCTGGTCGCCCGCTCCGACGGCAAGGCCCTCAGCGCCGCTGACCAGGAGCGGATCGAGGCCGAGGCGGCGAAGCTGGCCAAGCGCCGGGTGATCATGCCGAGGGAGGACGACGGCCCGCAGCAGTACCTGGTCCCCGACCGCTCCCAGACCCCCACGATCGCCCCGGCGATGACGGCGCCCGACCGGAGTTTCGAGCTGCTCTCCGTCGAGCTGATCGGCAATCGTGCAGATAGGGGCGTCCAGGGCGTCTACCGGACCTTCAGGGACGCCGCCCGGACGCAGTTCTCAGAGGCGGGGATGCGTACCGGTTTCACCGGGCCTCTCGCCGACGCCGTCGACACCGTCGATTCCCGCAAGATCACCACGACGGTCGGGGGCGGGCTCATCATGGGGCTCATCATCCTGCTCAACGTGCTGGTGTTTCGCAGCGTGCTGGCGGCCCTGCTGCCGTTGCTCGCGGTCGCCCTGATCGGCTTCGTGGCCGCGGGTGCCGTCGCGGGCGCCGCGATGATCACCGGGCTCAAGCTCGACGCGAGCACCCCCGGACTGATCAACGTGGTCTTGTTCGGCATTGGCATCGACTACCTGTTGTTCCTGCTGTTCCGCTTCCGCGAGGCACTGCGGGCCAGGCCCGAGCAGTCAGCCCGTGAGGTGGCCGGGCAGGTCTCCGGCCGGGTGGGCACCGCGATCACCTCGGCGGCGCTGACCATCGTGGCCGCCTTCGCCACGCTGGGACTGGCGACCTTCGGGCAGTTTCGCTCGATGGGCCCCGCGATCGCCGTCGCGATCCTGGTGATGCTGCTCGGCAGCCTCACCCTGCTGCCGGCGCTGCTCGCGGCCACCGGCCGCAAGATGTTCTGGCCCTCCAGCACGGCCTTGCACCGCGAGACGCGCGAGGGCCGTGCCGCCCGCTTGGGTGAGCTGGTCACGCGACGCCCGCTGATGATGCTGACCGCCTCTGTCGCCCTGCTCGCCGCACTGGCCGCCGGGCTGATCGGCATCCGCATGGACTACGGCCAGGGCAGCCCCGGCACCCAGACCCCCGCCGCAGCCACCGCGGCCGAGATCTCCCGTACGCTGCCGGCCGGCGTGTCGGACCCGACGAGCGTCTTTGTCACCTCCAAGGACGACGGCGCCCTCACCGCAGACCGGCTGGACGGTCTATCGCGAGCGCTCACCCGGGTTAAGGGTGTGGGCCAGGTCGCGAAGACCGTCCTGAACAAGGACCACCGCGCCGCCAGGATCGACCTCTATCCGACCGCGGACCCGCAGAGCCAGCAGGCCCGCGACCTGGCCTCCGGACCGATCAGGGCCGCGGTCGCCCAGCACACGCCCGCCGGGACGACGGCACACGTGGGCGGGACCCCGGCGATCATCGCCGACATCTCGACGGCCGTCGAGCACGACCTCACGATCGTGTTCCCGGTCGCGGCCGCGCTGATCGCGCTGATCCTCCTGCTGCTCCTGCGCAGCCTGCTCGCGCCGGTGATCCTGATGCTCTCCGTCGGGCTCGGCTTCGCCGCCACCCTCGGCGCCGCCACCCTGTTGTTCCAGCACATACTCGGCAAGCCGGGCGTCAGCTTCACCCTCCCGCTCGTGTTGTTCCTGTTCGTCGTCGCCCTGGGCACCGACTACAACATCCTGATCACCGACCGGATCCGGGAGGAGATGCGGCGACCAGGTCCGGCCCGCGCCGCCGTGGCCCGTGCCGTACGGCACACGACACCGGCCATCACGACGGCCGGCGTGGTGCTAGCCGCTTCCTTCGCCAGCCTCGCCACATCCTCAGGCAACGAACAGATCGCCTTCGCGATGACGCTGGGCATCATGGTTTCCGCGCTTGTGGTGTCGCTGGTGCTGGTCCCCGCACTCGCCGCACTGCTCGGTCGGGCCGTCTGGTGGCCGGTACGCCCTCGACCTACCACGAACCCGCAGGACCGTGCGCCCGAACCCGCCCCGGCACCCGACCGGGCCCCAGCCTCTTGGGGCTCGCCATAGCCGCCTGTACCGCGTCAAAACCCATCGCATAGGGCTTGAACTGCGCGTTCCCCGAAACGGCTACGCTGCTCGGTGATACTCGTTGATCAGCCCACCGAGCACCTTCCGGCGCTTGATCCGGCCTGCCAACGGCACGATGGTCCGCTCGCCATGATCGGGCGGGTGCTGTCGGCGGGACTGGTGTGGCCGATGACCGTTGTAATGATCGGCATACTCACCCAGCACCAACCGTAAGTGCCGTTCGTCGTAGATCAGGCCCGTACCGTACGCACCCACCGCTCGGCATAGCAGTTCGCCTGCGGCGTTCGCGGTGGCTTCTTCACCACCCTCATGTCCTCACCTGCGAAGACCTCATCGAATGCCGTAGTGAACTTGGCGTCCCGGTCGCGGATGAGGAAGCGGAATGACGCCGCTCGCTCATTGAGATCGATCAGGAGGTTGCGGACCTGCTGAGCGGTCCAGGCGCCGGTGGGGTGGGAGGTCACGCCCGAGATGTGCACGCGCCGCGTGTTGATTTCCATCACGCACAACACGTACAGGCGCTTCAGAAAGATCGTGTCAACATAGAAGAAATCGCAGGCCAGAAGCCCTTCGGCCTGCGCCCGCAGGAAGCTTCGCCAGGAGGTATCGAGATGTCGGGGTGCCGGGCGGAAGCGGCGCGAGCGCAGGATGCGCCGCACGGTCGCCTCGCTGACCTGGTAGCCGAGCCGCACCAGCTCACCGTGCACCCGTCGATGGCCCCATGCCGGGTTCTCCCGCGCCAGGCGGACGATCACGGCCCGGACCTCCTGGCTCGTGCTCGGCCGTCCGCCACGATGCGGGTAGATCCATGCCCGTCGGCGCAGGCGACGATGCCACGCCGGCAACGTCGCCGGAGTGACCAGCCGATGAGCGCGCAGCCCCGCCGGCAGCGACCGGGCCAACGCCGCGAGAACGGCCCGATCGGCCCAGTCCGGCTTCGGGCGCCCAACCTGACGCCGCAACACCGCCGCCTCATGCCGCAACACCATGATCTCCACGTCTTTCGACGCCTGGCGACGGCCCAGCAACATCAGCCAGCCGAACACCCGGACCGCGATCAGATAGAGCAGGCGAGGAGGCACACGACGTGATCTTGTCGGCGTGGGTAGCCTCGGTCAAACCGCAGCTCGATGCGGTAGCGACGGTGTTTTGACGCGGTACAGGCGCAGCGGGTCGCCGGCGCCGTCGAAGAAGGTGAACGTCTCGCGATAGGTGCGCTCGTCGCCGACGCCGGCGAAGGGATCGCGATCGAGGATCGCCGCCAGTTGGTCGATAGGACGCACGCACGCGGCGTCGTCGTAGCCACTGACCGTCAGCAGGCGCGGCGCCGCCCGATGCACAACCTCGCGGGGCGCGGCGTCGCCGGCCTCGATCAGGACCGTCCCGTTCGTTTGGAACGACCGTGCCGACGACGCCCCCGCCTGACGCAGCGCGCTCTCGAGCATCGCCCGGGTAGGGCTGTTCAGATGGCCCAGGTTCATGTTCCGGTAGAAGATGACGAACGCTGTCGACATGCGCAAACTGCTCCAGATCTTGTGGTGACCAACGGTACGCCGCCGATGCGAGCGCTCCCCCGTGGCGTCATCGGCGGCCGGCGAAGAACGTGCGAATGTCGTCGGCGAGGAGGTGCGGTTCCTCCTGCGCGGCATGGTGTCCGCCTGTGCCGTACTCGTTCCAGTGCACGATGGCGCCGTGGTCGCGTTCGGCGAGCGGGCGGATGGAGGGGAAGAAGTCGTCGGCGAAGCAGGCCAGGCCCAAGGGGAAGGATGACGGCTCGGTTGGCGGCCGGTTGCCGTGATAGCCGATCAGGGCTGAGCTGCCGGCGGTGTCGGTCAGCCAGTAGATGGCGGCGTTGGTGAGGATGTAGTCGTCGCTCACCGAATCGCCGAAAAGCTGCAGGTTCCAGGCCAGCTGCCCGGCAGGGGAGTCGGCGAGCGCGTGCGCCAGGGTCTGCGGCTGGGTGGACTGGAGGGCGAGGTAGGCGCTCCTGTCGGTCATGAAGCGTTCCAGCGCGGCCAGTTGCGCCAGGTCATCCGGTCCCAGCCTGGCCCGCTCCGCCGGATCGCCGGAGGGCAGCGAGAAGATCTGCGTGACGTGCACCCCGACGATGCGGTGCGGATCCAGGCGTCCGAGCTCGATGGAGATCAGAGAGCCGACGTCGTTGCCGTGGGCGCCGTAGCGCTCATAGCCGAGCCGCCGCATCAGCTCCGCCCACGCTGCGGCGACGCGGCGGCGGTTCCAGCCCGGCTCGCGCGGCACGGCGGAGAACCCGAAGCCGGGCACCGAGGGGATGACGAGGTGGAAGGCGTCGCTCAGTCGCTCGATCAGCGGCAGATACTCCACGACCGACATGGGCCAGCCGTGTGTGAGGATGAGCGGCAAGGCGTCCGGCCGGGTCGAACGGATGTGGAGGAAGTGCACGTCGAGTCCGTCGATCTTGTCCGTGAACTGCGGATGGGCGTTGATCCGCCGCTCCCAGGCGCGCCAGTCGTATCCGTCGCGCCAGTACTGCACCAGCTGCCGTACCCGGTCGACGGGCACGCCGAGCCCGCGGCCGGGCAGCGGGCGGGTGAAGCGGGTCGCGGCCAGCCGGGCTGTCAGGTCGTCCAGGCTCTCCTGCGGAATCTCCACGCGGTACGGCCGCATCATGACCGGGCCACCTCATCCAGCACCCGGGCCAGCTCTACCGGTTCGGTGATCATCGACCAGTGTCCGGCATCCAACGTGATCACGTTGAGGCCCGGCAGGCGCGGTGGGCCGCCGGGGTCGCCCGCGCAGGCGATGTAGGTGCGTGGCAGTCTCTGCACGGCGCCGAGGTCGGCCGGTGCCGGATCCTGGTAGGTGCCGATCGGCTGGCCGACGCCACGCGCTCGCAGCCATGCCCGGTCCTGAGGGGTGAGTCCATGCGCGCCGAAGTTGGCGTCGATGATCTCGTCGCTCATCACGGGGATCCGCCCGTCCTGGACGGTTTCCATGATCGCTTCGACGACGGGCGCGGGAGTGATGTCGAACAGGCTCTTGCCCGGCTCGGGCAGGAGCGCGGCGAGGTAGACCACCTCGGCGATCCGTTCGGGAATCGTGTTGGCGGCGATCGTGGCCGGGGCTCCACCGTAGGAGTGCGCCACGAGCACCACCTCGCTCAGTCCGGCGTACTCGATCGCGGCCGTGATGTCACGGGCATGCGTGGTGAGCGTCGTGGCCGGCGAGCCCAGATGCGCGCGATCACCGAAACCGGTGAGCGTCAGCGGATGCACCTGGTGGCCGTACGCGGTCAGCAGCGGCGTGACCCGCTCCCATGCCCACGCGCCAAGAAACGAACCGCCGACAAGAACAATGGCCGACACCAGCCGACTCCTTCCGATCGATGTGCTGCGGCGCCAGGCTAGGGAGGATTGTGGACGCTTTTCGCCCTCATTAGAATCGCGATCGTGTCCCGTCCGGCAACCCGCGTCCTGGCGCTGTTGGAGATCCTCCAAGACCGCGGCCTGGTGCCCGCCGACGAACTGGCCCGGCGGCTGGACGTCGACGCCCGCGCCGTGCGCCGCTACATCACCGCCCTGCGCGACATGGACATCCCCGTCGAGTCCGTCCGCGGACGCTACGGCGGCTACCGGCTCGCCCTCGGCGTACGCCTGCCTCCCCTGATGCTCGCCGACGACGAAGCGGTCGCCGTCGCGGTCGCGCTGGCCACCGGCAAGCACGAGCCAGTGGCAGAGCCCGGCCCGACCGACCGGGCGCTGGTCAAACTCAACCGCGTCCTGCCCACAGCGCTGCGCCAACGCGTCACCGCGCTCATCGCCGCCACCTCCGCCACAACCGGTCCGCTGACCCCAGAACCGCACCTGGCCCTGACCCTGGCCGCAGCCGTCCATTCACGGCACACCGTCCGGATCGAGCACACCCGCGGCGCACGCGAGGTGAACCCCTACGGGCTCGTCGTGCACGCACGCCGCTGGTACCTGGTCGGACACGACCACCTCCGCGACGCCATCCGCATGTACCGCCTGGACAAGATCAGCGGCGCCGCCGAGCTACCCGGCAGATTCACCCCGCCCGAGGGGTTCGACCCCGTGACCCACGTCCTGCACGCGTTGACGCTCGGCGCCTGGACCCATCGCACCGAGGTGTGGCTCGACACCGACCTGCAGACCGCCCGCGACCACCTGCCGGTCACCTTCGGCGACCTGCATCCCTGTTCCGACGGCGGCGTGCTCCTGATCAGCGGAGCAGAAGACCTGCCGGCCATGGCATGCATCCTCACCGGCCTGCCCTGGCCTTTCACCGTCAAGAACCCACCCGCGCTGGTCACGGCGCTCGCCGAGCACGTCACCGCTCTCACCCAAGCCGTCGCCCGCTCCCAACCCGCACCGTAGCCGCGGTGTCTCTTGCTCAGCGCGTCATGCTTGGGTCCTACGCGGTGTTTCAGTACCTTTCGGGGAGTTGCCATCCCAGCCACCCATCGCGAGGTGCACCTGGCCGCTCGCCCACAAGGGGCACTTCGCGTTAACCGCTTCCACGTGGTGGAGGCCCCGGTGCCCGAGCCCGCCTCCGGCCAAGTGCTCGTGCGCAACCGCTCATGAGCGTCGTCGCCGTGATGCGCACCCTGATGCGGGGCGACGCCGATCTGCCCATGCCGCCGTACAAGACGGGCCCACCCCTGTGGGGTCCGGCCATCGGCGAAGTGATCTCCGCGCCGGGCACCGGCCTGAGCCCGGGCGATCTCGTCACGCACAATCATGGCTGGCGCGAGTACGCAGCCGTCGACGCGGCCGAGGCGCAGCTATCGACCCTGAGGCGATGCCCGATGTGGCCGCCTACCTCTCACAAGGACTGACTGCCTGGTTGGGCATCGTGCGGGCTGCCGAGGTACGGAGGGGGATACCGTGTTCGTTACCGGCGCGGCGGGCGGCGTCGGCTCTCTGGCCGGGCAGTTGGCCCGCCTGCGTGGAGCGACACGGGTGATCGGCAGCACCGGCTCCCAGTGCAAGGGCCAGCATCTGATCAAGGAGTTGGGTTACGACGCCGTTGTCATCCGCGGGGCGGGCCCGATCGAGGACCAATTGCGCGCGGCAGCCCCGGACGGGATCGACGCCGTATTCGACCATGTTGGCGGCGAACAACTGTCGGCCGTGCTGGCGGTGGCCCGCCGCGGTGCCCGCGTCGCTCTTGTCGGCACTCTGTCCAGCCAGATCTCCGGGGACTTCACCGCCCCGATCGAGATCGACACCGGCTCCCTCATCCTACGAGGGATCACACTGCGCGGCATGTCGGGCAGCGATCATCTGGACGCGATCCCACAAGCGATGCAGGAGTTCGGCCGTGCACTGCGCGAGGGCACCCTCACCTTCCCGCACACCTGTCTGGCCTGTACTACGCGCCGTTCGCCGAGTACGTACGCGCCGAGCACGGCCTGCACGCCGACGTGCACCCGCACCTGGCCGCCGCCGACATCCTCGGCCGGCTCGCCGACGGGAACCCGGTCATGGCCTCGGTCCACAAAGAGATCCGCCGCCCGCCTACCCGCCCTCGGCCACGGCGGACACCTGGTCCTGCTCACCGGCCACGACCACGGCCTGATCCACTTCCACAACCCCTGCGGCCACACCCCCGACACACGCCAGGCCAGCCTGCCCCTCGACACCTTCGAGGCATTCTTCGGCGGCCGCGGCATCGCCCTGCGCATGCACCAGGCCCGGTGACGCCCATGGCTGCCATCAAGGTCCTGATCTCCGTCGACATGGAGGGCATCGCCGGAAGGCACATGAGCGCCTGCGCCAAGGCGCCAGTCAGGCGGTACGCCAGCACGACGACCAGCCACCCATATCGGTTCCGCGCTCGCTCGACATCGAGGTCGACCTGCATCAGCCGCGCTCGGCAGACATCGCCGCCTTCATACCGGGCCTCGCCCGAACCGGCCGCACCGTGGCGTTCCACGCCGAGAACATGGCCTTCGCCTACGGCGTGCTCCAGCTCCTGGCCCTGCTGACCTGCATCAGCCCCTGAGCGGTCACATCAGACTCGCGTCCGCCGCCGTCGGGCGCAGCGGCCGCCAGCCGCCGCCTCCACGTCCACGGTGATCACGCCGAAGAAGTTGATGTTCTCGCTGTGTGCCGGGGAGATGTGGGCCAGCAGCTCGTCGGGAATGTCCCGGCCGGCAGCGCGGTGGCCTGCCCGTATTTCAGCGACCCGACCATGCGCAGCAGGTCCGGCCAGCACTCGGCGATGAGGTCTTCGTTCCAGCGGGCGCTCAGCAGAGGGCCGGCGTGCGGGTAGCGCTTGACCGTGTCCGTGGACGTCTCGTTCCGGATCAGGGTGATCTTGCCGAGGTCGCGGATGCGCGGGGAGAGCAGCTTGCCCACCAGGTCGAACAGGGCAAAGTTGACTAAGGGTGACGCCGTGGTTATCTGTCGCGTGTTCGAACAGCGGTAGGTCGGTGGCATTGCCCAGGAAGTCAGCCAGCACGAAGTGCGCCTCGCGGGCGTTCGGCACGATGATTTTCGTGCCGAAGGTGGAGTGCTGGTCGGACACGTGCGTGTAGGAAGACAGCACCTGGCCGCCGTGGATGGTCATGTCCCGGGCGGTCGTGCTCTTGCCCCGCACCGGGAAACGCTGCCCGTCCGAGCTTGACATGGTGGCCGAACACCTTCGACAGATCCAGCCCGTGGTGGTTGACGATGCAGGTGTTGGCCTCGCGCAGCGTCTCCTCCCGCACGTACCACTCCTGCGTCCAGCGCAGCACGTCATACGGGATGCCGCAGGCCTCCACATCCTGGACAACCCCGAATTCGTGGCGTTGGCGATGAGCACGCTGAGGATGTTGCGCTTGAGATCAACCGACCGGGCCTGCTTACGGCCGCCGGTGCCCGCGCCTCCACCGTGCGCCAGTCACTCGACACCCAGACCGACGCGCTCAAGGCCGCAGGCATCACCCGCATTTTCGCCGAGAAGATCTCCACCCGCGCCCCACCGTCCGCCCCGAACTTGAGCGGGCCCTCACCCTCGCCCGGAACTGCGCTCCTCTGGCGTCGCCGTTACCCTCGTGGTGCACGAGCACAAGCGGCTCGGCCGCGGCATCGGCCTGGAGTTCCTCACCGGCGAGCTGCAGGGCAGCCACGACCCCTCCGGTGTGGTGTTCACCGTGCTGGCCGCGCTGTCGGGGATGGAACGCGAATGCGTACGCGACCGCACCCTGGAATGCCACGAGTCGCCTGCACCCGCGGCAAGCGCATCGGCGGCGCGGCCGTCACCGATGAGGCCATGCTCTCCATGGCCCTGCACCTGCGCGACCGTGGCGTCAGTCTGCGCGACATCGCCGCCCAGCTCGTCATCACCAAGGGCAAGAAGAACGGCCGGCACCACTCACCCGCCACCGTCCTGCACATGCTGCGTGACCACGACGAGGCCGCCGCGGCGCCGGCCCAGCCCGTGAGCTGATCGGATCGCTAGCCGTCCTGCGGCTTACACCGTCTCCGCTTGATTGCCTATCGGGACGTTCCTCAACCTGCTCGGCCCGGCGTCCGCGCCTGTGGACCGGCCACGCCGAGCTCAGCGAGCTCGGCGTGGC
This sequence comes from Nonomuraea mangrovi, assembly GCF_042681425.1. Taxonomy (NCBI): domain Bacteria; kingdom Bacillati; phylum Actinomycetota; class Actinomycetes; order Streptosporangiales; family Streptosporangiaceae; genus Nonomuraea; species Nonomuraea mangrovi. The sequence goes on along the minus strand of NZ_JBHUFV010000011.1, from coordinate 13,701 downwards.
CCGGGTTCGCGCTCTACCGGGCGCACAACCGGAAGGAGTCCACCCTCAAGGCGTACGGTCCGGGGTGCCCGGCCCCGTCTACTGAGCTGGCTTGGCCTCGTCAGCCGAACCGGCCTACCCGTCGCAGAACACCTGCTTGACGAGCGTGTCCGTGAGCTTCTGGAAGTCCTTGGCCGGGCCTCTGGTCGCCTCGTCGACCCAGGTCACTGAGGCGGTCAGGGTCGTCTTGCCGTCGGGCGAGCTGTACATCAGCGTGCCGTAGCCGTGCGGGGGACTGCCGTTGTGCTGGTAGACGGTGCCGCAGTTCGGGCCCAGGTCCTGCACGAACAGCCCGAGGCCGTAGCCCATCTTCGAGTGCGGCTTGCGCATCTCGGTCAGCAGCGGGGCCGGCAGGAGCTTGCCGCTGTTCAGCGCGGAGATGAACGTGTGGAGATCCTGCGTGGTGGAGATCAGGTCCCCGGCGCCAGCCAGCAGGGACAGGTTCTGGCGGGAGATGTCGACCGTCTTCCACTTACCGGCGGCGTCCTTGATGCGGTAGTAGCCGTGGGCGTGCGGCCCGGGGAGCTGCGTCCGGTCGCCCGGCACCACGGTGGCCGTCATCCCGAGCGGCCTCAGGATCCGCCGCTTCATCTCCTCGGCGTAGGAGCGGCCGCTGACCTTCTCGATCAGCAGCAGGGCCAGTGTGTAGTTGGTGTTGGTGTACTTCTGGTCCGTGCCCGGCTCGAACCGCGGCGTCTTGGACAGCGCCAGCCGGATCAGTTCCTCGGGCTGGTAGCTGCGGAAGCGGTCGGCCAGCCAGGCGTCGCCGTTGGCGGTGATGCCCGGCACCCACTTTCCGTCAGGGTCGGAATCGCCGGTGTAGTTGAACAGCCCGCTGGTGTGCTGCAGCAGCATCCGCACCGTGATGCGCCGGTCCAGCCCGAACTCGGGCAGGTAGTCGGCCACTGGAACGTCCAGGCCGATCTTGCCCTCGGCCACCAGTTGCAGCACCAGGGTCGCGGTGAAGGGCTTGATGACGCTGCCCGTCCAGAACCGCCCGTTCGTCGGCGGCTTGGCGCTCTGGCCCAGCTTGCGCACCCCGGCGCTGCCGGCCCAGTCGCCCTGCTCATCGTGCACCCGCAGCTGCATCCCGGAGAAACCGGCATCGACGAACGCCTGCATGGCCTTCTGCAACTCCGGACGATCCGGCCCGGCAGCCGATGCCGCGGGGGCGACTGCTCCGGTCAGCAGCGCGGCTGCCAGCGTCGGCACAGCCACGCGCCGCAGGACCTTGATCGCGGATGGGGGTTGGGTTGTCACGCTTCCTCTTCTCTAGTGTCACGCTCAGGGGCAAAGGGGTTTGCGGTCAAGCGGCGTCCAGGGCCTCGGTGATCTTGCGGATCATCTCGGCCATGGTGGGGCTGGGCTGGCCCTGGTGGGTGCGGGCGGCGGCTTCGATGGCGACGGTGACGGTGCCGCGGAAGTTGTCGGCCTCGGCCGAGTCCTGCTGCTTGAGCAGGCTCACGCTCGCGGTCAGGGCGGGCAGCACCTGGTCGGCGAGTTCGGCGACGGTCTTGCCATACTTCACGCCCTTGGGCGCCTTGCTGAGCACGTGCCCGACCGGGCCGGTGGCGGAGGTCAGCGCGATGGAGCCGTGGGTGGCGACCTTGTGGGCCGACGTGGCGATGCCGGCGGCGGACATCAGCGAGACGGCGCCCCACGCGGCGAGGCGGAGGGTGAGCTTGTCCTGGTCGGCAAGGGTGATGGACATGATGGTGAGCTCCCATACATCTGTTACGAAATTCAAATTGAACGGACGGATGGTGGACTGCGGTCCTATTGGTGACCGAGGTATCTGGATTGCTTAGGTCGGGTCGCCCGAATGGATCTCACCCAGCCTTGAGGCCGCAATCGCTGAACCGTTCATGGCATCCACGATCGCCGACCGCTCTGACACGGGGCGGTTGCCGTCCTGACGCGGCCGCTGACAGGACACCGCATGGTCGACGGCGAGCGCGAGGGCCGGTCAGCTAGGTCGAGGACGTCCGTGAGGGTTCGGCGGGATGAGCGGCAGGATTGGATGCTGCGGCTGGAACATGAGCCAGCTCCTCAGCCACGTCTGTGGCGACCTGGTCTGCTCGGCCGAGCATCGGCACCAGGTCTACTCCGGCGATCTGCTCCAGTGAGGGCCTCAGTGAGCGGCTTCAGTGAGTGACACTGACCGGGGTCTGCTGCTGGATCAAGGAGGCGGCGTGGGCGCCGATCTTGCGGCCGCGCAACAGGAGCAGAGCCAGTACGGCGGCGCCGAGCACCCCGGCCGCAGCGCCGAGGAAGGCGGTGGACATGGCGGCGTCGTAGGCCTGGCGTGCGGCTGCGGCCAGGGACGGGTCGGCCACGGCGGCGGCTACGGAGCGGCGGGCCTGATCCGGTGCGGTGGCCGGCATGGCGGAGGTGTAGCTGCTGGTGGCCAGGCTGCCCAGGATGGCCACGCCGAGGGCGGCGCCGGCCTGCTGGATGGTGTCGTTCAACGCCGAACCGACACCGGCCTGCTCGGTCGGGACGGCGCTCATCAGCGCGGCGATCGCCGTGGGCCCAGCCAGGCCGCTGCCGGCGCCCAGCACGACCTGCGCGAAAGCCAGCATCGTGAAGCTGTCGGAGGAGGAGAAGCCGAGCACGGCGAAGCCGGCGGCCATCACGATCATGCCGAGGACCGCGGTGGCGCGGTTGCCGAGCTTGCTGCCCAGGCCGGCGCCGATGCCGTTGAAGACGATCGAGGCGATGAACATGGGGATGAAGGCGAGCCCGGCCTGGGTGGGGGTGTAGCCGAGGACGAACTGCATGTACTGGGTCAGCACCAGCAGCATGCCGCCGCTGCCGATCTGGACGAGGGTGAGCGACAGGCTGCCGCCGGCGAAGTCGCGGTCGCGGAAGAGCTGGAGCGGCACCATCGGGTGCTCGGTGCGCAGCTCCCAGCCGATGAAGGCGGCCAGGGCGACGACGGCGACGATCAGCGGGGTCCAGGCGATGCCGTGCGCGAGTTCGTTGATCGTCCACACGAGGGCGGACATGCCGATCATGGACAGGACGGCGCCGATGGGGTCGGGCTTGGTCGCCGAGCCCTTGGATTCGGGCATGAGGGTCAGGGCGGCCAGGATGGCCAGGAGCGCGATCGGGACGTTGATCCAGAAGACCGATTCCCAGCCGAGGGAGGCGACCAGGGCGCCGCCGGCGACGGGGCCGCCGATCAGGCCGAGCACGGCGAAGGCGGCCCCTGCGGCCATGGCCTTGCGCCGTTCGGCCTCGTCGGGGAAGACGACCATCAGGATCGACAGGGTGTTGGGCATGATCATCGCGCCGCCGACGCCCATCGCGACGCGGGCGGCGATCAGCTGGCCGGGGTCAGTGGCGAGGGTGGCGGCCGCGGAGGCGGCGCCGAACAGCGTCAGGCCGATGACCATGAGCTTGCGCCGGCCGTACCGGTCGGACAGCGATCCGGCGGTGAGCAGCAGGCCGGCGAAGACCAGCATGTAGGACTCCAGGATCCACTGGATGTCCTGCGAGGTGGCGCCCAGATCGGCGGCCAGGGCGGGCACGGCGACGGTGAGTGCCATGTTGTCGATGACCAGCACCAGGGTGCTCAGACAGAGCACGATCAGGATCAGCCATCGACGAGGATGCGATTGCATACGTTTAGCTTCCATTCACATACAGAAAGTGATCGACTGAGGGATGGCGCGCTCCACGCGCCTTCCGTTGGGGGTGGATCAGGCGCCGCCGGGCGCGATCCATTCGGTCAGCTCGACGACGATGCCGTTGGGGTCGGTCAGGCGCATCAGCCGCTCACCCCACGGGTTGCGCCACAACCGCGTGGTGATGGGTGCGCCCTCGGCGTGCAGGCGCGTGGATTCCTTGGCCAGATCGGTGACCGCGAACGTCACCACCGGCTGGGCGATCCGCTCTCGCGGCCGTTCGAGGTCGCGCTGGTGCAGCAGGATGTCGGCGGCCGCATCGTCGCGGCTCAGCCAGGTGAAATCCGGGGTGTCCAGCACCTCGCGGAAGCCCAGATAGGTGGTGAAGAAGTGGCGGGAGCCTGCCAGATCGTCGACGGCGAAGACGACGGTTGAGGAGACTATGTTCATGTTTCTGCCCGTATGCGGTTGTTTGCCATGATTTCCCTTCTATGTGGCGTTTCGTCCTGGATCAAGGTTGCCGGTACGGCCTAGCCGGGGCAATGCTGGATCGTGCAACGCTGCGTTAACCGCAGACTTCACGCCGGGCAGGACACGCTAGAGATTCGCGACATCGGGATCTTCCTGACGCCGGCCGAGGATCTGCATGTCGGCCGTACGGCGGAGCGGCTGCACGTGTCGGCCGCGCGCGCCAGCCAGGCGATCAAGAAGAGGGTACGCAACGTCGGCGCCCCTCTTCGAGTGCACCAGCCGCGCCGTACGGCTCACACCGGTCGGCGAACACCTTCGCCGCGACCTCCGGCCGGTCTACGAAGGGCTTCCCATCAGCATGAGTCGGGCCCGATCAGCCGCTCAGGGGAAGACCGACGTGCTGCGCATCGGCATGGTCGACAACAACACGACAGTTGACGAGGGCTGTGGACGGTTGCTTCTGGATCGCCTGGGTGACACGGGCGGCGATACGGCCGGACTGCAGCTCTTCGGCCAGGGTCAGGAAGATCTCGATGTCACGGATTCCACAGAGGTCTCCCAAGGTGGAGCGGGCCGAGGGCGCGCACGGCGTCGGTCTCGGCTTCGGTACACCACACCAGCGCGTAGGTGAGGGCTTCGAAGTCGTGGAAGGGCAGCCAGGCGATGTCGGGCCGGTTCCAGTAGCGGGCGGAGTGAGCGGGCAGAGAGTTGACGACCTCTCCGACGCTGACCAGCGCGAGCAGCTCCTCCATGTGGGTGACCCGCGGGCCGCGCACGATCCGGTGCCCGCGCGGCGTGTGCGGGGGGATGAAACCGTCGGCCCAGTAGCCGGGGGCCAGCGGCGCGTCGGTGTGGAGGAAGTCTGCGAGCATCTCGATCGAGGCGATGGGCCGGGTGGCCAGCTCGTGGTCAGTGGCGACGGCCAGGACTCGCGGGTCGGTGAACAGGACAGGTCCCACGGTGAGGTCGGGCTCCTCGACGGGTAGCCAGGTGACCAGGACGTCGACCGTTCCCTCTCGCGCGTGCACATTGCCGGGGATCATGCCGAGGCACAAGGTGCCGGTAACGCCGCGTGCGGCCTGCCGTGCCCGCTCCAGGCTCTGCGTCAGGCCCTGGTGCAGATGGCGCAGGTCATCGCGGAGCTGCTCACCCAGCCGCGTGAGCCGGACGCTGTGGCTGTTCCTCGCGAAAAGCTCGGCACCGATGGCGCGTTCCTGCTTCTTGATCGCCTGGCTGACCCGGGCCACAGAGACGTGCAGCCGCTCGGCGGCACGGCCGAAGTGTGGGCTTCCCATCAGCATGGATCGGGCCCGATCAGCCGCTCAGGGGAAGACCGACGTGCTGCGCATCGGCATGGTCGGCAACAACACGACAGTTGACGAGGGCTGTGGACGGTCTCAGCCGGGCAGCGGTCCCAGGTCGCGGACGACGCGGGCGAAGGCGCGGATCATGTCGTTCTCCGCGGCGCTGAGCCACACCGGCCCGTACGGCAGCGCATCCATGTCCTTGACGGGCAGGTAGGCGATGTCGGGGCGGGGGAAGTACCGGGTCACGTGGACCGGGAAGAGGGTGACGGTCTCTCCCAGGACCGTTTGCATGAAGATGTCCTCGAGGTTGCAAAAGGTGGCGGTGCGGTCGATCGACCGGCCCTTGGGGGTGAGCTCCGGGACGTAGTGGTCTGTCCAGTAGCCGGGCGCAGGATCGATGGCCACGTGCTGGAAGTCGCTGACCGCCTCCAGGGAGACCGACGACCATCGGGCGAGCGCATGGTCACCGGCCACGGCCAGCACCCTCGGTTCGGCGAACAGCAGCGGACCCACAGTGAGGTCGGGCTCCTCGATGGGCAGCCAGGTGACCAGGATGTCGGCCTCTCCGTTTCGGAGCTGGGCGAACGGGTCCTGGAGGACCGACATCCGCAGGCGCAGCTCCCACTGCGGGTGCCGGGCGCGGAAGGTCTCCCAGTAGCGGCGCAGCTCCTGGACGTTGAGGGGGAACAGGCTCACCCGGAGCGTGCCGGTCTTGCCGCGTGCGGCCAGCCGTGCCCGCTCCAAGGTCTGCGTCAGGCCCTGGTGCAGCTGGCGCAGGTCATCGCGGAGCTGCTCACCCAGCCGCGTGAGCCGGACGCTGTGGCTGTTCCTCGCGAAAAGCTCGGCACCGATGGCGCGTTCCTGCTTCTTGATCGCCTGGCTGACCCGGGCCACAGAGACGTGCAGCCGCTCGGCGGCACGGCCGAAGTGCAGCTCCTCAGCCAAGGTCAGGAAGATCTCGATGTCCCGTAGCTCCACAATTCCCATTTCGCCTATCTGTGCCATATATGGGTGGAAGTCTGGCATATCGGGCCAAGAGGGACGCAGGCGAGTAACTGGACCTCTCTTGCGGTCGCCCCTCATCTGCGTGGAGTCCTCATCGTCCGTTGAAGGAATACCGAAACGCGGCTTGACCTGGCCGGACGATTAATCGGCACCCGCACGGTCGGCGGCTCATCGGTGGGCGCTCGAAGATCTCTGACCGGCGTGCGGCACGTGCGCTGCGGCGGTCTCTTTCGGTGCCGTCGGCAGGGCGTGCAGCCTGCTGACCGGGGAGACGATGAGTCCGATCACGACGCTGGCGGAGCCGATCGCGGCCGCGGTCAGTGCGCCCTTGGCTCCGAGTTGGCCGGCGAGGAGGCCTGTGGACAGGCCGCCGAGGGCGCCGCCGCCGAACAGCAGCGTGCGGAACACCGCGGTCATCCGCCCCATCATCGACTGCGGAGTGCTGGTCTGGCGCAGGCTGACGATGATGACCCCGGCGACGCCCAGGCCCAGGGAGGTCGTGAAGAAGGACAGGACGAACATGCCGATCATCACCGGCTGGGGTCCGGCGGCCGTGACGATCAGTGTCGGGCCCAGGAGCAGCGCCGACTGGGCCACCAGGTAGACGCGTCCGAGCGGGAACCGTTTGATGACCCGTCTGGAGATCACCGCGCCGATCAGGCCGCCCACGGAGGCCGTCGCGAAAATGCCGCCGAGGGTTGCCGAGGGGAGGTGGAGATCTTGCGTGCCGTACAGCAGGAACATGGTCCATACGGTGACCATGGAGAAGTTGCAGCAGAACCCGATCAGTGCCAGTGCCCGGAGAATTCTGTCCCGCAGCACCCAGCGAAGCCCGTCGCGCAGCTCCGTCAGGGCATGCCGCTTCGCGGCGGGTTGAGGGCGTGGCTCGGGCGTGCGGATTAGCAGCAACGAGGTCACGGACACCGCATAGGAGACGGCGTCTACGATCAACGCCACCGGCGCGGTCAACGCCGCCACCAGCACACCCGCGGCCCCCGGGCCGGGCCACCTCCGCGGCGGAGGTGCTGATGCCCATCTTGGCGCTGGCTTCGACGTAGTGAGCTGGGCTCTTCACCACGGTGGGCACGTAGGACATCCAGCTCAGGTCGAACAGGACCGACGCAACGCCGACGACGCACGCGATGATCAGCAGCATGACCAGATTCAGCGCGTCCCACCAGTACAGGGCCGGAATGAGAGCGAGCAGAGACATCCTGATGAGGTTGGCGGTGAGCATGACAGGTTTGCGCCGGGCCCGGTCGGTCCATACTCCGATCAGCAGTGCGAGCCCGAGATAGGGAGCGAGCTGCAGGAACCGCAGCACCCCGACCTGCTCGTCGGTGGCGTTGAAGGCGTGGATGGCGGTCAGGGGCAGCGCCAGGTGGGTCACCTGGGCTCCGAGCAGTGACATGCTCTCGCCGAACCAGAACTTGAGGAAGTCGCCGTTACGCCACAGGCTTTTCTCCGGCAGTACGGCCGGCGTGTCCGATAGGGGTGTGCGGCCGGCCGCGACCTCGAGAAGCGGTTCTGGGCTGCTCTCAGAAGCGCTATTCTCATCTCTCACAAATGAGAGTAGCAGTGCTGAACTGCTTCTCGCCTTCCGTCGACTTTCCGATAGCCCTCAGGGGCGACCGAAGAGAGGTCCGGTTACTCGCCTGCGTCCCTCTTGGCCCGATATGCCAGACTTCCACCCATATGTGGCACAGACCGGCCGGAGGTCCTGGCGAAGGTGTTCGCCGACCGGTGTGAGCCGTACGGCGCGGCTGGTGCACTCGAAGAGGGGCGCCGACGTTACGTACCCTCTTCTTGATCGCCTGGCTGGCGCTGCGGGTGCCGATTAATCATCCGTCCAGGTCAGGCCGTATGTCGGTATTCCTTCAGGACACCTCCGAGCCGATCACGTCGGCGGATATCCAACGAGGCGATCGAGGCCGAGTCGATGCCGGGATCAACGAGTGGTCGAAGCGGAGCAGCCTGCCGGAGAGCCCGATGAGGCCGGTGTTCGTTATAGAAGGTCTCGAACTCGCGCAGCGCATACAGAAGGTGGCGCTGGTTCCAGATCAAGGTCCGGTTCAGCAGCTCGCGCCGGCAGGTCTGGATCCAGCGCTCCATGAAGGAGTTCATTTGCGGCATACGTACGCCGCTTTTGATGATGCGTACTCCCGCGTCGGCCAGCACAGTGTCGAAAGCCGCGGTGAACTTGGCGTCTCGGTCACGGATGAGGAATCTCGCTGCGGTGCCCGCGCCCTGCAGGTCCATGACGAGGTTGCGGCCGAGCTGAGTGACCCACTCCCCCGTCGGGTGCGCAGTGACACCGAGGATCCGCACCCGGCGGGCGGCGTGCTCGATGACCGCCAAGACGTACAGTCGCACCCCAGTCAGCGTGCGGACCTCGAAGAAGTCACAGGCCAGCAGCACATCGGCCTGACTGCGTAAGAAATCGGACCAGGCGGTGTGCTCCCGTTCCGGAGACGGATCGATGCCGTGGTCTTTGAGGATCTCCCAGACCGTGGAAGCCGCGACCTTGATACCGAGCCGCAGCCAGCTCGCCGTGGATACGCCGGTAGCCCCACGAGGAGTTCTCCCGGGCCAGCCGCAGCACCAGGACGCGGACGGATCGGACAGTGCGCGGGCGTCCCCGCCGCCGATAGGCACTGGCTGCGGCGTGCCGATGCCGCAGCAGATCACGATGCCAGCGCAGGATCGTGTCAGGTCGGATCAACAACGTCAGGCGCCGCAGCGTGTCCAGCGGCAGACGATGCAGCAGCCCTGCGAGAAGGAACCGATCTTCCCGAGTGAACGCGGGCTTGTTCACCTGCCGTTGCAGCACGGTCAGCTGATGCCGGAGCACCAAGATCTCGATGTCCTTGGCGCGATCGCTGGTCGACAGCAATCGCAGGAGCGAGAAGGTGGTCGTCACCATGAGATAGGCCAAGCGCAGCACGACCGATCATCCTGCCGATATCTGGCGCAGCGCTCGGGGGGCTCGCCCGAAAGGATGGATCGTCCACCACGTCTCTAGCCTGCACGGATGAATATTCGGCACCCGCACCCCTGACCGTGTCCGTGGTCAGCTCGGGTTGGCCAGCGCGTGCTTCCTGGCCGTTTCCGCAATGCGGATCAGGTCGGCCTCCGGCGCCGTCCCGCCGATCACCACGAAGCTGTCCCCGGCCGTCGCCGCGATCGCGACTCTGCCGTTTGCGCGCGCTATGTGCGCGGGCCCGGCGGCGCTCTCGACCGTGCCGACGGCGCCGCATTCGGCGTGGAAGCGCTTGAACGCGTCCATCGCCTCGATCCCGGTGGCCACCAGTTGTGACACGGACGAGCCGTCGTCCGCCCCGAACGAGCGCACCAGCGTGTGCGCCCCCTCCGGCGCGATGACGCGCCGCCCGCAGGGGACGAGCTCGGGGGCGAGCTCCACCCACCTCATCTCCTTGGTCTCGGTCGCGGTCCACGTCCGCCCGCCGCCGAGCTGCTCCGGACTCAGCAGCGGCGAGGCCGCCTCCCGGGACTGGGCGGACGTCGCGGACTGGGCGGACGAGGCGCCGCACCCCCCTGTCAGCAGGGCGGCCACCGCCACGCACACCAAGGTCGAAAGCTTCATGAAATCCTCCTCCCTACTCATACCGAGCCTCGCCCCCAGAGGTTCCGGACACGTCGAAGACCCGATCGGTCACCACCATGGCCACCGCGACGAACGCGCCGAGCGCCAGGTCGACGGCTCGGAGCAGCGGTTCTGCCGCGGGCACCGCCAGCCCGGACGCCACGACGGTGCCCGCCGCAGCGATCATGGCCGCGCGGCCGATCTTCACCGCCGACACGGGGCTGGTGTCGTCCAGGCATCCGCAGGGCACCGGCCCGCGCTTGCGCATGAGCACCCACAGGTAGCCGGCCAGCCCCGCGAACCACGCGGCCACGATGCCGGAGGCGACGCTGAGGAGCACGCCGCGCCCGGCCAGCCAGCCGGCGACCAGGGCGAGGCCTGCGATCGGCTCGACCGCCTCGGCCACCACGACGAGCCCGGCCACGCGGCGCGGGAGCAGCCCGTGCCCGGTGACGACCCGCCTCAGGCTGCTGCCCGTGGCGACGCGCTGCCACGTCGCCACGAGCAGCAGCAGCGCTCCCGCCAGGACGAAACTGCCCACGACCGAACTCAGTCCCGGCACGCGGATCCCTTCCTCATGGCAGGAGCATCCCTCGAGGCAGGAGCATCACGATGGCCGCGACGAACGCCACGGCGCAGGCCCGCCCGACCCAGGGCATCGAGGCCAGCATCCTGGTGTCCCAGGCTGCGGGATCCCCGCTCAGCGTCCTGGTCAGCGGCATGAGCGCCCTGCCCAGGCCGAATCCCAGCCCCGCCAGCAGGCCGGGCCCGAGACCTCCGACGAGGACGACGCTGAGCACCAGCGCATGCGGGAGCGCCGTCGGTGTGAACGTGCGCACCCCGGTGCCCATCTCGAAGCCGAACTGCAGCGGCCCGCCGAACTCGCTGCGCGGGATGACGTCCTGCGGCACGAGCCTGCGGTTTTGCGGCAGCGACAGCGGCCGCCCGGCCAGCTCGAAAGCCAGGACCACCACCAGGGGCGGGATCAGCACCCACCACCTGACGACCGGATCCACGATCGAGACCAGCCCGCCGACCGCGCCCACGACGACGCCGGAGAACAGCGCGCCGAGGATCAGCCCGGTGCTGAACACCCACAACTTGCCCCGCCAGACCGACGAGGTCAGCAGATCCGCTGAGTTGAGGCTTCAAACCGAGCCGGACAGCGAGTATCCCGCGGTCACGCCGAGCAGCGTCCAGGCCAGCGGCTCCAGCGAGACGCTCCACGCTCGCTGCGTGCCGAACACCGCGACCGTGAGCGCCGCCAGCCCGAACGCGACGTGCCTGGCGTCGAAGGCCCGCGTCATCAGGGGTTCGACCAGGAGCAGATGTAGAAGTACGTGCCGCCGCAGGTGGCGACGTTCCCGTCGGCGCACCGGTACGGCGTGCCGCTGTGCGTCCAGCGCCAGGCGTTCTTCTTGCCGTAGCTGCCCGTTCCGCAGGCCACGACCGCGTAGCTGTTGTAACAAGTGCCGGAGCTCCGCTTGAACCAGCCGTCAGCGCCGCAGTAGCTCCTGGAGTAGGTACCGCCCACGCAGAGCTTGGAGTTGTTGTCGTATCCGGACCAGTTGTTGTATCCGGCACAGTGCAGCCACTCCGAGCCCACGGCCGCGTTCGCTTCCCGCGTCTTGAACGGCGGGAGGACCGACAGCACGTTGAGCGCGAGCGCGCCACCGAGCACGCCCACCCCCTTGAGCACCGTCCTGCGCGAGGGGGCGGTGCTGGTGAGCATGCCCCGCCTGGTCTTCGTGTCGCCGGGCTCGTCGTCGACCGAGGGCACGTCGGCCCAGTAGCGGTCGGTGTCGATGTTCGTCTCGTGGCTCATCGGATGGTCACCCTCTCATCAGCGGTCACGGGCGCGGCCTCGAGGAAGGCGTCGAGATCGGCATTGGAGCCGACCACGCGCCGCCACTGCTCCTCGCCCGAAGGGGAGTATTTGATCAGCGTCGGGGTGGCCCCGACCGCGATGGTGCCCAGAAGTGTGGCGTCCACGATCGCTGTCACCGCCTCGCCTTCCACCCACTCGGCGCACCGCTCGGCGGCCGACAGCAGGACCAGGTTCCCGGCGGCGGCGCCCGACACCTCCATCAGCCTGCTCGCGCGTTCCCGGCACATGGGACAGGTCTCGGTCACGACCAGCACGAAGGTCGGGCGCTCGTCGCCGGAGGCGAAGCGCGGGACGCTCCTCGTCGCGGGGGTCGTGCCCGCGGGCGCCGGTCCCTTCGCCGCCGCCTGTTGCAGGTCCCTGACCATGCGCAGCAGCGCGGCGAAGGCGAACAGCAGCAGGACGGTCCCCAAGAACGACAGGACCGCCAGGGAGTTGACGACGTTCTGCATAGCGGCTAGTTCAGCTCGCAGGTGATGGACTCGACCACGGAGACGAACTGCGGGTCGTCGCTGCGCGCCGCCATCACCGTGGTCGCCGTGCTCCGGTTGACCAGGAGCGCCGACCGGGACCGCAGCTGGCCCGACTCGTCGTGGTCGTCCACGCGCCACATGGAGCCGCCGCGCACCTGCTTGCCCCTGGTGCGCGGCACATCGGAAGCAACGTCGGCCAGCGGCTTGACCTGAACCGAGCAGACCTGGTCGATGGTGTTGACCGCCAGCAGGTTGGCCAGGCTCATCCCGGAGCCCGCCCGCGGGAGCATGGTGAGTCCCTCCGGCGCGTCCTGCACATCGAACGCGGCGAGCTTGTCCATGAACACCTCGAACGGCACGCCGACGCCGTTGACGTAGGTGGAGATCTCGTGATGCGGGCCGATCCACATCATCGTGGTCCCACCCGCCTCGGGATCCTCAAGGGAGCGCAGCGTGCCGCCGTTCCACCCGGCCTCGCGCACGGTGTACTTGCCCCACTCGCCGAGCTGCTTGCCGATCACCTCGGCCGATCCCGCAGGAGTGACGTAGAAGCGCAGGCCGCCTTCCGGGCCGAACGCCCACACGATGTAGGCCCATCCACCGATGAACGGCTTGGCATTGCCGCTGACGGATAACGAACGTCCGTCGGGCGTACGTACTTTCACCTCGTACACCTTCCCTTTCGAGCGATCTTGGAATGAGTGCAGCACGAAGCAGGCAGGAAACGTTTTCCCTACCGCTGGACTGCACGAATTGCTCGGGAGACGCAAGGCTTGGCACAGGCGTCTCAGCCGTTACGACCGGGCTCTGCGAACGTGATCTTCATATCAGCTCACATATAGGAGGCGTAAGCCCCTTTCGATCACGACTTTTCCGCCGAGACCGCAGGTCGTCGTAGGGAACGGTCCAAGATCCATCTCGGGCCAAGTTGTGTCGTCGCGGCGGGAAACGCGCGCGGCCGGGGACCGTCCCCCTGGACGACTTTGTTGGTTGATTCATTGGGTGATCTTTTGGGGTGGGGTGGGTGGAGGATGGGGTCATGCCTCTTCGTCCTCGGCCCACTCGTGAGGTTCCGGATGCCACGGTGATGGTGGCGCGGGCGGCTTTTCCCAAGGGTTCGCTGGCCATCCGGTTACGGGATGAGCTGGGTGAGGTGTTCTGCGATGAGCAGTTCGCGTCGGCGTTTGCGGTGCGGGGTGGTCCGGGCATCTCTGCGCCTGCCGAAATGAGGTGCCAAACAGATTCCGGACAGTCGGCTACATAAGCTGACAGAAGTCTGGAAGAGGTA
>NZ_JBHUFV010000010.1:0-9411 GCF_042681425.1 Nonomuraea mangrovi | reverse complement strand
TACCTCTTCCAGACTTCTGTCAGCTTATGTAGCCGACTGTCCGGAATCTGTTTGGCACCTCAGACCGACTGAGACGCGACTGTCCCAACAGCGTGGTGAATCTTGCACAACGCCATCCCACTGGACACCGCCGCGACACCTCGGACCTCGCGATCCGGGATGATATGGGCGGCGTCCACAGTGCGCCGGCAGAACAGGACGATCTCGGCACCGGCCGGGACGGTCAGCTCGTCGGGCTTGGCGCTGGCGGCGCGGACGGAGAGGCCAGTGGAATGGAGGCTTTGATGATCGCCTGACCGACCTTGCCGCGGCCGCCGGTGATGAGGGTGGTCATGGTTACTCCTGTTGCATTCATCAGGGCTTGTTGCCGCCATTTCCTGGCGGTGGATCCTTCGGTCGCCGGGCCCAGCGTTCTCCAATCTGCGCCGACCCCCATCTCAGCCAGACACCCCTCAACTCTTCATCGCAGTGACGATCGCGGTGGCAGCACTGGCGAACAGCAGGATGGCCACGAAACCTTCGCCGCAACGAGGGGCCAGTAGTCCAGCTACTCGCTCGCCGAGCTGACGGCCAACGAAGGCGAACGGCCAGCCGATGCCGGCACTGATCAGGGACTCCGTATTCACGGACCCGGCAGCGTTGAGCAGGGCCAGGCTGACGAGCCCGCTGGCGAAGAACACCCACGCGAGAGTCGCTCGCAGTCGAGGCCCGGAAATGCCTTGTATCTGCATGGCGATCACCAGCGGAGGCCCGTTCGTTCCTGTGCTCGTCGACAGGATTCCTGCACAGGCACCGCCGAGCAGATCGAGGAGACCTCCATGACTGCTGACCCTGATGCCCTTGATCATTGTCACCGTCAGGCAGAGGACCACGACCCCGATCACCCCCTGCATGACCCGGTCACTCAGCACCGATAGCAACCACACACCGACTGGCGCAACTGCCGCGGCAGCCCCCACCATCCGGACAGCGACATCGCGGCAAGCCACCCGGCGGTGACGTAGCGACGACCAGGCGTTGATCGGCAGGGCGATCAAGCACAGAGCCACCACCGACTCCTTGGGGCCCGCGACCACCGCGAGCAAGGGCGCAGCGACCAGTGCGAACCCAAACCCTGTGACCCCCTGAGCGAAAGCCGCCACCACGACAATCACCGGCATTGCCAGAAGACCTGCGGATATCACCAGATCAGTTCTTTTCAACCATGTTCAGGCTTCAGAATGGGGCACCACACGCGCAGCGAGACCACGTCGACGCCCGACGTGGAGTAGTACGGGTCCTCGGCCATGATCCGATCCACCCGCGCACGGTCGACGGTGAATACCAACAACGCTCCCGAGTCGTCCTCCCACGGGCCGGCCAGAAGCAGAGCGCCCTGCTCGTGCAGGGCGCGCAACCGTTCCCGGTGAGCGGGCCGCGCCGCCAGACGCGCGCGGTCGTTGGTAAAGGACAGTTCTACGCAGATCACGGAGGGAACGGTACGGACTCCTCGCCCGCGCCGCTGTATCGCGAGATACTCTCCCAGATGTGGACAAGGGGAAACTGGCGGCGGTACCTCTGTTCTCAATGCTCGAGGATGCGCGCCTCGACTGGCTCGCCGAGCAGTGCCCGCCGCGGGAAATCCCCGCGGGCGCCACTGTCGCGCATTTCGGTGACCCGGCTCAGCATCTGGTCATTCTTGAGCGGGGGACCCTGTCTGCCACTTACGACACCGGCGACGGCTCAAGGGTTCGATTCGCGACGGTGACAGGGCCCTGCGTGATCGACAAAGCCTCGGTGCTGGACGGCGGAGCGCACACGGCCACCTGGACCGCCTCGGCCGCCTGCCGGGTTCGCTTCCTGCCAGCAAGCCTCCTTCGAGGTCTCATCGACGAAGTGCCGACGCTACGCGACCACGTACTGCGCCATCTGTCGGGGCAGGTGAACCGTGACCGGCGGGCCCATGTCCGCCGCGCCGCGCCGCAGCCGGTCGTCCAGATCGCAGGCTGGGTCGCCGAGTCCATGCGCGAACAAGGGAGCCGGATCACGCTGCCAGGGGCGCAACAAGGACTCGGCGAGGAGATCGGTCTGTCGCGGGTCACGGTTAACCGCGCTCTGCGAGTCCTCGCCGAGGCAGGCGCCATCCGTATCGAGCCCGGCATCATCGTGGTGCTAGATCCCAGACGACTCACCGCCATGTCCGGTAGAAGCTGAACCTCCCGCTGCAGGAATCTGGTGCTGCACAGCAGCCCCAGCTATCGCAGTTCCTGTGCTGCTTCAAAATCCATCATGCAGGGCTTGAGCTGGGATTTCTCCGAAGCGGCTACGCGGCTCGGTGATACTCGTTGATCAGCCCGCCGAGCACCTTCCGGCGTTCGATCCATCCTTCCAGCGGCATCACGGTCTGCTCGTCGTGATCGGGTGGCTGCTGCGCGCGGGACTGGCGCGGCCGATGGCCGTTGAAGTGATCGGCATACTCGGCCAGCACCGACCGCAGGTGCCGTTCGTTGTAGATCAGCATGCGGTCGGTGCACTCGGCCCGTACGGTGCGTACCCACCGCTCGGCCTAGCAGTTGGCCCGCGGCGTGCGCGGCGGGGTCTTCACCACCGTCTGATTTGAAGGACGAGAAGAGGCCCCACCTACCAAGGTCTTCTGGCCCCACCCCATGGGCGCGGGTATGTGTTCGGCGAGTTTTGGCCCCACCCCTCCAGCAGCCGTGAGACTCTCGAGATGCGCGTGACGTTGCGGGGTTCGGGTGATGCCGAAGACCAAGGTGGAGCTGTATGCGGCGATCCGGCGGGATGCTCGGATGGAGCACCTGTCGGTCCGAGCTCTCGCGCTCAAGTACAAGGTGCACCGCAGAACGGTCCGGGACGCACTGAAGTCGGCTTGGTCGACGCCGCGCAAGAAGATGGCGCCGCGAAAGTCGGTGCTGGACTCGTTCAAGACCGCTATCGATCAGATGCTGCGGGCCGACCTTGACGCTCCCCGCAAACAGCGGCACACCTCCAAGCGAATCTTCGATCGGCCTCCGATGAGATCTATGGGGCGCCGCGCATCCATGTTGATCTGCGGGAGATCGACGGTGTCCGGGTGGGCCGCAAGCGGGTGGCCCGGCTGATGCGCGCCGCCGGGCTGGCCGGGGTGAGCAGGCGCAAGGGCTGTCGCACCACCGTCTCCGACCGGCAGGTTGCGGCTGCCTCCGACCTGGTTCAGCGTCAGTTCACCACGGCCGAGCCGAACCGCGTCTGGACCGCCGACATCACGTACGTGCCGACCTGGCAGGGCTTCGTCTACCTGGCGGTGGTGCTGGATGTGTTCTCCAGGCGGATCGTGGGCTGGGCGATGGCCGATCACATGCGCACCGAGCTGGTGACCGACGCGCTGGCGATGGCGATCCATCAGCGCCGGCCAGACGCTGGGGTGATCCATCACAGCGATAGGGGCAGTTCACCTTCGCGTCGGGGCTTGGACCGGTAGATCGTGCTGCGTGACGCGGACCTGTCCCTGGTCGGTATCGACTCCACCACCGCCCGGGCCCATCACGACGCTGCCGGGATGCGCCTGGACCAGGACGGCCTCGCCGCTCTGGCGAAGGCGGCCGAGCAGGAGAAGACCAGGTCAAAGGGGGCGGCCTCGGCGAACCGGCCGGGACACCGAAGACGATCCCGAGAGGGAAGAGCGGCGGCACATCCGGCGCCGGCGGAAACTCCGGCTGAAGGCCGTCCTCATCGGACGCTCCAGGGGCGGGCAGACCAGCAAGGTCCAGTCGACAGATCAGAACGGCCTGCGCCGGCACTTCACGAAGGTCCTCGGCACCACGCCCTCCGCCTACCGCCGCGCCTTCCGGAGTGCCGGCGACACGGAGTGACCGATGCGTGCTCGGCCAGAGCGGCGGCAAGAACCTCGGCGCTCGCCCCGCCTCCAGTCTCGCTGGAGGGCGCCGAGTCCGCGGCAGCCCCCATCCACCTGTGCGAGCGCAGCCTGATCGTGGAGGCAAGAGCGAGCTCTATCTCATGGGATGAGATTGTTTCAAGGACGGCAGGGTGTCGACGAAATCGGTCACGGCAGCGATGAACTCCCGGGGCTTGTCGTCGTGGATGACATGCTTGGCGTCGATTCGGCGATAGACGGTCTGAGGGGCGAGCTCGCGTACCCGGCCAGCATCGTCATCGTCCATGGCACCGACGAGTCCGTACCTGTCGTACCGGTTCCAATTGGCGTGCAGCAGCAGGACGGGGGCGGTCGTCGTCCGTAGGGCGGCCTCGTGCGAGAGGCTGCCGTAGAAGCGGCCGTCGACGAACGCCCTGGCGAAGTCGGGGTCGAACATCGATGCGGCCCGGATCAGCTCGTTCAGGGATCGTGGTAACCACCGAACGCCGAGACTGGCCGGGCGGCCGGGGTGCTGCCGTTGGTAACGGGTCACCAGGCGGTCGAGGAAGTCGATGAATCGATCCGGCATCCGGATGGTCTTGGACTCGGCTACAGGGATTTCCTGGCGATAGATGTCGGCCAGACGCTGATGATCGAGATCACCAAGCACCTGTACGTAGTGGGCGAGACTGTTGTAGACCCAGCGGTCCCGGTCGCGGAAGCGCGGCATCTCGGCCGAGAAGATCGGCGGGTCCTCCAGTACGATCGCTGCGACCTGTTCAGGGACGTGGGAGGCACACCACAGGGCGAGGATGCCGCCGGAGGAGTTCCCGCTGACAATCGCGGGTCTGCCGACGACCTGCCGCACGAAGCGCGCCACGTCCGTGCCCGCGGAGTCCCATGAATAGTCCCCGGGCGTCCAGGAGGAGTTCCCGTGCCCTCGGAGATCGATGGCGTACACCGTGAACCGTCGCGCGAGCTTCGGCATGACCTGGCGGTAACTGCTCCACAAGCTCATCTGGCCAGGGATGAGGAGGACGGGCACGCCTGCTTCGGGACCGCGGACGCAGTTGATGAGGACGCCGTCGAACTCGGCGAACTCCTGGCGGAAGCCGGCCCTGGCCAGCTCGGGTGGCAACGGTTCACGCTGCCCCTCGAACGGGTTTCGGTAGCCGGTCACTGGTCCGTCTCCTGGCCGGGATCGGTGTGCGCCTCTTCCTGCACGGCGAGGACACCTGTTGCGAAGTTCCGGAACCTCTCGTTGTCGACCAGCGCGATGCCCTGTTTGCGGTCCACGAGCACGAGCAGGGTGTCGCCCGGCTGGAGGCCGAGCAGGTCCCGCGCATCCTTCGGAATGACGATTTGCCCCTTCTCGCCGATCTTCACGGTCCCCACGATGTACCGGCCGTCCGGCCCCTCGATCATCTTCCCTGCCATGCGCCCCACCCTCCGGTGAGCCAAGTACGACTTTTCTTACTTATCCAACTTTACGCACATATGCCCCCCGCTGCGACCGCACGCCTGGAGCAAGAACGCCGCACGGTTCAGCCCTGCGGGTGCCGATTAATCATCCGACTAGGTCAAGCCGCGTGTCGGTACTCCTTCAGTACACCTCCGAGCCGATCACGTCGGCGGAGATCCAACAAGGCAATCGAGGCCGAGTCGATGCCGGGATCAACGAGTGGTCGAACCGGAGCAGCCTGTCAGAGCCCGATGAGGCCGGTGTTCGTTGCCAGCACGGCGTCGAAAGCCGCGGTGAACTTGGCATCTCGGTCACGGATGAGGAGTCTCGCTGCGGTGCTCGCGTCCTGCAGGTCAATGACGAGGCTACGGCCGGAGCTGGATGACCCACTCCCCCGTCGGGTGCGCAGCGACACCGAGGATCCGCACCCGGCGGATGGCGTGCTCGATGACCGCCAAGACGTACAGTCGCGCCCCCATCAGCGTGCGGACCTCGAAGAAGTCGCAGGCCAGCAGCGCATCGGCCTGACTGCGTAAGAAATCGGACCAGGTGGTGTGCTCCCCGTTCTGGAGAGGGGCCGATGCCGTGGGCTTTGAGGATCTCCCAGACCGTGGAGGCGGCGATCTTGATGCCGAGCGCGGCCAGTTCGCCGTGGATCCGCCGGTAGCCCCACGAGGAGTTCTCCCGAACCGGCAGCAGCACCAGGACGCGGATGGATCGGACGGTGCGTGGGTGTCCCCACCGCCGATGAGCACTGGCTGCGGCGTGCCGGCGCCGCAGCAGATCACGATGCCGGGGCAGGATCGTGTCAGGTCGGATCAACAACGTGAGGCGCCGCAGCGTGCCGGAGGACAGTCATCGTGGCGGCCATCTGGGACACCGGCCGCACCGTCAACCAGGTCTCCCTCTCTGGCGCGTCTGACGAACCTGCTGTGAGGCGGTGCTCTCCGTTACCCCGCGGGGACTCCGAGCTGGTGCAAGACGGTGAGCATGTCGTAGTAGTCCCGCTCCCGATAGATCTTGCCGTCACGCACCTCGACCACATTGCAGGAGCACACCTCGATCTTGCGACCCGTGGCAGGAATGTCGCGGAAGTCGGCCAGGTGCGTGCCGCGGAATGTGAGCTCCGTCACGACGACGCCGCCCTGCTCGTACCGGCCTCGCACGTCGAAGGACAGGTCGGGGAACGCGTTCGTGAACATCTCGGCAAGCTCGACGGCGACGTCTGCACCGCGCCGTTCGGCTCCGTCGCCGGTGATGCTGGTGTACTCGGGATGGCAGAGCTCCCGTAGCCGACTGAAGTCCCGCTTGCCGAAAGCGTCGAGCATCTCCTGCACCACCGTGGAGGCGCTTCCCATCGGACTCCCCCTTCTACGCAGTCGTGCGCGTCACCCGGGTCCTGTCAGCGGACGATTTGGTGTGAGGTCGACGGTCGACCTGGCCTCTCTTTTGAGGCTACTCCCCGGTGAAACAGAGCAACGGCATCTGCCACGCCGTCGAGTGCGGCATCAACCGGCTCAAACCCCATCGCGCTGGAGCCACTCGCGATGACAAGCTCGCCGTGCGTTACGAAGCCGCGATCCCCGTCGTGGCGATCAACGAATGGCGCCAGGCCGCTCGCGGCGCCTTGCAACGCCGGCCCGCGACGTCGATCCGGCCGCCCGCGGCACGGCCGGCGTCTGCATATTCGTGCCAGAGCCGTTCTTCTTACAGTCCCGCCTCCTCAGGTGGAGGTCAACCTTTAGATCATCAGCGTTTGGGGCTAGTGGCACGTGCGTTAAAGACACCCCAAAATCGCCCGCCATATCCGCTTATGCGTTGCTTTGTAGCCCGCTACGGGCACAAGTGCAGCATGGACGGAATACTGCAGGTCTTCGCCGCAGGGGCAACCGCGGCGGCAATTGTGGTCAGTCCAGTGCCGGGCTCCGGCGCTAGCCCCGGGCCCGAGCCGACGGTCGTCGCCGCAGGCTTGAAGGATCCGTATGAGCTGATCATGGGTCCCGATGGTCACCTGTGGTTCACGGAGAAGAGCGGACTGAAGGTTAACCGGGTCAAGCCGGACACCGGCACGGTGAGTACCGTGCTGGATCTGTCCGGCCAGGCGATCCACAGCCCGATGGGCAAAGACGGGGTGTTGGGCCTGGCCTTGCATCCTGACTTCGGTAAGGGAAAGGGCACTGACTACGTGTACCTGTCCTACACCTACAAGGGCCGGGACGAGAACAAGACCAAGCTCGCTCGTTACACCTGGGCCGACGGCAAGCTGGCCGACGCCCATGACATCCTCACCGAACTGCCGTCCAGCAACGATCACCAGTCTGCTCGCCTGCGTTATGGGCCGGACGGCATGCTGTACTACACGATCGGCGACCAGGGCAACAACTACGAAACTCGTCACTGCCACCTCAATCACGCGCAGACACTGCCCACCGTCGACCAGGTCGCCAAGCGGGATTGGGTGACCTACCAGGGCAAGGTGCTGCGGATCGCGCCCGACGGCTCGGTCCCGGGCGACAATCCCGTGATCAATGGGGCGCGCAGCCATGTCTACGCCTACGGCTTCCGTAATCCCGACGGGATGGCCTTCAAGGATGGCCAGCTGTTCGTGGCCGATCAGGGGCCGAGCACCGACGACGAAATCAACAAGGTAGAGGCCGGCAAGAACTACGGCTGGCCCGATATCGCCGGATACAAGGACGACCAGGCCTACGTCTACGGCGCCTGGGCCCAGGCGCCCGACTGCGCCAGCCTCCCCTACGACCCCAACAAGATCCCCTCGCAAGTGCCACAGACCAAGGAGAGCGCCTTCACCAAAGCCTTCCAGAAGCCGCTGTCGACCTATGGCACGACCGTCAAGACCGGCTACAACTTCGGCCTCACACCGACGTGCACCGACCCGAAGTCCGCCTACATGTGCTGGCCTACTTTGGCGCCGTCAAGCTTGGAAGTCGCAGGCGACGACTTGGTGATCACCATGCTCAAGGAAGGCATCGTCTACCGGGCATCCAGCGACGGCCAGATCAAGGACAAGCTATATCGAACCGTCAACCGCTACCGTGACACGGCCTTGAATCCTGACGGCAAGACCCTGTACATCGCCGTTGACTCCGCCGGGATCACGAGGGACCTGCGCGGAGCACCCACCACCAACCTGGCCAACACCGGAGCGATCTTGGCGGTGCCGTACAGCGGTTAATCCTCAACCGGCGCCGGGCTGCGACCGCAGAGGCATCCGCCGAAACAAGGAAGAGATCATGAACGAGCAGAACAAGCCCGCGCAGGCTCGCCGGCAACCGCCGCGCAACCACGCGAAGAAGCCACGCAGCCATGGCGAGCAGACCACCTGGCACAAGCCTTCCTACCGCGTCATCGAGGCGTCCATGGAGATGTCGGCCTACTTCTTGGCCAACAGGTAAGCCTGCTGAGGACTCACATGCGCGTGCAGGTTCTCGGTAGAGAACGAGTTCTCCCATGCGCCGGAAATAGTGCGACGATCATGACCCGTGTCCTTTCCGGAGCGCGGGCCATCCCTTCGATCTGACCGGAAGGCGAACTTCGATGGCGAGGATCACCGATGCCCGCCCGCTGCACCACCGCCGCTGACACGTGCCCGCACACCAACCGCGCCCGCCTCGGCTACGACCGCGCCCACGTCCTGCTCGACAAGTACGCCGGACCCCACCCGCGCCAGCTGAGCCACAGTGAAGTGTGGACGACACGCAGAGGACGTGACCAGCCCGTGGGATTGGGTTCGAGCCCCTTCTCCCAGACCTCCTCGGGTTCGCGGTCGTCAGCGCGGAATGAACCGCCCCGACTTTGATGGAGAGCTCAGGGGTTGATTCCAACGGTCTCGTTGGGCTGGCGTTGAGCGTAGTAGAGGGCTTCGTACTCCTGCGGCGGGATGTTGCCGATCGAGGAGGGCGGATTCAACTGATCGTCGCAACACCTTGATCGCAGGAGGATGTTGTGGCGCAGGGAAGAGCACGTGAGGCGCTCAAGGCTGGGCGTCCGCCGCTTCAGTCACCGGGACGGCCGGGTTGCGTCCACGGAAGTGGTGTACGAGTTTGACCTGCTCACAAGCGTGGCAGCCGTGAAT
>NZ_JBHUFV010000009.1:0-2407 GCF_042681425.1 Nonomuraea mangrovi | reverse complement strand
CCATGCGGACGCCGACGGGCTGGTCGGGGTGTGCTCCCGCGTCGCGCAGGTGGGCGGCCACGGCTCGCGCCCGCTGGGCGAGCTCCCGGTAGGTCAGCCGGTCGCCCTCGAATACCAGGGCTGTGGCGTCGGGGGTGCGTTCGGCCTGTTCGAAGACCAGGCCGTGCAGGGTCCCGCCTGGATGCTCCCGGTCGGTGGCGTTCCACTCCGCGACCGCCGCGATGTCCTCCGGAGAAGGGCCCGCCTGACCGGACAGCGCCCGGACGTACAGGTCGCGGTAGCGCTCGACCTGCTCGGCGGGGAACTGGGTGGTGTCGTAGGAGATGGTCAACGACAGGCCATGCCCGGGGGTCCTGATGAAAGCCGCGCTGAACGCCAGGTCGGTCTGCTCGAAGAAGTCCTGGTCCTCGATGGTCAGGTCGGCGCCGCCGTACACGTGGAAGTCGCGGAAGTCGACGTGCGCGTCGAGCAGCGGCGAGCGCCCGGCCGCCCGCTGGATCTCGAACAGCGGGTACTGGCGGAACGGCATCAGCGCCACCTCCGCGTCGAACACCCCGCGCACCAGCTCCGGCGCGTCCGCGCGCAGCCGCAGCGGGACCGTGTTGAGGAACAGGCCGAGCACCTCGTCACCCGCGTCGCTCTCCGGCCGGCCGTGCGTGAGGACCCCGGTCAGCACGTCGGGGTCGCCCGTGACCAGGTGCAACACCCGCAGGTGCGCGGCGATCAGCACCGACCGCAGCGGCACCCGCTCCCGCGCCGCCCGCTCCTCCAGGCCGGCGACCAGCCCGGGCTCGAGCGGCGTGGCCAGCACCCCGACCGTGCGCGGCCCGCTCGTCGGGTAGCCGGGCATCCTGGGCAGGCGGCCGTCCGGCGCGTCCGCGACCACGTCCCGCCAGAACTGCGCGGCCTGCGGCGAGGCCACGAGTTCCTTCTCCACCGCCACCAGGTCCCGGAAGCGGGCACCGGGCGGCTCCACCGGGAGCCCCGCCGTGCGGTAGCGCGCCAGCAGTTCGTTGACCAGCGCGGCGACGCTCCAGCCGTCGAGGATCGCGTGGTGGAAGTAGACCGTCAGCGCGAACCGGTCCGCCTCCGGGCGGACGTGCACCTTGAGCAACGGCGCCGCCGACCAGTCGAACGGCCCGTACTCGGGCGCGGTCGCGGCCACGGTCAGCGGGATCTCCGCGTGGTCGTGCACGAGCTGGACCGGCTCGCTGAACGTGGTGAGGTCGAACGACGTGCGCAGCGCCTCGTGCCGCGCGGCGACCTCGCCCAGGGCTCTGACCAGCGCGGCCTCGTCGAAACGGCCGCGCAGCGTGAGCGTGGTGTGGTCGTGGAAGGTCACGCCGTCCAGCTCGCTGTGGTAGAGCATCCCCGCCTGCAGCGCGGTCAGCGGGTAAGCATCGACGATCATCCCTTGAGCCTCTCTCGGTCCGCGGCGCTGAGCAGGGCGAACGCTCCCGCTTCGGGCTTCTGCACGGCCGCGCGCGGGCGCAGCGCCGTGGCCAGCTCCGCCACCGACTGGTGCGTGAACAGCTGCTGCAGCTTCACGTCGTAGCCCGCCGCGCGCAGTCTGGCCACCACCTTGAGGCTGCGGATGGAGTCGCCGCCGACCGCGAAGAAGGAGTCGTGCCTGCCGGCCCGTTCCAGCCCCAGCACCTCCTGCCAGACGCGTGCCACGGCTCGCTCGGCGTCGGTGCCCGGAGGCTCCCACGGCAGGTCGGCGGGCTGCCCGGGCGCGGGGAGCGCGGCCCGGTCCAGCTTGCCGTTGGAGGTGAGCGGCAGCGCCTCCAGACGCACCCACGCGGTGGGGATCATGAACTCGGGAAGCACGGCGCGCAGATCCGGGACACCGTCGTCGCCGACCAGGTACCCGACCAGCCGGCCGTCGACGAGCCTGACGGCGGCCTGGTTGACGCCCGGCTGCTCCCGCAGGACCGCCTCGACCTCGCCGAGCTCGACCCGCATGCCGCGGATCTTGACTTGGAAGTCGGTGCGGCCGAGGTATTCGAGTTCGCCGGTGGGTAGCCAGCGGGCGAGGTCGCCTGTGGCGTAGAGCCTGGTGCCGGTGCCGGAGGGGTCGGGGACGAAGCGTTCGGCGGTGAGGGCGGGCCTGTTGAGGTAGCCGCGCGCCAGCTGGACGCCGCCGATGTACAGCTCACCCGGCGCGCCGACCGGCACCGGCCGGAGCGACTCGTCGAGCACGTACAGCCGGGTGTTGTCGACCGGCCTGCCGATCGGCACGACCGTCTCCCCCGGCAGGCAGTGATGCCACGAGACGTCCACGGCCGCCTCGGTCGGGCCGTACAGGTTGTGCAGCTCGGCCTCGCCCGGCCACTCCAGCCCCGCGGGCAGGGCCTCGCCGGAGCAGATGACGCGTTGGGGGAGGTGGATGTCTTCTTCGAGGAGG
>NZ_JBHUFV010000008.1:0-44187 GCF_042681425.1 Nonomuraea mangrovi | reverse complement strand
TTAACCTGCATAAACAGGATCACGCGAAGATCGATTCATACACCACGTCCGTGGACGTGACCGGCCGCTCTCCGCCGTATGTCAGCGGCGGCGTCAGGACGGTGACAGCCCGGTATCAGCGCGGTTGGCGAAAGTGGATGTCGAAAGCACACAGCACAAGGAGCACATGATGCAGAAGTTCGACACCCCCGCCCCGATCTCCGCCGTCCTGGACATCCCCGCGGGACGCGTCCAGTTCATCGCCGCCGACCGGGCCGACACCGCGGTCGAGGTCCGGCCCACGAACGCCGCAAAGAGCCGCGACGTGAAGGCGGCCGAGCAGACCACGGTCGAATACGCCGACGGCGTCCTGCGGATCGAGACGGCCGCGGCGAAGAACCAGTACCTCGGCCCGTCCGGATCCATCGACGTGACGGTCGAACTGCCCGCCGGTTCCCAGGTCGAGGCGAAGACGGCCAGCGCCGAACTCCGGACCGTCGGCCGCCTCGGCGACGTCGCCTTCGAAGGCGCGTACCACCAGATCAAGATCGAGGAGACCGCAAGCCTCCGCCTCACCGCGACCGACGGCGACGTCGAGGTCGGTCGGCTGGGCGGCCCCGCGGAGATCAGCACCGCACGGGGCGACATCCGGATCGCCGAGGCCACCGGCGGCAAGGTCGTGCTTCGCACCCAGTCCGGCGACATCTCGATCGTCGCCGCCGGCGGAGTCTCGGCCGCCCTGGACGCCGGCACCAGCCACGGCCGCATCACCAACGCCCTCAAGAACGACGGCACCGCCGTACTCGACATCCACGCCACCACCTCCAGCGGCGACATCACCGCCCGCAGCCTGTGACCGGCAGCCTCCAAAAGAGAGGTAGACCAAGCCCGGTGACGACGAACAGCCCTGGTCCATCGATGTGGACTGGGGCCGTTCCAGGCCCTTCACCCGGATTCGTGTGACCAGACGCAAAGTGGCTCGGAGTGACTGGGGTCTCCGGAGGGCTTACTAACGCGACCTGGGAAAACGCGCCGCAGGGGTGACTCCCGGCCATCCGCTGACGGCCTTGGACGATGGCCGCCGTTCATGGATCACGTGGGCGTAGCACGGGAGCGTGATCGCCGGGTCGGCGTGGTCGGCAGTCGGGGTTCGTTCCCGCCTGCGAAGCCCCTCAGGCCGACCGCACGATCTCGTCGATGAGGGCGGCCAGCCGGCGTGGCTGGGACAGGAACGGAGAATGACCGCCAGAGAGCCGGCGGATCTCGGCAGCTTGGGCTGCCATCTGCTCCTGCAGTGCGGGAGGGATTGCCTTGTCGTCCTCTGTGATGATGTAGGTGGACGGGATGCTCCGCCAGGCGGCTACGTCGACCTTCTCCGCGAACGATCGGATGGTCTGGTTGACCAACGGGCTCACCGCCTGCTCGGCCTCTGCATCGGGCAGATCGCCGTAGAGCGAGGTGCGCGGTTCGTTGATGAGTGGGAACAGGCCGCCCGTGTCTTCGGGATCGGGGATGCCGTGGATGGTGTACATCGACTGTCCACTGTCCGGCATGTAGGCGGCGAGGTAGATCAGCCGATCAACATTGCCCACTCCGGCGGCGGCCTCAGTGATCGGGATGCCCCCGTAGGAATGGCCGAGCAGCACGACAGGTCCTGCGATCGACGCCAGTTCCGCAGCCAAAACGGCGGCATCGTCATGCATGCCCGCGGTGGGATGTTCGCCGGCGCTCGGGAGCGCCGGCGTGTGCGTGCCATAGCCGAGCGCGTGCAATTCGGCCTCAAGCTTCGCCCAACTGTTCGGCTGGTGCCAGGCGCCGTGGACGAGCATCACGGTAGTCATGAATGGTGCTCCAAGGTTCTCATGCGATATATCGGATATAACGGCGCTCTGCCACCGGGAAAGCCCGATGGCCGCGGCCGCCTTCTGGGGTGCGCGCCGAGGTGGGGGCGATCGGCGAGCGCGGCTGGGCCGCGCCGGCGACGAGGCCTCGGTCAGCGGTCCGCTGTCGCTGTGAGCGCGTAGTCCCAGAGACGGTCCGCGGCGGCCGGGTCCACCGACCAGGCGGCGACGCCTGTGGTCGCGTCCGGGCCGCCCGACACCACCTCGGCCTCCTGGTTGTCCGAGGAGAAGAACCGGCCCGTCACGCCCTCCAGCAGTGGGGACCCGGCGAGCAGCACCGAGGTGGCGGCGCCCTGCTCCGGGGTCTTGTAGTGGTCGGGGGTCACCAGGTTCCCCTCGTCGTCCATCGCGCCCGCTGCTCGCATGGTGTCGTCGTCGAGGTGGCGCTGCAGGTTGGTGTGGATGTAGCCGGGCTCGAGCGCGTTCGCGGTGATTCCGTCGGCGGCCCAGCGCCGGGCGGCACCGACCGCGAGCAGCACGTCGGCCGTCTTCGACTGCGCGTACGCGACCCACGGGTCGTACGGGCGGCGCTCGAAGTGCGGATCGTCGAAGTCGAACGGCGCCAGCAGTTGAGCGCCGGAACTCACCATGACCACTCGCGCGTCGCCGGCCTGCCGCAGGTTCTCCCGCAGGCCGGTGATCAGTGCGAAATGCCCGAGAAAGTTCGTCGCCAACTGCAGCTCCCAGCCGTTGGCGGCGACCTGGCGGGTGGGCAACGCCATGATCCCGGCGTTCGCCACGATCGCGTGCACCGGCCCGATCCAGCCGGCCACGAACGCGCGCACCGAGCCGAGATCGCTCAGGTCCAAGGCTCGCCGGCCGCTCGTGGGGTTGCGGGTCGCGACGGTGACCTCGGCTCCTGCACCCCGCAGCGCCCGGACGGTCTCCAAGCCGATCCCCGAGGCTCCGCCCGTGACGATGATCCGCCGCCCGGTCAGGTCGACACCGGCGAGGATCTCGGCGGCCGTGGTCTTGGCGTTGAATGGGGTGCCCATGCGCGTCATGGCCGCAACGGTAAAGATCGGGCGTTGGACTTGGAATGGTTCAGGGTCCAACATAGTTGAGTGAGCGTCCAGCAAGCCGACCCCCTCGAAGACGTCCTCGCCCTCCTCGGCACGAGCAGCCGCCTGTCCGTCAGGCTGGTGGCCGGTGGCGAGTGGGCGGTGTCGTACGAGCCGCCGCCGGCGGTCAAGTTCGTCGCGGTGCGCCGCGGCCACTGCCTGCTCACCGTCGACGGCGTACCGGAGCCGATCGAGCTGGCCGAGGGCGACTGCTTCCTGCTCACCCAGCCACGCGCGTTCGCCATGGCCAGCGGTCCAGGGGTGCGGCCGGTCCCGGCCGGCCCTGTCTTCGCGGCGGCGACCGACGGCGTGGCCCGGGTGGGGACCGGCGAGGACGCGGTTTTCATCGGCGGCCGGTTCGACTTCGGCGAGCGAGCCCGCGAACTGCTGCTCGACGTGCTGCCGCCGGTGATCCACGTGCCCGGCCGCACCGCCGAGGCCGCAGCCGTACGCTGGGCGCTCGAGCAGATCGACGCCGAGCTGCGCGACCGGTCGCTTGCCTCGACACTGGTCACCGAGCATCTCGCCCTGGTCATGCTGATCCACCTGCTGCGCCTGCACCTGGTCGTCGCCGGGCCGGGCGTGGCGTCCGGCTGGATGGCCGGGCTCACCGACCCGATTGTGGCCCCGGCGCTACGGGCCATGCACGCCCGTCCGGCCCACGCCTGGACGGTGGCAGAACTGGCCGAGGCCGCGGCGGTGTCCCGGTCCACATTCGCCGCCCGCTTCAAGCAAACGGTCGGGCAGAGCCCGCTGGACTACCTGACCGGGTGGCGGATCGAACTGGCCACCGACCGCCTGCGCCGCGGCGACGACACGGTGGCGACGATCGCCGGCAAGGTCGGCTATGGCTCGGAGAGCGCACTGAGCAACGCGTTCAAGCGGGTCACCGGCGCGTCCCCGCGCGAGTACCGCCGCCGGATCAGAACGGCGGGCGGCGGTCAGATCGTGCACAGAGCTGGGTCCGATCTTGGCGCGCAAGGGCCCTACCGCGGAGTTTCCCAGGAAACATCACCTGGATGAGTGCGGTGATGGAGGTGCAGAGAATTCCCGTCCGAGAGCACTTGGGCAGCGCGTGTGAGGGTGAGCTGCAGATCGTTCTGGGCGAGCGTGAGGCTGGTGCAGCGCCATGAACGCGCCCGCCAACAGGACGCCCAGCCGCCTCGTTCAGCGATCAGTTTGCATAGAAGTCCAGGTCATCCTCGTCGGGTTTGACCGGCGCGTACTGCCGCAGCTCACCGTCCCTCAGCATCCACACCCTGAAGAACCAGTCCTCCTGATCCATCACGAAGAACTGCAATGCGTTCGGGCACCGCCAGGGCATCTGCGCGATGTGGTCAAGGACAGCGTTCAGGTCGGCGTGGTTGAGCGCGCCGGCCCACACGTCGCACTCTGGGTACTTCCCCCCGCCCCACGCCGTGTTCTGACCGGTGGCCTCGCGGAGAAAGCCACACCCCTGCCTCGGCGGATCCCCTCGCAGCGGCGCCTCCGTCCGCAGCCACTCGCTCAACGCCGCCACGTTCGGACGGTCATCCGGATGGACCGACACCATCACGTTGGCTACCCAGCTCATCGGCCCATTGTCCGTCTCTTGGGCCTGGCGGTCCTGCACTCTGGATCGGCCTGCCGTGGGGTCCCTCTGTGGTTGCTGCCAGGCGGATGCCCCTGGACGGCGTCCGAGCCGTTCGCTTGCACACGCCAGTCTCGGGCGACCGGCGACGTTGGGCCGGGATCCGGCTTGTAGATCTTGTGGAGTCGCAGAGCGCTCGTGTCACAGCCCTCCGGGCCGAAAACCAGACACACACCATGGGTGAGGGTGCGCACCCCGCGTGCCCTGTCGCCGAGTACGAGTTCCGGGGCGTCCTTCCACGCGCATCCCGCCGCATCGAGGGCATCGAGCACCTCGGAGAGGGGGAGATGGGACGGCATGGGCATGTCCTCCTGTCCGCGGAGGCCATCGGGTAACGTGACCGACTCGCGCCAGAGGGGCAGACCTATGTCGACGACGAGTCCATGGCAGATCACGACTTCCACGTCGTCCCAGAAGTAGAGCCTGGGTCGCCGGCGACGGGGCTTGGAATCGTGCATGCGGTCGTGAAAAGGCCCGATCAGTTCCTCGACGCCTTGCAACGTCATCCCGCAGTCCAACGAACCGAGCCGGCCGCTGGAAGCGAACCGCACGACGAGATCAAGTACTCGAGTCACCGGGTCAGACAAGCAGATACCTGAGGGATGTCTCCACAGGAATGCGTCCTCGGCCATGCCTTGTAGGCCATCGCTCACCTTGTGGGGACGATGGCCTACGAGAACATCAGGCGAGGGTGTCGCGCTCGGTCACGCGGTACGCCCAGGTTGAGCAGCCGGGTCACGCAGGTGTGACGGAGTTCGTGCGTGCGCGTCTCGCCGAGGCGGGCGGTCCTGGAGCGCCCGCCACGCGGAGCCCGTGGTCAGCGGACCTTGCGGAAGAACGCTCGGACGTCGTCGACCAGCAGGTCGGGGGCCTCCATGGCGGCGAAGTGACCGCCCCGGTCGAACTCCGACCAGTGGATCACGTTGTGCTCGCGCTCGGCGACACGCCGGATCCCGCCGTCGCCGGGGAAGACCGCGACCCCGTGCGGGACCTCCGAGCGCTCGACCGGCACCCCCCACTGTGCCGAGCCCTCCTTGTAGAGCCGGGCGGACGAGGCGGCGGTGCGGGTCAGCCAGTAGACCGTCACGTCGGTGAGCATCTGGTCACGGTCGACCGCGTCCTCGGGCAGGTCGTGCGCGGGGTCGGTCCACTCCTTGAACTTCTCCACGATCCAGGCCAGCTGGGCGGCGGGGGAGTCGTGCAGGCCGAAGGCGACGGTCTGCGGCCGGGTGGCCTGGATGATCGCGTAGCCGGAGCGGTCGTCGTCGGCGTAGAGCCGCATGCGGGCCTGCTCGGCCTCGGTGAGGCCCTCCATCTCGGCCGGGTCGAAGGTCGGGAAGCCGAGCGCGCCGTTGACGTGCACGCCGACCACCTGGTCGGGGGCGACGCGGCCGAGCTCGGGGGAGATGACCGAGCCGCTGTCGCCGCCCTGGGCGCCGTAGCGCTCGTAGCCGAGGCGGCTCATCAGCTCGGCCCACGCGCGGGCGACCCGGCTCAGGTCCCAGCCGGTCTCGCGAGTGGGGCCGGAGAATCCGAAGCCGGGGATGGACGGAGCGACCACGTGGAAGGCGTCGGCGGGGTCGCCGCCGTGGGCACGCGGGTCGGTGAGCGGGCCGATGACCTTCATGAACTCGACGATCGAGCCGGGCCAGCCGTGAGTGAGTACCAGCGGCAGCGCGTCCGGTTCGGGGGACCGTACGTGCAGGAAGTGGATGTTCTGGCCGTCGATCTCGGTGGTGAACTGCGGGTACTCGTTGAGCTCCGCCTCGTGCTTCCGCCAGTCGTATCCGCTGCGCCAGTACTCGGCCAGCCGCCGCACGTACGAGACCGGGATGCCGTACGACCAGCCGACGCCGGGCAGCTCGTCGGGCCAGAGGGTGCGCGCCAGCCGGTCGTGCAGGTCGTCGAGCGCGGACTGCGGGATGTCGATGCGGAACGGGCTGATCCCCGTGGTGAACGTCATGGAGAACACGCTAGGGACGAGTTAGGACAAGTCCGGTCCTAGGAGTGGGGCAAGCTGGAGAACATGTTGGAGACATCGGCCCGGTTGCTCAGACTGCTCTCGCTCCTGCAGACCCACCGGGAGTGGTCGGGCGTGGAGCTGGCGGAGCGGCTCGGCGTGACCGCCCGGACCGTCCGCCGTGACGTCGGGCGGCTGCGCGAGCTCGGCTATCCCGTGCACGCCACCGCGGGCACGGCCGGCTACCGGCTCGGCGCAGGCACCGAGCTGCCGCCGCTGCTGTTGGACGACGACGAGGCGGTGGCGGTCGCGGTGGGGCTGCGGACGGCGGCCGGGGGCTCGGTGTCGGGGATCGAGGAGACCTCCGTGCGGGCGCTGGCCAAGCTGGAGCGGGTACTGCCGTCCCGGCTCCGGCATCGCGTGCACGCACTGCGGTCGATGACCGTGCCGATGGGACGGGCGGGTTCGGTGGTGGACCCGGCGTCTCTGACGCTGATCGCCGCCGCCTGCCGCGACCATGAGACCCTGCGGTTCGACTACCGGACACGCGACGGGCAGGAGAGCGTCCGCGCCGCGGAGCCCTACCGGCTGGTCCATTCGGGGCGGCACTGGTACCTGCTGGGCTGGGACACCGGCCGGGCCGACTGGCGCACCTATCGGATCGACCGCCTGAGCCTGCGGACGCCGAACGGACCCCGGTTCGCCCCCCGCGACCTGCCCGACTCCGACGTGGCGGCCTACATGTCCCGGTCGATCTCCAGCGCGCCCTATCGGTACCAGGGTCGCTTCACGATGCACGCTCCGGCCGAGGTCGTCGCCGAGCACATGTCGGCCACCGTGGGGACGATCGAGCCGATCGACGAGTGGTCCTGCACGTTGTCCAGCGGCGCGAACGACCTTGACGAACTCGCCGTATGGGTCGCACTGATGGACATCGACTTCGAGGTGCACGAGCCGCCCGAGCTCGTCGACCGCATCCGCGTCCTCTGCGCCCGTCTCGCCTCCGCCACCGCCACCTGACCGACTCCGCGTGTCGGCCTCACGGCTGCGGCTCCCGCCGGCGGCCTGCACGCGTGCGACCGTGACTCGCAAAATCGTTGGACAACCCGTACACCCATGACGATCGTTGACGGCATGCGCCAAGAGGAGATCTGGGACGTCGAGACCGCCCAGCGCTATGACACGCCGGGCACCGGCATGTTCGCGCCCGAGGTCCTGGAGCCGACCGTGGACCGCCTCGCCGAGCTCGCGGGCGATGGACGGGCGCTCGAGTTCGCCATCGGAACCGGCCGTGTGGCCGTGCCGCTCGCCGAGCGGGGGGTGCCCGTCACCGGCATCGAGCTGTCGCCTCCGATGATCGACCAGCTGCGGACGAAGGCGGACGAGGCGACGATTCCGGTGATCGTCGGCGACATGGCGACCGCTGCCGCGCCGGGGACGTATACGCTCGTCTACCTTGTCTTCAACACGATCTCCAACCTGCTCACCCAGGCCGAGCAGGTCGCGTGCTTCCGTAACGCCGCGCGTCACCTCGCGCCCGGTGGCCGGTTCGTGATCGAGCTCTGGGTGCCTGAGCTGCGCAAACTTCCACCGGGTCAGCAGGCCACGGTCTTCCATTGCGAGCCCGGCTACATCGGCCTGGACACCTACGACCTTCTGCGCCAGCACGTCGTCTCGCACCACTTCAGGTTCGATGAGAGCAGGGAGGCTCGGCTGTTCCGCAGCCCGCACCGCTACATCTGGCCGGCCGAGCTCGACCTCATGGCTCAGTTGGCCGGGTTCGCGTTGGAGTCCAGGCATGCCGACTGGGCCGGTGCCGACTTCACCGCCGAGTCGCGTTCCCACGTGTCCGTCTACCGCATCCCGCCGGGCCGCTAGCTCCGCCCGCGGACCGGACACCTGCGAAGATCCGCGGCATCTCAGCAGCATCAGCACGGCGGCGGCGACGGGCTCGGCCGGGCTGCCGGACGATGTTCCGGCCGTCCTGCGGAAGCGAAACCGCGTCACGGGAGGACGACGATCCTGCCGCGGGGGAGGTGGGGGTCGGTGCCCTCCTGGAGCCGGTGGGATCGGGCGGCCTCGGTGAGCGGCAGCCGCGTCCCGATCCTGGAGACCAGGGTGCCGCGAGCCAGAAGGTGGTTGATCGCCGTGGCCGCCGCGGCGAGTTCGGGAACGGTGGCGTTGCTGATCACGAAGCCGCGCAGGCTGGCGTCGCGCGTGTAGAGCTGCCCGACCGGTAGCACGGGGGCGGTGGCGAGACCGGCCATGATGATCATCCGGCCGCCGAGGGCGAGCAGGGGGACGGTCTGCTCCAGGTGGTGCCGGCCGGAGTTGTCCCAGAACACGTTCACCCCGTCAGGGGCGAGTTTGGCGATCTCGGCGTACATGTCCGGGTCGCTGTAGTCGACGACCTCGTCGGCGCCGCACCGCCGGCACCAGTCGACGTCGTCCTCGCGCGCTGTCGCGATGACCCGCGCGCCCGCCGCCGCGGCGAGTTGGACGGTGGCCGTGCCGACCCCGCCGCCCGCGCCGGTCACGACGACCGTCTCCCCGACCTGCAGGCCGGCCTGCTTGAACAGGCCGAGGTGTGCGGTGGCAGCGGTGTGCAGGGAGGCGACCGCGTTCTCCGGGTTCACGCCGCCGGGCAGGTGGTACAGCCGGTCGGCGGGCACGGCGGCGTACTCGGAGAAGGATCCCTGACGGCCGTCGAGCCCCAGGCTGTTGCTCCACACCAGGTCGCCGGGGGCGAACCCCGGCGCCTCCGTGACCACGCTCCCCACCAGGTCGCGGCCGATGACGAACGGGTAGGGCAGGCGGGTGCGGTAGGCGCCGGAGCGGACGAAGGTGTCGACGTGGTTGACGGCGAGTGCCAGCACCTTCACCAGGACCTCCGACGAGCCGGGCTCGGGCACCGGTAGCCGGCCGACCCGTATCTCGTCCGCAGGACCGGGCCGCGTGATGTACGCCGCAGTCATGGTCTCCTGGTCGCTCATCGTTCCTCGTCCAGATCGCCGAGGTAGATACGCGCCCACGCCTGCCTGAGATCGTCCTCCGCGGCGTCGCCGAAGGTGTAGGCGGGGGACAGGATCGGCAGCACCCGCTCCACGCGCACCAGGATCACGCGATGGGCGGGGTAGCCGGGACCGTTCAGGTCGAGCAGCCATTGGTGCAGCCACTCGTAGACGGGATCGCCCGGCTCGCGGAACTCCGCCGTGCCCTTGAACCGGTAGCCCCGTCTGCGGAAGAAGTCGATCGAGTTGATCTCGATACGCGGGTCGCGTTCGAGGTTGGCGACCGTGTTCGGGGACGCGATGTCCATGAAGGCGATGTGCTCGTCGTCGTATACCCGCATCGACCCCTTGGGCGAGAGATTGGGCGAGCCGTCGGGGCACACGGTGGCCACGAAGGACAGCCGGGCGCTGTCCACGATCAGGCGCATGTCGTCGTCGATCGTCTTCATCGTCTCTCCTTCGGCAGGGCTGAGCTTCAGCCTTGAGGGAGGAGATCAAGGTCTCGTGCTGACGCGTGCGCGCGGACCCGCGGCGCCGTGCCGTACGCGATCTCGGGGCATCGCGGGCGCGAGCCGGGCCGCGGCCCCGATCTCGCCGTCACACGCCTGCCGACCAGCGTACATGGGGGAGACCGCGTACACCGGAAAGGGGTGGTGGCCCATCCCCGCCCACGAGGCGCGGGCGTGACGGACCGAGGCGCTCGCCCGGCGATCAAGCGAAATGGCTCTTTTATCGTCAGGTTGACGATAAAAATCCGCCCATACTAGCCTGATCTCCGTGGCACACCTGCGCATCGCCCTGGCACAGACCAACCCCGTCGTCGGTGACCTGGCGGCCAACTCCGCCAAGCTGCTGGACTGGACGCGCCAGGCCGCCGCCGGCGGCGCGCACCTGGTCCTGTTCACCGAGATGTTCCTGACCGGCTATCCCGTGGAGGACCTGGTCCTCCGCTCATCCTTCGTCGACGCCTCGATCGCCGCGCTGGAGCAGGCGGCGGCCCGGCTGGCCGAGGAGGGGCTCGGCGAGCTGCCCGTGCTCGTCGGCTTCATGGACCGGGCCGACCTCGCGCCGCGTGTCGGCCGGCCCAAGGGCGCGCCGCTGGACGGCGCCGCCCTGCTCCACCGGGGCAGGATCGTCACCCGTACGGCCAAGCACCACCTGCAGAACTACGGGGTCTTCGACGAGTACCGCTACTTCGTCCGCGGCGACCGGCTGCCCGTCTTCAGGCTGCACGGCGTCGACGTGGCCGTCGCGGTCTGCGAGGACCTGTGGCAGGAGGGCGGCCCCGTGGCGGTGGTCGGCCAGGCGGGCGCCGGGCTGCTGGTCGCGCCGAACGCCTCGCCGTACGAGCGGGGGAAGGACGACGTCCGGCTGGAGCTCCTGGCCCGGCGGGCGCGGGAGGCGGGCTGCGCGCTGGCCTACGTCAACCAGGTGGGCGGGCAGGACGAGCTGGTCTTCGACGGCGACTCGATCGTGGTCGGGGCCGACGGCGAGCTCGTCGCGCGGGCGGGGCAGTTCCGCGAGGAACTGCTGCTGGTGGACCTGGACCTGCCGGTGGCCGACCGGGAGCCGGGCAGGACGGCCTACGACGCGGGCGACGGGACGACGATCACCGTGGACCGGTTCGTGCTCTCCAGCGAGCCCGTGACGATCGACTCGCCCGTCGCTCCCTCGGTCGCGCCCCGGCTGGACGACATGGCCGAGGTCTATGCGGCGCTGGTGCTGGGCGTGCGGGACTACGTGGCCAAGAACGGCTTCACGTCGGTCATCCTGGCCCTGTCGGGAGGCATCGACTCGGCCCTGACCGCCACCATCGCCTCCGACGCCATCGGCCCCGACCGGGTCCACGTCGTGATGATGCCCTCGCGCTACTCCTCCAAGCACTCCGTCGCCGACGCCGAGGAGCTGGTGCGCCGCCAGGGCGTCAACGCGCGCCTGGTGCCGATCGACGGCGTCGTCACCGGCTTCGAGAAGGAGATCGAGCTCACCGGCCCGGCAGCCGAGAACCTCCAGGCCCGGGTGCGCGGCATGGTGCTGATGGGTCTGTCCAACGAGCACGGGCACCTGGTGCTCACCACAGGGAACAAGAGCGAGCTGGCCACCGGCTACTCCACCCTCTACGGCGACTCGGCGGGCGGCTTCGCGCCGATCAAGGACGTGCCCAAGACCATGGTCTGGGAGCTGTCGCGCTGGCGTAACGCCCACACCGACGGCTGGTTCCGCATGGACGTCGCCCGGCCCATCCCGGAGAACTCCATCACCAAGGAGCCCAGCGCCGAGCTCAGCCCCGATCAGTACGACACCGACTCGCTGCCGCCCTACGAGGTGCTGGACCGGCTGCTGGACGACTACGTCGAGAAGGACCTGGGCTCGGCCGAGCTGATCGCCGCCGGTCACGACCCCGACCTGGTGGCGCGCGTCATCAGGCTGGTGGACCTGGCCGAGTACAAGCGGCGCCAGCACCCGCCCGGCCCCAAGATCACCCCGAGGAACTTCGGCAGGGACCGCCGCCTGCCCGTCACCAACCGCTGGCGCGAGACACCTGGCTAGGCGCGCCAGAGCGCGGCGAGCCGCCGGGTGGCCAGCCACGACGGTACGGCGCGCAGCGACGCGTCGCGGAGCCACGCGGCGACGCCGGTCTGTGAGGTCAGCCGCGACTGCCGGGACGCCGCCCGCATCATGCGGTTGGCGCTGGGCCGCCGCTCGGCGTCGTAGCGCAGGAGCCGCTGGGCGACGTCCGCCGGCTCGGCGCCGGCCAGGTGGCGGGTCAGCGCGGCCGCGTCTTCGAAGGCCTGGCCGGCGCCCTGGCCGAGGTCGGGCGGCATGGCGTGCGCGGCGTCGCCGAGGAGCGCGATCCTGCCGGCCGTGAACGAGGGCAGGGGTTCGGCCAGACCGGTGATCGGGTCGACGAAGATGTCGGCGGGCGGGGTGGCTTCGATCAGTTCCGTGACGAGAGGGTGCCAGTCGGCCATCAGGGACAGCATCTGCCGGCGAGCCTCGTCCGCGCCGGGCGGCGTGCCGTGCAGGACGGAGTCGGTGAACCAGTACAGGCGGTTCTCGCCGACGGGGAACAGGCCGAACATCGCCCCGCTGCGGCGGTCGACCAGCTGGCTGGCGAGCAGGTCTGTCACCAGGCCGGCAGGCATGGGCAGCATGCCGCGCAGGTCCATCCGGCCGGTCCGCCGCAGCCCTGGATGGCAGGGGAAGAGCTGTCCGCGCAGCCTGCTGCCGATGCCGTCGGCCGCGATCACGGCGTCCGCTCTCGCGACGGGGCCGCCGCCGCTGATCACGGTGACCCCGGTGGAGTCGGGCTCCAGGCGCTGGACGGGGGTCGCGGTTCGCACCAGGTCGGCGGGCAGCGGGGCGCGTAGCACCCGGTGCAGTTCCGCCCGGTCGACGATGGCGGGCATCCCGACCTCCTGCCGCGCCTGGACCGCATCGGTGACCAGCAGCGGCCGTCCGCGCCAGTCCCGCAGCCCCGCGCGGACGGCACGCATGACATGCCCGCGAACGTCCTCGGCCAGGCCCAGCGCGTCCAGCGCGCGGAGCCCGTTGGGCATGACCACGATCCCGGTGCCCGCCTCCCTGAGCTCGGCGCCCCGTTCGAAGAGCGTCACCTCGTGCCCCAGGCGGTGCAGGCCCACCGCGGCCGCCACTCCGCCGAGCCCGGCGCCGACCACCACGATCCTCATGCGACCTCCTCGTCATTCACTACGATCGTACTAGTACGCCTATTGGATAGCATGGCCGCATGCCGCCCACCAATCCGGCCCGTCGCCGAGCCCTGACCGATACCGCCATCCGGCTGCTGGCGTCGTCGGGCGTGCATGGGCTGACCCACCGCGCGGTGGAGAAGGAGGCGGACCTTCCGCCGGGAACGGCCTCGAACTACTTCCGCAGCAGGGAAGCGCTGCTGGTGGCCGCAGCGGAGCGCATCGCCGAGCTGCATCACGCCGACACCGACCGGGCCACCGAGCGACCCGCCACGCTGGTCGATCTGCTGACGGAATCGCTGCTCACCGCGGCGACCACGCTGCGTGACCGCTATCTGGCGATCTTCGAGCTGCAGCTGGAGGCGGCGCGCAGGCCGGCGCTGGCCGCGGCGCTCGCGGGCCTGCGGGACACGGCGTCGCAGCTGACGGCCGGGCACCACGACAAGCTCGGCCTCGCCATCCCGCGAGAGAAGATCCCCGCGCTGATCGCGCTCTACGGGGGTGCGCTGTTCACCCTGGTCACCGCGCCGCCAGGAAGCGTCACCAGGGACGTCGTCCAGGGCGTGGTCCAGGTCATG
This sequence comes from Nonomuraea mangrovi, assembly GCF_042681425.1. Taxonomy (NCBI): domain Bacteria; kingdom Bacillati; phylum Actinomycetota; class Actinomycetes; order Streptosporangiales; family Streptosporangiaceae; genus Nonomuraea; species Nonomuraea mangrovi. Next base: position 30,354 of record NZ_JBHUFV010000008.1, on the reverse strand, counting down.
GCGTACGGCAGCGCCGGGGTGCCGTTGCCGCCGGCCGTCCCCAGGGGTTGACCTGCGGTATCGAGCATTCATAGAGAAATCGATATCGGACGCTTCCCGATATCGCTATTAGACATCATCTGATCACGTCTGCTTGGCTCCTTGTCTCTGACAGACGGCAGCAAGGGACCTGACATGCGACACCTCCGCCCCCTCTCGAGGGCCTTGGCGATCTCTCTCCTGTTCGGTGGCGCTCTCGGCGGGAGTACGGCCTCGGCCGCGACAGCCGTCGCGGCGCCGGCGGCGGCTCCCGGAGCGGCCCAGGTCAAGGTGCCCGGAGCGGCCCAGGTCAGGGTTCCCGGAGAGGCCCAGGTCAAGAAGGACCTGCGCGAGTTGGAGGCGTCCTTCAAGGGCCGCATCGGCGCGTACGCCATGGACACGGCCACCGGAAGGACGGTGACGTACCGGGCGGGCGAGCGCTTCCCCCTGCTGTCCACCTTCAAGGCGCCTCTCTGCGCGGCCGTCCTGCACAAGGCGCGCACCTCCGAGCCCGGCCTGATGAGCAAGCTCGTCACGTGGACGGCCGCCGACATGACGCCCAACTCTCCGGTCACCGAGAAGCACGTCAAGGACGGCCTGACCGTCGCCAAGTTGTGCGAGGCGGCCGTCACCCAGAGCGACGGCACCGCGTCCAACCTGCTGCTCAAGCAGATCGGCGGACCCGCGGGCCTGACGAGGTACTTCCGTACGTTGAAGGACCCGATCTCCCGGATGGACCGCTGGCACCCCGAACTCAACGACTGGACCCGCAAGGAGAAGCGCGACACCACCACGCCCGCCGCCATCGGCCGCGACCTGCAGGTACTCGCGACGGGGAACGCGCTGGACGCCAAGGACAGGGAGCAACTGAACGCCTGGCTGCTCGCGAACAAGACCGGCGCCGAGCGCATCCGGGCGGGCCTGCCCAAGAACTGGACGATCGGTGACAGGACCGGCACCAACTCCGACGGGTTCGGCGGCGGGAACGACATCGCTGTCATCTGGCCAGGGAAGGGCGCCGCTCCGATCATCATGGCGATCTACACCAACCGCACTCCAGGCCTCGCCACGGACAACGCGGCCATCGCGAAGACCGCCACCATCCTGGCTCGCGGGCTCGGCAAGCTCTGACGTCCGGCTCGCGGAGTACGTCCAATTCGCGGAGTACGTCCAGCCGCCGCGGACCGCGAGACGCCCGACCGAGCTGCCGCGCGCTCTGGCGGCCCGCGCGCCACTTGTGGGCGAAGAATGTAGCGTCCAACCATGGTGCGCCGTACGGCGGCGGCTGAGAGGCTTGCGGCATGTGCGCGGACATCGTCGGCCGCCAGGCAGAGCTCCAGGCGGCTGCGAGTTTCCTTGATTCGCTGGAGGCGCGGCCCGCAGCGTTGCTGCTGGAGGGCGAAGCGGGCATCGGGAAGACGACGCTCTGGCTGGCGACCGCGGAGCAGGCACGTCGGCGGGGCTTCTGTGTCCTGGCCGCCGCGCCGGCGGCCGCCGAGGCGCAGCTGTCGTACACGTCGTTGGCCGACCTGCTCTCGGGCATCGAAGGCTCGGTATTCGAGGCCTTGCCGGAGCCGCAGCGTCGTGCGATCGATGTCGTCCTGCTGCGGGGCGGAACCGGCGGGGCGCCCACCGATCGTCGCGCGACCGGCGCGGCGTTGCTCTCTGTCGTCGAGCGGCTGGCGGTCGAGGTCCCGGTACTGCTGGCGATCGACGACCTGCAATGGGTGGACCGCTCCAGCGCCGGCGCCATCGAGTTCGCTGTCAGGCGGCTGAGCTCGCGGGTCGGTGTGCTCACGACGCTACGGACAGAGGAGCGTGGTGATCCCGGGCCATCACTTCGGCTGCTGGATCCTCATGCCACTCACCGTTTACGGGTGGGGCCGTTGAGCCTTGGCGCCCTGCACGGGGTGCTCCGCGAACGGACCGGTCGCTCGTTTCCCCGGCCGATGATGGTCCGTATCCAGCAGGTGTCCGGCGGCAATCCGTTCTACGCGGTGGAACTGGCCCGGGACATCGGGCTCGGCGGCGCGGCCGACGTGACATCACCGTTGCCGAGCACGCTGGCTCAGCTTGTGCAGGCGCGGATCAAGGGCTCCGCGAACGTGCAGCAGGTGCTGCTCGCGGCTGCGGCGCTTGCCGAGCCAACGGTCGAGCTCGTTCAACTCGCCGTGCGTTCCGATCCCGCCGAGGTCGACCGTCTGCTCGGCGAAGCAGAAGGCGCCGGCCTCATCTGGATCGACGGCCACCGGGTCCGGTTCACGCATCCGCTGCTCCGCACGGGCGTCTACGCGGTCGCGCCACCGTCCGGCAGGCGCGCCATGCATCGTCGGCTCGCCATGATCGTGGCAGATCCGGAGGAACGCGCCCGCCACCTGGCGCTCGCCGCCGTACGTGCCGACGCGGATACCGTGGCGGCGCTCGACAGGGCGGCTGTTCGAGCGCGCTCCCGGGGCGCGCCCGCAGCCGCCGCGGAACTCCTCGACCTGGCGGTCGGGCTCGGCGCTGACGCGCCTGAGCGCCGCATTCGCTCGGCTCAGCACCACTTCGACGCCGGTGACCCGATGAGGGCTCGCGCGATGCTGGAGAAGGTGGTCGATGCGCTCGGTCCTGGACAGACCCGCGCCGAGGCGCTCCTCCTGCTGGCGACGGTGCGTCTTCATGACGACAGCTACCGAGAGGCGGCAGGCTACCTGGAGCAGGCGCTTGTCGAAGCGGACGGGAACCCGCGGCTCCGGGCGCCGATCCTGATCGAGTTACTCTTCGTGCTGGTCAACCTCGGCCGCATCCCCGACGCCCTGCGCATCGTCGACGACACCGTGGCCGACGCCGAGCGGCTGGAGGATTCCGACCTGTTGGCCAAGGCCCTCGCGTCCTCCGTCATGATCCGTTTCCTGAGCGGTCATGGACTGGACGAGCCCACGCTACAGCGCGCCCTTGCCCTGGAGAATCCCGACATTCCGGGCCCGGTGATGCTGCGTCCGACCTTGATCAGCAGCCTGCTGCTCGCCTGGACGGGACGGCTGGACGAGGCCAGGGACGGCCTGCTCGCCCTGCGGCGGCGTTGCCTCGAGCGGGGTGAGGAGAGTGACTTGATGTTCACGGCCTTTCACACCGTGATCGTCGAGTGCTGGCGCGGCGACCTCGCCGATGCGCGTTCGATCGCCGAGGACACTCTGGAACGGGCGTGGCAGCTGGGCACCGACTTCCCCCTCGCGATCGCGCTGTCGGCCCAGGCGAACGTCGCCGCGTATGCCGGTCAGCCCGATCAGGCGCGCCAGGCCGCCCTTCAGGCGCTGGCGATCTTCGAGCGGGGCAGCTGCCTGGCGGTGACCGTCTGGCCGATGGTGACCCTGGGGTTTCTGGACGTGTCGTTGGCCGACCATGCGGCCGCGGCCGCGACGTTGGGTCCGTTGGCCGAGGCCGCGACGGTCATGGGGTACGGAGAACCGACGGCCGCACCGTTCGCCCCCGACACCGTGGAGGCGTTCGTCGGGGTGGGGCGGCTGGAAGAGGCAGCCGCGCTGGTGGATCGGCTGGAGGCCAACGGCCGCAGGCTGGATCGCGCCTGGGCGCTGGCGCTCGGCGCACGCTGTCGAAGCCTTCTGCTGGCCGCACAGGGAGACCTGGACGCCGCGCTCGCAGCCGCCGAACTGGCCCTGGCCGAACATGAGCGGCTGCCGATGCCGTTCGAACTGGCCCGCACACAGCTGGTGCTGGGGCAGATCCAGCGCAGGCGGCGTCAGAAGCGTGCCGCCGCCGAAGCCTTGCGGGCCGCTGTCCGGGTCTTCGACGAACTCGGCACCTCCCTGTGGGCCGCACGCGCCAGGGCCGAACTCGAGCGGGTCACCACGAGTCCGTCAGGCGGCGCGGAGCTCACTCCGTCGGAACGAAGGGTGGCCGAGTTGGCGGCGAGCGGAATGACGAACCGCCAGGTCGCCACGGCCATGTTCATCAGCCCGAAGACGGTCGAGGCCAACCTCGCCCGCGTCTATCACAAGCTGGGCATCGGCTCGCGCGCCGAGCTCGGGCAGCGCATGGCCGAGCTGAACACATAGGGAAACACCTGATTTCCCCGGCGAAGGCGCGAACTACGTTCAGCCCATGCCGCATCGAGCACCGCCGAGCCTGACGCGCTACCTCGTCGAGTGGTACCGCCCGGGTCTGACCGACGAACTGCTGAAGGAAACCGCGCACAGGATCGGCAGCTGCGCGGGAGAGCTGTCGGCCGAGGGACGTACGGTCGATCTTCTCCTGACGCTCTTCGTGCCCGAGGACGAGGTCGCCTTCTGCTTGTTCGCGGCCGGCTCACCGGCCTCAGTCGCACAGGTATGCCGGCAGGCGGAGATCCCGGTCCACCGCCTCGTCGAGGCGATCGAGAGCGCGACGACCGGGAGATGCGCCGAGGGCGGCGACGTGGTGGATCCGCTCAACGAGCCCCATCCGAAGGGGAGAACAACATGAGAACCGCTTACAAGATCTTGGCCATCGTCGTCGCGGCCCAGGTCGTCATCCAGTCGATGGCGATGGTCTTCGCCGTCGCAGGGCAAGGCAAATGGGTCATGGAGGGCGGCGTGCTCGACGCGGCGGTCATAGAAAGCCGCGCGTTCGTCTTCCCCGAAGTTCTCGGCTACGCGATCCACGGCATGGTCGGGACGATGATCATCCCGCTGACCGCGTTGATTCTGCTGATCTGCTCCTTCTTCACGAAGATCCCTGGAGCGGTGAAGTGGGCGGCCCTGGTCCTGCTGCTCGTCGTGGCGCAGGTCGCCCTGGGCGTCCTCGGCCACGACATCCCTGTCCTGGGCGCCTTGCACGGCCTCAACGCCCTGCTGCTGTTCAGCGCGGCGATCCACGCCGCGCGCCTGGCTCGCAACGCGGGCGCGAGCCAGGCGGTGGATCCAGAGGCGCGTCTCGCGCCGCGGACCTGACGGGCACACCCAGGTGCGTCGGAACCGCCGGGGCAGCCGCGTCAGCATTGCGTGCGGCGCGACCGTCGTCGTCCTCGGGCCGCTGATCTGGCTCTGGCAGGCCAGCCTGCTTCCGGGGACGTACTCCGCGATGGACATGGGGTACGCGGACTACGGCGGCGGCCCGGCCGTCAGCGCGATGACGCATGGCGGGCACGGTCAGCACGCGACGGCTCAGCGCGGCGTCAACGCGCTGACCGCCGACCCGCGACGCACGGCCGACGTCGCCGTCACGCTGACTGCCCGTAAGGAAGCGTTCCGGTTGGCCTCAGGCCGAGTCGTCGACGGGTACACCCTGAACGGCCGGTCGCCCGGCCCGGACATCCGCGCCACCGCGGGACAGCTGGTGCAGGTACGGCTGGTCAACGAGTCGGTGCCTGAGGGCGTCACGCTGCACTGGCACGGCGTCGATGTGCCCAACGCCGAGGACGGGGTCGCGGGTGTCACCCAGGACGCGGTCGGTGTCGGCGAGGAGCACGCCTACCGGTTCGTCGCGGACCAGGCCGGCACCTTCTGGTACCACTCCCACCAGGTGTCCCACGAGCAGGTCCGCGGCGGCCTGCTCGGTGCCGTGGTGGTGACCCCCGCGGAGCAGGCTGCCGAGGTCGTCGACATGGCGGCCCTGGTGCACCTGTACGGCGGAGCCCGCACCGTCAACGGCCGCGAGGACGACGTACAGGTCGAGGTTCCGCCCGGGAAACGGGCGCGTGTGCGGGTCATCAACACCGACAACGCCCCGATGTCCGCATGGGTCGCCGGTGCACCGTTCCGGCTCGTCGCCGTCGACGGCACGGATCTGAACGGGCCCACCCCGGTCCACGACACAGGGGTGCTGGTCACGGCAGGCGGCCGTGCCGACATCGAGGTGATCATGCCGGAGGACGATTCGCCGGTTCGGGTCCATCTCGGCGGTCCGTCGGCCGTCGTGCTCGGTTCGACGTCGTACGACGCACCCCCGGTCCGGCGGCCCACCACGACGCTGGACCTGCTCTCGTACGGCACGAAGGCGCCTCTGGGATTCGCCCAGGACAGGCCCGATCGACGATTCGAGTACGCCATCGGGCGCCGGCCGGGGTTTCTCGACGGGCACCCAGGGCTGTGGTGGACCGTCAACGGCCACCTCTTCCCCGACGTGCCGATGTTCGTCGTCTCCGAGGGCGACGTGGTACGGATGCGCATCTCGAATCACAGCGGAGAGGTGCATCCGATGCACCTTCACGGCCACCACGCGGTGGTACTCGGCCGCAACGGGGTGAGCAGCGTCGGGAGTCCCTGGTGGGTGGACTCGCTCGACGTCGGCGACGGTGAGTCGTACGACATCGCCTTCGTCGCGGACAATCCCGGCATCTGGCTGGACCACTGCCACAACCTGCCGCATGCGTCCGAAGGGCTCATCGCCCACCTGATGTACGAGGGAGTGACCACGCCGTTCGTCCTGGGCGGGACGGCGGGAAACGAGCCGGAGTGACTCGCCCGCGTCGACCGCGATCCGGGCATCCGCTGCCGTGCCGAACTCGGCCGGCGGCCGGCCGAGGCGAGCACATAGGGAAACACCCGATTTCCCGGGAGGGTCCTCGATCTAGCGTCAGGCCGTACGGAACGGACTGTGCACGTGGCGTTCAGACGGTGGCTCGGGTCACGCGCGGCCACCGGCACCGCGACTGAGGGGTGGAGTTGATGAACGACATCATGGCGAGGAAGACGGGTGCCTGGGCACTCCTTCTCGCTGGGTTCACCGGCGCGGCCTCGGGGGTGTTCCTCGCCTTCGTACCGCCTGCTGTGGCCGACGACCGGTTCAGTTTCCCGCTCAGCGCAAGCGGGTTCACCGCGATCCAGTCGTTCTTCTTCCTCCACCACCTGGCCATCGCCTGGGGCCTGATGGTGGTGTGGCGATCCGGGTTCGCCGGCCGCGGCGTACCGGCCCTGATCGGGGGGATCGGCAGCGTGGTGTCGATGGTGCTGCTGGCCGTACAGGAACTGGTCGCCATCTCGGTCGCGCACGCCGCCTACCCTTCGCCGGCCACGGACATCGTGGACAGCATCTACGGAGTGCTGTCCCTGCTCAACGGTGCCGCTCTCATCGTGCTCGGCATCGCCGTGGTCAGGGCGCGGCAGTGGGTCGGCTGGCGACGCTACATCCCGTTGATCCTGGGCGTCTATGTGATCGTCCCTCTCACACCGGCGATCTTCGGGCCGTTCGTCGTGGCCCGGCTGACGATCGGGGTGTGGATGCTGATCTTCGCCGCTCTCGGATTCGCCCTCGCGCGCACCGACGCCATCCCGGCGAACGCCCGTATGGAACGGCTGTGACCGGCCCGGCGTCCGGGACGGCCGATAGCCGTCCACGCTCCGGGCTCGTCCTGGTCACCGCCGGCACCATCTGCGGCATCGCCTGGGCGGCCGGCTTCCGCTCCTACATGTCCGAGCTCGCCGGAACCTCCTCCCAGATCGACTGGGCCGGTACGTTCGCTGCCATCCTCCTCCCCGGCGCCGTCACCGGCGGGCTGCTCGGCTGGGCCGAACACCTGCGGCGGACCGGGGGCCGGTCCCGGTGGAGGTGGCTCGCCCTTGCCCCGCTCGCCCTCGCCATCGTTCCGATGCTCATGCCGGGCGCCCTGGTCCAGTTCCTCACGCGGGGCCTGGGCGGTGGGGCGGTCGCCGTGGCCGCCATCGCGCTCGGCGGCGGATACGCGGTATCCGGTCGCGGGCCACGCTGGGCCCGGCTCGTCACCGGCGTCGCCGGCGCGGCCCTCCTCGCGGCCCTGACGCTGGCCACGCCCATGATCGGCGGCGTGCGGCTCGCACTCAGCGAACCGCGAGGCGCGTGGGTCGCAGTGCTCGTCGCCTCGTTCGTTGTCGTGCTGGGGCTCGCCAGCGCGATTCCCCACCTTCCGGTGGTCGGGCCGTCGACGGACGACCGTACGCCGCGTGCCTGAGGACAACGAGCTGAGGGCGCCCTCCCGGTCAGTCGCGAGCGGCGCCCTCTTGGGCGGTGGACAACCGTTCGGCCAGGATTCGGGCGCGGGCGAGCTGGACCTTGCGTGCCTGGCCAGCGGCGAACCCGGCCAGCATCCACGGGGCCGTCAGGTCGAGCCGGTCGCTCACCCGTGTGCCGGTGCCGTCCGGCTCGAGGTCGAAGCGGTAGGCCATGTGAACGCGTCCCGGGCTCCGCACCTCGCCGTAGACGGACAGGCCGTCGGTGTGGAGGGCCACGTCGATCGGGTTGTCGTGCGTGAAGATCCAGAGGAACCGGAAGCGCTCGACGGCCGTGTACCGGATCACGCCGGGCTCCGCGCGGTCCACATCGCTGACGGCGACCACGAGAGGGGACAGTCCGATGTAGCTCTCCGGAGTCGTGAGGTGCTCGAACACCTTCTCCGGAGCGGCGTCCACGTGGAATGCGTGGGTCAGCACGCTGTTCGACACCCGGCCTCCCGTACTTGCGCGTTCTGTCGCGGAATTGTCGCAAGATTCCTTGGGGCTGGGAAGCGGGTGCGGTGCGGGCCTGGTTGAGGCCGGGTCTCGCCAGCTGGAATGATCACAGCGGTCCCTGTCACCCTTTCAGCACCGCAGGAGCACTCGTGTTAAAGCGTCGTGGTTTGACCCTGTCCGCAGCCCTTACCGCGCTCCTGGTGTGCGTCGCCGTTCCCGGCACGGCAGCGGGAACGGCGACGGATGATCCGACCGACCCGGGGCCGGTCTACAAGACGGTGACGGACAAGAACGGGCTCCTGTCATTGCAGACCAACGGGCGTCCGGACGGGCGGGACATGGTCTTCCGGATCTCGGGATCCGTCTACGCCAACATCGAGGGCAACGCTCACGACCCGCAGCTGCGCCACGGCCAGAAGCTGTTCAACCTCGAGGGCTACAACATCCGGCGGCTGTACCGGGTACCCGGTACCACGCAGCTCTACCAGCTCTCCCGCGAGATCGTCTTCTACACCGACCCCGCCGACCCCACGAAGATCCTGCGGGAATGGAAGAACCCGATCGATCTCAAGACCTACCCCGTCGTCCCCATCAACAACGACGCGGTGAACTTCGGCCCGTTCAACGTCACCCCCTCCTACGTCGGCCCGCCCATGCGGAAGATGCACGACGAGACCGTGTGGACCAGCGACATCCCGGTTCGCACGGACTTCAAGACCTCGTTGGGCGAGCAGTTCGGCCTGGTGAACGGCGTCTACGCGGCCCAGGAGATGTTCGACTTCTACGTCGACGACCGCGAGGTGGCGGTCCGCACGATCGCGGGCACCGTCCCCAAGGGTGCGATGAAGACCAAGATCAGCTGGTCCAGGACGAGCCCGTGGGCACCGTTCATGTGCCTGCCGGAGACCGACGTCCGCGGGCAGCTCACCTACCACGCCCGCAGCTGGTCGCTGCCGTCCTACCTGGACATCGAGCCGTGGCTGCGGGCGGAGATCGACGCCGCCCACCCGCTCTACAAGGCCGCCCCCACCGAGCCCGGCCCGAGCGAGAACTCCTGGACCTCCTTCTACAACAAGCAGCTGGGCAAGGGCGCCACCACGTGGACCGGCTGGTGCGCCGCCAATGGAAAGGCATGATGACCGCAGGTGACGATCACGCCTGCCGGATCGCGGGGATCGACCCGTGAACGGCAGGCGTTCGCGGCGCACCGCCGCCGTATCGCCGGCATGCTTCACGTCTGCGCCGTGAGGAGGGCATCGGCGAGCTCGGTGCGGGCGTAGAGCACCGAGCGGCCCGCCCGGTGGGTGCTGGTCAGGCCGGCGGCTCGCAGCGCGGTCAGGTGTTGGGACACGCCCGCCGCCGAAAGGCCCGACCTGTGGGCGAGTTCGGTGGTCGAGGCTGGGGAGTCCAGCTCGGCCAGGATCAGCGCCCTGGATCGGCCGATCACGGCGGCGAGGGCGTCCATGTGCGCATGTGTCCGGCGCTCCCACAACGTGCCGATCCCGCGCGCCGGGTAGGCCAGCTGGGGTGGTTCCGACGCGGCGGTCCGGGTCAGCACCCGCGGCCAGGCGAAGACCGACGGCACCAGGAGCAGCCCGGCTCCTGTCTCGATCCTGGTGATGGCGCAGTGCCGCTGCGCCAGGTGGAGGCTGCCGTCGACCCACCGCACCGTGTGGTGCAGCTCGTCGAGCGCCTGGGCCGTACTGTGCTCGGCCACCTGGCGCCCCCGGTAGAAGACGTCCGCCTCGAGCACCGAGCGGATCCTGCCCCAGTAAGGAGCTATCGCGAGCCGCCAGTAGACATCGATCTCCGCGACGATTCGCGGCAGGTAGGTCTCAGGTGTCCGGTGAAGGCTCCGCAGCCGGGAGGACAACCGGCCTTCGCGCTCGGCGGCCAGCACGTCGAGGTCCCGCCGTACCTGATCAGGAGCGGTGGCCTCGATGGCGGCCAGCTCGCCGGCGAGGCCGGGGGACGCGGACGTCGGCGCCGGGTTGAGGAAGTCGGGGAGGTGGCCGGCGGGCGGAATCATGTCGGCCAGCCAACCGCGATCGAGACCCGCGGCCGCGAGCCTGGGACGCACCTGGTCGGCCCAGCCGAGGTGCAGGTCCGGTACCGCGGCGGCGGCCAGCGCTCTGAAGCTGGTGACGACCTCCCACATGGGCGAGACGGCGAACCGGGTCTCGGCCAGATCGTTCACCGAAAAGGTCAGCCGCGCCTTCATGTCGCCTCCACTGCTTCCACATTCGGTCTGAGCTTAATCAGTGGACGCCCGCTCCCCGGCCCAGCAGCATCCCTGGAGCAGGCGCCCGCGACGCGAGTGCCGAGAATCGGAACGACGCGAAGGCGGTCATGCACATGTCTGTTGACACCACCCCCTCCACCGCTGCCGCTCGGCTGTTCCGCGGCCTGAGCACCGAGTCCGTGCTGGTGCTGCCCAACGCCTGGGACGCCGCCAGCGCCGCTGTGATCGCCGCGGCCGGCGCCCCTGCGATCGCCACGACCAGCGGCGGCGTGTCATGGTCACTGGGCCGCGGGGACGGGCAACGGCTCGGCCGGGACGAGATGGTGGAGGCCGCGCGGCGCATCGTGAACTCCGTCGACGTGCCGGTGACGGTCGACGTGGAGGGAGGCTACGGGCCGGCCCCCGCGGACGTCGCCGCGACCGTGCGGGCGGTGATCGAGGCCGGTGCGGTGGGCGTCAACCTGGAGGACTCCACAGCCGTCGGCGGTCCCCTGTACGACATCGCCGAACAGGGCGCCAGGCTGCGCGCCGCCAGGGACGCCGCGGCCGCCGCGGACCTGCCGGAACTGTTCGTCAACGCGCGCACCGACGTCTTCCTGTTCGGAATCGGCGCGCCCGACGGCCGGCTGGACGAGGTGCTGGCGCGCACGGCGGCATACGCCGAGGCGGGAGCCGACGGCATCTTCGTGCCCGGCCTTCTCGACCTGGACGTGCTGAGCACTCTCTGCGCCGAGTCGCCGCTGCCGGTCAACGCGATGGCCGTCGCAGGCGGACCGGGTGTCACCGAGCTCGCGCAGGCCGGGGTGCGCAGGATCAGCCTGGGCACCGCGCTGGCCCAGGCCGCCTACACCGCGGCCCGCCGAGCCGCCGCGGAACTGCTCGGCACGGGAGGTCTCACGGCACTGGACGGCTCACTCGACTTCGGCGAACTCGACGCCCTGTTCCGTCGTTGATCGAAGCAGGGAGGACGGCTCGGACGCCTACTGCTGACGTGGCAGGTGTCCGGACCTGGCCGACGTCCTCCGATCGCACGCGTCCTGGATGACGACAACGGCGAGATCGTCGCGTCCTGATCCGTGATGAACTCAGCCGAATGAGGCTGTACAAGACGCTGATGAGCGAGATGCTCGTCTACTGTTTCGTGGTCGTCGTGCTCACCGGCGCCTTCCTCGCGTTCTTCTATCCGTCGAGCGGCCAGACGTTCTATGACGGCCCCTACGAGCCGTTACGCGGCGCCGAGGTGAGCGCCGCCTACGCCGCGGAGGTGGAGATCGCCTTCGAGGCGCCTGGCGGTCGGCTCATGCGGCAGTTGCACCAGTGGTCATCGCTGCTCTTCCTGGTGGGGATCGTCCTGCCGTCACTCGGCGCCCGCTCGTCGATGCCGCGACCTCTTGGCGGCGAGCAAGGATCGCGCTTCGCGGTCGGGGTCACTCCTTCGATACGAGGCCGATGTCGAACTGCACCTCGACGTCGTCGCTCACCTTGAGCGCGCCGAAGAACGCCGAGTAGGGCCGGATCCCCCATCGGGACTGCACCATGGCCGCCGAGCCGTGCACTCGATCCTCGGCGAGCGAGCCCTGTACCTGGATGGGCCGGGCGACGCCGAGCATGTCGAGGTCGCCCTCCACGCGGAACGACTCCGTACCTCCCGTGACTTGCGATGATCGGAAGGTGATCGTCGGGTAGCGCTCAGAGTGAAGGACCTTCTCTCGGATGATCTTTTCGATCTCCTCGCGATCGGAGCTCGTGAGACGTTTGACGCCGCCGGTTCCTCCCTGGACTTCGAGCGACTCGGCGTCGACTTCGACGGTCACCGAGCAGCCGGCCGGGTCGGCGGGGTCGACGGTGGCATCGCCGCGCCAGCGGGTGACCGCGATGGTGAGATCATGGCCGGCCTTCGCGCCGAGTCCGGCACGCGTCGTCTTGACCAGGATCCGTCCAGACTCCGGTCCCAACGTGTAGCTACCAGCGGTGATGCCCACACTCCCAGGCTAGCCCCGCCGAAGGGCGCACGTACCGTCAGGCGTCCGGAGCCTTCATACGACCCTCCCGCGAGGGATGCGGCTCGACGGCGGGGTGTGGCTCAGACGGTCAGCACGAAGCGTCGGCAGACATGGACGCGTGCGAACCGCTCGCGCATGGACTGCTCTTCTCGCAGGTCGGCGTGCAGGAAGGCCATCATCGGCCGTAGCCCTGGCCGTCGTTCGCCGATGGCTCGGTCCGGCTCGCCTGCGTCGGTGTAGTGGTTCGCGTAGACGTGGAGGTAGTGCTCGCTCTCGGTGAAGCCGCTGGTCCGATACCAGCGCAAGGTGTTCGGATCGTCTCTGGTCCATGCGTCCAGCGTCGGCACGCCGAGCGCGGTGACCCGGGTGAGGGCTTCGGAGAGGAGCGCGCGGCCGATGCCCTGGTGCTGGTGGTCGGGATGGACCGCGAGGGTGTCGATGGTCGCCAGTTCGCCGTCGACGATGACGTCCATGAGCCCTATGACGCTTCCGCGTTCCTTGGCCGCGACGAGCTCGAAGCCCGGCGCGGGGATCGTGGGCTTGCTCTGCAGGACATCGTCGAAGTAGGCGGTCGGTGCCGCCGGAGGCTGACGGTGCCGGATCCTCAGCAGTTCCGGTCTTGACTGTGTCCAGTTCGATAGTGTTTGTGCGGTGGTTGAGGGGCACCAGGAGGCGGGAGAGGCGCGCGGGAAAGTCTCGGGGGCGGCGGAGCGGGAGCTGGTCCGGGCTGCGAGCCGCTATTCGGTCTGGTTGCGTTCGGCGACCGTCGTGCCCTGCGGCGTGTTCGGTGTGCTCGCGGCGCCAGGCGGGACCAGGCCGCAGACGGCCGTGCTGGCGGTCCTCGCGATCGGCTGGTCCGTTCTTCGGCTCGTCTGGGCGAGGAACGGGACGGTGTCCAGGGCGTGGACGGTCGTCGCGGTCGACGTCGTGGTGCTCGCCGCGATGGGAGTCGGCCAGGCGGTGGCGGGTGGCCAGGACTCCGCCAGCTGGGTGTACGCCCTGATCTCGATCACGGCCGTGACGTACCCGTTCGAATGGTGCACCAGGCCGCTGGTGGGGAGTGGGCTGGCGGTCCTGGCGCTCGGCGCCTACGTCGCCGGCTCCGCCGTCGCGCATTCCGGTGACTGGTCGCCTGCGGTGCTGCCGGCGGTGCGGGTGCTGATGGAGGTCGCCCTGGCCAGGCTGTCCTATGTGCTGATCCGTTCCGAGGTGCGCGCGGTGGACAGGCTCACCGAGCGGGTGGCGGCACGGCGCAGGGAGGCCGCCGTCGCGGCGGCCAGGCGCGCGGTCGAGCGTGAGTACCTCGCCACACTGCACGACACGGCGAGCACGACCCTGCTGATGGTCGCGATGGGAACCCGCGAGGCCCACGATGACGTGCGCGAACGCGCCAGGCAGGACCTGAAGATGCTCACCGTGTCCTCGGGTCCGGACGCCGGTCGGGTCGACCTCGGCGCGCTGCTGGCCACGGCGACCCTGCATCCGGGGGTGCGCGTACGGCAGGACATCGGCGGGCTGCCGCCTGTGCCCGCGGCACCGGCGCTGGCCGTCTTCCACGGCGTCCGGGAGGCGCTGACCAACGTGAACCGGCACGCGGGGGTGGCCGAGGCCGCGTTGCGCGCGGAGGTCGACGAGCACGGCAGGATCGTGGTGGAGCTGCGGGACCGCGGTCGCGGCTTCGACCCCGAGCAGGTCGCCCCGCACCGGCGCGGGATCTCCGGCTCCATCGTCGAGCGGATGGCGGCCGCGGGCGGGCGGGTGCTCGTCGCCTCGGCGCCGGGCGAGGGCACCACACTGCGCTGGATGTGGCCACGTGATCAGGCTGCTTGAACGCGCTCGGGGAGGCCGACCGGTTTCGCGCGATGGATGTGGCCGCGTGCCCAGGGTGACCGAACGCGGGCGGAGGAGAGCTGCAGGGCAGATCGAGCGGCGGCTCCTGCGCGGTGTCCGGGGGTCGGTTCTGGCGGTGACCGCGGCCGTCCAGTTCGGTCTCTGCCTGCCGGAGCTTGTCAGGAGCAGCGCGCGCTACGACCCGTTGTGGCTGGAGGTCGCCGGGTTCGCCCTTCTGGTCGGGGTCACGCTGGTCGCCGCGATCTTCGTGGTGCGCGGCCGGGGCGTCCCGCCCGCGGTGCGGTGGGTCTGCGTGGGCCTGGTGCTCGTCGCGGTCGTGGCGGCCTCCTCCGCGGCGCCTTCACACCGGATTCCGGACGCGGCCAACTGGTCCTTCGGCCTGGTCGGCTGGTACGGCGTGCTGCTGCTGTTCGACCTGCCGCTCGGGTATCTCGGCGCGTTCCTCGGCGCCAACCTCGCCCTGGCGGTGGTCCAGGCGGTCGTCGCGGACCTGCCCGGCCCCCGGACGATGGCGTCGATGGCGCTGTCGGCGGTGTCGATCTACGGGTTCCAGTTCGCGTTCGGCCTCGTGGTCCATGCCGTACGGCGCGTCGCCGTACGGGCGAGCGAGGCGGCGGAGGAAGAGGAGCGGATCCGCACGGAGGAGGCGGTGGCCGACCACACGCACCTCGACCATCAACGGCGTTACGCCGCGCTGCTCGGCACCACGGTCCCGCTGCTCGTCGGGCTGGGTTACGGCTCGCTCGATCCTTCGGACCAGGACACCAGGCGCCGGTGCGCGCACGAGGCGGCGAGGATGCGGCGCCTGTTCGCGGAGAGCGACGACGTGTCCGACCGATTGCTGCACGAGTTGCGTGCGGTCATCGACGTCGCGGAACGCCACGAGGTCACCGTGCAGCTCGCGGTGCGGGGCGAGCCGACGGACCTGCCGAAGGAGGTGCGGCGAGAGCTCATCGACGCGGTGACGGCCGTGCTCTCCGCGGCCTCGTCGGCCGTCGTCGCCACACCGGAGCAGGTCCGGGTGACGGTGGTTCGCACGCCGGAGCAGGTTCGGGTCAGCGCGGTCGGGGACGTGCAGGGGGAGCCGCCTCCGGAGTTCGAGTTCAGGCATGTCGAGGTCAATCGTGTGGCGAAGGGGAACCGACTGTGGGTGGAGACGGTGTGGCGGCTGGGGACACCATCACGGTCGCGCTGATCGACGACCATCCGGCCGTCCTCGCGGGCGTGCGGTACTGGTACGCGACGGCCGACCCGCCGATCGAGGTCGTCGCGGCCGGTGCCACGCCGAAGGCCGCATGGCTGCCGCCAGGGGATTCGGCCGCGGTGGTGGTGCTCGACCTGCATCTGGCGGGCGGGCCGCCGGCGTTCGGCGACCTGCGCTGCCTGGTCGACGCGGGCAGGCAGGTCATCGTCTACACGATGCGCGACGACGAGCACACGGCGTTGACGTGCATGGACATCGGCGCGTTCAGCTACCTCACGAAGGCCGAAGGAGAGGAGCACCTGGTCGCGGCCACGGTCGCGGCCGCCGACGACCGGCCGTACACGCCGCCGGCGCTGGCGGGGGCGTTCGGCGCGAACAGGGCGGCGGAACGCCCGCAGCTGTCCGTTCGCGAGGAGGAGGTGCTGATCGAGTGGTTCCAGTGCGAGTCGAAGGAGCTCGTCGCCGAGAGGCTGGGCATCACGCCGCGAACCGTCAACTCCTACCTGGACCGGGTGCGGATCAAGTACGCGAACGTCGGCAGGGAGGCCAGGACGAAGGCCAAGCTCGTCGCCAGGGCCATCCAGGACGGGCTCGTGCGGGTCGACGATCTGTGACCTTCGCGGTTTTGTGGGTCGAACAGCCGTCACGCCGGTCAACCGGCTCTCCCTAACGTGGTGGCGGGTGGCACCCGCTTGCCGGGTGCCGTCATACCCGCATTCCTCCAGCCCCGGCGCACGTCGGTGCCGACGGGGCGACACGAGCACACACGAGAAGATTCGGAGTCTGGGCTGTGAAGCGAGTTTCGATGCGCTCACTCAAGGGGGCGGCCGCGCGCGGCCTGGGGACGAGCGCGGTCCTGGCCGCGGCACTGGCGCTGCCGTTGTCGTTCGCGCCGGCGGCCGGCGCCGCCACGGCCGACAGGACGGACGACAGGCTGAGCGCAGGGGAGAGCCTCAAGCCGTCTGAGTCGGTGAAGTCGGACAACGGTCAGTACAAGCTGATCCAGCAGGCACAGGGCAACCTCGTCCTCTACGGCCCGGGCGGCAATGCCCTCTGGAGTTCGCCCGCGTCGGGTTCCCCCGCGTACGCGACGATGCAGCGGGAGGGCAACCTGGTCATCTACAACGCCCTGAACAAGCCGCTGTGGAGCACGAACACCGCGGGCAACGCGGGCGCCTACCTCACCGTGCAGGATGACGGGAACCTCGTCATCTACTCCGCCGACAACAGGTTCCTGTGGTCGCGCCACGCCTACGTCGGGTCGCTGCCTTCCGGGCACACCCTCAAGGCCGGACAGTGGGTCCAGTCCGAGAACGGCCAGTACCAGCTCGTCATGCAGAAGGAGGGCAACCTGGTCCTCTACACCAAGGACCACAAGGCCAGGTGGACGACGCCGACGGCGGACGCCCCCGGTGCGAAGGCCACGATGCAGAAGGAAGGCAACCTGGTCATCTACAGCTCCTCCGGCAAGGGAGTCTGGACCAGCCCGACCGCGGGCAATCCCGGCGCCTACCTGGCCGTCCAGGACGAGGGCAACGTGGTGATCTACTCCAAGGACGACAAGCCTCTCTGGTCGCCCAAGCAGACCGGCTGACCAGGGCCCTGACGTCGCGGACCGCCGGGGAGGGGTGACCGGCGGTCCGCCCCGCGCCCGTGGCCGGCGGTGCGGTACGGCGACAGCGCCACCGGCCCAGCCTGTTGGCCACTGGCCAATAGGCTGGGGCCGTGAAACCCCGACGGCGCAGGCGCAGTCCTGAGGAAGCTCGCGCGGAGCTGCTTGCCGCGGCGGCACGGTTGATCGGTGAGCGGGGACCGGACAACGTCACGCTGAGACAGATCGCCGAGGCCGTCGGTGTCGCCCATGGATTGGTGACCCACTATTTCGGTACCTATGCTGCTCTGGTCCGCGAGGTGCTGGTGTCCGAGGACAAGCGGATCCAGGAGCGGATCCATGACCGCATCCAGGCCGAGCGGGGTGTTCCGACCGCGGCGGGGATCATGGGCGTGGTGTTCGACACCCTGGCGGACGAGCGTTACCTGCGGTTGTTCGTCTGGGCCGAGATGCACGCCGACTACCAGGGCGCCGTACGGCCGGACCTGCGGGAGCTGATCGACGCGATCGAGGCGGGGATCCGGTCCGCGCTGGCGGGTCGGCCGGTTCCGAGCAGGTCCCGCATCGAGGCGGTGGCGTTGATGGGGGTGTCGGCGGCGTACGGGTTCGCCATCGGCAGGCGATCGTGGCTGACGGGCATGGGGCATGATCCTGACGACCCGGCGCACGAGGCGGAGTTCCGTGCGCAGCTGACCGCGATGCTGGCTTCGCACATGGTGGAGGAGTCCGGGTTGGAGCCCGCCGAATGATTCCCACCGGGTAGCAACCATGGAATGAACATGCCGGCGGTGATCTCGTCGCTCATCGTGGTGCCCGGCATGGCCAGGCACTGACAACGGGTGACCCTCCGTCCGCCGTGACGGCCGCCGGCAGGTAAAGCCGCCCGGCGGCCATGGCAAAGGATCGCGTGTTTGCCGGGTCGGGCCTCGGCCCGGCCTGGCAGCGTCCTACGCGGCTGCCACGGCGATGAGCGATGGAGGGGCAGATGCGTCTTGTCGGGGGAGAAGAGCAGTTCGACCGCCTGCTCTCGGCTGCGAGGGCCTACTGGGACAGGCGTCCCTCCAGGTCCGGGAGCTGTGTGGTGGCCGAGGCCATGCACCAGGACATCCGGGTGGTCGTCCGCAACCTGCTGCTCGCCAACGCGATCTGCGATCTGACCTCCTCCCGGCTCGTCGTCCTCACCGGCACCGACCGCGAGTGGCGGCGAGCGCTCTGGGAGGAGTTCGAAGTCGAGCGGGTACGGCGGCTCGCGCAGGCGTTCGGCGCCGCGGAGATCGTCGACGTGCACGGCCTCGCCGACCGGCGGCTCGCCGAGCAGGGCGACACCCCCTCCGAGAGGGTCGGCAGGGCCATGCTCGACGCGCTGGAGACGGCGACGCTGGTCCGGCTCGACCGCGTGCCCCGGCTGCCGGACGTCGAGGACGAGCACCACCACGCGCGGCGTGCCCGTACCAGGGCCTTCTCCGCGGTCTACGACCGGCTGTTCACCGAGCTGGCGCCCGCGGCCCTGGTCACCAGCCACGTCGACTACGACCAGTGGGGGCTGGCCGTCGAGACGGCGATGCGCATGGACATCCCTGTCGTGCACGCCCAGAGCACAGGGTCGTTGAAGGCGTACACGCTCTTCCCCGAGGCGCGGCAGGGGACGGGCACCTTCCGCGAGGAGCTCACCCGCGAGGTCGCCCGCTACTTCGACGAGCACGTCTGGCCGCACAGGGACGCCATCAGGCCGAGCGCCGAGCTGGTGGCGTGGCGCGCCAAGGAGAACCTGGGCAGGCCGAGCTGGTGGCGGGCCGGCAACATCAGCTCCTTCGAGATCCGCACGGAGACCGAACGCCGGCAGATCCGGCAGCACGGCTGCGACCGGTTCGGCATCGATCCTGACCGCCCCGTCTTCACGGTGTTCAACCACGCCGTCTCCGACGCGGTCGGGACGAATCTCGAAGTGTTCGAGGATCTGGCGGAATGGTTCGAGGAGACGGCCGCGTTCGCCGCAGGCGAGGAGTCGGTGAACTGGCTCCTCCTCGACCACCCGAACCAGCATCGCTACGACACCACCGGCCACTTCGCCTCCGTCGCCGCACGCCATGCCGGGCGCTCGCACCTGGTCTTCGCGCCGAGCCTGTCGCTGTCGAAGAACATGCTCTGGAGCATGACCGACCTGGGCGTCACGGTCCGCGGCAGCGTCTCCAACGAACTGCCCGCCTTCGGCATCCCCGTCATCCAGGCAGGCTGGTCGGAGTGGAGCGGCTGCGGCCTGTCGCATGTGGCCGAGACCCGCTCCGACTACTGGCGGCTGCTCGCCGAGGCCGTCACCCGCCATCTCAAGGGCGAGTCCATGCTGGGGCCCGAGCAGCGGGAGCGCGCCCGGCTGTGGCTGTGGCTGTACCGCAGCGGGGCCGACGTGCCCTCGCCGCTGCTGCCCCACTGGGAGATGGGGGACGGCGAGGACTACCTGCGCGCGCTCGCCGTCGCGATGCGGCACGTGGAGCGCGACGGCGACCCCCTGCACACGGCGGTGCGCCGCATGTGGGAACGGCGCGAACCGCTGCTGAGCCGGCTCGACTTCCGGGATCCAGAGGGGCTCGCCGCGGCCCTGACCACGTCTAGGAGCGCGTCATGACCACACTCCTGCACGGCCCGGCCACCGCGTTCGACGAGCCCGTCGTCGCGCTGTCGCCGCCGGCCGAGCTGTTCAACGGGCGGGCGGCGGCGCTGCAGGTGACCGACCTGTTCCACCGCGGCGACCACATCATGGGCCGGTTCGAGGGCTCGGGGCTCGTGGGGTTCAAGGTGGCGGCAGGGGGCCGCCGTCTGCGCGTCAAGGTGGTGCTGTCGGTGGACGCCACCTCCGTGCCCGGCTGGCATCTGCCCGAAGGCCCCGGCGAGGTCAGGGCAGCGCACCTCCCGCCGCGCCTCCTGCAGGTCCGCGCCCAGGGACGGCTGCGGCAGTGCGTGCTGCTG
Source organism: Nonomuraea mangrovi (assembly GCF_042681425.1). Classification (NCBI taxonomy): domain Bacteria; kingdom Bacillati; phylum Actinomycetota; class Actinomycetes; order Streptosporangiales; family Streptosporangiaceae; genus Nonomuraea; species Nonomuraea mangrovi. The sequence goes on along the minus strand of NZ_JBHUFV010000008.1, from coordinate 10,058 downwards.
AAGGGCGGCAAGGGCACCATGAGCGCCCGGGTCGTCTTCGACCTGATGCCCGAGGAGGTGCCCGACGACGGCCTGGTCTGCGTGGAGGTCCTGGACATCGCCGAAGGCCGCGACGTCTCCCGCGAGGTGCGCGACGCGATGGCGGGCACGATCATGGACGGCGGCGCCGCCGGCGTGCGCATCGACAGGGTGGCCTTCGAGGAGTGCCCCGACGGGGCTAAGACGCCGCTGGGGGAGGCCATGGACGGCGCCCGCTGCGAGGTCGTCTCGCTCGTCAGCTCGGGCGGCCTGGCTCACCTGAACCGGCGCGGCACCCGCCCGCTGCGTACCGGCCTGTTCGTGGTGAATCCCGTCCCGCCGGGCGTCTTCGGCTCGGGCGGACGGCTGACCGTCCGGCTCGGCAGCAGGGCCGACACCAGCGCCAACAGGCCCGCCACGGCCAGGGACCGCGCGCTGATGCGCAGGGCCCTGCTGCGGGTCGGCGGCGAGGCGAAGCGGGTACGGCACGCCGCCCGCGAGGCCATGTGCTCGGCCGCGCCGTACGTGGAGGGGGTCATGAGCGTTCAGGACGGCGGTCTGACCAGGCCCGTCAGGTCCACGGACGGCAACACTCTGGAGTTGGACCTGCCCGCTCCCGTGGCATCGCCCCTGCTCGTCGTCGTCGCCCCGAGGGAGGGCGCCGTGCCCACGCTCGTCTCGGCGAGCTGGATTCCCTGACGTCCCGCGTGGGGGTCCGTGCTGGCTCGGTGGCGTTGCGCCGCTACGGGGAGTTTTCGCCCGGACCCTTCCTTCAGAAACCCCTATAAATCCGGGCTTGTCGGCGGTTGTCGGACTCGGGAAGGATGCCTAGTGGCGGACGGCGACCCCGTCCGGCACCAGGCTTCAGCTCGGACAAAGGACGCCGGATGACCCATGCCAGTCGGCCGACGGACCACCAGCGGATGGTGGCGGAACTCGTGGAACGGCGGCTGGGCCGCCCCCTCGATCCCGACCTGAACTTCTTCGAGGCAGGGCTGGACTCCTTGTCCCTGGTCGAGCTGCACGACGAGATCACCACCACCCTCGGCGTCGACCTGCCGGCCACCGCGCTGTTCACCCACCCGAACCTGGTCGCGCTCGGCCGCCTGATCGCGCAGGGCAGCGCGCCCGCGCGGGCCGACACCGGCAGGCGCAGGCCGATCACCGGCAGCCGTCGCGACATCCGTGCCCGCCTCAGGGAGGACGGCCGGTGACCACTCCCCAGACGGAACCCGGCCCCTTATCCGAAGCGCCGGGCGGCGCGCCGGAGGTCGGGCCCGAGCTTGAGGAGAGGCCGGTCGCGGTCATCGCCCAGGGCCGGTTCGCCGCGCAGGGCGATGCCGTCGAAGAGGCGGGGCACGATCCGGCGGCGCAGGTCGTCGGCGCGTTCGACGGGGTGCGCAAGGCGTGCGCAGCGCTGCTGGCGGGGGAGTGCGAGCTGGCCGTCACCGACGGCGCGGAGGTCCCCTCGCTCACCGGAACCCTGGTGCTGCGCCTGCTCGACCGGGCGCTGCTCGACGGCGACACCGTGCACCGGGTCATCTGGCCCGACGACCTGGCGGTCGAGGACGGCTATCCCCCCGTGCACGTCCCCGCCGGCGCTGGGCCCCGCGTGGTGGTGTGGTCCGGCCGCACCCCGCAGGAGGCTGACGCGGTACGGCGGAGCCTGGCGGGGTTCTTCGCGGGGCTGCGCGAGGACCTGTTCGCCGACGCCGTCGGCACCCTGCAGCGCGGCAGGGCCGTGCACGCGGTGCGCGGAGCGGTGGTCTGCGAGAGCGCGGCCGAGGCCGCGGCGGCCCTGACGGCCGAGGACTCCTCCTCCGGCGCCTCCCGCTCCACCCCGCTCCGCCCGGCACAGGACGGCTCCGATCCGGCCGTCGTCCCCGGTGCGGTGCCGGCGGAGCTGGCGGCGGCGCTGTACGGCGTGGAGCGCGTCTTCACCGAGGTCGTGGACGTCTGCGCGGAGGCCTTCGAAAGGCACGGCCACGACCTGCCCGCGGACTGGACCGGCGACGCGGCGGCCTTCACCTCCGCCTACGCGCTGACGGCCACGCTCGCCGACTGGGGTGTCGCACGGGAGCCCACCCGCCCGCTCGACGAGCTCGTCGCCGAGGTGGTGCGAGGAGCCGGTGCCCACCGGCAGGGGGCCACCCCCGAGGAGGGCACGGGGTGGGGGCGGGACCGGCGGGAGTTCATGGCGGCCGTCGCGCGGCTCTGGGTGGCCGGGGCGCCGGTGGACTGGGCGGCTCTCGAGCCGGACCATCCGCTCCAGCGCATCCCCATCCCCCGGCCCGGTGACGAGTTGCCACCCTCGATGGAGCCCACGCGGCCGCTCACCGCCGTGCCGTACTCCTTCTGGGTCCTGGAACAGCTCGCCCCGGCCAGCGGTGTCTCCAACCTGGCCGTCGCGTTCAGGACGCGCGAGCCGCTTCGCCGCCTGCCGCTGCAGATCGCGGTGAACCGGCTGGTCAAGCGGCATCCGGCGCTCCGGCTCAGGTTCCCCGTCGTGGGCGGGGCGCCGGTCAGGCATCTCACCGCCCCGCAGGACGCGCAGCTCAAGCTCGTGACCAGGCCCACGACAGAGGAGACGCTGGTCGCCGACCTGCAGAGCTTCCTGGACGAGCCGTTCGACCTGGGCCGCGACCTGCTGGTCAGGGCAGGCCACTTCACTCTCCCCGACGGCGGGGGCAGCGTCGTCTGCCTGGTCGGCCACCACATCGTCATCGACGCCCACTCCATGCAGCTGCTGGTGGAGGAACTCGGCCGCTTCTACGACAGCCAGACGGGCCACGACCCGCTGCCCGCCGAGCTGACCGGCACCGCTCCGATGCTGGAGCCTGGCACGCCGTCGCAGGAGTCGCTGGACTACTGGCTGGAGCGGCTCGACGGGGCCGACCCGGCCGCCATGGTGCTGCCGGGCAGCAGGCACTCCCCGTCCAGCCCGACCTTCGCGGGGCACACCTGCTCGTGGCAGGTCGACGAGGAGACCGTGCGGGCCCTCGAGGAGCTCAGGACGAGGCTGCGGACCACGGGCAACATCGTGCTCGCCACCGCGTTCCTGCTGACGTTGCGCGGCCACGGGGCCGGGCCCGACCTGGTGGTGGGCATGCCGGTCAGCACCAGGACCGCGGCTGGGCGCGGGCACGTCGGCTACGGCGTCAGCACGCTGCCGCTGCGCGTGCGCGCCGAACTGGACGAGGACTTCGGCCAGGTCGCCAGGCGGGTCGAGGAGACGTGGGCGGAAGGCGTCGAGCACGCCGACGCGTCCGTGGAGGCGGTGCTGACCCGCAGGGGGCACGGCACCGACGACTGGCGGGTGCCGCTGTTCCGGCACATGTTCAACTACCGGCCGTGGAGCGACGAGCAGGTGCGCATCCGCGGCGAGGTGCCCGGCTACATCGAGGACCTGTTCGACCGCAGCCGTCTCGACCTGCAGGTCGTCGCCGTGCAGGAGCCCGGCAGGCTGACGATCAGGGCGTGGCACAGCACCGAGGTGCACGACGAGGCCGAGATCGAGGCGTTCGCGGCCCGGATGGCGTCCGTGCTGCGGCAGGCGGCCGCGGGATCGGTGGCCGACGTGCTGTCCCCTGCGGACCGCGCGGTGCTCGACCGGGTCAACGACACCGCGCGCGCGTGGCCTGAACCGCTGCTGTCGAGGATCGGATCGCACAGAGCTGTCGCGCGCGAGGGCTCGGCCGACGAGCGTGCCGGCCGGACGGTCGCCGTCCGTGAGGGCGCGCGGGAGGTCACCTACGACGAGTTGCTCGGCCGCGCCGCCGCCGTCCGGGAGCTCCTCGACGCGCACGGTGTGCGGCCGGGCGACCTCGTCGCGCTGGGCCTGGACCGCTCGGCCGACCTGGTGGCCGCCGTGCTCGGGACCTGGCAGGCCGGGGCGGCGTTCCTGCCGCTGGACGTCCGCCAGCCGGAGATGCGCCTGTCGTACCAGGTGTCCGACTCCGGCGCCCGCCTGGTGATCACCGGTGTGGACGAGCCGGAGTGGGCGGGGGCCACGCCCGTGGTGACGATGCCGGAAGGCCAGGCCGTATCCAGGGAGCCCGAGCGGGGAGAGATCGCGTACGTGATCTACACCTCGGGCTCCACCGGCAGGCCGAAGGGCGTCCAGGTCACCCACGCCAACCTGACGAACCTCGTGCTCGACTTCGCGGGCCGGCTGGGCGAGCCCCGGTCGGCGCTCTGGTCCACCACCCCCTCCTTCGACATCTCCTGGCTCGAGCTGCTGGTGCCGCTGGCGGGCGGCGGCACGGTCGTGGTGGCCTCGGACGAGGACCAGCTGCAGCCCCGCAGGTTCCTGGAGCTGGCGGGGACGGTCGAGGTCGTGCAGGCCACGCCGACCGCCTGGCGGCTCGTCGTGCCGGAGGCGGGGCGGGAGCTGGCCGGGCGCACGGTCCTGTGCGGCGGCGAGCCGATGCCCGCCGCGCTGGCCAGGGACCTGCTCGCGCTCGGCTGCCGGGTCTTCAACGTGTACGGGCCCACGGAGACCACCATCTGGTCCACCGCCGCCGAGCTGCTGGAGCCGCCGGGCGACCCGGTGCCCGCCGGGGCGCCGCTGGCCAACACCAGGATCTTCGTCCTCGACGCTGACGGTCGCGAGAGGCCGCCCGGCGTGCCGGGAGAGCTGTGCGTCGCGGGCGACGGGGTGAGCGCCGGCTACCTCAACCGGCCGGAGCTGACCGAGGAACGCTTCGGGCGGCACGAGCGGTACGGCCGCTTCTACCGCACCGGCGACCGGGCACGGATCCGCCACGACGGGGTCCTGGAGCTGCTGGGCCGCGACGACAGGCAGGTCAAGCTCCGCGGGCACCGCATCGAGCTGGGCGAGGTCGAGGCGGCCCTGCACGAGCACGAGGCGGTCCGCGTGGCCGCCGTCGTCCTCGACGGCGACCCCCAGACCGACGGCCGGCTGGTGGCCTTCGTGGAGGGCGCCCGCGAGGACCTGCGCGAGGAGCTCTGGCGCTTCGCCAGGACGCGGCTGCCCGACTACGCGGTGCCCACCGGGTACGTCTTCGCCGACCGCCTGCCGACCACCGCCAACGGGAAGATCGCCTACCTGGAGCTGGCGGTGCCGGAGGAGGAGCGCGGCACGCCGTCCGAGTCGGGCGACGGGCTCGTCCGGCAGGTCGTGGCGCTCTGGCGGGACGCGCTTGAGCGCCCCGGCCTCGGCCCGCACGACAACTTCTTCCTCAACGGCGGCCACTCCGTGCTCGCGGTCCGCCTGATCGCCCCGCTCGAGGAACTGGCCGGCCGTTCTCTCTCGGTCAGGGCGGTGTTCGACCACCCGACCGCCGCCGAGCTGGCCGCCCATCTGGGAGGCATCCGATGACGCCATGGTTCGTCCAGCTCAAGGAGGGCGAGCGGGCGCTCATCACCTTCCCGCACGCCGGTGGGGGACCCGCCTCGCTCAACGAGCTCGCCGCCCACCTCCCGCCCGAGGTGGGCCTGTGGGCGGTGAACCTGCCGGGCCGCCAGGCCAGGCTCGCCGAAGCTCCGCGCACCGACCTCGAAGGGCTGGTCGACGACCTGGCCCGCGACCTGCTGGCGCGGCACGAGCCGTACACGCTGTTCGGGTACTGCAGCGGCGCGCTGCTGGCCTACCTCGTCTGCCGCCGCGTGGTGGAGCTGGGCGGCGCGCCCGAGCGGCTGGTCGTGGCCTCGTTCGCGGCGCCGGACGTCACGCCGCTGCTGCGCCGGCTGCCCTCGCTGCCGTCGTGGCTGTTCTGGGAGCAGCTGATCGAGCTCGGCGGGGTCCCGCCGGAGCTGGCCGAGCGCGAGGCGCTCTGGCCCGTGCTGGAGCCGGCGCTGCGCGCCGACTTCGGGCTGCTCGCCGGCTACCACCACAGGCCTGCGCCGCCGCTGCCCACCCCCGTCACGGTCCTGTACGGCGCGCGGGACGGCTCCCTGAGCAGGGGCGGCCTGCTGGGCTGGCGCAGGCACAGCGCGAGCAGGCCGGTGCTGCGCGCGCTCGACACCACCCACTGGCTGGCGGAGGAGGCCCCTGGGCCGCTGGCGGCCGCGATCGTTGAGGAGATGGGATGCGCCTCGGTTACAGCATGAGCTACTGGGGTGGCGCGGGGCTCGGCCCCGCCGACCACCTCGCGCTGGTACGGGAGGCGGAGGCGCTCGGCTACGAGTCGGTGTGGGCGGCCGAGACGTACGGCACCGACCCGGCCAGCCTGATGGCCTGGATCGCGGGCCAGACCGAGCGGATCGCGCTCGGCACCGGCGTGCTGCAGATGTCCGGACGCAAGCCGGTCGTCGCGGCCATGACCGCGGCCACCATCGACCAGGTGTCCGGCGGCCGGGCCAGGCTCGGCGTCGGTGTGTCGGGGCCGCAGGTGGTGGAGGGCTGGCACGGGGAGCGCTTCGACCGGCCGCTGGCCCGCGCCCGCGACTACCTGGAGGTCGTGCGCCTGGCCCTCGGCGGCGCCCCTGTGAGCTACCGAGGTGAGACGCTCACGCTGCCGCTGGACGACAGCGAGGGCAAGGAACTGTCGCTGGCCGTCTCGCCGGTGCAGGAGCGGCTGCCGGTGTACCTGGCGGCGATGGGCCCGAAGACGATCGCGCTCGCGGGGGAGCTGGCCGACGGCTGGCTGGCCATCCACTTCCCCCCTGAACACCTGGCCGCGATGCGGGTGCACCTCAAGGGCCGCGACATCGACGTCGCGCCGATGCTGCTCACGCTCGTCGAGGAGGACCAGGATCTTGCCTACGACATGATGCGGCCGATGCTGGCCCTCTACCTCGGTGGCATGGGCTCGCGGCGCACCAACTTCTACAACCGGCTGGCCGCCTCGCTCGGCTTCGAGAAGGAGGCGGCCCAGCTGCAGGAGGCGTTCCTGGACGGGCGGCAGGGCGAGGCCATGGCCATGCTGCCGGACGCGCTCATCGACGCCATGACCCTGTGCGGCCCGGCCGGCAAGCTGCGCGAGCGGGTCGCCGGCTACCGCGAGGCGGGCGCCACCAGCCTGATCGTCGGCCTGGTCACGCCCACCCGGCGGCTGCGCAGCCGGCAGCTGAGGCTCATTGCCCAGCTGGTTCGGGCATCTGCTTGAGCTTGGCCAGCGGCGACCACGCCATCGCGGCGATCGGCACCAGCGCGCCGATCGTGATGACCACCCATAGCGCCGGCCTGATCCCCGCCACCCCGGCCAGCAGGCCGGCGCCCAGCGCGCCCAGCGGCGCGGGGATCAGGCCCAGCGAGTAGATCGAGGCCACCACGCGCCCCTGGAGCTGCGGCGGGGTGATGGTCTGCACGAGCGTGGTGTTGGTGACGAAGAAGACCTGCGCGGTGACGCCGCTGACGACCTGCGCGGCGACCAGCATGGCCACCTTCAGCCAGATCTCGCCGGTGGCCAGCGGGATGAGGAAGAGCGCCACGTTGCCGTACACCATGGACCAGACCAGCACGCCGCCGACGGAGTAGCGCTTCATCACGCGCACCGCGAGCAGCGCCCCGATGATGGCGCCCACACCCCCGCCGGCCAGGATGCCGCCGAACCAGGCGGCGGGCACGCCCAGCTCGCGGATCACGTACAGCGCGTAGATGGAGTTCATCGCGCCCAGGATGAACAGCGAGAACACCGCCGAGGAGATCGCCAGCGGGCGGATCAGCGGGTGCTTCATCACCCACAGGATCCCTTCCCAGATGGCCTTGTGGATCTGGCGTGCCGTGGTGTCGTCGGCCTCCGGCCGCGACTCGGGCCGCTTGATCAGCGCGACCGCGATGGCGGAGGCCAGGTAGGAGACCGCGTCGACGATCAGCAGCACGGGCGCGGCGATCACCTTCAGCAGCGCCGCGGCGATGCCGGGGCCGACGGTGTTGGCCAGCGACTCGGTCAGCTGCAGCTTGGAGTTGCCCTCGAGGAAGTTCTCCATAGGCACAAGGAACGGGAAGTAGCTGCGGTAGGCGACCTGGAACATGGTCCCGAGCAGCCCGATCAGGAAGATCACGACGTACAGCCAGACGAGCGTGAGCATGTCCGCGAACCAGGCGATCGGGATCAGCATGAGCAGCACGAAGCGCGCCACGTCGGTCCAGATCAGGATGGGCCGCTTGCGCACCCGGTCGGCGAGCACCCCGAACAGCAGGAACAGCACCATCGGCGCCCGCAGCAGGAAGCCGACCACGCCCATCTCCTGCGGAGTGGCGTTCAGCACGGTGACCGCGATGACGGGGATCGCGAAGTAGGTGACGTACGAGCCGAGCTGCGACAGGCTCTGCCCGGCCCATAACCGCAGGAAGTCGGCGTTGCGCCACAGGGTGGACTGCTCACTGGTGGGGGATGCCATGGTCCATCCACTTTCTGATATCCGCGGCCGCACCGGCGACCAGGGGTTCGTACAGGATCGGGACGCGCTCCTCGGGGATCGGCGCGTGCGCGAGCCGGCCCTTGACGACGGAGGGCCACTCGCCGTCTTCGGGCGTGGGCGCGAAGAGCGCGACGTCGCCGTCGTAGGGCTCGTGGCGGAATCCGCCGACGGCGTGCGCGTTGGCCCGGAAGACCGCCAGGTAGCGGCGGGCCTGCTCGACGTCGGCGGTGTCGGGGGCCAGCCGGTGCGCGGCCGACGCCGCGCCCATGACGGCCAGCAGTCGCTCCTCGGGGGGCAGATCAGCCAGCCGTTCGGGATCGAGCCCCAGGGTCTCCTCGGGGCCGCCCGCGAGCGCGTGGAAGAGCAGGACGGTGTCGTCCTCCAGCGAGGCGGGAGCCACCGGCTCCTCGGCGTTGGCGTACATCAGCACGACGAGCGGGACCTCCTCGCCGCGCTCACGCAGCCGCCGGGCGACCTCGAGGGCGATGTTCCCGCCGATGCAGAAGCCGCCCAGCACGTACGGCCCCCGCGGGCGGACGGCGAGCACGTCGTCCACGTAGGCGGCGGCCATGTCGGCGAGCGAGGTGTGCGGCTCCTCGCCTGCCGCCAGGCCGCGCGCGGCGATCGCGTACACCGGCTGGTCGGGGCCGAGCCTGCGTGCCAAGGGGTGGTAGCGGAACACCTGGCCGCCCAGCGCGTGGATGAGGAAGATCGGCGTCCTGTCGCCCTTCGCGTTGAGCGGCACGACCCTGCTCGCGGGGGCCAGGTCCTCGGGCTGCCTGAGCACGTCGGCCAGCTCGTGGACGGTGGGAGCGGCCAGCACGGCGGCCACCGGCAGGTTCCTGCCGAGCTCGTGCCTGATGCGGGCGGCCAGCCTGAGCGCGCTGAGCGAGTGGCCGCCGAGCTCGAAGAAGTCGTCGAGCGCGCCCACCGCTGTCACGTCCAGGACCTCTTCGTACAGCACGGCCACGCGGGCCTCGATCTCGTCGCGCGGCGGGACGTACGGCCGGCCGCTCGCGGGTTCGGGCGCGGGCAGCGCGGCCCTGTCGAGCTTGCCGCTGGTGGTGAGAGGGAGAGCGTCGAGCGTCACCCAGACCCGCGGGATCAGATGGTCGGGAAGCCTGGAGCGCAGCCGCTCGCGCAGGTCGGGGTCGGGCTCGCCGACCACGTAGGCCACCAGGTACTGGTCGTGCGCCGTCACCGCGGCGTCGAGGATCGACGGCTCGGCCCGCAGGACCGCCTCGACCTCCCCCGGCTCGACCCGCATGCCGCGGATCTTGACTTGGAAGTCGGTGCGGCCGAGGTATTCGAGTTCGCCGGTGGGTAGCCAGCGGGCGAGGTCGCCTGTGGCGTAGAGCCTGGTGCCGGTGCCGGAGGGGTCGGGGACGAAGCGTTCGGCGGTGAGGGCGGGCCTGTTGAGGTAGCCGCGGGCCACCTGGACGCCGCCGATGTACAGCTGTCCGGGGGTGCCGACGGGGACCGGCCGCATGGAGTCGTCCAGGACGTGCAGCCGGGTGTTGTCGACGGGCCTGCCGATCGGGACGACGGGCTCGCCCTGGACGTACGAGTGCCAGGAGACGTCGACGGCGGCCTCGGTCGGGCCGTACAGGTTGAAGACACCGGCGTCCGGCACGCGTGCGGCCAGGTCGGCGGGCAGGGCCTCGCCGGAGCAGATGACGCGTTGGGGGAGGTGGATGTCTTCTTCGAGGAGG
>NZ_JBHUFV010000007.1:0-198339 GCF_042681425.1 Nonomuraea mangrovi | reverse complement strand
TTGGACAAGTACAAGGAGACGTCGCGGGGTGGTCTGGCGGTCAACGTCATCGAATGCTGACCGTCGGATGATCCGGCGGTCCTGAGACGGCCACAAGTCAGATACCAGTGGGACTCCAGTGACGCCGCGTACGTTGTGCCCTTCTCGCTAGAAAGGCACAACCCCATGAAGAGGACAGCGTTGCTGCTGGGCGTACTCTTGCTCGGCGGGCTGCTGGCTCCCCCTGCCGTGGCCGCGCCGGCCGTCGACGTGACGGTCACCAAGGTCAACGCCACCCCCTCGAAGCGCTCCGGCGCCTGCCCCACCACGCTCGGCTTCTCGGCGACCTTGGCCGCCAAGGGCCGCGGAACCGTTCGCTATCGCTGGGTGCGTGGCGACGGGTCCAAGGGAGCGATCAGGAGCTTCACGGTCAGCGGTGGCCGGAAGGTCGTGGTCAGGGACCGGCTGACGTTCGAGGAGTCCGTGACGGGCTGGCAGGCCGTCGAGGTCCTCGGCCGCGCAGGCCTGTCGCGCAAGGCCCACTTCAGCGTCCGCTGCGACGGCCCGGCCCAACTGTACGACGCGACCCACCTGCTTCCCGCTCGCGCGAGCGGGCCGCTCGTCGCCGCCGCGGACGTGGACGTCACGCCGCCGGCCTACAACGGCGTCTGCCCGGCGATCGTGCGCTTCACCGGCACCGTCCAGGTGTCCAGGACTCCGGCCCGCGTGGCGTACCGGTGGGTCGACAGCGCTCAGGGGGAGGGGCCCGTGGAGTACCTCGATTTCCCCGCGGGCGGCCCTCGCCTCAGGCAGGTCACGCTGCCGCTCACCGTGGGCAGCTCCACCAGCGGATGGAAGGCCATCCAGGTGACGGCAGGGCACGACTCGGGCCGCGCCGCCTACCAGGTGACCTGCACGGGCGTCTCGCCGGAGCCCGGGCCAGGCTCCACCCCCCGTCCCACGCAGTCCACCCCAGGCCCGAAGCCGACGGAGCCGCCGAAGCCGAAGCCCGTGGTCACCATCCCGGAGATGTCTCCCGGCGACTACGAGGGCACCTGCACGGCGCCCGTCCAGTACAACGCCTGGGGCCACCTCCAACTGCCTGGCGGACCCGCGGTCACGATCACCTACTGGTGGATCCTGGACGGCACGCCCTGGAAGAAGCAGCAGGTCGACATCCCGGCCGACAACGGCACGCGCGTCCAGTACGTACTCGGCACGTTCTCGCTGGGCGACCAGCAGTCCGGGACCCACACCCTCGGGCTCATGGTCGAAGGCGGGCCATCCGAGCCCGCCGAGCGGACGTTCGTCCTCAAGTGCCTGGCCGAGTCCCCGGCCGTCGCCGTGCGCATCGACAAGATCGACCACTACGTCAGCTACCCCGACCCCGGCTGCGCCGAGTCGCCGCGGGTCGCGGTGGACGTGACGCTGACCCTGGACCGCGCCGGTGAGGTGGAGTACCGCTGGACTGTCGGCGGGCGCTCCTTCGAGCTCAAGAAGGCCCTCGGCAAGGGGACGACCAGGATCGTCGGCGGGACGCATCAGGTGGCCGTCAGCGGCACCGCCCGCTTCGAGGTGCTCAACCACAACAAGCCGGTGAAGGAGATCTCCTACACCGTGAAGTGCCCGCCGAAGTAGCCGGGACCTGCCGGCGCCCCTGCCCGAAGGGCGGGGGCGCCTTCCCTGTGGGCTGGGCCTGACCTGCTCGGCGTCCGGGCGACGTGATCACGCCGCCCGGACCATCGCGTCGCAGGACCCGTCCTTCACGACCCGTCGCGGACCGCGGCGCCGAGGCGGCGGGCGCCCTCGACCAGTTCGGCGGTGTCGGCGGCGGCCGCGAAGCCGAGCCGCAGGTAGGCGCCAGGCGGTTCGGCGGGGAAGTAGCGGCCGCCGGCGTTGACGGCCACGCCGTAGGCGCGGGCGGCGTCGGCCATCACGGCGTCCTGGCTTCCCTGCGGGAGCTCGACCCACAGGTGGAGCCCGCCCGAGGGGAACCCGGTCAGCGTCCATTCGGGGACCTCGCGGGCGAGTGCGTCGGCGAGCACCGCGCAGCGCTCCCGCAGCGCCGCCGACAGCTCCCGCAGGTGCCGGTCCCACGCAGGGGTGCTCACCAGCTCGACGGCCGCCTCCTGCAGGGGCCGGGTGACGAAGAAGTCGTCGACGAACCGCATGCCCTGCAGCCGCCGCATGACAGGGCCCCTGGCGATCACCGCGCCGATGCGCAGGCTCGGCGACGCGGGCTTGGTCAGCGACGTGACGTGCACCACCGTGCCGTCGCGATCGTCGGCCACCAGCGGGCGCGGCACCTGCCTGCTGTGGCCGAGGTGCCTGGCGAAGTCGTCCTCGATGAGGAAGGCGCCGGCGGCGCGGGCCACGTCGACGACCTGGCCGCGCCTGGCGGGCGCGAGCACGGTGCCGGTCGGATTGTGGAACGTCGGCTGGCAGTACAGCAGGCGGGCGCCCGTCATGGCGAACGCGTCGGCCAGCAGGTCGGGCCGGATGCCCTCGTCGTCCATGGGGACGGGCACGGGACGCAGCCCAGCCGCTCTCGCCGCGGCCAGCGCGCCGGGGTAGGTGGGCGACTCCATCAGGACAGGGCTGCCGGGTGCGGCGATCGCCCTGAACAGCATCGACAGGGCGCCCTGCCCGCCTCCGGTGATGAGGACGTCGTCGGGGTTCACCCCGCCGCCCGCCGGCCTGGCGAAGATCGCGCGAAGCGGGGCGAGCCCTGCCGTCGGCGCGCGGTGCCACGCGTCGGGGCGGCGCGCGGCCCGCGCCAGCGCGGCGCCCAGCGCCCTGGTCGGCTGGAGCGACTCGTGCAGGTAGCCGCCCGCCATCGCGATCCCACCCTCGGGAAGGGGCTGGACGGCCTCGGCGGCGTTGGCCGTGTCGAAGTCGCGTCCGGCCAGCGCCACCGCCTGCCAGGACATGTCGGGCAGCTCGCCTGTTCCCCTGCCGGAGCGGTGGGCCACGTAGGTGCCGCTGCCCGGGCGGGTGACCACGGCGCCCTCGGCGGCCAGCGCGGCGATCGCCCTGGCGACGGTGCCGGGGCCGACCTTGAAGCGCTGGGTCAGCTCCCTGCTGGTCGGCAGGCGGTCGCCCGGCGACAGCCCGGCCAGCAGCCCGCGCAGGCTGGTGACCAGATCGGCGGAAGTGCTACTGTCTGACATGGAACCACATGGTAGCGCTTCTACAGGTAGACCAGAACCGCTGCTGGAGCGCAGCCTCTGGCGGGACCGCGACTTCCTCACCTTCTGGATCGGCGAGACCGTGTCGCTGCTCGGCGCCCAGGTGACGAACCTGGCGTTACCGCTCGCCGCCATCCTCGCCTTCGACGCCACCGACGAGCAGGTGGGGATCCTGCGTTTCCTCCAGCTGGCCCCTTACCTCGGGCTCGCCCTGCTGATCGGAGTGTGGAGCGACAGGGCCAGGCGCAAGCCGCTCATGCTCGCCGCCAACCTCGCCAGGATGACCCTGCTCGCCCTCGTGGTGCTTCTGTACTGGTGGCAGGCGCTGAACCTGGTCACGCTGATGGTCATCGCGTGCGCCATCGGCGTCGCGTCGGTCGTGTTCGACGTGAGCTGGATGTCCTACGTGCCGGTCCTGGTCAGGAGCCCGAAACGCTACGTGGAGGCAGGCGCGAAGATGAGCATCAGCTCCTCCGCCGCCGACGTGGCGGGTCCCGGCGTCGCGGGCATGCTGGTCTCCGCCCTGACCGCGCCGGTGGCGCTGGTCGTGGACGCCTTCTCCTACGCCCTCTCGGTGGTCTCGCTGCTGCTGATCCGCACGCCCGAGCCCCGGCCGCGCCCCGCCGCCAGGCGGCACGCGCTGACCGAGTTGCGCGACGGCCTGCGCTGGGTGTTCGGCGACCGGGTGCTGCGCGCGCTGGCGCTCATCGGCTTCTGCTGCAACTTCTCCATGGTCACCGTGTGGACGATGTTCCTCCTGTACGGCACGCGCGACCTGCACCTGTCCTCCACGACCCTCGGCGGCGTCTTCGCCATGGCCTCGGTCGGCGGCCTCGTCGGCGCGGCGATCTCGGGCAGGGTCATCGGCCGGTTCCCGATCGGCCGCGTCTACCTGGTCGCCCAGTCGGCCCTGCTTCTCGGTCCTGCGCTGATCGTGCCGGCCGCCGGACCGGAGCCGGTGATGATCGGGATGTTCGTGCTGTCCTTCTTCACCACCTACCTCGGGCTCGGCGTCGCGGGCGTCATCATCGTCAGCCTGCGCCAGGCCCTCACCCCTCAGTCGATGATGGGGCGGATGACGGCGGTGTTCAGAACGCTGCTGTTCGGCGGCGGGGCGCTCGGCGGGCTGTCGGCGGGACTGCTGGCCGGGCACGTCGGAGCCAGGGCCGCGCTGACCATGGCCGCGGCCGGCTCGGCCCTCGTCGTCGTCGGGCTCGTCGCCTCCCCCGTCACCAGGCTGCGCGCGCTGCCGTCCGCGACGGAGGAGTGATCCGCGAGAGGAAGCCGGCCCCGTGGCGGTCGGCCTGTGGTCGTGCGAGGCCGGCCGCGGGACGACCGGCCACCACGTGCGGGCCGCCTGTCCCGGATCAGGCGAACACGTCCTGCTGGTAGCGGCCCTGCCGCTCGAGTCCGGCCAGCCAGGCCTCGCCGTCCGCGCCCGTCTTCTCGCGGTGGATCTCCAGCAGCGCCCGCCGTACGGCAGGCGCCATGCGCAGCCCGTCACCGCAGACGTAGACGTGCGCGCCCCGCTGGAGCAGTTCCCACACCGCGTCGGCCTGCGCCGCGACGGCGTCCTGGACGAAGCGGTAGGGGTGGCCGGGTACGGCCGAGAACGCGGTGTGCAGGCGCACCCCCTCGGCCGCCGCCCACGCCTCCACCTCCTGCCGGTACAGCAGGTCATGGTCGGGGTGGCGGCAGCCGGTGAACACCTCGGCCCTGCCGGCGGCCCCGGTCAGGGCCCGCTGCTCCAGGAACCCGCGCAGCGGCGCGAACCCCGTCCCTGGACCGACCAGGATGACCGGCGTGCTCGGGTCCTCCGGCAGCCTGAACGGCGGCGCGGGCACCCTGATGTAGCCGTAGAAGACCTCGCCCTCGGCCAGCCCCGCCAGGTAGGCCGAGCACATGCCGCGGTAGGCGCCGCTGCCGGACCACGCGGGTCCCTCCACCAGGCCGACGGTGATCCGCACCCGGCCCGGCTCGGCCAGCGGCGAGGAGGAGATCGAGTAGTAGCGCGGCCTGATCGGCCCCGCGAGTTCCAGGAACACCGCCAGCGGCAGCTCCACCGCGGGGAAGCGCTCCAGCAGCGTGAGCACCGACAGCCGCTTGGCGAGCACCTCGTCGGCGTAGGTGGCCGACAGCTCGGCCAGCTGTCCCGTGGTCCATGGGCAGGCGGTGTGGGCGGCCAGCGCGTCCAGGTCGGCGCGCGTGGCCACCTCCTGCAGTTCGGCGAACTCGGTGAGCAGCAGGCCGGCCGTCACCGGCGTGTCCACGGGCAGGTGGGTGGGGCCGTGCGCGCGCAGCCTGACGACCTGGTCCCTCGGCACCCGCAGGGTGCGCAGCGCCCACTCGACGAGCTCGGGGTCGTTCTTGGCGAACACCGCCAGGTGGTCGCCCGGCTCGTAGGCGACGCCCTCGGGCAGTTCGGCGACGATCGAGCGCACGCCGGGCCGCGGCTGCTCGACGGAGAAGTCCCACAGCCCCTCGGGGTCGCCGGTCAGCTCCTTGTTGACGACGACCTTCAGCGGCACCGCCCTGGCCGACACGACGGCGGGCCTGACCTCCGCCTCGGTGAGCACGTCCATCTCGTAGCGCTGTCCCGCGTCGGCGGCCGACGCGCTGTACTCCTCGGCCATCGCCGCCCACAGCTTCGCCGTCCAGGTCGACACGTCGCCGTCGAAGTCGCCGTCCGCGTCCGCCTCGCCCCGCTCGACGAGCGGAACGGCGCCGGCCGCGGTGAGCTTGCCGAAGGCGCGGCGCGGGAAGTCCTGATAGGTGGGCCACTGGGTGTTGCCGCAGCCGAGCAGCGCCAGCCGTACCCCGGACAGGTCGGGCAGCTCCTCCAGCGCGTCGAAGCGCTGGGCGTTGTCGGGCGCCTTGCCGTTGTAGGACGAGGCGATCACCAGCAGCAGGCCCTCGGCGGGCGGCTGGAGCTCGTCCAGCGTCGTCAGCGTGACGCTGAAGCCCGACCGGCCCGCCCGCTCGGCGAATCGTTCGGCGAGGTCCTGGCAGGTGCCGAGGTTCGAACCGTAGGCGACGGTGAGCGGCACGCCGGTGACCGCGACGTCCTGCTGCTCGGCCTGCTCGACGGGTTGCGCGACGGCCGCGGCGCGCTCGTGTGCCCTGCGCTCACGGACCCTGATCGTGAACTCGTCAGGCTTGAGAGTGAGCGTCTGCTTGATCTTCATCCGGTAGACGGAGGGGTCGGAGATCGCGAAGCGGCGCAGGATCATCGCCAGCGCGAGCCGTGCCTCGGTCAGCGCGAACTGGCGCCCGATGCAGGCCCGCTCGCCGTTGCCGAACGGCTTGTAGCCGCCCGGGTGGTGCTGTGCCTTCTGCTCGGGCAGCCAGCGGTCGATGTCGAACTCGTCCGGCCGCTCCCACGCCTTCGGGTTCCTGTGCAGCGGCGGCAGGAGCACGACGACCGGCTGGTCCTTGGCCACGGGGTAGCCGCCGATGCTGTCGTCGGCGAAGGCGTTCACGGCGAACGCGGGGATGGGGGACCAGATCCTCAGCGTCTCCTCCAGGATCCGCGGGATCACGTCCAGCTTCATGACGGTCTCGTAGGAGGGCGGCTCGTCGCCGGGCAGCAGCCTGTCCACCTCGTCGTACGCCAGGGCCAGCGCGTGCGGGTCGCGCAGCAGGTTGTACAGGGCGAACGACAGCAGGCCGCTGGTCGTCTCGTGTCCCGCGATGAGGAAGGTGAGCACCTGGTTCCGGATGTTCTCGTCCGACAGCCGCTCGCCGCTCTTCGGGTCGGAGGCCTCCAGCATGAGGCCGAGCAGGTCCTTGGCGCCGCCCGCTCCCGTGGACCGGCGCTGCCTGATCACGTCGTCGACGAGGTCGCGCATGACCTTGATGTCGTGCTGGTAGGCCTCCTCGTTCTTGCGCTTGAGCTTGGTGACGAAGGGAAGCTGCCGGTTGCGGTGCATGGCCTCGGTCAGCGCGCCGCCCATCGCCCGCAGGAACGGGTGCAGCTCGGGGGAGTCGAAGGAGTTGAACCGGTAGCCGAACCCGGTCAGCGAGATGACGTCCAGCGTGAGCCTGGTCATGTCGTCCGGCACGTGCAGGTCCTCGCCCTGGCGCCGGCTCCATGAGGCGATGAGCTGCTCGGCCACCTCGAGCATCTGCGGGTAGTAGGCCTTCATCGAGCGCTGGCTGAACGCGGGCATCAGGATGCGGTGCGCGTGGCCCCAGACCGGCTCGTCGTGCCTGGCGGTGAACAGTCCGTCGCCGGCGAAGTCGCGCACGATCGACAGCGGAGGGTTGATGCCCTTGTAGAAGCGGGTCTCGTCGCACACCTCCGCCACCAGATCGGGGTCGTGGACGAACACGACCCTGCGGCCGACGAGGTCGAGCTGGAAGATGCCCTCGTCGTACCTGCCTGCCATCTCTTCCAGGAACAGGATGGGGGCTCGGCTCGGCATCTGCAGCGTGTTGCCGAGCAGCGGCAGTCCTTGCGGGGCGGGAATCGCCTTCATGAGTGCTCCATGCGTAGCCATACACCGTATGGCTGACGCTACCATACGCTGTATGGCAGTGAGCGCACGGAGGGGCACGCCCCTGACGGTCGAGGAGATCAGGTCCACCGCACTCCGGCTGATCGAGGCGGGCGGCGTGGAGTCCCTGTCGATGCGCAAGCTCGCCGCCGAGCTCGACGTCAACCCGATGTCGCTCTATCACCACGTGGCGAACAAGACGGAGCTCATCAGGGAGGTCTGCCTCGGCAACGTCGCCCCGTTCCTCGGCCTGCCGCCCGATGACGGCAGGCCGTGGCAGGACCAGCTCCGCGCGCTCGCCCACGCCTATCGCAGGCTGGCCCGCACCCAGCCCGCCCTGTGGACGTACGTGCACAACCATCCTGAGGTCATCGAGCCGAAGGAGGGCGGACTGTGGGACGTGCTGTTCAGGATCATGCCCGCGGCGGGCGTGCCGGAGGACAAGCGGTGGCGGACCGCGGACGTGCTGCACGGGTTCGTCTCCGGACTCCTGCTGGCCGAGACGCTCGGGCACATCTCCGCCGACCAGGCGGACGAGACCTACGAGACCGCCATCGAGATGATCATCAGGGGCCTCCCGGAGCATCGCATGGCCGATCCCGCTCCCGAAGGCCCCTGAGGCTTCGCTAGGGGCGGTCGCCCGGCTTGTCGACGACCCCGACCCCGAGCTGCGCGGTCCATCCCATGATGGAGCCCGGCTTCACCAGGCCGATCCCCTGGTTGTGGTACTGCTCCGTGAGCGTCTCGCTGTAGGTTCCGAGGAACCTGAAATCCTCCGAGCTCAGAATGATCTCGAGGCGCTCCGTCTCCCCCGCGAAGGCGAAGGCGACCCCGCCGCGGCCCGCCGCGTCGACGGCGTCCTGCTTGAGCGTCACCCCCTCGATCATCGGCAACGCGCGGAACAGCGCGGCACGCGCCTCGGGCGTGAGCGGCTCCTGGCTCATGAGGTTGAGGATCGCCTGGAACACCAGCTGCTGCTTGGAGGCGTCGCCCCCGAACGGGGACGCAGGGGCCTTCTCGACGATCTCCGTCACCTTCGCGAGCACCCCCTCGGGAGTGACGGGCTCCTGGGCGAGGTCGGCGCCCGAGACGCGGGGGACGTCCTCCACGACGTCTTCGAAGTCCTGGACGATCTGCTCGATGGCGATCTTGCCCGTCTCGTCGATGTACGCCGTCTGCCTGCCGTCCAGGCTGTCCCAGCCTTCCACGGTCTCGCGCTTGATCGGATCCATCTCGGGCCGCGGCTCGGAGATCTGTGTGGCGCGCGTGATCTTCCAGTAGCGCCACTGGCCCGGCGAGGGAACGACACCGTCGGGGTCGGCCTCGGAGGCCTCGGCTGCCCGCTCGCCGAGTTCCTGGACGCTGGCGACGGTGACGGTGGCGGGATGGTCGGCGCCGCGCACGACGGTCATGCCCCCGGCGATCGCCACCGCCGCCGCGGCGGCGAGGCCGAGCCGCCACGCCAGGCGCGGCCGTCTGCGCCGCTTCACCGAGGCCGGCGCAGGTGCCAGTGCCAGGGCCGGATCGCGCATCTCCCTCAGCAGCCGGCTGCGGGCCGCGTCCTCCGCCTCACGCGTCATCACCGGCGTGGATCCGCGGAACTGTCTGATCTCGTCCATCACGCGACCTCTCTCGTCGGATCGGCGCCCCCGAGGGCGGCCCTGGTCTTCCTGCGCGCCCTGTGCAGACGCGAGCGGACCGTGCCGATCGGCACGCCGAGCGCCTGAGCCACCTCCTCGTAGGCCAGGTCCTCCCAGGCCACGAGCAACAGCACGTCACGATCGCCCTGGGACAGGCCCGCCAGCGCCCCCGCGATGCGGCGGTCCTCCTCCTGCGCGGCGACGCGGCCGATGACCGTGTCGGCCATCGGCTCGGGTAGCGGGTCCATTCCTGTACGGCTCAGCGCGCGAAGGAAGCGCTCCTCGTCGCGCCGATGCCTGGCCATGAGGGTGGTCGCGATGCCGTACAGCCACGGCCTGGCCAGCGGCTGCGTGACGTCGTAGGCCGCGCGGCGGCGGAAGGCGATCAGGAAGGTCTCGGCCGCGATGTCGTCGGCCACCTGGGTGCCGAGTCGCCTGGCGACGTAGCGGTGGATCTGCCGGACATAGCGGTCGAACAGCGTCGCGAACTGTTCGGGGTCGTCATGGGACCGGCGGATCAGCTCGGCGTCGTCCGCCTCGACCGTCTCCGCCGGTGGTGTTCGTGTCATGCCTGCTGTCTCCCGATGGAAGCGATCGGGTTCTCACAGCAGAACATTGTGTGTCAGGCGGGGGTGATGACCGGACTCTCCTGCCGCCTGAGGCGGGCCGTGCAGTACACGCCGACCAGCGAGATCGTGATGAGCAGGCCCGCGACGGTCGTACCACTCGATCGAGGTGCCGAGGTCCTCATGCCCTGAACGGGGCCCTCGCCGACGCCGTGGCGGCCGAGATCCGCCGCCGGCGGCCTACAGCAGGCCGGCCGCGGCCAGGAGCATGCCGATCTGGGCGACCTCGTCGTCGTTCAGGGGGACCTGCGGCAGGGCGGTGGCCGGGCAGTCGATGACCCCCCGCAGATGCAGCGCCGCCTTGAAGGCGCCCAGGCCGGAGGAGCTGCCGCCCATGCGCGCGCCGCCCACCTGGATGATCTCGAAGAGGCGGACCAGCCGCTCCTGCTCCTTCCTGGCCGCCTCCCAGTCTCCTCGCGCCGCCGACCCGAACAACCGGACGTAGCCGTGCGGGTCCACGTTGCCCAGCCCCGGCACCACGCCGTCGGCGCCCATCCACAGCGCCGAGTCGACGGTCACCTCGGAGCCGGTCAGCACGCTGAACGGCGCCTTCCTGCCCATGATGACCTGGCGCAGGCCGCCGTCGTCACCGCTGGAGTCCTTCACTCCCGCCAGCGCGCCCTCGTCCGCCAACTCCAGCAACAACGACGCGCTCAGCTTGGTGTGCACGGAGACCGGCAGGTCATAGGCATAGACCGGTACCTCCGCCGCGTCCGCGATCATCCGGAAATGGGTGCGGATCTCGGTGGGATGGGTGCGCGTGTAGAACGGCGCCGTGGCCACCACCCCTGCCGCGCCCGCCTCGACGGCCACACGGACGTGTTCGAGCACCCGTGGTGTGGTCATGTCGATCACTCCGGCCAGCACGGGCACCTGCCCGCCCACGTGCCCCGTCACCGTGTCGAGCACGACCTTGCGCTGCGCGTCCGGCAGGTAGGCGACCTCCGACGAGGAGCCGAGCACGAACAGGGCGTCCACCCCGCCCGCGAGGAGATGGTCGACCAGCCGGGTGAGCGAGGCGGTGTCCACCTGATGATCGGGGGTCAAGGGGGTGCACACCGGGGGGATCACCCCGGTCAATGTCGCGGACCCGGCGATATCGGATGTCGTCATGCGCGCTCCTGGATCAGTTCGAGGTCGGTCGCTCCCGCCGCCACCGGGTGGTGGCAGTGGAACAGGTGGTCGTCATCGCTTCGAGCGGCGGGCCACGCGGCCCCGCACACCTCGTCCGCCCGCCAGCAGCGGGTGCGGAAGGGGCAGCCGCTCGGCGGCCTGGTCGCCGACGGCACCGAGCCGACCAGCGGAATCGGGTTGATCGGCGAGATCAGTCCCGGCGTGGCCGAGAACAACGCCCTGGTGTACGGATGCCGCGCCCGCAGGGGTACGGCATGGGCGGGCGTCTGCTCGACGATCCTGCCGAGGTACATGGTGACCACGCGGTCGCTCATCCTGCGCACCGTCTGGATGTCGTGCGAGACGAACACCAGCGCCAGCCCGAGGCGTTCCTTCAGGTCGAGCAGCAGGTTGAGTATCTGCGCCCGCACCGACACGTCGAGCGCGCTGGTGGGCTCGTCGGCGATGAGCAGCGTGGGCTCGAGGGCGAGCGCCCTGGCCACGGCCACACGCTGGCGCTGCCCGCCGGACAGCTGGCTGGGCAGCACGTCGGCGACGCTCGCGGGCAGGCCGACCAGGTCGAGCAGCTCCCGCACGCGGGCGTCGCGCTCGGCAGGGGTGCCGCGCCTGTGCACGTCGAGCGGGTCGCGCAGCACCTGCCTGATCGGCAGCCGCCGGTTCAGCGCCGTGGAAGGGTCCTGGAAGATCATCCCGATGCTGGAGCCGACCAGTGCCCGCCGCTCCGACTCCTTCAGCGACCACAGATCCCTGCCGAGGAAGGAGGCCGTCCCCGACGTGGGCCGCTGCAGCCCGACCAGCACCTTGGCCAGCGTCGACTTGCCGCAGCCCGACTCGCCCACGACGCCCACGGTCTCGCCGCGGCCGATGGTCAGGTCGGCGGCGGTCAGCGCGTGGACGCGATCGCGGGAGAACACTCCGCCCGAGCGCGCCTTGTGCACGACGTGCACGTCCTTCAGCTCAAGCATGTCGCTCACTTCCCACGAGGACGACCGCCGGATGGTGGCAGGCCACGGTGTGCAGGCCGGCGTCGCCCTCCAGCGCCGGGGCTTCGGTCCTGCACACCTGCGTGGCCATCGGGCAGCGATCGGCGAACCGGCATCCTGCGGGGAAGTCGGCGGGCGAGGGGACCACGCCGCGGATCTGCGTGAGCCGCTCGGCCCCCGACTCCAGCGACAGCACCGAGCCGAGCAGGCCGCGCGCGTAGTGGTGGGCGGGCGCGGCCACCAGGGTCGCGGTCGCCCCCGCCTCGACGATCTGCCCGCCGTACATGACGACCACCCGGTCGGTGACGTCGGCGACCAGCGCGAGGTCGTGCGAGACGAGGATGAGCGCGAAGCCCAGCTCCTCCCTCAGCTTCAACAGCAGCTCGATGACCTGCGCCTGGACGGTCACATCGAGCGCGGTGGTGGGCTCGTCGGCGACGATCAGCTTGGGGTCGCGTGACAGCGCCATCGCGATGAGCACCCGCTGCCGCTGGCCGCCGGACAGCTCGTGTGGGTAGGAGGAGAGGGTCCTGCGCGCGTCCAGGCCGACCAGCTCCAGCAATGCGGCGGGCGAGCGGCGGCCGCCACGGCGGGTGACCTGCTTGAGCTGGGCCTTGATGGTCATGGCCGGGTTCAGCGACGACAGCGCGTCCTGGTAGATCATCGCCATGTCGTGGCCGAGCAGCCGCCTGCGCGAGGTTCGTGACATCGTCAGGAGCGGCCTGCCGTCGAAGACGATCTCGCCGTTGACGCGTGCGTTGCGCGGTTGCAGGCCCATGACGGTCAGCGCCGTGAGCGACTTGCCGCAGCCCGACTCGCCGACCAGGCCCAGCACCTCGCCACGCCGGACGTCGAAGGAGATGCCGTCGACGATGTCCACGCTCGCGTCGAACGCGATCCGCAGGTCGCGCACGGTCAGGATCGGCGGCCCCTGCGGCAGCGGGCGGGCGCGCTCGGCCAGCCTGAGCGCGGCCTCGGCCAGCCCCGGCAGCTCGGTGATCTGGCCCGTGCCGGGCTCGGCCTGCTCGAAGGCGTCGTCCTTCCTGGTGGACGCCTTGCGGGTGGCGGGGGCGGCCCACGCGTCGGAGATGCCCTCGGACAGGATGTTCAGCGCCAGCACGGTGACGAGGATCAGCAGGCCGGGAAAGACCGTGGCCCACCAGCCGCCGAGCAGCACCAGGTTCTTGCCGTCGGCGATGACGCTTCCCCACGAGGGGTTCGGCGGGCGCACGCCCGCGCCGATGAACGACAGCGACGCCTCGAACACGATCGCGTCGGCCACCATCACCGTGCAGAACACCAGTACGGGCGCCGCGCAGTTGACGGCGACGTGCCTGATGAGGATGTGCGGGGTGCGGGCGCCGATGATCCGTTCGGCGGCCACGTAGTCCTCGCCGTACTGCGCCAGCACGTTGGCCCGCACGACCCTGGCCACCGACGGCATGTAGAGGAAGGCCATCGCCATGACCAGCACGGGGATGCTGCCGCCGAACACGGCCACCAGCACCGCGGCCAGCGCGATTCCTGGAAAGGCCATGATCACGTCGAGCACCCGCATGATCGTCTCGTCGGCCGCCTTCCGGGAGGTGGCGGCGACGGCGCCGATGACGGCGCCGGCCACCAGGGCCAGCGCCGTGGCGCCGAGGCCGATGATCAGCGACCACCGCGCGCCGTACAGGAGCCTGGACAGGATGTCGCGGTTGGCGCTGTCGAGTCCCATCCAGTGCTCGGCGGAGGGGCCGCCGCCGGCGGTCTCCTGGAAGTACGGCGAGTGCGGCGCGATCAGCGGCGCGAGTACGGCCGCCAGTACCACCAGCGCGATGATCGCGACCGCCGCCCACGAGAGCGGCCGCAGCCGCCTGAAACCCACGTCGCGTCCGGACAGGCGGTCCGCCAGTCCTCGTCTCATGAGGTGCTCCTGAGCCGGGGGTTGACCAGCAGGTAGAGGACGTCGACCACGAGGTTGACGACCATGAAGCCGACGGCGATGGTCAGCACCACGCCCTGGACGACCGCGGGGTCGCCGTCGCGCACCGCGTTGATCATGAGCTGGCCCATGCCGGGCAGGCCGTAGATCTGCTCGATGACGACCGTGCCGCCGATGAGGTAGCCGATGCGCAGGCCGAGCACGGTCAGCGGGTTGATCAGGGCGTTACGCAGCACGTTCCTGCCGACCACCACGATCGGCGGGAGCCCGCTGCCGATCGCGGTGCGCACGTAGTCCCTGTCCAGCTCCTCCACCATCGAGGTCCGGATGATGCGGGTGAGCTGGGCGGCCACCGGCAGAGACAGCGACAGGGCGGGCAGCGTCATCGACCGCAGCCAGCCGCTCACGGAGTCGGCGGGATTGATGTAGCCGCCGGTCGGGAACAACCCCTCGCCCACGGCCAGCCACTGGATCATCAGCAGCGCCAGCCAGAACGCCGGGGCCGCCACCCCGACCAGCGACACCATGCGGATCAGCTGGTCGGGCCAGCGGTCCCTGAACAGCGCGCCCGTGACGCCGAACACCAGCGCGAGCACGACCGCCACGGTCAGGCCGAGGAAGGTGAGCTGGAGGGTCAGCGGCAGCGCCGTCGTGACCGACTCGATCACCGGCTTCTTGGTCAGGACGCTGGTGCCCATGTCGCCCTGGAGCAGGTCGGCGACGAAGCGGAGGTAGCGCACGGGCAGCGGGTCGAGCAGGCCGTTCTCCAGCTGGAACTGGCGGATCTGCTCGGCGGTCGGGTTCGCGCCCTGGAAGTAGGCGTACTCCGGCTTGCTGTTGGAGAAGCGCATCACGACGAACACGAACGCGACGACGCCGAGCAGCAACGGGACCAGGATGAGGACCCGCCTGACGAGCATTCTGGCGATGAGGACCATGGCGGCTCAGACGCGCTTGGCCTGGAGCATGTTGATGCCCGGGTACGGCTGCGCGCGGACGCCCGACAGCTTCTTCGGATCCCAGGCGGTCATCAGCTCGGTGTGGACGACGGGGTAGAGCACGGCCTGCTCGGCGATGACGTCCAGGTAGGCGTGGACCGCCTCGGTCTTCTTGGCCTTGTCGGGCTCCTCGGTCGCCTTGTCCATCATCGCGAACAGCGCCTTGGCGTCCTTGCCGCCGTCGTAGTGGGCGTACTTCATCCAGAGCCCGCCGGCCACGTAGTTGTAGCGCATGATCAGGTCGGGGTCCATGCCGAACTGGTTCGGGTTCGAGGCCGCCGCGACCACCTGGTAGTCCTGGAACTGGTCCATCTTGGTGAACAGCGCCGCGGTGTCCTGCGGCTCCAGCGTGGTCTTGACGCCGATGGCCTCCCACGACGAGGCGATGGTGGGCAGGCAGTCGACGATCCAGCTCACGTTGACGGACATGAGGTTGATCGTCAGGTTGGTGACGCCCGCCTCCTTGAGCAGCGCCTTGGCCTTGTCGGGGTCGTAGTCGTAGACGACCGAGGCGCGCTTGTGGTCGGGGTGGCCCTCGTTGAGGAAGGAGCTGGAGGCGGTGCCGTGGCCCTTCAGCGCCACGTCGATCATCTTCTTCTTGTCGATCGCGTAGTGCAGCGCCTGCCGGACGCGGACGTCGTCGAACGGCTTGGTGCCGGTGTTGAACATCAGGAACATGTGGTTCATGCCGGCGCCGCCCTCGACCGTCAGCCCCTGCTGCTTGAGCTGCTCGACGTTGGCGTACGGGATGTTGTCGGCGATCTGCGCCTCCGCCGAGCCGCCGGAGATCTTGGCCACCCTGGCGGCGGCGTCCACGATCGTCAGCCAGTTCATCTTCTTGGCGGTGGCGGGACGCGGCCCGTTGTAGTCGGCGAACGCCTCGAAGGAGGTGTTCGACTTGGGGTTGTGCGCGGTCTGCCGGTATGGCCCCGAGCCGACGGCCTTGCCGCTCTTGGCCGCGTCCCAGGCGCCGGGCTGGCTGAAGACGTGCTTGGGCATGATCTTGGCGATGGTCAGCCTGGGCGCGGCGTCGGGGAACGGGAACTTGAAGACCAGCTCCACGTTGCGGTCGTCGATCTTCTTGACCTCCTGCAGCCAGGACTTGAAGAAGTTGCCGACCAGCACGTTGGCCTCGGGGTCGAGGACCCTCTCGAAGGTGAAGATCACGTCGTCGGCGGTGACCGGCCGGCCGTCGTGCCACTTCGCGCCCTCGCGCAGGGTGAACTTCCACGAGGTGGCGTTCACGTCGGCGGGCAGCGCGGTCGCCAGCGCGGGGTACGGCTCCCGGGTGATCGGGTCGGTGTCGAGCAGGCCTTCGTAGATGTGGCTGATGCCGGCCATCGCGAAGGCGGAGGCGGTCTGCGTCGGGTCCCAGCTCTGGTCGTTGCCGTACCCGATGACAGCGGTGATCAGGTCCTTGTTCGTTCCCGAGCCGACCGAGCCGGTCGAGGCGGGGCCTCCGCTGCAGGCGGAGAGGGTGGCCGCGATGAACGCCGCCGCACCCGTAGCTCCGCTGTAACGCAGGAAGTCGCGGCGGCTGAAATCAGAGCTCACGGATTCCTCCTGGGGGGTAGAACGTGGGACATCCCATGTCCTATGTTTGCGGTAAGTGGACGCTAGATGGCAACCCTGCTTGTGGTCAACACTCGATTTCCGGAATGTTACGCAAGGGCCTATGAGAGAGGAATTCTTCATGACCGCTGTCCCGCGCGCGCGGCTGAGCCGTGCGGTCGAGGCCCAGGAGGGCGTCAAGGACCTCATCCTCAAGCGCGGGCTGGTGGCGGGGGACCCGCTGCCCACCGAGTCGGAGCTCATGGAAGAGCTGAGCGTCAGCCGTAACTCGGTCAGGGAGGCGCTCAAGGCGCTGCAGGCCGTCGGGATCGTCGAGATCCGCCACGGGTTCGGGATGTTCGTGGGCCGGATGTCGCTGTCGGGCCTGGTCGACGAACTGGCCTTCCACAGCCGCATCACCCTGCAGGACGGCAGGAACCACCTGGCCCACCTGGTGGAGATCCGCGAGATCCTCGAGGCGGGCCTGGTCCAGCGGCTCATCGACCTCGGCCCCGAGGCGGACCTGACCTCGGTCGCCGACGTCATCGCCCGCATGGAGGCCGAGGCCGCGGTGGGCGTCGTCTCTCCGGAGACCGACAGGCTCTTCCACGACCTGCTCTACCGGCCGCTCGGGAACCCGCTGGTCAGTCAGTTGCTCGGCGCGTTCTGGGACGTCTACCACCAGCTCCGCGACCGCCTCGGTGCGCCGGACGAGCCCTCGGACGACGTGGCCAGGAGGCACCGCGACATCTACGCGGCCGTGCTGGCCGCCGACAGGACGGCCGCGGACGCGGCGGTCCACGCTCACTTCGACGGGGTCCGGAACCGCCTGGAGCGCATGGACCGCACCACCGCCTGACGGGTCCACCATCCCGCGCCCGCGTCGCGGCACCGCTTCCTGGGCGCGGACGCCGGGATGGTGGGGCTCAGCGGTCGTTCACGGCGAACGCCTGCGCGACGGCCAGGCTGTCCTCGTAGACGTGATGCCGGGTCACCAGGCCGTCCTCGATCGTGAGGTGCAGGGCGAACCGCGAACGGTAGGCCCGCCCCGTCGACCGTGCGGCCTGGCGGATCTCGCCGAGCACGACCGCGTCGTCGCCGTCCACCAGGATCCACTCGATCTCGGTGGCGACCTGCTCGGGCAGGTGGTGCTCACCGAGCTGCCGATAGTGCTCCGCGGCGTCGGCGCGCGAGGACCGGTGGCGGATCCACGGGGTCTCGGCCCTGCCGTGCTCGGCCTCCGGCCAGTCCAGTTTCCAGTCGCAGCCGTCGGCGTACAGCTCGGCGACGCGCTCGGGGTCGCCCGCGCCGATCCTGCGCAGAAGCTCCTCCACCACGGCGCGCGTGGATGCGGTCATGACTGGCCCCCTCCGGTCTGCTCTATCGGGACGCCCATTCTCGCCATGCCAGGCGCGGCACCGCGATTACCCCGGAGGTAGGCGTGCGACCGCGGCACCCTTGGTTTACGATAGCAATATGCATGTACAAGCAATGAATGCCACGAACCCCTCCTGGCTGCCGGCGCGGCTCGCCGAAACCGTCGACCTGGCCACCGTCGAGGTGGAGGCGGGCGGGATTCCGTTCGCAGGCCTCGTCGTCGCGGCCGACGGCACCGTCCTCGGCACCGGCGTCAACCGGGTGCGCGCCCATCGCGACCCCACCGCTCACGCCGAGATCGTCGCCATCCGCGACGCCGCCGGCCGCCACGGGCTGCGCGCCGTCGCCGGCGCCACGCTGCTGGCCTCGGGTGAGCCGTGCCCGCTCTGCTACACCGCCGCACTGTGGTCGGGCATCGGCAGGGTCGTCTTCGCCGCCGACCGGCACGCCGCAGCGGAGGCGGGCTTCGACTACGTCTCGTCCTACAGCCTGTTCGCCGTCCCGACCGAGCAGTGGGACATGCCCGCCGAGCACATGCCGATCCCCGGCGCCGACACCCCCTTCACGATCTGGAGAAACCCCCGATGAGCGTCCACCTGCGAGTCTGGTCCGACTATGTGTGCCCGTTCTGTCTGCTGGCGAAGAAGCCCATCGGCGAGGCCGTCGCGGGGCTGGACGTCGAGGTGGAATGGATGCCGTTCGAGCTGCGCGCCGAGCCGAGCCCGACGCTGCGACCCGAGGGCGACTACCTGCAGAGCGTGTGGCGCAGGGCGGTCTACCCGATGGCGCGCCGGATGGGCGTCGCCATCCATCTACCCGACGTGTCGCCCCAGCCGTACACCAGGCTCGCCTTCGAGGGCTACCAGTACGCCAGGGAGCACGGGCTCGGCGGCGCCTACAACGACCGGCTGCTGCGCGCGTTCTTCCAGGAAGGGCTGGACATCGGGGACGTGGAGGTCCTGACCGGGCTGGCCGCGGAGCTCGGCCTGCCCGCGGCCGACTACCGCGGCGCCCTCACCACCGGCGCGTACGGCGAGGCGCACAGGGCCGCGCTCGCCGAGGCCGGAGCCCACGAGATCACCGTCGTCCCGACCATTCTCATCAACGGGCGCCACCGCGTCGAGGGCGTCCCCGACACCGCGGCGCTGCGCAGGGCGATCGAGGACGCGCTGCCATGGCCACTCACGGGCGCGGCATGCGGGACCGACGGCTGCTGACCTGCGCGGCGCCTGACCGCGTCACACACGGCCGGCGGCAGGATCGGCCCGCCGCTTCTTCTCCCGCGGTCACCTGCCGTCGACGGGCAGGCCCGTGTCCTGTTTGATCGCCTTCATCCTCAGGTGGGAGGTGAGCTGGGCCACTCCCGGCAGTCAGGAGAGCCGGTCGGAGTAGAAGCGCTCGTATGCGGCCAGATCGGCCACCGCCACGCGCAGCAGTAAGTGATGCTGCTCGCCGTGGCGGCCATGACGCTCAGCGCCCGCTGAGGTCGCTCCGTCTACCATCCGAAGGCATGGGACGGGACAGGCTGCCGGGCAAGCTGTACAGGAAAGAGCTCCTCCGCCTGCAGGGCGAGCTGGTGAAACTCCAGGAGTGGGTGCGCGCCGAGGGGCAGCGGGTCGTGGTCATCTTCGAGGGACGCGACGCGGCGGGCAAGGGCGGCACGATCAAGCGGGTGGCCGAGTACCTCAACCCGCGGGTCGCCAGGATCGTCGCGCTGCCCGCGCCCACCGGGCGGGAGCAGTCGCAGTGGTACTTCCAGCGGTACGTGCAGCACCTGCCCGCCGCGGGGGAGATCGTGCTGTTCGATCGCAGCTGGTACAACAGGGCCGGCGTCGAGCGCGTGATGGGCTTCTGCACGCAGGAGGAGTACGCGAGGTTTCTCCATCAGTGTCCGATCTTCGAGCGGTTGCTGGTTGAGGAGGGCATCCTGCTGCGCAAGTACTGGTTCTCGGTGAGCGACGAGGAGCAGGAGCGGCGATTCCACGACCGGCTCGACGACCCGATGCGGCAGTGGAAGCTGTCGGAGATGGACCTGGAGTCGATCACCAGATGGGAGGAGTACTCCAGGGCCAAGGACGAGATGCTCATCCACACCAACATCCCCGAGGCGCCCTGGTACGACGTGGAGAGCGAGGACAAGCGGCGGGCCAGGATCAACATGATCTCCCACCTGCTGTCCACGATCCCCTACGAGCGGGTACGGCGGGCCAGGCTGACGATCCCCGAGCGCCCGCCCTCCACCGGCTACCGTCGCCCGCCGCGCCTGGCCGAGACCCGCGTACCCGATGCGGCCGCCGCACTCGGGTGAGGCGTTGACGCGGCCGCCCCGCGAGACGAGCCTGTGGGCAGGGCGGCCGGGCGGCCGCCGCTCCTCGGCCGGAGGTGGACCCATGGTGGAGACGGCGCTGCGCCGCCTGGGCATGGTCTGCGCGGCGGTCATCGCCGCGGCGTATCTCGCCTACGTCCTGGCCGTCCCGCTGGGACTGGTGCCCGAGGGCGACAGGCTCGGCGTCCCCGAGATCATCCTGGCGCTCGCCCTCCTCGCGGGCGTCTGGCTGTCGGCCTCCTCCTACTCGATCACGGACCTGTCCGTCGGGTCCGGCGGGGTCAGCGCCCGCCTGGCCAGGGCCGAGGCCAGGCAGAGCGCGCTGGAATCCGAGGTCGAGGCGCTGCGGGTGGCGCTGACCGGCGTGGTGACCAAGTACGAGTGGGACCACCTGAGCAAGCTGGCGGGGCAGGAGCCCGCCTGGGTCAGGTTCAGGCAGGACCGCAAACTGCAACTGGAGCTGGAGCGCCTGGACGCGATGGGGTTCATCGAACCGACGGACCTCAGGGGACTGAACGCGATCCCGCAGGACCACGCCGGCCGCGACGAGGAGTTCGACCTCAGGCGTTACGTGACGATCACCGGGGAGGGCAGGGAGTACCTCGCGCTGCGCCGGCGGCTGCACGGCGGCGGCTGAGCCGCCCGTCACTTGCGGCCCGTCGCTTGTCGCCCGCCGGCCTGAGCCGGGTCAGTCCCAGAGGGGCAGCACGGTTCCGGCGCCACGGCTCAGGGCCGCCGCGTAGAGGGCCCGGGCGGCGGCCACGTCCTGAACGGCGGTGCCGGTCGAGTCGAACACGATGATCTCGTCGGCGTCCAGGCGGCCCTTTCCCGTCCCACGCAACGCAGGCGGGGCGGCGAAGGCGTCCTGGACGAGATCGATGTAGTCGGTCGCGTCGAGCAGGCTCTCGACGTCGGTCCGCGTCAGGCTCAGCATGGGCGGTCCTTCCGATTCGGCCGGTCTGGGCCACCCTAACCAGCCTCGACGGTCGCCTCCCCGCGCAGGAGGGCCTCCGCGCCGCCGTCGATGTACAGCACCTGGCCGGTCATGAAGGAGTTGGCCTCGCTCACGGTCCACGCGAGGAGGGAGGCCACGGCGTCGACAGGGCCGGGGAAGCCGAGCGGTTGCGGCATCATGGCCTGGACGGCCTCGGCGGTCGCGGGGTCTTCGAAGACCATGGTCCGGGCGGCGGGGGTGTCGACCACGCCGGGCGCGACCGCGTTGAGCGGGATCCCCGCACCCGCCCAGCCGGGCCCAGGGGCCGTGCGGCGCAGCCAGATGTCGAGCGCCCGTTTGGTGGAGGGGTACACGATCCGTCCCTGGCCTGTGAGGACGGCCGCCTCCGCGGCGGCGGCCGCGGCGCTCTCGTCGTGGGCGAGGCAGGCCCGCACGATCGCCTCGTCCGCGGCGACGATCGCGCTCAGCGAGGAGACGACGGCGGCCCGCGGGCGCGCGGAGGCGGTGAGCAGCGGCCGGAGGCCTTCCAGGCAGGCGATCGTGCCGAAGTAGTTCAGCCGGACCGTGACGGGATCGGCCGCGCCGATGCCGGCCACGGCCACCAGTCCGTCGATCACCCCGTCGGCGGCCGCGGTGACCTCGGCGACGAGCCGATCCCGTCCTGAGGGCGTGGCCAGATCGGCCGCGACGTCCGCGTCGCGAAGGTCGCATCGGATCACTCTCGCGCCGGTCTTCGTCAGGAGGGTCGCGGTGGCCGCGCCGATCCCCGAGGCGGCTCCGGTGACCACATAGGTGCGCTTGTCCATGGCTCTATGGCTACATCATCTGCATTAGTGCAGTCAATGCATTGATTCATCTCATGTAGTAACGTTGCGGCATGGGGTTGAGGGAACGCAAGAAGCAGCGCACCCGCGAGGCGTTGATCGCGGCGGCGCTGGAACTGTTCGAGAGCGAGGGCTACGAGCGGACCACGGTCGCGCGGATCGCGGCCGACGCCGACGTGTCCACCAGGACCTTCTTCCTTCACTTCCCCACCAAGGAGGACCTGCTCCTGGCCGACACGGAGGAGCGGGTGGCGGCCGGCCTGCGGATCGTCGAGGACCGCCCGCCCGGCGAGCACGCCGCGGACCTCCTCCTGCGAGCGGTCGACGAGATGATCGCCCATGTCGGCGACACCGGGCTGGCCAGCGGCCTGGCCTACACGCGCGTGCGGCTCATCCTGTCGGTTCCCGAGGTGCGCGCGCGGATGCTTCAGCGGCTCGCCGACGCGCAGACGGCGATCGCCGACGCGCTGGGCAAGGCCTATCCCGGCACGCTCGACCCGGTCGCGGCGGCGGCGGTGGTCGGGGCGGTCGTGGGCGCCGTCACCGCGGCCGCCATCGTCACGGTACAGCGGGCCGACCCGCCCGAGCAGGTGGTCGCCGCCATGCGCAGGGCCGCCGAGATCGCGCTCAGTGACATCCGCCGCGCCTACCCCGAGGCGAGGCCGGCCTGAGCCCGCCCCTGCCGGGCAGCGCGAACGCGTGGTCAGCGGCCGATCACGGTGTGTTCGCGGGAGTGGCGAGGTAGTGGAAATGTCGCGGAGAGTAGTCGAACAGGAAATCCTTCACATGTAACTCCTTGGTCATCCGGCTATGTCATGATCCACGGGATCTTGTGGACTTTTCTGACAGGAGAAGGATGAGTGCACTGGCACGGCGTACGCTGCGCGCCGTTCTCGCGAGCGGTTTAGCCGCCGCCGCGGTGATCTGGCCGGCGGGCGCACCGGCGGGGGCGGCCGTGGCCGCCACCGTCTCGGTGGACTTCACCAAGCCGATCAGGACGATCTCTCCCGCCGACTTCGGTGTCTCGATCACGGGGTACGGCGAGGGCTCGTACATCACCAACGACAGCAAGCACCGCGACCACCTGCGCAAGCTCGGGGTCGGCCGGATGCGGATAGAGCTCCACTACCAGGAGCCGGGCAACCACGCCAGCCCCATCGTCTGCGGCGGCTACAAGTGCGCCACGGAGGTGACCGGCGACGCCTGGATCGCCGCCATCCGGGACCTGGGCGCCGAACCCGTCGTCATCCTCCAGGTGGACGGGCGGCAGACCGCGGAGGTCAACCGCGACGACGCCGTGGCCCTGTACCGGCACTTCGCCGCCACGGGCAGGCCGCTCCAGCGCTTCATCCTGGGCAACGAGCTCAACTGCGCCTGCACACCGGACAAGCCGGAGATGCCGGCCGCGGAGTACACCAGGCGCTTCACCATGATCGCTGATGCCCTGCACGCCGAGAATCCCGCGGTGAAGGTGGGCGGCCCCGCCACGGCGTGGAACGACCTCGACCACATCAGGGCTCTGCTCCAGGGTGCCGGCGACCGGGTCGACTTCCTCGACTACCACGACTACGGCAACGGCGACGAGCCCATCACCGACGAGAAGCTCCTCGGTGAGGTGATCCGCTCGTACGAGACCGACATCAAGCAGGTGAGCGCCCTGGCCGAGTCGATCCTCGGCCACCCGATCCCGCTGCAGATCGGCGAGTTCAACTCCGACTTCAAGGACGACGACGGGCACCGTACGCTGACGCACTTCAACACGGTGTGGGGAGCGGCGGCGCTCGGGCAGATGCTGCACGCGGGCGCCGGCGCCTTCCAGTACGGCGACAAGAACGGCCAGCTCGGCCTGACCAGCACGAAGGGCGAGGGCGGCATCCCGCGCAGCGACCCGCTGCCCATCTACCACGGCATCGGGATGTACACCGGCGAGGGGCTCTTCAGGCCTTTCGGCACGACGATCGTGCAGGCGGGCGCCACCAGCGACAAGCTGCACGTGTTCGCCTCCGACCACGCCAAGAACGTGGTCATGGTCAACGTCGGCACCGAGCCCGTCGAGGCGGCCCTCGCGCTCACCGGGGTGACCGCGGGCACCGCGGCGATCTGGCGGAGCACGTCGGACGCCTGGGTCCCGCACAAGGCCGGGACCGCGGCCATCGCGGCAGGAAAGTCCACCGTGACGCTGCCCCCGGGATCGGTGACCACCCTGGTGATCGACCAGCAGGGGCTGTCGGCGACCTACTTCGACAACCTCGACCTCACCGGACCCAAGGTGACCAGGATCGACGCCACCGTGAACTTCGACTGGGGCTCGGGCGGCCCTGATCCTGCCATCGCGCCCGACACCTTCAGCGCGCGCTGGACGGGCAGGGTCGTCGCCGACAGGGCGGAGACCTACACCTTCATCACCACCAGCGACGACGGCGTGCGGCTGTGGGTGGACGGCACGCTGCTCGTCGACAACTGGACCGACCACTCCAAGCGTGACGACACCGGACAGATCGCGCTGAGCGCGGGTGCGCACGACATCACGATGGAGTTCTACGACAAGGGCTACGACGCCATCGCCGAACTGCGCTGGTCGAGCCCGAGCATTCCGCGCCAGATCATCCCGGCGGACAAGCTGCTCGCGGGCTGACCGCCCGCCGTATCCGGGCCTTCGCGCCGCGCGCTCACGACCGGCGCGGAGGCCCGCTCCGGCATGCCCGAGGCCAGGGCACGGCGCCCAGACGAAAAATCTTGCGTCTCCGCAGGCAGGAGCGGGTCCGAATGCTCGTATTCGCCTCTTCGGTAAGCAAATTGGCCTGATATCTCCCCTTTTCTGGTGAGGGCGTGGCAAGCTGATCACCACTTCAGCTCAGGAGCCAACGCCACCCTGAACGGTGAGACATCCGTGACGGGCTCCTCCGCACGATGTGCGACGCGCATCGGCGGGTGAATGGCCGGAAATCCGCACCTCATGCGCGGTGCGACGGCCGACCTCTTCCATGCCGGCGGGGCCGCACGCCCACCGGCATCCAGAAAGGATCAACGTGAGACTCAAGCTGATGATCACTGCTGGATGTGTCCTGTTACCCGGCATCCTCGGGCTCACCGGCGCGACGGCCGCGGCCGCCGCGAACCCACCGGCCAGCCCCTCGCCGAGCCCCACCTCCACGCAGACCCCCACGCCCGCCCCGACCGCCACGCCCGACGAGAACAACGACCCGCCGAACGAGGTCAACGTGACCGAGCGGTCGGTGACCCTCATGGCGTCGACCAACTTCCAGCTCCCCTTCCCCTGCGGCCAGACCTGGACCGGCAAGAACGTCGGCAGCAGCGCGCACAGGGCCTACGAGATCGACTTCAACAGGGGCAGCACGCCCGACGCCGACCGCGGTGACACCGTCGTCGCCGCCGCGGCGGGCACCGTCGTCATCTCCTCCCACCAGGGGTCCCTCAACGGTTTCGGCAACCTGGTCAAGATCGACCACGGTGGCGGCTGGCAGACCTTCTACGCGCACCTGACCAACCGCTCCGTCAGCGCGGGCGCCCACGTCGCCCAGGGCCAGAAGATCGGCACGGTGGGCAACACCAGCAGGCCCGGCAACAACATCTCGCCGCACCTGCACTATGAGGTGCGCCAGGGCACCGGCTACCCCGGAAACATCCGCAAGGCCGTCTTCAACGGGTCCACCTTCAACTACCAGGCCGGCGTGCAGACCCTCACGTCGAAGAACAAGTGCGGCGGCGGAGGGGGCGGCGGCAGCACCAACCCGCACACCGCGCAGTCCGTCTGCGGCAGCGGCTACAAGGTCGTCGACTCGGCCGCCCTGGGCACCGCCGGCACCGTCTACCTGCTGTACAACTCGGGCAACGGCAGCAACTGCGTCGCCACGATCAAGAAGACCTCGCTGGGCCAGGCCACCGCCGTCAGCGCGTACCTCGAAGTGCAGGGCAAGGCCCGCGCCGCCGACACCGGCAACTTCGCCTACTTCGCCGGCCCCGTGCGCGGCAGCGCCCCCGGCAAGTGCGTCAAGTGGGGCGGCAAGGTCGGCTCGGCCGTCTACGACAGCCCCTTCGAGCACTGCGGCAGTTGACGCGCGAGCACCGGCTCCCCGCGCGGGAGCCGGCTTCGTCGATCGACCCCCCATCCTCCGAGGAGAACCTGTGAAGGCTCGACTCCGCCGTTCGGCTGCCCTGCTGACCGGCTCGCTCATCCCCCTTTCCCTCCTGATGGGACAGCCGGCGAACGCCGTCGCCGCCGATCCCATGACCGACGCGTTCGCCCGCGCGGCCACGACCTACGAGGTCCCGCGCGACCTGCTGGTCACCCTCGCCTACGCCGAGACCCACCTCGACGGGCACAAGGGCGAGCCCAGCGCGAGCGGCGGCTACGGCGTGATGCACCTGGTCAGCAACCCCACCGTCCACACGCTGGAGCGGGCGGCCACGCTGACGAACCAGCCCGCCTCCGCGCTGAAAGCCGACGACGCGGCCAACATCGCCGGCGGCGCGGCCGTCCTGCGCGCCTACGCCGACGAGCTCGGCCTGGACGCCACGGCACGCAAGGACGCGGCCAAGTGGTACCCGGCGGTGGCCAAGTACGGCAACGCCGCCTCGCCCGACGTGGCCAGGCTGTACGCCGACACCGTCTACGACCTGCTGGGCAAGGGTGTCGACGCCGACACGCCCGACGGCGAGACCGTCACCGTGCAGCCGCGCTCGGTCCAGCCCGACCGGGGCGCGTACGCCAAGGCCAAGGACCTGAACCGCAGCTTGGCCGCCGCGGCCGTCGACTACCCGTCGGCCCACTGGGTGCCCGCCCACAGCAGCAACTACGCGGTCTCCAACCGTCCCACCAGCGACGTGATCGACCGCATCGTCATCCACGTGGCCCAGGGCTCCTACGCCGGGACGATCTCCTGGTTCCAGACCGGTCCCAGGCCGAATCCCACGTCGGCGCACTACGTCGTCCGCTCCTCCGACGGCGACATCACGCAGATGGTCAGGGAGAAGGACAGGGCCTTCCACGCGGGCACCTACAACAGGCGCTCGGTGGGCATCGAGCACGAGGGCTACGTCAACAACGCCTCCTGGTTCACCGACTCGATGTACCGGGCCTCGGCGGCGCTGACCCGCAACATCGCCGACCGGTACGGCATCCCCAAGGACCGCACCCACATCGTCGGGCACAACCAGGTCCCCGAGTCCGACCACACCGACCCTGGCCCGAACTGGGACTGGACCAAGTACATGCAGTACGTCACCGGCGGAAGCGGCGGCGGCAACCCGCACACCGCCGAGTCGGTGTGCGGCAGCGGCTACAAGGTGATCGACTCGGCGGCCCTGGGCACGGCGGGCACGGTCTACCTGCTGTACAACTCGGGCAACGGCAACAACTGCGTCGCCACGATCAAGAAGACCTCGCTCGGCACGCCCACCGCCACCACCGCCTACCTGGAGGTGCAGGGCAAGGCACGCGTCACCGACAGCGGCAGCTTCGAGTACTACGCGGGCCCGGTGCGCGCCAGCGCGGCCGACAAGTGCGTCAAGTGGGGCGGCAAGGCGGGCTCGTCCGTCTACGACAGCCCCTTCGAGCACTGCGGATAGCTCCACCCGGGCGGTTCGGCGCTCGCCGTACCGCCCGGTCCTTACCGTCCGCTGACGTCTTTCGCCGGGTACTGCCCCGGAGAGAGGGATCGGCCTAGTCTCGGCGGCGTGAAGGTACTGCTCACCGGCTCGGCCGGGTTCATCGGAAGTCACGTCGCCGAGGCCTTGACCGAGGCCGGCCATGAGGTGGCCGGCCTCGACCTGCGGGCGGGCGCCGACGTCAGGGACGGTGCGGCCGTGGACAGGCTGATGCCCGGCGCGGAGGTCGTCGTGCATCAGGCGGCCAAGGTCGGGCTGGGCGTCGACGTGGCCGACCTGCCCGACTACGCCGCCGTCAACGTGTACGGAACCGCCGTCCTCCTGGCCGCGATGGCGAGGCACGGTGTCGGCAGGCTGGTGCTCGCCTCGTCGATGGTGGTGTACGGCGAGGGCGCCTACGACTGCGCCGAGCACGGCGCGGTCCGTCCGGCCGCCCGCGCGGAGGACGACCTGGTACGGGGCTTCTTCGAGCCGCGTTGCCCACGATGCGGAGCGGCGCTCACATCCGCGTCGATCGGGGAGGACGCGCCGATGGATCCGCGCAACGCCTACGCCACGACCAAGCTCGCCCAGGAGCACCTGGCCGCCAACTGGGCCAGGGAGACCGGCGGCGTGGCGGTGGCGCTGCGCTATCACAACGTGTACGGCCCGCGCATGCCGAGGGACACGCCGTACTCGGGAGTGGCGGCGATCTTCCGTTCCGCCCTGGAGGCGGGCAGGGCGCCGAGGGTCTTCGAGGACGGCGGGCAGCGCCGCGACTTCGTGCACGTACGCGACGTGGCGAGAGCGAACGTGGCCGCGCTCGACGCGGGCAGACCCGGCACGCTGGCCGCCTACAACGTCGCCAGCGGCGAGCCGCACACCGTGGGCGAGATGGCCGCGGCGCTGGCCGCCGAGCGGGGCGGGCCCGAGCCGGTCACGACGGGGGAGTACCGGCTCGGCGACGTGCGCCACATCGTGGCCTCGCCGTCCCTCGCGGGCAAGGAACTGGGGTTCACCGCCGCCATCGGGTTCGGGGAGGGCATGAGGGAGTTCGCCCGAGCACCGCTCGGCTGACCGCGGCCGGACGCGTAGGACTACTATGAACGAAAAACCATTTCGTTTATATGGAGATAGCCATGCCGGCCGCCTTCACCGAAGAGGAACGGGAGCGGATCACCGAGCGCCTGCTCGACACCGCCACGCGTCTGTTCGCCACGCAGGGACTGCGCAAGACCTCGCTGGAGGAGCTGACCGCTCCCGCCGGGATCGCGAAGACCTCGCTCTACGCCTTCTTCCCCTCCAAGGAGGACCTCTACTTCGAGGCCGCGCTCCGACAGAACGAGCAGGTCAGACGGCGTCTCATCGACGAGGCGCTGCTCGGCGGCGGTGACCCGCGCGACGCGCTGCGCCGCTTCCTGCGGGCCACCGTCGCCGAGCTGGACGCCAACCCGCTCTACCGCAGGCTCATGGCGCACCCCGAGGAGATGGCCGCCGTCGCCGCCAGGCTCACCCCCGAGCGCATGGCGGTGGCGGCCGGCGGTCCGATGGGCGGCCTGCTGGACTTCCTGCGCGACCACCTCGACGGCGACCCTGAAGTGCTGCTGGGCGTCCTCCGCGCGGTGCTGCTCACCCCGCTGCACGCCGACCACCTGGACAAGGAGCTCTACCCCGCGGTGATGGACCGGCTCATCGACGCCGTGACCGAAGGGCTGACCTCATGAGCGCGCCGCCGCTGGCCGTCCTGTTGTTCACTCCTCGGGGCGGTGAGATCACCGGGAGCGCCCGCTGGTCGGCCATGCGGATGCTGCGGCCGTTCGCCGCCCGCTTCGACGTGCGCCTGGTCAACCGGCCCGTGGGGCTGCCTGCCACGATCACGATGCCCGAGCTGGCGCAGGTGTACGCCGAGCGGTTCGCCGCCGCGTTCGAGGGCCCCGTGCCCGTGCTGGCCATCTCCACCGGCGGGTCCATCGCGCTGCAGCTCGCCGCCGACCACCCGGCGCTGGTCGACCGCCTGGTCCTCGGCGGTACGGCACGCACCCTCGGCCCCCTCGGCCGCCGGGCGCAGCGCGCCTACATGACACGTGCCCTGGACGGACGGCGTCCCAGCCCGGCGCTGGCCGACATCGTCACCACCTCGCCGCTGGGCAGGCTCCTGCTGCGGCCCCTGCTGTGGCTGTCGGACGGCGCGCGTGGTGACCGCACCGACGCGGTCGCCGTCCTGCACGCCGAAGACGGGTTCGACCTGGGCGCCGGACTGGGCGGGATCAGCGCCCCCACGCTGCTGATCCAGGGGGCGAAGGACCTGGTCTACCCGCTCGAGCTGGCCAGGGAGACCGTCGACGGCATTCCCCGTGCCCGGCTCGTGGTGTACGAGAACCGCGGTCACAACGCCACGTTCACCGACAGGCGCTTCGCCCGCGACGCCCTCGCCTTCCTCTGCCGGTAGTGCTGGCCCCCCTGCCCACGCGGGGGACAGCGGCATTCTCCGGGTGCGGGATCTTCTACAGACTCGCCCCTATGACCATTGACCAGACTGCCAGGCCCGCGACCGGCAGCGACTACGCCCGGCTCCTCCAGCGCGTGACGGCGGCGGGGCTGATGCGGCGGCGGCCCGGCTACTACGCGGCCAGGATGGTCGCGGTCAGCGGCCTGTACGCCGGCGGACTGGCCGCCTTCGTCGCGCTCGGAGACTCCTGGTGGCAGATCCTCGTGGCCGCCTTCTTCGCGATCGTGTTCGCCCAGGTGGCGCTGCTGGGGCACGACATCGCCCACCGCCAGGTCTTCCGCACCGAACGCCCGAGCCGGTTGGCCGGGTGGGTCGCCGGCAACCTCCTCGTGGGCATGGGATACGGCTGGTGGATGGACAAGCACACCAGGCACCACGCCAACCCCAACCACGAGGAGCTGGACCCCGACGTCTCTCCCGACATCCTGGTGTGGTCCACGGACCAGGCCAGGGTGAGCCGGGGGGTCGCCAGGTTCGTCGGCCGCCGCCAGGCGTTCCTGTTCTATCCGTTGCTGCTGCTCGAAGGCCTGAACCTGCACGTCTCCGGTTTCCGGGCGCTGTTCAGGCCGAACACGAAGCACCGGCTCGTCGAGGGCGCCCTGCTCATGCTGCACGTCTTCGGCTACCTCGGCGCGCTGTTCCTGGTGCTCTCTCCGCTCAAGGCGCTGCTCTTCTTCGCCGTGCACCAGGGGCTCTGGGGCGTCTACATGGGATCGGTGTTCGCTCCAGGCCACAAGGGCATGCCCACGCTGAAGCCGGGGGAGAAGCTGGACTACCTGCGCAGGCAGGTGCTGACCACCCGCGGCGTGCGCGGCGGCCGGTTCGTCGACGTGGCGATGGGCGGCCTGAACTACCAGATCGAGCACCACCTGTTCCCGAACATGCCGACGCCGCACCTGCGCCTGGCCCAGGCGATCGTCCGGCGGCACTGCGCCGAGATCGACGTGCCGTACTACGAGACGGGGCTGATCGAGTCGTACAGGGAGATGCTCAGGCACCTGCACGCGGTCGGCGCGCCCATCCGGGCCTGAGCCTCACCGCCCGGACCTGTCGCCGGGGCAGGCCGACAAGGCGGGCGGCCAGGTGGTGGGGCCCGCCTCGAGGCTGCGCCGGGCGAACGTCAGACGGCTCGGGCAGGGCCCGAGAGTTCGGCGATGTCCTCGGCGCCGTCGCCGAGGAGTTTGTCGGCCAGGTCCATCAGCGCGCGCCCCGCCGCCAGCTCGTCGCCGATCTCGGGGACGGGCCGGTCGTCGGGGTTGCGGCGGGCGTAGCCGACGCTCTCGTGCCGTCGGTTGTCGGGCGCGTACAGCACGGCCGTGGCCGAGGTGCGCTTGTCCTCGTCGTCCTCGCTGATGAGGATCTTGACGGTCCACTCCTTGGTATTCATGACGCCTCCCATGTCACGAACGTGAGGATGCGGCCATCTACCCAGCATCCCCCTTGAAGGGCGACGAGCGCGAGGCCAACGGCCCATGAGGTTCGCCGCGAACGTGATCGGGTAGCAGGGGCTCCATGCCTACCTACGGATTCCACGCCTCGCACGAGCAGGTCTCGCCCAGGGCGCTCCTCGACGCGGTCGCGGCCGCGGAGGAGGCCGGCTTCGGTGCGGCAATGTCGTCGGACCACTTCTCGCCGTGGAGCGCCCGGCAGGGTGAGTCGGGGTTCGCCTGGTCCTGGCTCGGCGCCGCGCTCGAGCGCACGTCGTTGCCGTTCGGCGTGGTCAACGCCCCAGGTCAGCGCTACCACCCGGCGATCATCGCACAGGCCGTCGCCACTCTCGCCGCCATGTATCCAGGCAGGTTCTGGGCGGCGCTCGGGAGCGGCGAGGCGTCCAACGAGCACATCACCGGTGAGCGGTGGCCGCGCAAGCAGGTGCGCAACGCGCGGCTGCGCGAGTGCGTGGATGTGATCAGGGCGCTGCTGGCGGGGGAGGAGGTCACTCATGACGGGCTCGTCACGGTGGACAGGGCCAGGCTGTGGACGCTGCCCGCCGACCCGCCCGCACTCGTCGGCGCGGCGGTGAGCGAGCCGACCGCGCGCTGGTGCGCCGAATGGGCGGACGGGCTGATCACGGTGGGCGGGCCCCAGGCGGCGGGTGTGGCACGGGCCTACAGGGAGGCGGGCGGGCGCGGCCCGCTGCGAGTACAGGTTCATCTGAGCTGGGCTCCCACCGAGCAGGAGGCGCTGTCGCTGGCCCACGACCAGTGGCGCTCGAACGTCTTCCCGCCGCCGGTCTGCTGGGACCTGGACAGCGTGGAGCTGTTCGACATCGTCTCCGAGGACGTCCCGCCCGAGAAGGTGGCCGAGGTCGTGCACGTCTCTGCCGACGTGGGCCGCCACGCGGAACTCCTGCACTCGTACGGCGAGCAGGGGTTCGACGAGATCTACCTGCACCACGTCGGCCAGGAGCAGCGCCCGTTCGTCGAGGCCTTCGCCGAGATCCTCAAGTGACGCCGAGATCCTCAAGTGACGCCGAGATCCTCAAGTGACGCCGAGATCCTCAACGGGCAGAGGGATCCTCAACGGACGGCGGGATCCTCAGCGGGCCGGGGGAGGGGACCCCGGCAGGCCGAGAGTGCGGTGGATCATCTGGTGCATGTGAGCGCGGAAGCGCCGCATCGCGCGCGGGTCGTCGGCGCCCCGCCGCCGCCCGGCCGCGTCGAACACCCCGCTGAGAACGAATCCGTGCACGCACCAGACAAGCGTGTTGATCGTGTAGTGCACGTCGGCGTCCTCCGCCTCCGTGGCGGGGAT
Organism: Nonomuraea mangrovi; assembly: GCF_042681425.1. Lineage (NCBI taxonomy): Bacteria > Bacillati > Actinomycetota > Actinomycetes > Streptosporangiales > Streptosporangiaceae > Nonomuraea > Nonomuraea mangrovi. Next base: position 165,465 of record NZ_JBHUFV010000007.1, on the reverse strand, counting down.
GATGTTCTCGATGGCGAACTCGGCCAGCGGCTGCACGTACTCCGCCTCGAGGTTGCCTGCGTCGCTGGCGTCGGCCAGCCACCGGTGCATCCAGAGAGCGGGCACCTCGGGATGCTCGGCGGCGAAGTCGATGTAGGCGTCGATGAACCGGTGCACCGCGGCCACCTTCTCCGCGGGCGGGGCGGCCTGCAGGGCCTTGACCCGTTCTTCCACGACGGCCGCGTGTGAGGCGTGGGCGCGTTCCATGACCGCGAGGTAGAGATCCCGCTTGGCGCCGAACTGCGAGCTCACGGCCTTCGTGCTCAGTCCCGCCGCCTCCGCGATCTGGACGATCTCGGTCGCGTCGTAGCCGAGCGCGGCGAAGAGCCTGGTCGCGGCCTGGAGAATGCGCTCCCGCTCACCACCTCTTCCTGACGTCATACACGTGACATTAGGATCTGGCATCTGCGCGGCCAATCACGTGATCGATAAATACCGGTCAAATAGCTCCCGTACCTGGTCATGCTCGGACGAATGCGGTCATTTAGATGGTGATGCCGAGCTTGCCCAGCGTCCCGCCGGTGAAGTCGGCGATGGCGCGCCCGCTCTCCTCCAGGGGGTAGACCCTGGCGACGGGGACGCGGAGGCGGCCCGCGACCACGTCGGCGGCGAGCCTGCCGAGCGTCGCCCTGTCCGGGGCGGCCATGACCGTGCTCGCCGTGATGCCGAGCTCGGTCGTGTCGGGGACGTGGTGCATGGTGGAGACGAACCGGCCACCTGGGGCGAGCAGTCCCGCGACCGCGTCGCCGTCCCCTGCGAGATGCAGCGCGGCGGCCACGCCGTCAGGCGCGAGGTCGCGCACCCGCGTGGCCAGGTCGGCGGGGTCGACGGCGTGGCGGGCACCGAGCGCTGTCACGAACGCGGTCTGCTCGCCGGGGGCGGCGGTGGCGATGACGGTGGCGCCGCGGGCGGCGGCCAACTGGATCGCGAACGCGCCGACGCCGCCGGTCGCGCCCGAGATGAGCGCCGTCTCCCCCGCGAGCGGAGCCACCGCGTCGACCGCGTTGAGCGCCGCGGTGCCCGCCAGCCCGAGCGCCCCCGCCCGGGCGTGGTCGAGCCCGTCGGGGATGGGCGCGATGCCGTGGTCCGCGGTCACCGCCACGTACTCGGCGAAGCCGCCCTGCCCGAGCGTGGGTCGCAGGACGACGCCGAACACCTCGTCGCCGACGGCCAGTCCTGTCACTCCTTCGCCCGTCGCCGCCACCCTGCCGGCGAAGTCCTTGCCGATCACCACGGGGAACTCGTACTCGTACACCCCCTTGAGGTAGCCGCCCAGTGCGGCCAGGTCGAACCCGTTGACGGAGGAGGCCGTGACCTGAACGAGCACCTCGCCGGCCGCGGGCTGGGGCACGGGCAGCTCGACGCTCGTGGGGGTGGCGCCGAAGTCGTGGAACGCTACCGCTCTCATATCCGATCCATCCTTACCTTCTGTGCGTTGGTTACTTCTTGTGCGTGCCTTGAGTCTGTTGCACAATGCCGGGATGACGGAAGACGGCACATTGCCCAGCCCTACGCACATCGATGTGCGCGACCTGCCCGCGACCTGCGAGCTGCGCGACGTCCTCGACAGGGTCGGCGACAAGTGGAGCGTGCTGGTCATGGCGCTGCTCGGCACCGGGCCCCGGCGCTACTCCGAGCTACGGCGGGCCGTCGAGGGGATCTCCCAGCGGATGCTGACCCTGACGCTGAGAAGCCTGGAGCGAGACGGGCTGGTGGCCAGGACCGTGACGCCGACGTCCCCACCGAGGGTGGACTACGAGCTGACGCCCGCGGGCGCGACGCTGTCGGTCGAGGTCAGCTCGCTCATCAGGTGGGCCGAGGAGCACCGCGAGTACGTGGCGAAGTCCCGGCTCACCTACGACGAGGTCGCCGGCGCCTGAGCCGCTGGGATCATGTCGGCATGACACTGAGACTGAGCAGGCGGGAGATCTCGGACGCGATCGGCGGCTCGGGCTGGCGCTTCGTGCTGGGAGCCGCGCGCACGTCGGTGCCCGTGAGGTCGCTGGCGCAGGCGGCCGAGGTCGCGGCCCGCGCTGCGGCCATGGCGGGCGGTGACGGCGACGGAAGCCTGTGGATGGACGTGCGCGCGGATCGGGTGGTCCTCACGCTCCAGTCCCTCGCCACGGGCTGGGTGACGCCGCTGGAGGTCGAGCTCGCCCGCCGGATCTCCGCGGCCGTGAGCGAGCTGGGGCTGCGCGCCGACGCCGAGATCGGCGACCAGGGCCCGCGGTCGGTGCAGATCGTCGAGATCGCGATCGACGCCCTCGACATCGCCGGGATCCGCCCGTTCTGGAAGGCCGTGATGGGCTACACCGACGAGGCGGGCGCGTCAGGGCCCGAGGATCCCCTCGTCGACCCCGTCGGACAGGGACCCGCGATCTGGTTCCAGCAGATGGACGCGCCTCGGCCGCAGCGCAACAGGATCCACTTCGACATTTCGGTCCCGCACGACGAGGCCCCACTCCGCATCAAGGCCGCGCTGGCGGCCGGCGGCGTGCTGCTGTCCGACACAGCGGCGCCCGCCTTCTGGGTCCTGGCCGACGCTGAGGGCAACGAGGCCTGCGTGACGACCTGGCAGGGGAGGGACTGACCTGGGCGCTCGCGCCGTCCGGAAGCGGTGGCGCGCCCTGGCTGGCGGGCGCCGCCTCATTCCGGACATAATCCCCGGGTGGAAGGTCGGGGAGCTGCGTGGACGCGCGTCGTCGCGTGGAGTGTCGCGGTCATGTCCCTGTTCGCCGTGGTGGCGGCGTTCCTGATCCAGGCGCGGCTGCCCGCGGCATGGCGGCCCAACGTCCCCGCCACGCCCGACCACACGGCCGGGCTCGCGTTCCCTCTCGTCGGCGCCTTCGTGGTGTCGCGGCGGCCGCGGCTCGTCGTCGGCTGGCTCATGTGCGCAGGTGGCTTCGCCGCCGCGATCAGCGTCGCCACCGCGATGCTGATGTTCCACGCGGCGGGCGCGGGATCGCTGGACGCGGCGGGCGTGCTGCGCATCGTCTCGACCACCGCGTGGGCGCTGGGCGGCGGGACACTCGCGATGCTGGTGCCGCTGCTCTCGCCGGACGGCAGGCTGCCCTCGCCCCGGTGGAGGGTGCATCTCGTGGTGAGCACGGTCGTGTTCGCCACGCTCGCCTTCCTCCTCGCCGTCCGGCCCAAGCCCCCTCCCGCCGCGCTGCCGCGTCCCACGGTCATCCCCAACCCGTTGAAGATCGAGGCGCTCGCGCCGGTCCACGCCCAGCTCTACGAGGCGGCCTACCTCGCCATGGAGGTGTGCGTCGTCGTGGCACTGCTCGCGCTCGTCACCCGCTTTCGCAGGGGCGACCCCGCGACCCGGCGCCAGATCGCCTGGCCGCTCGTCGCGTTCGCGATCTACATAGTCTTCCTGCTGCTCGGCGACGACTACTGGGCGCCGGCCGTCGTCTGGACCGGGCTGATCCCCGTCGCCGTCATGGCGTCGGTGCTGCGATACCGGCTGTTCGGCATCGACACCGTCATCAGCCGCGCCTTCGTGGCCGCGGGTCTCATCGCGGCGGTCAGCGGCGTCTACTTCGGCGTGGGCGCCGTGTCGAGCCTGCTGGTCGCCGAGTACCACCAGGTCGCGGGGCTCGCCGCGGCGCTGTTCTCAGGAGCGTTCTTCCAGCCGATGCGCCGCGCCCTGCAACGGGCGGTGGACCGGCTGATGTACGGTCCCGTCGGCGACCCCCGGCTCCTGGCCGAACGGCTCACGCACGAGGTCAGGCGGGCCGATCCTGCCGAGGCGCTGGGCGTGGTGGTCGAGGTCGTGCGCGACGGGCTGGCGGTGGACGGCGCGGCCGTACGGGTGACCGGCGGCCTGTCCGTCCAGAGCGGCGACACCGGCCCCGCACCGCGCGAGATCTCCCTGGTCTGGCACGGCGAGCCGGTCGGCCACCTGCTCATCGGCCGCCCGGGGGCGCGCAGGTTCGCCGCCGCGCACGACGAGCGGGTCATCGCGACGCTGCTGCCGTACGTCGCCGACGTGGCGCACGCCACGCGCGTGGCCGCCGATCTGCAGCGCTCGAGGGAGCGCATCCTAGCCGCCCGCGAGGAGGAACGCCGGCGGCTGCGCCGCGACCTGCACGACGGGCTCGGACAGACGCTGGGCGCGATGGCCATGACGATCAACATCGCCCGCATCAGCATCAAGCGCGCCCCCGGCACCGCGGACGACCTGCTCAAGGACCTGCATTCCGGGATGGAGGCGGTCACGGGCGACATCCGCGAGCTGGTGTACGGCCTGAGGCCGCCCGCGCTCGACGACCTCGGCCTGGCGGAGGCGGTGCGGCAGCTCGCGGAGGCGACGCTGGCCACGATCGGCGAGGCGGGGACGGCCGTCGAGGTGACGGTGGACGGCGAGCTCGGCGACCTGCCGGCGGCCGTCGAGGTGGCCGCGTACCGGATCACGCAGGAGGCGGTCACGAACGTGCGGCGGCACGCGGGGGCTTCCACGGTGAGGATCGCCCTGGTCCGCGAGGCGGCGCAGTTCGTGGTCGGCGTCGAGGACGACGGCGTGGGCCTGCGTCCTGACGGCAGGGCGGGCGTCGGCACGTCGTCGATGCGCGAGCGCGCGGCGGAGCTCGGCGGCTCCTGCGTCATCACCTCCCGTCGAGGCGGCGGCACCCTGGTGGAGGCCCGCCTCCCGACGACGGCCCTCCTCGCCGAACCCGGGCGCGACCAGGTCGCGCCCGGGTCCTCCGGCCAGGGGCGCGTGGTGTCAGCCCGCGACTGACGAGAGCTCGGCGGCCAGCCACGGCCTGATGACGGGAAGGACCTGGCCCGCCTGCATGGCCTGCATGTGGTCGAGCCCGTCGAGGACGCGCACCTGCCAGCCGAGCCGCTGGAGCTCGGCCCGCCCGGCGAGGACGGGCCCGGCGATGTCCACGCGCGCGTCCCCCCATTCGGGCCCGTACACGATCGTGTCGGCCGACCCGGCGAAGCACAGCCTGGGGCAGGTGATCCGGTCCTGGGCGGCCCGGTCGTCGAAGTCCCGCAGCGCCAGGTAGAGCGTCATGAACTGGCGGGTCTGGTCGTGCGACATCGACACCGTGACGCTCGACCAGTCGCCCGGCTCCCCCTTGGTGGACGCCGGTTCCGGCTTGTCGACGGCCATCCGGTGGGCGGCGGTGGTCACCTTGAGCATGTCGCCGTAGGGCCCGTCGACGGGCGGGTAGCCGCCGAGGACGAGCGCCGTGAGGCGATCGGTGCGGATCGCGAGCTGGATGCCGAGCACGGCCAGCCACGAGTACCCGTAGTAGGCGAAGCGGTCGGCGCCCGCCGCGTCGGCGATGGCGAGCACATCCGCCGCGATGTTGTCGGGGGTGAGCGTGTCGGGTTTCGGCACGCTCAGGACGTGCCCTTCGTAGTCGAAGGCCACGACGCGGAACGCGTCGCTCAGCCCGGTGATGAGGGAGTGGCCGAGAGAGGGGTCGGCGCCCCACTTGCGCATCTCCTCGGCCTGGGGGCCTTCCTCCGCCGGCGCGGGGTTGACCGGCAGGAGGAGGGTCGGTCCTGCGCCGTGGATCTCCATCTCGATCGTGGATCCGTCGTGAAGGGTCGCGGATGGCATGTGCTCGTCCTCTCCATGATCTCTATACGGCGTAAGCCGTTCCCGAGGAAGAGAATACATTACGCTGTAAGGAATTGTGTCCCCGAGGTCGCGACCCGGCGGGCGCCGACGTGTCGAGCATCTGGAGCCCGTTCACCGCGCCCGCAGGGCGGGGACCGCCGCGACCAGCCTGCTGCGGACGGGGGTGAGCCGCATCGCCGGCTCGGAGTCCTTCGACCCGGAGAACAGGCCCGGGACACCTCGCGTTCGGCCACGGCATCCACCAGTGCCTGGGCCGGCAGCTGGCCAGGATCGAGATGCGTCTCGCCTACCCCGCCCTGCTGCGCCGCTTCCCCGGCCTGCGTCTCGCGGCGGACGGCGAGGAGATCCCGCTGCGCACGGACATGGCCGTCTACGGCGCGCACGCGCTGCCGGTCGCCTGGTGAAGGGGGAGCCCGTCATGAGGGTGAGCGTCGACCCGTGCCCGGCGGCCGCTCCGAGAGTCTTCGCGGCGGGGGACGTCGCCCGCCGGGCCGGTGGTGGGCGCGTCGGGTCAGCCGCCGATGTGGGGCGCGCGGGCCGCTGAGGATCCTTCGCGGACCAGCTCGCCGGTGAGGTTGCCGTTGGCCCCCGACCCCAGGAAGACGATCAGCCTGGCCACGTCGTCGGGGTCGGACAGCCTGCGGCTCGGGGTGGCGGCGGCGAGCGTGTCGAGGACGGCCTGCGGGATGCCGGGGCGGCTCTCGGTCAGGGTCAGGCCCGGCGCCACGACGTTGACCAGGATCCCGTCCCTGCCGGCGTTCCACGCGAGGCCGCGGGCGAGCCCGTACAGTCCCGCCTTGGCGGTGCCGTAGGGGCCTGGTCCCGGCAGGCCTTCCTCGGCGACGCCCGAGGAGATCAGCACGATGCGGCCCCACTCCTTCGCGCGCATGCCGGGCAGGACCGCGCGCACCGAGGCCGCGGTCCCGACCAGGTTGGCCCGGGTCATCGACTCCCATGCCGCCACCGGGACGTCCTCGAACCTGGTGGACGGGTCAGGCGGCCCGTCACCGCCCCATTGGACGGCATTGGCCACCAGGACGTCGATGCCGCCCCAGTGTTCGATGACGTCCGCGACGGCCCGATCGATGCTCGGGGGATCGTCCAGGTCGAGGGGGACGACGTGGGCCTGCCCGCCCGCCGCCTCGACGTCCGCCGCGACCTTCTCGGCCCTGTCCCTCCCGGATCGGTAGGTGATCGCCACTCGGGCGCCCTCTCGCCCGTAGGCGCGGGCGGTGGCGGCGCCGATCCCGCTCGACGCGCCGGTGACCATGACCACGCGGCCGTTGAGATCAGTGTCCATCGAAAATTACTCCTCGCTTCAGATGATCTGAGATTGAAATCAATATAGAACAAGATGGTTTCAAGTCAAGAAGATTTGTTCTTGCTACTATGAGGGCCATGACCGCCGGCTCGTTGCACGATGACCTCCACTGGCTTTTCGCCCGGCTCAAGCAGGGGCTGGCCACGGCGGAGGCCGCGGCCGTGGTCGAGCACGGGATGAGCCTGTGGGGCTACACGGTGCTGATGGCGGTCGTCGAGGCTCCCGCCCCCACCCAGCTCGCCCTCGCTCAGGCCATATCGGTCGACAAGAGCAAGCTGGTCGTCATCCTGGACGAGCTCGAAGGCGCCGGCCTGGTCCAGCGCCGCCCCGACCCGGCCGACCGCCGGGCGCGCATCATCGAGGTCACCCCCACGGGAAACGACGCGCTCCAGGCCGCTCGGGCCGCCATCCAGGCGATCGAGGACCGGCTGCTGGCCGGGCTCGACGACACCGCGCGCACCGTGCTGAGGGACGCGCTGCGCCATCTCGCCGGCGACCCCATCGCGACAGTCGAGGACGGCCGGCCACCCTCCACCGCCTGCCCTCCGTAGACGCGGCGGCGGCCGAGCGCACATGGCAGCCGGCCGGCCGAGCCGTATTGGGTGGTGGGCACGGGACGCCGCGCCTCCGCTGGTCGGCTCGCGGAAGAGGTCCCGCTTGAGCCCATTGTCTCGGTCCCGTTACTAAGGTGACTGCTGTGCATCAGGGGGATCGGCGACCGCCGTACCGACAGCCTCCATACCCGCGACCTCCGTATCCGCGACCTCCGCAGGGGCCCCGCCGAGGCAGGGGCGGGCTCGTTCCCGCCCTGGCCGGCGTCGTGCTCCTGGCGGTCGTGGTGGCGGGAGCCGTCGTCGTCCTCGCACGCCCGTGGGACGGCGGCGCCGGCTCCCCGGCCGACGGCGGCTCCCGCGACGAGCCGGCGGCGCAGGCCTCCCCGAGCGTGCGAGCCGAACTGACCGGCAAGCAGGCGTGGGCGGTGGCCGCCACCGCCAGGGATCGTGGGGGACACGCGGGATCGTTCGGTTCGTGGCTCGCCGCCGGACTCCTCGTCCGCGCGGACGCCGCCGGCGTGGTCGCCCGCGCCGCCGTAACAGGCAAGCCGCGCTGGAAGCTGCCGCCTCCCGACGGCGGGAAGTTCTGCGGCGTCGGCCAGGAGTCCCAGAACGGCACGGCGGTCCTGGCCTACGGCTCCATTAGGGCATCGGAGGTGGTTCAGGGCATGACGCACGTGGACTGCACGGCGATCACGCTCGTCGACCTCGCCACCGGCACGCGGTTGTGGAGCGCCGACCTCAGGGACACCGGCAACTACCGCTCACTGCGCAGAGGCGGCCTGTCCCCGCCCGACCGGACCTCACTCGCGATCGTGGGACGGGCCGTCGTCGTCGCATACGGCTCCAGCGCCGTCGGATACGACCTGGCGGACGGCGCCAAACGCTGGGAGACCAAGGACACGCGCGGCAAGGGCGACGGTGGCTCCTGCGCCTTCACCGACGTGCTGGCCGCGCCCGACGGCGCCGTCATGCTCGCCTCGTGTGACAGGGCCTACCCCGTGGCGGTGCTCGGCGTGAACGCCTCGACCGGCGCCAGGCGCTGGCGGACCGACCTGACCGCCGAGCAGGTGGGCCGCGACTCGGGCGTGGCCACCTGGCTGGTCGCGGCCGAACCCGTCGTGCTGGCCGCCGTCATGGGCGAGCCGCGCTACCTGGTCCTCGGCAAGGACGGGAAGCGGGTCACGACGATCCCGCAGACCGGCGAGTACGGCACGCTCGACATGTCCGCCGTGGGTCTCACCGGCACCGATCGCGGCCGGTTCAGGACGCTCGTCACCGGCCGCACCATGGTGACGATCACGAAGGAGCGCAGGGTCAACGACTACCGCTCCAGCAACGCCGTCGTGGCGATCGACCTCCCGAAGGCCGAGTTGCTCTGGAGCAGGAGCCTGGGCGAGGAGGCGACCGCGATCCCCGTCGCGATCGACCGCGAGACCGTCGTGGTCATGCGGGACGGAACCTACGAGGAGCCGCCCCAGCCGTACCGGCTGAAGCTCTCCGACGGATCGGGTGGCGCCATGGGGCCCGCTTACTCGCGCGACCTCATCGGGCTGGCCCACACCTCGCTGTTCAGGCTCGGCGGGCAGCGGCTGTTCCTGGTGTCCGAGATCCACACCAAGGTGTCCGCGGTCGCCCTCGACTGAGCGGGCCGGGAAGACCCCGCGAGGCAGGCGGGGCCCCGGGTAGGTCCGCGCAGTGAGCAGCCCCACTTCACGGCGCTGATCGGCGGGGTCGACGAGATCCGGCTGTTCGGTCCGAGCTGGTACCAGCGCCATCCGCTGGAGGGCGCTGGCGCCCACGGCCACCGTGCTGGAGATCGGGTGCGGCACGGGGCTGGCGCCCCGCGCGGGCACGATCGCGATCTTCGACGGTGACCACACGTCGCTGACCTCGGCCTACCTCGCCCATCGGCCTGCCACCGATGCGGAGCGGTGACAGGCATCCAGGTCAGGCGGCCGGGATGTCCATCACCAGCAGCGGAGTCGTGGTCGGGGCGGCCGAGCCGCCCGCCGGCTCGACGGTCAGCCCGACCGACGTCGCCCCCGACACCGGTACGGCCAGCGTCGGCGCCGTGTAGCCGCTGTCATCCGGTCGCAGCAACCCGGCCGGATGCGCCTGCCCAGGCGAGAGCTGCCAGAGCTGGTAGGTCTTGTCACCGGGAAGCGGCTCGAGACCCGAGGCGATGAACACCATCCGCCCCGTCGAGCGGGAGAGCACCACGGTGCCTTCGACGCCCTGCCCTTCCTTGACGCTCGCCCGCCGCGCGTCGGGCGCGGCCAGAACCGCCTCCACCTGCCTGTTGGCCGCGCGCAGATCGTCCAGCTCGGTCCTGGCCTGGTAGGCGAGCGCGCCCAGCGCGACCGCCGCGGCCACTCCCACAGCGGCGACCGCCTTGGCGACCCGTCCGTCCACCCTCCGCCGGGCGAACCTGTGGCGGGATCCCGGCCGCGCCACGACCGGAGGAAGCTGCCGCACCTGGCCGATCTCGGCCATCACCCGGCTCCTCAGCTCGGGCGGTGGCGTCTGGGCCATCGCCTGGCCGAGGCGGGCGGTCGTCTCGGCGAGCCCTCTGACCTCCTGCGCGCAGTCGCCGCACCCGTCGAGGTGCGCCTCGAAGCGCCTGCGCTCCAACTCGTCGTCGATGGCGTCCAGCGCGTAGGCGCCCGCCAGCATGTGCACGTCCTGCCCGCCGTTCATCGCTCCACTCCCAGGCAATCGCGCAACCGGATGAGGCCGTCGCGCATGCGGGCCTTCACGGTGCCGAGCGGAACCTTGAGCAGCTCGGCGACCTCACGGTAGGAGTAACCGCCGAAGTAGGCGAACGTCACCGACTCCCGTTGCAGCTCCGTCAATCCCGTCAGGCACCTGCGCAGCCGTTCACGCTCCAGGCTGTTCTCCACCGACTCGGCGACCTCGTCGAAGGGCCTGCGCACGTCCATGCGCGCGACCCTGTCCTCGCGCTCGGTGACCGCGCTGGCCGAGCGAACCCTGTCGATGGCGCGGCGATGGGCGATCGTCATGATCCAGGCCATGGCCGAACCGCGACCGGGCTCGTAGCGGGCGGCGTTGCGCCACACCTCCACGAGGACCTCCTGCGCGACCTCCTCGCTCTGCGCCCGATCGCGCAGAACGCGGACCACCATGCCGAAGACTCGTGCCGCCACCAGCTCGTAGACCTGCTCGAACGAGGAACGGTCGCCGCGGGCCACCCGGCCCAGCAGTTCCTCCAACCCGGGACTTCGGCCGTCGCCCGACCGGTCCCGTTCCGACTCCGGCTCCGACCGCATGTGCCCTCCCGTCACCATCCGCATACTGGTCATTCGCAGCCGCTCGGCTCGTGGACGGGTGCGATGCGATGACTCGTGGCCCGCGTGCATCACGCTCCAGCGCGCACGGGCCGGCTGTCAATGCCCCCGTGCCCACCCACGCGCTCTCCGGCCCCTGCACCCCGGGGCCCACGACCCCACCGGCCCTCTCACCGCGGACCGGGGCCGTGGTCCGGGGCGGTCTCAAGGGGAGGGCGGGCTCCGGGGCGGCCCGAACAGCGGGCTTCGGGGCCGGTCCGAACGGAGGGCTTCGGGGCCGGTCTGGACGGTGAGCCCAGGGCGGCTCAGAGCGGCGGGCTTCGGGGCCGCTCCGAAAGGTGGGTTCAGAGGAGGTCGCCGAGACTTCTCAGGGTGAGGCCCAGACCGAGCAGCACCACGAGGAGCGCGGTGGCCCCGGGGGCGAGGGCCGACAGCCGGGCCGGCAGGGCCCGCCCCGCGTGCGCGAGCCGGTCGAGGCGGGCGGCCAGCTTGACCAGCAGGAGGCCGGTGGCGGTCAGCGTGGCAGCCATGCCGAGGCCGTAGGCGAGGACGAGGGCGACGCCGAACCACGTGCGGCCCAGCGCGATCGCGCCCAGCAGCACGACCAGCGCGGACGGGCTGGGGACCAGACCTCCCGCGACGCCGAGACCGATGAGGCCGCGACGGCCGGGGGCCCGTGAGCCGGGGGTGAAGGCGGAGTCCTGTTGCGGCCGCTCCTTCAGAAGGGTCGCCGTCGCGGACGCCTCCAGGCGCCCGTGCCCCTGCTCGTGCCCGTCCCCGCGGCCGTCCCCATGGCCATGCCCATCCTCGGGCCCGTGCCCGTGCCCGTGCCCAGGCCCGTGCCCGTGCCCATGTCCGTGTCCGTGTCCGTGTCCGTGTCCGTGTCCGTGTCCGTGCCCGTGGAAGGCGGTGGCGGCGGTGCCCGTAGCAGCCGACCTCCATGCCGAACGGGCCAGCCCCGCTCCGATGGCGGTGATCAGCAGGCCGCCCGCCGTACCCAGCCAGGCCAGCACCGTCTCACCCGCGAGACTCGAGAACACGGTCAGCAGCAGCCCCACCACCAGCACACCGGCCGTGTGGGTCGCGGTCACCGTCGCGCCGACGAGCAGCGCGTCCCTCGGCCGGCCCCTGCGCCCTGCCAGGTAGGCGGCCATGACGGTCTTGCCGTGCCCGGGGATCAGCGCGTGCCCCGCTCCGAGGACGGCGGCCAGCAGCACCGCGAGCACCCCCAGCGGCAGTGTGAGCGACTCGGCGCCCACCAGCCCGGTGAAGGTGCGGTCGAGCGTCGCGAGCGCGTCGCCGATCGGGCCTCCGGCGGGAAGAGGCAGGACGGGCGTGGCGGTACCCGAGCCCGCTCCCGCGCCCCTGACGACGGACAGGTCGGCGGTGCGCTGGTCGAGCGGGCTGGACAGCAGGTCGTCGGGGTAGCGGCGCAGCTCCTGGCTGACGCTGGCGGCGGGCACCGTCGAACGGGCCAGCCGGACGCCTTCGGCCACCGCGGTGATCTCCCGCCAGCCGATGCGGTCGGTGAGGAAGCCGTTGCTGAACCCGACGGTCCCCGGCTCGCCGTCCGCTCTCAGCCGGCAGGTCAGGCGGCTGGTCCACAGCCCACCCTGGCCGGGCGTGTAGCCGAATCCCGCCTCGGTGACCCGCCACGGCCTGGCCGCGCCGTTCACGGTGAGCCGCTGAGCCGAGGCGAGTGCGGCGCACTGCGCCGCGGCGTGCGTGTCGCGCTCCGCGTCCGAGACCGCGCCGTTCCCGTCGGTGTCGACCGACGGCTTGGCCTGCAGCGTCGGCAGTTCGGCGCTGTCCACGATCGCGAGGTTCTCGATCCGGTCGGGCAGCACCTTCAGGCCGTCGTAGTGGTTGACGGTGAAGTTGCCGAGCGGGTGGGCGAGCCTGCCGCCCTCGGCGGCCACAGGCTGCGCGGTCGTCACCATCAGCGCGGACGCCAGCGCCAGAGCGGCGCACAGGCCGGCCGCGCGGCCGTACCGTTTCATGAGAACCTCGCGAGGGCGGGAAGGGCGGGCACGAACGTGGGGTTGGCCGCCTCTGCGCGGGCGGTGGTGCGGGCGGCCGTGGCGGTGTCGCCGAGCGCGCGCTCGATGGCGGCGCGGTGCCGGAGCACGAGCGCGTTACGCCAGCCGGTCGAGGTGGCCTTGACGGCGTACGGCAGGGCCTCGCGGTCGCGTCCCGCCCGGTGGAGCGCCCACGCCAGGGCGTCGGCGGCCGACAGGTTGGGGTGACGGGCGTACTCGGCGCGGGCATAGGCCACCGCCTTGGCAGGTGAGCCGTGGTCGGCCTCGAACTCGGCCCACGTCAGGTCGTCCTTCACGGCAGCGGCGTCCATGAGCGCGCGCTGGGCCTCCAGCAGCCTCCACTGCGGGGAGGGGTCGCGGCCCGCCGCGGCGAGGACCTCGCCGTACTCGATGATGTACTGCGGCAGCGGCAGGCGGGCGACCAGCGCCGCGTAGTCGTCCAGCGCCTGCGGGGGCCGCCCCGACAGCGCGGCCGCTCTGGCCCGCCCGGCGAGCGCGGGGGTGAAGGCGGGCGCGACGTCCAGCGCCAGCTGGTACTGCTCGGCGGCGGCGGGCAGATCGCCCGCGTGCAACGACAGCTCGCCGAGCGAGAAGCGTGCGTAGGCGACGTCCTCGGGGGCGTAGGCGTCGAGGAGCGCGTAGTCCAGGAGCTTGCGGGCCTGGGTGAGGTCGCCGCGCAGCTCGGCGGCGTAGGAGGCGCGCGTGTAGGAGGAGATCCCAGGGCGCAGCGCCATCATCTGGTCGGCGGCCTTCGCGGCGTCGTCGTAGCGGCCGAGTTGCGTGGAGGCGTCGGAGAGCACCCCGTAGGCGGTCGCGCCGTACGGGTTGGCGTCGATCGCCTGGCGGGCCAGCCGTACGGCCCGCGCGAAGTCGTGCCGTCCCGCGGCCAGGGCCGCGCTTCCCGTCAGGGTGGCCGGATCGCCGGGAGCCAGCGCGCCCGCGCGGTCGAGGGCCTGCTGGGCCCGCGCGTAAAGGGACGGGTCGGAGGTGATCCTGGCCTCCTGGACGTAGGCGGCGCCGAGCTGCGCCCACGCGTGGTGATCGAGCGGCAGCCGCCGCAGTCTGGCGTTCAGCGCGTCGACGGCCGCGCGGGCGGACGTGGCGGACAGGGCCGTCTCGACCTGCGCGGCGGGGGCGGGCGCCGAGGCGGCCGGCGGAGCGGACGAGGGGAGCAGGGTCGCGGCGATGGTCAGTGCGACGGCCAGTATCAGGCCGCCTGCGGCGAGCACCACCCCGCGTCGCGATGGCATCACGATGACCTCCGGTGGAAGGGGTGCGGGTGTCGCAGACGAGACGCGGGGCCGGGGTGCCCGGCCCCGCGGCGGGCTCAGCGCGCCGAGCCGGTGTTGACCGAGGCGTTGCCGGGGAGCGCGACGTAGGGGAAGGACATGCCGAACGCCTTGTCGTTGGCGTCCACCTTGTCTCCCGCGGCCAGGGCGTCGACGAGCTTGCCGGTCTGGGCGGCGCCGGCCATGGCCTGGAGGGCGATGTCCACGACGTCGTCGGTGAGTCGGCGGCCGTTCGGGAAGCCCTGCAGGTCACCCGCCAGCACACCGAGCCTGTTGGGGGAGGCGGTCGGCGGGACGGACATGTTCAGCCGCAGCATCTCGGAGGGACGCAGCTTGCCGGCGTCCTTGTTGAGGATCTGCGAGTTGAGGTCGGCCTTGATCGGACCGTTGTCCTTGGCGACACCGGTGAGGAAGATCTCGACCAGGTCGTTGCGCGGGGTCTTGGGAGCCTTCAGGCCGTAGATCTTCTCCAGCAGCCGCGGGACCTCAGGGCTGGTGACCCGCTTGACGACGGCCGGCAGGCCCGCGTCCTTGTCGGGGCTCACGGAGTTGAAGGCGTCCTTCAGCCCGGCCGGCAGGACGACCTCGTTGACCAGCGGCTGTCCCAGGCGGGAGACCTGCTTGAAGCCCTGCGGGCTCCACTTGTCCACGGTCGACCACACGCCGATGACGGGATTGCGCTTGGCGTCTCCCTTGAGCGCCACCGCGTCCTTCGGCACCTGCAGGGCCAGCGTCTGCACGCCGTACCCCTTGAGGGTGTCCTGGCCGACCTCTGACAGGTTGCCGCCGTACAGCAGGTCGAAGACACGCAGGTCGAGGAAGAAGGAGTCGTCGGACTGGCCCGCGAACGACCTGCCGCCCCCACGCACGGAGGTGATCGACTGGGCGCGCAGCGTGGCGTAGGAGGGCATGGACGCGGCCCCGGTGTTGCTGGGGGCGACGATGCCGTTCCTGACCAGCGTGGTGACCCCGTGGGGGGTGATCCGCTGGAGCGTGTAGCGCTGCCTGAACAGCAGGTTCGGGTCGTCGATGGAGGTGACGGGGCCGTTGTTGTAGAGGAACGTGGTGTTGCCGCGCCGGTCCTCGTCGCGGAACGTCCACTGGTAGGTGATGTCGGGGAGCGCGTCACCGTTGCTGTCGATCTTGACGTTGTAGCGGGACTGAGTGTCGAAGGTGTAGAAGTTGGGGCCCCCGTTAGGCTCCTCGAAGGGGAGGAAGTTCGCGAGCAGGGTCACCGTGTCCTGCTTGTCGGGGCTGACGAACGCGTAGACGTCGGTGTTGTCGTTGCGCGGGTCACCGGCGATCAGCGGAGCCTCGCGGTGCGAGGACGCGGTGCTGGTCGTGGGGTGCAGCAGGGCGAGGGACGAGGCGGTCAGCGCCGCCGCGGCGGCCAGCCCGATCAGGGCACGCCGGTTGGTCCGGAGCTTCATGCGAGTGATCCTTTGGATGTGTGTGCCTACTGGTCGAGAGGGGCCCGGCCGGAGTCCTCGACGCTTGATTCGGGGCCGGGGGGCCGGCGGATGGCTGGATTTCCGAGAAGATTTCCGCGCGGATCCGGCCGGACCGCGTCCCGTTAGGATTCGGCAGGTGAAGGGCGACGTTCGGCCGAACGGGGCGCGGTGAGGGAACGACATGAGCGAGGCGGCGGCGTGGGCGAGGATCTGACCGGGCAGGTCGCGGTCGTCACCGGTGGCACCTCAGGGCTGGGTCACGCCATCGCGCGGGCCCTCAGCGAGGCCGGCGCGACCGTCACGGTCGTCGGCCGTTCAAAGGACACCAGCGAGGAGGCCGCCGCCCGGATCGCGACCGACACCGGCCGGCCGGCACTCGGGCTGGCCTGCGACGTCACCGACGAGCACGCCGTACGCCGGGTCGTGGACGAGGTCGCCACCCGGTTCGGACGCCTGGACATCCTGGTGACCAGCGCGGGCGTCCAGGCCAGGGGAGAGCTCGGCGACCTGGACGCGGCCACCCTCCGCCGCTGCCTGGAGGTCAACGTCGTCGGCACGTTCGTGGCCTGCCAGGCAGCCGTCCCGCACATGCGGGCCGGGGGATACGGCCGCATCGTCACACTGGCCAGCGCCCTCGGCCTGGTCGGCGCCGCCGGTAGGGCGGGCTACGCCGCCAGCAAGGGCGCGGTGGTCCAGCTCACCAGGAGCCTGGCGGTCGAACTGGCCGGCACCGGCATCTGCGTCAACGCCCTGGCCCCCGGGCCGTTCCGCACGCCCCTCAACGAGAACGTCGACGACGACCCGCAGGTGCGGAACTTCCTCGACCATCAGGTCCCGGCCGGCCGCTGGGCGGAGACGGGCGAGCTGACCGCGGCCGCGCTCCTGCTGGCCGGCCCCGCCGCCTCCTACATCACCGGCGCGATCCTCCCGGTCGACGGCGGCTGGACCGCCCACTGACGGCACGCCCCGCCGAAAGCCCGCACGGGCCCGGAGAACACACCGACCGGAAGGGGACGCCGGCCGGGAGGCCGCGCCGCCCGGGAGACCGCGCAGGGCGGAGACCGCGCAGGCCGGAGACCGCCTGCCGGGAGATCGCGCCGCCCGGAGACTGCGAGGATCAGGGATCCCGCGTTTGCCGACAGGCTGTCATGGAAGGGGCGCGTGCCACAGGAGCGCCCTGAAACAGGGCAAGGCCGTGTCGGCGACGCGCACGGCAGGTATCGTCACCCCGTGACCGCAGCTCAGAGCTCGCGCATCGTGGGGATCGGCTACGAGGGCAGGTCCCTCGACGAGGTCGTGGCGGATGCCCTGGCGTACGACCTGGTCGCGCTGGTCGACGTTCGCCTCAACCCGATCTCCCGCAAGCCGGGGCTCAGCAAGCGGCGCCTGGCCGCGGCCGTGGCCGAGCGCGGTATCGAGTACGTCCACCTGCCGAGGCTCGGCAACCCCAGGTGGAACCGGGCGGGGTTCGCGGGCTCGCCGGACGAGCTCGCCGTGGCGCGGGACAACTACCTGGCTCACGTCGCCACGCCCGAGGCCGAAGCGGCGGTGGAGGAGATCGCGGCGTGGGCTCGCAAGGGACCGGTCGCGGTGCTGTGCTTCGAGGCCGACGAGCGTCGCTGCCATCGCTCCGTCGTGCTGGACCTGGCCCGCCGGCTGTCCTAACGCGAGGGGTAGAACAGTCCGAGCACGCTGAACACGTGCTGTCGCTTGGCCTGGTTGCCCACATAGAAGACGGTGTCCTTGTCGTCGCCGCACATGCCGTCCAACCAGCGGCTGCGGAGTTCGGCTTTGGCGCTCGCGTCGTCCCAGCCGGAGAGCCTGCGCTGATGCGCGACGAACTCCCAGTCGATCAACCCCTGGCGGTGCCCCCTGCAGCGCCGTGAACCGCAGCGGTAGCGGTACCAGGCCTTGAAACGAGGGGCTTCGAGCGCGCGTCTGGACGTGTCGCCGAACAGCCCGAGCTGGGCGACGTAGTTCGTGATCTTCGCCTGCTCCTCAGGAGTCCATCCGGGGTGGGCGTCGATGGTGATGCCGTCGATCTCCCGCGGCCGTATCGCGGCGAGCGAGCGCGCGGGCGGATGGTCGCGGACCGCGTCGAGCAGATCGCACATCGAATCGCCGACGTGCTCGTCGATCCATGCGGCGCGTTGCCGCCAGCTCTTGAGGCGGCCCACGGTGCGGATCGTCGTCAGCACCGGCCGCCAGCTCTCGCACCGGGGATCGTTGCGCGCCGGTCGGGCGTCGAATTCGATGACGTCGTACTTCCTGAACGCGTTGGGGTCGTCGAGCGCCCGGACGTTGACGGGGTACAGGCGGAGCCATCCGGCGGCTTGTAAGTCGGTACGGATCCCGGCCACGCATACCGTCTCGCCGTGGGTGTGGGAGGGATTCGGCGCCGCTTTGACCAGGATCAACGCCTTGAGCCGGTGGAGATGATCCCCCATGGGCTTAGTGACGGCGGCGCTCGGCTCCGGACCGAAGAGCGATTGCTGCACGCCCACTGTGGCTCCCCATGTCTCCGTGAAAAGCGCACGCACCCTTTCACCTATAGCCGGGAACAAGGCGTAGATCATCTAGCCGTGAAGTGACGTGCCGGTGGGCCGTGCCGCGCGACGCGCGGTCCTGCGGGCGCGTTCGAGGACGCCTTCAGCCGGGCCCGAACCCGGGGTCACGGCCCCCGGATTCGGCCGCACGGGGCGGGCGACATATCCGGTAATGGGTGCTTTTGGGACTTCTGTCCTTGAGTCTACCGACGGTTGGGAACCTCCCCTGTGGTGTACCGCGAGGAGGGAGTCCCATCATGCCCAGCGCCGACCGAGGTCCGAACGCCGTCCACGTGAAGCTGTCGATCAACGGTGTGACCCGTTCGCTGGAGATCGAGCCCAGGGTGAGCCTGCTCGACGCCCTGCGCGAACGCCTGGACATGACGGGCACCAAGAAGGGCTGCAACCAGGGCGCCTGCGGAGCGTGCACCGTACACGTGGACGGGCGGCGGGTGGTGTCGTGCCTGACCCTCGCCATCGCCTGTGAGGGCCGCGAGGTGACGACGATCGAAGGGCTCGCGAACGGCCGGCTGCACCCCGTCCAGGCCGCGTTCGTGAAGAACGACGCGTTCCAGTGCGGCTACTGCACGCCGGGTCAGATCATGTCGGCCGTCGCGCTCCTCGAGGAAGGGCACGCGGGTGACGACGCCGAGATCGGCGAGTGGATGAGCGGCAACCTGTGCCGGTGCGCCGCCTATCCCAACATCCGGCAGGCGATCAGGGAGGTGCGGGATGCGACCGTTTAGCTACGCGCGGGTCGCCGACGTGGCCGACGCGATCACCGCCGTCGCCGGGGATCAGACCAGCGCCTTCCTGGCCGGCGGCACGACCAAGATCGACATGCTGCGCATCGGCACCGAATGGTCGCAGCGGCTGGTGGACATCAACGATCTGCCGCTCACCCTGATCGAGGACCTCCCGGACGGCGGGCTGCGCATCGGCGCGCTGGCCAGGATGAGCGACGTGGCCATGGCTCCGGCGGTCATCGGCCGGTACGCGATGATCTCCAGGGCGCTGCTGCTCGGCGCCTCGGCCCAGCTCCGCAACATGGCGACCATGGGCGGCAACCTCATGCAGCGGGTGCGCTGCGGCTACTTCCGCGACGCGCACTCGCCCTGCGACAAGCGCGAGCCCGGCAGCGGCTGCGCCGCGATCCCCGGCGTCAACAGGGGCCACGCCGTCCTCGGCACCAGCGAGCACTGCATCGCCACCCATCCCTCCGATGTCGCCGTGGCGCTGGTCGCGCTCGACGCGGTCGTGCGCGTGGAGGGGCCGGGCGGTACGCGGGAGATCCCGATCGACGACTTCTTCCTCCTTCCCGGCGAGACGCCGCACCTGGAACACCCGCTGGAGCACGGTGAGCTGATCACCGCGATCGACGTGCCCGCCGTACCCATCGCACGGCGCTCGACCTACCTCAAGGTCCGTGACAGGGAGTCGTACGAGTTCGCGCTGACGTCGGCGGCCGCGGCGATGCGAGTCGAGGACGGCACCGTGGCGGAGGTACGGCTGGCGCTGGGCGGCGTGGCGACCAAGCCATGGCGGGCCAGGGAGGCGGAGCGGCTGCTGACCGGCGCGCGTGCGGACGGCGACGCCTTCGTACGGGCCGCCCGCGCGGAGATGTCGGCGGCGGTTCCCCGTTCGATGAACGCCTTCAAGATCGAGCTGGCCCAGCGGACCATGGTCAGGGCGCTGGAGACGGCGATGACACTGGGAGAGGAACGATGACCGCCATCGGAGAGCCGGTCGAGCGGATCGACGGGCGCCAGAAGGTCACGGGCGCCGCGCGCTACTCGGCGGAGATCGCGCTGCCCGGGCTCGTCCACGCGGTGCTGATCGGCGCGCGGGTGCCGAGCGGCCGGATCACGGCCATCGACACCGGCGAGGCCGAGCGGGCCGACGGAGTCCTGGCGATCGTGACCCATCACAACCTCGGCCCGATCGCCGACCGGCAGCCTCCGCTGATGCCCTCTCTGGCGGGTACGGCGGCCCCGGGGCAGAGCTTCTTCCCGATGCGCGACGACGTCGTCCACTACGCGGGCCAGCACATCGCCATCGTGATCGCCGACACGCTCGAACGCGCCGAGCAGGCGGCCCGTCTCGTGCGCGTCACCTACGAGGAGACACCGGCGATCACGACGGTCGAGCAGGGCCGAGGCTGGATGTACGAGGCGGACCGGATCTTCGCCGGCATGGTCCCGGGACGGGTCACCAGGGGGGACGTCGACGCGGGGCTGAGCGGTGCGGACGTCCGCGTGACGGTGACCTTCCACTGCGCCGCCAACCATCACAACCCGATCGAGACCTCGGCGACGACCGCGATGTGGGACGGCGACCTGCTCACCCTCTGGGACGCCACCCAGGGCCCGAACGCCACGCAGCTCACGGTCGCCGCCCAGCTCGGCGTGCCGGTGTCGCAGGTCAGGGTCATCTCCACCTTCGTGGGCGGCAGCTTCGGCGCCAAGGCCATGATCTGGGACCATCCGGCGCTGGCCGCGCTGGCGGCCAGGCACGTCGGCCGGCCGGTACGGCTCGCGCTCACCCGCGAGCAGATGTTCGACTCGGTGGGCCATCGAGAGGAGCAGGAGCAGTACCTGGTCCTCGGCGCGCGCGCCGACGGGCGCCTGACCGCCATCCGCCACCACAAGCTCTCGCCGACCTCGGTGTTCGACGACTGGGCCGGCACCGCGCTCGGTTGTTCGGCCTCGCTCTACGCGTGCCCGAACTACGAGAGCGTCTACCGCCTGATCAAGGCCAACACCATCACGCCGTCGTTCATCCGCGGTCCCGGCGAGTCCGAGGGGATGGTCGTGCTCGAGACCACGATGGACGAGCTGGCCTACGAGCTGGGCATGGACCCGCTCGAGCTGCGGCTGGTCAACCACGCCGACGTCGATCCGGAAAGCGGCAGGCCGTGGTCCAGCAAGGGGCTGAAGGAGTGCTACGCGCGCGGCGCCGAGTTGTTCGGCTGGGAGCGGCGAGATCCGCGTCCGCGCTCGCACAGGGAGGGCGACCTGCTCATCGGCATGGGCATGGCCACCGCGTGCTACCCGGTCGCTCCCGTGTTCACCCCGCAGCGGGCCCGCGCCCGGCTCTACGCCGACGGCCGTGCGGTCATCCAGGCCTCCTTCGCCGAGTTCGGCACGGGGGTGACGACGGCGGTGGCCCAGGTGGCGGCCGACGGGCTGGGCATCGGGATCGACGCGGTACGCATGGAGCACGGCGATACTGCCCTGCCCAACACCGTCGCTGCGGTCGGCTCGGCCGGCACCGGCGTGATCAGCTCGGGCGTCCACGCGGCCGCCGTCGCCCTTCGCGGTGAGCTCGTCCGGACGGCGATCGCCGACGTCAAGTCACCGCTGTACGGCGCCGCCCCCGACGACGTGGTCGTCAAGGACGGCTGCATGATGGTGCGCAACCATGCCGACCGCGGCGAGACCTACACCGACCTCATGCGGCGCAACCACCTGAGCGACGTCGAGGTCGTCGGCTCCTATGACCCGCCGCCGCCGAGCGACCAGTACGCCAGCATGACCTTCGGCGCCCAGTTCGCCGAGGTGGCGGTGGACGCCGACCTCGGCCTCGTGCGGGTGCGCAGGATGACCGGCGTCTTCGCTCCCGGGCGGGTGCTCAACCGGCGGGCCGCGCACAGCCAGCTCATGGGCGGCATGCTCTGGGGCCTGAGCCACGCCCTGCTGGAGGCCACGCACATGGACCCCGTCCAGGGGCGCTGGGCCAACGCCAGCCTCGGCGACTACCTGGTGCCGGTGAACGCCGACGCGCCCGACGTGCAGGTCGAGACGATCGAGGTGCGGGACAGCGTGGTCAACCCGATGGGCGTCAAGGGTGTGGGAGAGATCGGCATGGTGGGGTCGGGCGCCGCCGTCGCGAACGCGATCTTCCACGCCACCGGTCGCCGCCTGCACAAGATCCCGATCACGATCGAGGACCTGCTCTGACGCGGGGCCGCGTGGGCGGCTCCGGCACGGCCGAAGGGGCCGGGCGGACACGGGTGTCCGCTCAGCCCCCAGGGGTTCATCGCGACGTCCCGCTGGGCGGCGGCCGGTTCACGCGACGGCCGCCGCCCTGCCGGTGCTCTGAGAGCCTCGGCTGCGGGATTGAACATCAAGGGCAAGGTGGGCGCCGACCCGAAGCATCAGCTCCCACAGCCGCACAGCGGGCGGCTACCTTGTCCTCTGCTTCGAAGTCCTTCGCTTCGAAGTCCTTTGCGCTTCGAAGTCCTGTGCGCTTCGAATCAGACCCTGGCCGCGTCGCTGCCGAGCGCCAGCTCGATCTTCCGCTTGAGCTCGATCTCGAGCTGGTTGCGCAGCTCCTGCTCCAGCCTGTTCTTGATCTCGGCCTCGAACCGCTGCCTGGCGTCGGCGTCGGCGTCGGCCTCCGCCTTGTTGCGCGCGTCCGCGTCGGCGTCGGCGTCCGCCCTGTTCAGTGCGGCGGCGTCGGCGTCGGCGCGCTGCTTGGCCTCGGCCTCGGCACGCTGGCGGGCGTCGGCGTCGGCGTCCGCCCTGTTCAGCGCGGCGGCGTCAGCGTCGGCGCGCTGCTTGGCCTCGGCCTCGGCACGCTGGCGGGCGTCGGCGTCGGCCTCCGCCTTGTTACGGGCCTCGGCCTCGGCACGCTGGCGGGCGTCGGCGTCGGCGTCGGCCCTGTTGCGGGCGTCGGCGTCGGCGCGCTGCTTGGCCTCGGCCTCGGCACGCTGGCGGGCCTCGGCCTCGGCCTCGGCCTCCGCCCTGTTGCGGGCGTCGGCGTCGGCACGCTGCCTGGCCTCGGCCTCGGCACGCTGACGGGCCTCGGCGTCGGCGTCGGCGTCGGCCTCCGCCCTGTTCCTGGCGTCGGCGTCGGCGCGCTGGCGGGCGTCGGCGTCGGCGTCGGCCCTGTTGCGGGCGTCGGCGTCGGCGCGCTGCTTGGCCTCGGCCTCGGCGCGCTGCTTGGCGACGGCGTCCGCGAGGCTGTCGGCGTCGGACGAGCTGTTCAGGTGGAAGTTGACGTTCTGGTGCAGGTTCTGCGACTGGCTCTGCATCTGCCGCTGCAACTGCTTCTGGAACTGACGCTGCCTCTGGAACTGCTTGTGGAACTGGGCGATCAGGCGCCTGCCCCACCTGCCACCGCCGCATCCGCCGTGCCCGCATCCGCCCCAACTGACCATGGCGGTGTCGGCGGTGCTGGCGCTGGCTGCGGTGGCGACCGTCGCGGCCTCAAGGCCAACAGCGCCTGCGCTGAGAACGCAGCAGACAGCGGCCGCGGTGACGGCACCCTTGAGCTTGTTCATTGCGTGATTCCCCCTGAAAAGACTTGTGTGCACCAGCCTGGCAATATGCCAAATCGCTGGAAAATGCCCCATGTAACCCTGAAGGATTATCTTGCGCGCAACGTAGATATCCCGCCGATCAGCAGGTAAACGGACATTACCCGCTTCTTTGTGCAACCAGCTTCTCGCTTGACTAAGCCGGATTTCCGGCGCCTTCCCCCGAGGCGGGACGCTGCGGCGCTCACCGCAGGCCCCTTCGGGCGTGCCGGGACTTCAAGCGCCCGCTCTCGGGCGCGGGAGGCCCATGAGAAGTGCTTAGCCAGCTCTTTTCCGGTTCCTCCTCGCGGACTTGAAGGACGGGACTGCATGGGGAGAGAGGGGGGCATCACACAAAAGGGACAATTACTCATTTTAGTAATAGTCCCCCGAGTGGCTATTCCGAATGGGGTGAAGGGGTTATTTATCGCACTGTTTGGGGCGGAAACCGAAATGTCGACGCGCGGGCGGGCGCGTCGACATTCCGGGTCACGAGGCGGGTGCGCGGGTCGCTAGCGGTAGACCCTCGGGTCGGCGTGCAGGGGGCGCGTCAGGCGGATGGTGATGAACTCGTTGTCGTCCGGGCTGCCCGCCGTGCGGCCGGAGGAGAAGGGGAAGTTGTTGTCGTTGAGGACGCCGAGCGTCCGGTCGTCGAGGATGATCACGTCCTCGATCGTCTGGAACGGGAACCTGAACGTCCCCTCGGGGGACGCCAGGTCGAGCAGGTCGGCGACCAGCGTCTTGTCGAGCGCGCCGTCGCGGTCCCTGTCCCGCGTGTCGGCCAGGTAGACGCGCTTGACCTTGGCGGCGTCGCCCTGCAGGTTGTCCCGCTCGATGATCAGGAACCGGTGCGCGTCGACCGCGATCGCGTCGCCGATGGCGTGGGAGGGGTCGTCGAGGCGGTAGGTCCACCGGCGGTCGGTGTAGGTACGCCTGCGCAGGTCGAACTCGTACATGCGCAGCGTGCCGTCCGGATCGCCGGTGACGGTGCCCTCCAGGAGGGGGTAGACGCGGCGGCCGTCCACGGACCTGGCCATACCCTCGAAGCCCTTGCTGCTGCGCAGGTTGGGCTGGGCGCCGCCGAGGTCCGGGTTCTCGGGCGCCTTCACGCCCGGCAACTGGATCGGGGCGTCGATGAGCTCGCCCCGCCTGTCGACGTGCAGCAGGAACGGGCCGAACTCGTCGCCGATCCAGTAGGTGCCGTCCAGGGAGCGCACGATCGACTCGACGTCGAAGTCGGCGCCGGTGAGCGTGCGGTCAGGCCTGGTGAGCGGGAACGGCACGAGGCCACGCGGGTCGGACAGGTTGAAGCCGCCGAGCACGCTCACGGTCCTGGACCGGAAGTCCGGCCTGATCCTGTGCACACGCAGCAGGAAGTCGGCGCTGTTGGCCTTGGCGCCGAAACCGTTGTCCGACAGCACGTCGTAGCTGCCGTCACCGTGGCGGGCGATGCCGCTGAAACCCTGCACGGGCTGCCCGGGGAAGGGCGGAGTCAAGCCGTTGATCGGGGCCGTGCCCAGCTGCGCGCCCGACACCTCGCTGCCGGGGACGAAGGTCCGCGCGGGCAGCGACGCGAACGCGGTCAGTGTCGCCCTGCCGTACTCCGGACGCCTGGGCTCGGCGCCGGCGGTCGCGGGCGCGGCGGCCCCGAGGGCAAGCGCGCCGGCGCACATCATCATCGCGATACGTCTCATGGCGGGCACCTTAGGGATGTCACATGACCAGGTTCCGAACGGCGGGCGACATCCTGCCGCCGACGGCCGCCTCGTTAGGATCTGGCCCGTGACCAGTCACGTCCTCCAGTCCGAGTGGGAGAGGCTGCGGCCCGCGGTGTTCGGCGTGGCCTACCGCCTGCTGGGCAGCGTCGCCGACGCCGAGGACGTGGCACAGGACGTGTGGCTGAAGGCCTCGGCCGCCGACCTGTCGGACGTGGCCGACCTGCGGGCCTGGCTGGTGACGGTGGCCGCCCGCACGAGCTACAACGTGCTCAACTCGGCGCGGGTGCGGCGGGAGGACTACGTCGGGCCGTGGTTGCCCGAGCCGCTGCTCACCGGCCCCGACGCGGCGCAACCGGTGCTGGTGGACGAGTCGATCAGCGTGGCGATGCTGCTCGTCATGGAGGAGCTGACCCCGCCGGAACGGGTCGCGTTCGTCCTGCACGACGTGTTCTCCTTCCCCTTCGACGGGATCGCCGAGGTCCTGGGCAACACGCCTGTCGCCAGCCGCAAGCTGGCCTCCCGAGCCAGGGCGCGGATCGCCAAGGTGAAGGAGCTGCCGAAAGCCTCCCGTTCGGAGGTCGGGCGGGTGCTCGACGCCTTCAAGGCCGCCGCCCAGGCCGGTGACATGGGCGCGCTGATCGCGCTGCTGCATCCCGACGCCGTCTACGTGGCCGACGGTGGCGGCAGGGTCTCGGCGGCGCGCGTGCTCGTGCGCGGGGCCGAGCGCGTCGCGCTGCTGACGCTCGCCGTCACCCGCAGGGCCGGGCCCGACGTCATGCGGGTCATCGAGGTGAACGGCGAGCCCGCGCTGGCCACCTACAGGGAAGGCACGCTGCTGTGGGTGGACACGGTCGAACTCGCGGGGGGCCGCGTCACCGCACTCCGACGCGTCGCGAATCCCGAGAAGCTCGGTCACATCTGAGAGGGCTGTCTTGACTCCCTGGTGGATGCACACCAGAGAGGAAGAACGAGATGAGCCACATCGTGATCGTGGGTGGCGGGTTCGCCGGCGTGTGGAGCGCGGCCGGTGCCGCACGGGCGCGCGGCGAGGAGGCGACGCGCATCACGCTCGTCGCACCCAACGAGCACCTGGTGCTGAGGCCGCGCCTGTACGAAGCCGACCCCGAACAGGCCAAGGTGGAGCTCGGCCGGATCCTCGGTCCCATCGGCGTGACCCACCTGCGGGCCACGGTGACGGCCGTCGACACCGCCGCCCGCACGGTGACCGCCGGCGGCGAGGTGATCGGCTACGACCGGCTCGTGCTGGCCACGGGCAGCCGGCTCGTCAGGCCCGACCTGCCGGGCGCCGAGCACCTCTTCGACGTGGACACCCTCGAAGGGGCACGCAGGCTCGCCGCGCACCTGCGCGGCAGGGAGGGCTTCACCGCCGTCGTGGTCGGCGCGGGGTTCGCGGGGCTCGAGGTGGCCACGGAGCTGGCGAGCAGGGGCAGGGTCGTGCTGGTGGAGCGGGCCGAGGTGGTGGGACCCGACCTCGGACCCGGCCCCCGTCCCGACATCGAGGCCGCGCTGGACGAGCTCGGCGTCGAACGGCGGCTCGGCGCCACGGTCACCGAGGTGGGACAGAAGCACGCGCGGCTCTCCACCGGAGAGCTGATCGAGACCGACACCGTCATCTGGACGGCGGGCATCAGGGCCAGCGAGCTGACCACCCAGGTGCCCGCCGCCCGCGACGAGCTCGGCAGGCTCGAGGTCGACAGGTTCCTGCGGGTCGACGGCGCGGTGTTCGCCGCGGGCGACACCGCGGCCGCCCGCTACGACGCCGACCACTACGTGATGCAGAGCTGCCAGCACGCCGTGCCGCTCGGGATGGTCGCCGGTTACAACGCCTCCGCCGAACTGCTGGGCCTGCCGATGAGAGAGTTCGTCGCGGGGCCGTACGTCACCTGCCTCGACCTCGGCGCGGCCGGTGCGCTCTTCGCCAGGGGCTGGGACCGCGCGGTCGTGGCCTCCGGCGCCAAGGGCAAGGAGATCAAGCAGTGGATCATGCGGCTCATCCACCCGCCCGTCGACGACGCCGCCGCCATCATGGGGGCCGCGGACCACTACACCTTCGACCTGCCCTTCTGAAACCGGAATCGCGGGCTGCGGACGGTACCGGAACAAAGGCCACTACATGGGAGATATGGCCGTTCGTTCCAGTGCCTGCCGTACCGGCAGGTCGTCACGCCCGTGCGCGGTGGTGATCCATCGCGTCATGGCGTCGGCGTCGCCGTGGGACAGCACCTTGCCGCGCAACCGCTGATGCAGCCTGTCGCGCAGTGCCTCCACACCCTCCGCGCGTGAGGACGGCAGCAGCGGGCCCCGGTAGCGGTCGAGCAGCTCGCCGACTCCCTCGGTGGCCAGGGCGTCGTCCAGAGAGAGGAAGTCGGCCACCGTCTGGCCGAGCAGCCGGTACGGATCCGAGCCCAGGCGGTAGCCGAGGACGCGGCGCAGCCGGGTCATCTCCGCGCGAACGGTGACCGTCTTGCCGCCCTGCCCGTATGTCTGGCGGGCGAGTGCGTCGGCGGTCAGTCCCGCCGGATGGGCCGCCAGCAGGACGACGATCTCGCTGTGCCGGGCGCTGAGCTCGTGGGCCGCGCCGTCCAGGCGGATCCAGGCCCGGTCACGGCCGAGGGCGTGCAGCAGCAGGGCCTCGCCGGTGCTGTCGACGCCGTCGGTGCAGTGCACCGCGAAGGGGCCGGAGGCCGACAGCCGTTCGAACACCACGCGCCGGCCGTCGGGAAGCGTCGCGGGACCCTCGCGTGGCGGCCACGGCCAGCGCTGCGGGAGCCAGCCGCCCGGTGAGGAGTGCAGCACGCGGCCGTCGGCTCCCACGAGAGCGCTGTGAATCCCCTTGTGGCGCATCACGTGTTCGAGATAGCGCATGCGCAGCCGCTCGTCCTGCTGCCTGGTCTGCTCGCCCAGGTGCGCCTCGGCCAGCCGCGCGGCCGCGGCGACCAGGGACAGCGACAGGGAGTTCGCGGCACGCGTCGGGCAGGTCACGTCGATCGCGCCGAGCAGCTCGCCGGTGACGGGGTTCCTGATGGGCGCGGCCGAACAGGTGAAGTCCACGGCGACCGACAGGAAGTGCTCGGGTCCGCGCACGCGGAACGGCCGGCCGAGCGCGAGCGCCGTCCCCACCCCGCTGGTACCCGCCTTGCCCTCGCTCCACAGCGCGCCCGGCACCAGGTGCACGCCCTCGGCCACGCTGCGCGCGGACCGGTCGCCCATCACCCAGAGCAGGTGCCCCGCCGAGTCGCTGGCGAAGATCAGATGACCGGGCTGCGTCGCGGCGTCGCGCAGCGTGCCGAGCAGCGTGGGCCAGACGGAGGCCATCGGGTGCTCGCGTTGCAACCCGCGCACCCTGTCCGCCGCCAGCTCGATGGGCGGAAGCGACCGGTCGGGATGGACTCCCTGGAGGCGGGCACGGTCCCACGACGCACGTACCTCGGGGCGTACCTGCGCAGGTCGTTGCCCGCTCAGCGCGCTCTCGCGAGCACGGGCCAGGCGCCGC
The DNA here is from genome assembly GCF_042681425.1 of Nonomuraea mangrovi. Lineage (NCBI taxonomy): Bacteria > Bacillati > Actinomycetota > Actinomycetes > Streptosporangiales > Streptosporangiaceae > Nonomuraea > Nonomuraea mangrovi. Next base: position 136,785 of record NZ_JBHUFV010000007.1, on the reverse strand, counting down.
GTCGAGTCGTCCATGATCTCCTGCCGAGAAAGCTAGTACCGCATGCAACCCCTATGCAACGCGGCCGCAGCTCTTGGGCGGCCATGGCGCATAGCGGATAGTCGTTACGGCCCGGACATTTCCACTTTAGGGAGAGGCAAGATGTCATACCTGGAGTTGCCAGATGGTGTGCCGCTTTACTACGAAGACCACGGTTCCGGGCCTGCGGTGCTGCTCATCCATGGGTGGACGATGAACAGCACGTTCTGGGCGCAGAACGTGGACGCGCTCAGCGAGTCCAATCGGGTCATCACTGTAGACCTGCGCGGGCATGGTTTGTCCGGGAAAACGGATGATGGTCACACTTTGTCGCAATATGCTCGCGACGTTCGCAGCCTGCTGCAGCATCTGCGGCTGAACGACGTGTGCCTGGTGGGTTGGTCGATGGGCACCGCCGTCATCTTGTCCTACGTCCAGCAGTTCGGCTGCGACCTGCTGCGGTCGGCGGCCTTCGTCGACCAGTCGCCGAGGTTCCTCGACGGCGAGGGCTGGGACTTCCCGCTGCTCGGCGGCTACTCCACGACGGACCTCGCGGTCTTCGCCCAGGGCGTCCGCCATGCCAGGCCGAGTGTGATCAAGCCGTTCATCGCCGCGTGCTTCGCGGAGACGCCGCCGGACGAGGTGATCGACGCGGTCTACGCCGAGACCACCCAGACGGCCACGTCGGCGGCTCTGTCGATCTGGTACGACATGGCCTACGCCGACCTGCGCCCCGTCCTGCCGGCCGTCACGGTGCCGACCCTCCTGATGTACGGCGCGCGCAGCCGGATCTTCCCTGGCGACCTCGACGAGTGGCTGGCCGCCCAGCTTCCGAACGCCCAGGTAGCCAGGTTCGACAACAGCGGCCACGCCCCGTTCAGCGAGGAGCCCAAAGCGTTCAACGACACCCTGGGCGCATTCCTGCGCTCCTGACGCATGGCCATGGATCGGACTCACAGGGGGAGTGGACGTGTCTCGACTGACTCGCGGGTGGCGAGGGCGAAGGAGTGGCCGGTGACCCGGATAGCGCCCGCAGGCGCCGTCGACCTGGTGCGGCTCGGCCAGGAGCACCAGCTCGTCCGGCTGCGCGACCAGCTCGTCCTGCTCGGCGTCAACGCCGAGCTGCGGGACAACAACACCGCCCTCATGGTGCACCGGCCCGCCCCCGGCCTGCCCGTGTGGGTCTTCGTCGGGTACGGCGGGACCAGCTTCTCCTGGCAGAACGCCAACAAGCGGCATTCTGTGGACGATCCACGGGGAGCGGCCGCCGTGCTGGCGGAGTACGTCGCCCGCTAGACGCGACCCGCCGGTCCTGCCCCCACCCGGGCGGCACCCACCCGGGCGGCACCCACCCGGGCGGCACCCGCTCGGGCGTGTCCCCACTCGGGCCTGCCCCTGCTCGGGCGGGGCCCGCTCGGACGTGTACCCGCTCGACGTGCCCCGCCGGGCGTGACCTGCCGGATACGACCCTGTCGGGCATGACGGCGTGACGGCCATCCCGCGCTCCTCCGGGCGCGGCGATGGCCGTCGGCGTACATGGACGCTCGGGCTCGCCACAACCGGGCTGACAAATTCGGAAGAGGTACTACAAACCGGATATCTGATCATAAAACTGGGCACGGAATCCTTGTTCGCAACACGCGGCCTCGCGAAGGATGGGGAGACGAGGGCCGCCCCGGTGCTCGCGGTGCGCTGGTCGCGCCGGAGCGCGCCAGGGGCGTCCGGCGTCCTCCAGTGGGGGAGGAACCATGGCCGTTGCCCAGTCTCGGGCGCGCTCGTCCAAGGAGCTGACGCTCGATCTGCCGCTGCTCAGCATCCAGGTCCGTCCTCCCGAGCTGCGGATGCCGCGATTGTCGATGCCGCACGTCGAGATGCCGCACGTGCAGTTGCCGCATGTGGAGCTGCCGCGCATGTCCCGGCAGGAGATCGGTCATGCCGTGGACGTCGCGCGGACGTTCCTCCCGCCACCTGAGCGCATCGCCTACTACGGCGCGCTCGGTGTGCTCGCGGCGGTGGGCGTGCTCGAATGGCCGGTGGCCGCCGCCATCGGCGTCGGGTCGATGATCGCGCAGCGCGGGCGGGAGGAGGAGGGCGGGGCGTCGGCCCGCAGGGCGCGGGGGTCGACGGCCGCCGGCGACGGAAACCGTACCGCGACCGCCTCCACCGCGGCGCCGCGGAGGGCCACCGCGTCGAGGACCACCACGTCGAGAAGCGCCGCGTCGCGCGGCACCGGGTCGAGAAGCACGGCGTCCCGGAGTACGGGGTCGAGAAGCACGGCTTCGAGGAGCACGGCTTCGAGGAGCGCCACGTCAGACAGCACCGCGTCCGGGAGCACGGCTTCGAGGAGCACCGCCTCACGAAGCACGGCGTCGAGGAGCAGGAGAGGCGCCGGCGCCTCGGAGAGCGACGCCGGGACCAAGACCACCACCTCGGGGAGCACCGCCGGGCCGAAGCGCGCCACCACCTCGGCCGCCGCGTCGAAGAGAGCCACCTCGGCCACCGCCACCTCGAAGCGAACCACCTCCCAGCGCAAGCCCGCCTCCTCCACCACGTCACGAGCATCCCGGACGGGGACCTCGGGGCGCGCGCGGTCGGGCGGGTGAGATCCGGTTTGCCACGTGCGCTGAGCAGCCCGCGTGCCTGCGCGGTTCCGCCGAGGGGGCGACATGTGGTCGTTCCCCGCTGACACGATCCTGGCCATGCTCCCCGAACCCGTGCGGAGCATGCTCCCCCGCCCGCGCCGGATACAGAGATGCGCCGGTGGAGTCCGCATCGAATTAAGGCGTGTCGGCGGCCCTGGCACGGAGGCGGCGGCGCGCGCCCTCGAGGACCGGTTGCGCTCGGCCGGTGTCGACCGCGCCGAGGTGAACGGCGCGCTCGGCTGCGTGTTCGTGGGCTGCGACCCGTCCACGGCCGACCTGGACAAGCTCGTGGCCATCGTCGACGAGCTCGACGTCGGCGACGGTCGCAGGGGGGAAACGCCGGCGCTCGACGGCGTCGAGCAGCAGGCCCGCGCCGCGGTGAGCCTCGGCCTGCACCTCGTCGGCACCGGGCTCGCCCTGGCCGGGCAGGTCGCCCGCCTGCCGAAGCTGCCGCCGGCCGTGCCCGCCGTCCTGGCGCTCGGCGAGCACGCGCCGCGGGTCCGGCGGGAGCTGGAGCGGTACATGGGCAGGCCCGCCGCCGAGGCGCTGGTGGCGTCGACGCGCATCGTGTCCCAGACGCTGTCGATGCGGCCCCTGTCGATGCTCATCGACTCCGTCGCAGCCGCAGGCCGCTACATCGACTCGTGCGCGGGGCGCCGAGCGTGGGAGCTGCGCGAGGAGGAGTTCGCCGAGGCCGACGGGGCCTACCGCCACACCGGCGTGGCGGAGCGGCCCCGCCCTGTTCCGCTGCCGCACGGACCTGTCGAGCGGTACGCCAACGCCGCGAGCGCCGCCGCGTTGACCGCGCAGGGCGTCACGACCCTGGTGAGCCGCGATCACGAGCGCGGGCTCTCCGTGCTCATCACGGGGATCCCGAAGGCCGCGCACGTCGGCAGGGACGCCTTCAGCAGCGCCCTCGTGCGCGCCCTCGCCGATCGCGGCGGGATGGTGCTCCGCCGCGACGCGCTGCGGTGCCTGGACCGCGTCGACACGGTCCTCCTCGACGCCGCCGCGCTCACCACAGGCGCGTGGACGATCGACGACGTGGTCCCGATCGACGCGGACGAGGACCTGGACGAGCTGCACACGCGGCTCTACACGCTGCTCGACCTCACCGATCCCGCGGCCGTGCGCGAGCGGGGCGGGTGGGCGGCAGGGCCGTACTCGGCGGCGCGCGAACCCTCGCACGTGCGCGCGTGGCGCAGGCAGGGGATACGGCCGGTCAGCGTCTCACGGCAGGGGACCCCGATCGCTCTGGTCGGGCTGGCGCCCGAGCTCCACCCGCTGGCCGAGGCCGTGGTCGCCGCCGCGAAGGGCGCGGGCAGCGTGTCCCTGGCCGGCGGGGAGCCGGGCCTCGGGCGGCGGCTCGGCGTGGACCAGCTCGTCGACGGCGGCTCCAGGCTGGTCGCCTCGGTACGGGCGCTGCAGGTCGAAGGCCATGTGGTGGCCGTGGTGTCCCGTACGTCGAGGCGGGGCCTGCGCCAGGCCGACCTGGGCATCGGCGTGCTCAGGGAGGCGCGGCGCGTGCCGTGGGACGCCGACGCGATCAGCGATCTCGACGGGGTCCACCTGTTGCTGCGCTCCGTGCCGTACGCGAAGAGCGCGAGCAGGCGCGGCATCCGGGTGGCCACCGCGGCAGGCGTCATCGGCGCGGGTCTGGCCGTGCTCGCTCCGGCCCGGACGGCGGTCGCCCGGGCGCACCTGCTTCGCGACTGCGCCCTGGTGGCGGCCCTGGTCGCGGGCGAGTGGGTCGGGCGCGACGTCAGGCGGACGGCGGCGCCGGTGCACGCCGACCGTACGCCGTGGCACGCGATGGCGGTCCCCGACGTCCTCACCCTGCTGCGCACGTCGCCGCGCGGGCTGAGCGAGAAGGAGAGCGCGCGCCGCAGGACGAAGAGGTCGCGGACTGAGTCCGCCGGGCCCACGTCCCTGGTCATGGCGTCCGTCGAGGAGCTCGCCAACCCGCTGACGCCGGTTCTGGCCGCGGGCGCGGGAATGTCGGCCGCGGTGGGCTCGGTCCTGGACGCCGTGCTGATCAGCGGCGTGATGGTGGTCGACGCGGTCATCGGCGGGGCGCAGCGGCGCGGTGCCGACAGGGAGCTGCGCCGCCTCACCGAGATCACCGCCGTGAGCGTACGGCTGTGCAGGCCCGGCGGCGGCGTCTCAGGCGTGGCCGAGGACCTGGTGAAGGGGGACGTGATCGAGCTGCGCGCGGGCGACGCCGTTCCTGCGGACGGCCGGCTCATCCAGGCGGCCGGGCTCGAGATCGACGAGTCCACCCTGACCGGCGAGTCGCAGCTGGTGGCCAAGACCGCGACTCCCACCGCGGCGGCCGCCATCGCCGATCGCCGGTCGATGGTGTACGAGGGCACCACCGTCGCGGCCGGCCACGGCCTCGCCGTGGTCGTGGCGACGGGGGAGGAGACCGAGGCGGGCAGGACCGCAAGGCTCGCCACCGACGGGCCGCTGGTGAGCGGCGTGGAGCTACGGCTGCGCAGGCTGAGCCGCAGGATCCTGCCCGCCGCGGTCGGGTCGGGCATCGTCCTGATGGCGGCCGGCCTGCTGCGCGGCTCGCCATTGTCCGAGGCTCTCGCCCCTGCGGTGAGCCTGGCCGTCGCCGCCGTTCCCGAGGGGCTCCCCTTCATCGCCACCGTGGCCGAACTCGCCTCGAGCAAGCGGCTGTCCAAGCGCAACACGCTGGTCCGCAACCCGTCGACGATCGAGGCGCTGGGCCGGGTCGACGTGCTCTGCTTCGACAAGACGGGGACCCTGACCGAGGGCCGTATCAGCCTGCGCCAGGTCTCGGACGGAAGCAGCACCCGGCCGCTCGAGACGTTGACGCCGGAGCTGAAGGGGATCGTCGGCGCCGCGCTCAGGGCGGGGCCCCGCTTCGAGGGCGGGCGCGCCATCCCGCATCCCACGGACCGCGCCGTCGTCGAGGGTGCGGCCAGGCTGCACGTCGCGCCGAAGGACGGGCTGCGGGAGTGGCACCGGGTGGACGAGTTGCCGTTCGAACCCGCGCGCGGCTATCACGCGGTGCTCGGTCTGTCCGAGTCGGGCCATCTGCTGAGCGTCAAGGGGGCCCCCGAGGTCGTGCTCGACCGATGCGCGCAGCTGATGCGCGGTGGCAGGCAGGTTCCGATGGGCGCCAAGGCCAGGCGCGAGCTGGAGAAGAAGGTGGACAGGCTCGCGTTGCAGGGGTTCCGCGTGCTCGCCGTCGCCGAGCGCGGGGCGTCCAGCCGCGCCGATCTCGACGAGTCCCGTATCGAGCGCCTGTGCTTCCTGGGGTTCCTCTGCCTGGCCGATCCCGTACGGCCGACGGCGAAGCGGAGTGTGGACGGGCTCATGCGAGCCGGCGTGCAGGTCATCATGATCACGGGTGACCATCCGAGCACGGCCGAGGCCATCGCCGCCGAGATCCACGTCCTGAACGGTCAGCGGGTGATGACGGGACCCGAGCTCGACCGGCTGGACGACGACGCCCTGACCTCGGTGCTGCCCGAGGTGGCCGTGTTCGCGCGGACCACGCCGGAGCACAAGGCCCGCATCATCTCCAGCCTGCGGCGCGCGGGCAAGGTGGTGGCCGTGACAGGAGACGGCGCCAACGACGTCCCCGCGATCAGGCTCGCGGACGTCGGTGTCGCGCTGGGGCCGCGTGCCGCGCCCGCCGCGAGGGCGGCCGCCGACATCGTCGTGATCGACGACCGTATCGAGACGATCATCGACGCGATCTCCGAGGGCAGGGCGATGTGGGGCTCGGTCCGCGACGCGCTCGGCATCCTGCTCGGCGGGAACGTCGGGGAGATCGCCTTCACGCTGGGCTCGAGCCTGCTGTCCAGGCGAAGCGCGCTGAACGCCCGCCAGCTGCTCCTGGTCAACCTGCTCACCGACATGCTGCCCGCCATGGCGGTGGCCGTTCGCCCGCCGGGCGCCGCGAGCCCGGAGAAGCTGCTCGCCGAGGGGCCTGAGGCCTCGCTCGGCACCGCTCTGACACGGGACATCTACGTGCGGGCGGTCACCACCGCCGCGGCGGCGACCGCGGCGTGGCTGGTCGGCAGGATGACCGGCACGCGGGGCCGGGCGTCCACCGTCGGGCTCGTCGGGCTGGTGGCGGCTCAGCTGCTGCAGACGCTGGCGGTGGGGGGCCGGGATCGGGCGGTGTTCCTCGCGTCGCTGTCGTCGCTGGCGGCCCTCATCGTGATCGTCTCCGTTCCTGGTCTCAGCCAGGTGTTCGGCTGCCGCCCGATCGGCCCGTTCGGCTGGACCATCGGGCTCGGCTGCGCCGTCGCGGCCGCGCTGGCGGCGGCGCTGATGGAGCGGACGAGCGCCGAGTAGACATCGACGGTTCACCATACGGCCACCCCAATTGTGGCCTTACAGCAACATTTGTGGTGAATTATCTTGCTAACACTAGATTTCATCATGTGAGGTAGTCGGTGTCTGAATTTCTGGCCTCTGTGCTCGCGAAGGCGGCCATGATGCTCCTGGAAGCGCTGATCATGCGCATCGTCCAGGCCCTCGTCACGTCCCTCGTCGGCCGCGCCGCCTTCCGCCCGGCCTGATCCCCGCCACGCCGGCGGGGCCGGAGATCCCGTATGGTCGCGGGCGCGCCCGCGCTCTGCGAGCCGACGCTCCACCTGCGCTCGGCCCCGCGAACGGTCGCGCGAGGCCGAGCACTCAGACGTTCGCCGAGCGTGCCGCCTCCCGCGGGACGGCGACCCGGCTCCGGACGAGCAGGTAGTAGAGCCCGCCCGCCACCAGGCTGCCCGACAGCCACGAGAAGTCGGTGTCGTTCAGTGCCCGCGCGATGGGCCCCTGCGTGAGAGGCACCATGCCGAACTGCCAGCTCCACGCGGCCACGAGCCCCGCGGCCAGGCTCGCCAGCGCCCTCCAGTTGACCGGCCCGTACGGCGAGGCGTCATCGGTGTACAGCGAGCCCACGTCGACGCGGCCTCGCCGCAGGACGAAGTAGTCGACCAGGACGATGCTCGCCCACGGGCTGATCCACACCAGGATGGAGACCATCCAGTGATCGAAGGCCCTGGCGAAGTCGTCGGCCTGCACGAAGACCACCAGCACGACCGAGGCCACGGCTCCGGCGATCAGGGTCAGCTTCCAGCGGGCGATCCTGATCCCGACCGACAGCGCGGCGAGGGAGCAGGAGTACAGGTTCAGGATGTTGGTGGCCACGGGGCCGTGCATGACCAGCAGGAGCACCGGCACGGCCAGCGCGCCGAAGGTGTTCGTCACCAGGCTCGACGGGTCGCTGCCGCCGCTTCCGCTGCTCAGGTACGCGCCGAGGGCGGCGAGCCACACGGTGGGCAGGTACATGCCGAGCGCCGTCGACCAGAACACCGACGCGCCCGACGCGCTGGGACGGATGAAGCGGCTGTAGTCCGCGGAGTACGGCAGCCAGCTGATGCCCCAGCCGATGCCGATCGCCGTCAGCAGCTGGGTGACCGCGGTGAGCTTGGAGCCCGGCGCGGTGGCGGTGGAGGCCGTCCACTGCGGGTCGACCTGAACCGCGGCCAGGACCGTCATGACGCCCATGATCAGCACGGTGATCGGCACGGTGTACTTCTCGAAGGTGCGGATCGCGTAGAAGCCGTAGAGCGCCAGGCCGAGCTGCACGACCATGATGACGGCGGCGACCAGGTACTTCAGGCCCAGCCCTCCTTCCACGCCCATGCGGGCGAGGATCGCCAGCACCAGATCGAGGACGACCCACGTGTTGACCCCGACCCAGCCCATGGTCAGCAGTCCCTGGACGAGGCCGGGCACGATCGCGCCCCTGCGGCCGAAGGCGGCGCGGCCGATCACCATCTGGTTGACGGCCGTGCGGTGCCCCATCAGGTTGAACAGCCCGAACACCGCGCAGCCGACCAGGTTGCCGATCGCGATGACGGCGATGGTCTCGATGAGGCTGAGGCCCAGTGTCACGCCCAGGGAGCCGAGGACCCAGTTGATCGGGGCGATGTTCGCGCCGGTCCAGATCCAGAACTGCTGCCAGGGGGTGGAGTCGCGCGCGGGGGCGGGAATGGGCTCGACGCCGTGGGCGTCGAAGCGCACTCCCTCGCTCTCGGCGGCTGGGACGGCTGTACTCGATCGCATGATGTCCTCCTTGGTGACATTCCCCACACAAGCACGCGAACCTGCGAGCGGGGAGTGGAGGAAGCTCTAGAGAACGAAGCATCGGCTGTATAGAGTTCTAGTGTGTTCACGCTCGCGGCCCTGCTGCGTCACGCCTCACTCGAACTGCGCGTGCTGGTGCCCGGCCCGCCGGGCGCGCTCGACGCGCCCGTCGCCTGGGTGCACAACACCGAGCTGCCCGACCCGTCGCGTTACGTGCGCGAGGGCGAGCTCGTGATGACGAACGGCCTGTGGGCCGATCAGGTGACGGCCGCGCGGTTCGTCGCCAACGTCAGGACGGCCAGGGCAGCAGGGATCATGTTCGGCCTGCGGGCGGAGACGCCGCGCACTCCCCAGGCGCTCGTCGACGCCTGCCGTGAGGCGGGGCTGCCGCTGCTGGAGATCTCCGTGGCCGTGCCGTTCACCGAGGTCTCGCAGGTCGTCGCCGGCATGTCGACCGACGAACGCAAGCAGGCGCTGGTCAGCATGGTCCGCAGGGGAGACGCCCTGGCCACCGCGATCTCCCGCGGAGCGGGCGCCTCGGGCGTGCTCGACGTGCTCAGAGGCGATCACGATCTGCCCCTCGCGGTGGTCGACAGGATGGGGCGGTCGCTCGCGGTCGCAGGCGCCGAACTCGACGGGGACCAGCTGCACGCCGTTGCCGAGGGGCTGGCGAGGCGCCCGCCCGCGCTGGAGGTCGACCTCGGAGCCGCGGGTCGCGCGGCCTTGTTCCCCGTCGGGGCCGTCGGCGACATCGACGCCGCCCTCATCTGCCTCCAGCCGTTGCGCGAGCTCGCGGCGGTCGAGCGGGAGGCGCTGGAGCAGACGGCGCGGTTCCTCAGCCTCGAGGTCGCGAAGCAGCAGGCCGTCCAGGCGATCGAGATGCGCTTCGCCAGCGAGCTGCTGGAGATGGTCCTGTCGGGAGGCCGGCGCGCGGCCGAGGTACCCGGCCGGTTGCGGGCCTTCGGCGTGGATCCCGGAGGGCCGCTGGCCGTGTGCGCGGTGGCCTTCGCCGACGGAGAGGCCGCGACCATCCACGGCCTGGCCGAGGTGATCGGCGAGTTCTTCGCGCGGGAAGGAGTGCCGGCTGTCGTGGCAAGCGGCACCCAGGACGTGGTCGCGGTGCTGCCATGGCGCAACCCCGAGAGCGAGCTGCCGCTCCTGGCCCGGCGTCTGGTGAGCGGCATCGAGCGGCGCTTCCCCGGCCTGCGCCCCGTCGCGGGGCTGAGCGGGCTCGCCCCGCACGCGGCGGAGCTGCGGCCCCGCCTGCTGCAGTCGCGCGAGGCCTGCCGGGTGCTCCGCCGTACCCGCTCGGGGCCCGCCGTGCGCGGCTTCGCCGAGCTGGGCACGCACCGGCTGCTGCTGGGGCTGCTCGACGAGGAGACGCTGCACCAGTTCTCCCACGAGCTGCTCGGCCCCCTGCGGGAGCACGACGCACGGCGAGGCGGGGAGCTGGAGCTGACGCTGCGCGCCTTCCTCGACCACGACGGGCAGTGGGCGGCGACGGCAGGGGTGTTGCACGTCCACGTCAACACCCTGCGCAACCGCCTGACCAAGATCACCGAGCTGACCGGCAGGGACGTGGGCCGTACAGAGGACAGGGTGGACCTGTTCCTGGCGCTGACCATCGACGCCATGGACTGACCTCAGCCGGGATAGACCTCCGGGTCCACCTCCGGGGGCCGTGGCCTGCGCACCGTCAGGCCGGCGTCCGCGGCGGCGACGGCGGCCAGGTCACCGCAGCGGGCGAAGGAGACGTCGGAGCAGCCCTGCGCGTACTCGATGAACTGGCGCAACGCCATCGCCCGGCCGGGACGGCCCGACAGGAACGGGTGCACGCACAGGTTGAACAGGCCCCCGTAGTGGCGCATGCCGTCGAGTTCGGCCCGCCAGAGTTCGAGGACCTTCACCGGGGACTCGATGACCGATCCGATGTGCGGGGCGGGCAGGAAGGCGTACTGCTCCCAGTCGTCGAGCGACCAGTGCACGGGCAGCTCGACGATCTCCCCCGCCGCCGTGGCCACCTTGTACGGCCGGTCGTCGCCCATCAGGGAGGAGTCGTAGCGCAGGCCGTACTCGGCGACCAGCTCGCCCGTCTGCCAGGTCGCCTCCCACAGCGCCGCCCGATGCCCCAGGATCTCGATGCCCTGCTTGTCGAAGACCGCCAGAGCGCGCTCGAAGTCGGCCCGTTCCTCCTGCGGGGTCATCGACGTGGGCGGCCGGTGGCTGTAGGAGTGGTGCGCGACCTCGTGCCCCCGCTCGGCGATCGAGGCGGCCAGCCCGGGCCGATGCTCGGCCACCCAGCCCGGCACGAAGAACGTCGCGGGCACGACCAGCTCGTCGAGCAGGTCGAGGATGCGGGGCAGGCCCACTTCGGGACCATAGGCCTGGTGGGACATCGTCATGGCGTGGTCGGCGTACTCGCGTCCCTGGGCGAGGATCGGCGTCTCCGCGTCAACGTCGAAGGTCAGCGTCACGACCGCGGCGGCCTCGCCCTGCCAGGTGTTGTGCGTCTTGCTCATGTTCTTCCTTACCGCGCTTCGACGGCCTGCCGCCACAGCCGGGCGTGGCTGAGTGTCGCCATCGGCTGCAGCATCTCGTGGTCGAACGCCGCGAGGGGCGTCCCCTCGGCCAGGCGCCGGGGGAAGTCGGGGTTGGCGAGCGCTCCCCTCCCGATGGCCAGCACGTCGGCGTGGCCGTCCTCCAGGACGGTCGCCGCCTGGCCGGGGTCGTGCATGCCGCCGTTGGCCACGACGGGCAGGCCGGTCACCTTGCGGGCCAGACCGGTGATCGTGATGCCCCCGTCCAGGGTGGCGGTCTCGATCCAGTCCCGGCCTTCGCTGGCGATGTGCAGGTAGGTCGGGCCCGCCTCGGCCAGGGTGGCGAAGATGATCTCCGCGTCGCGGGCGCCGCCCGCCCACCGGTGCGTGAAGTCGTTGACCTTGGTCTGCGACAGCCGTACGCCGACGCAGAAGTCGGGGCCGACCTCCTCGCGGACGGCGGAGACCACCTCGGCCGTCAGCCGCGCCCGGGCGGCGACGGAGCCTCCGTAGCGGTCGTCGCGCAGGTTGGTGTAGTCGGTCAGGAACTGGTCGAGCAGGTAGCCGTTGGCGGCGTGCAGCTCGATGCCGTCGAAGCCGGCCTGCCTGGCCCGCGCCGCCGAGAGCGCGAACCCGCGCACCGCCGCGTCGATGTCGTCCTGGTTCATCTCCCTCGGCGTCGGCCACGGGCCGTACCCGCCGTACTCGGGCATCTTCAGCCCGCGGGGCGTGACGGCCGAGGGCCCCGCCGTGTCCTCCCGGTAGCGGTTGCCCTGCGACAGGGCGCCCGCGTGCATGAGCTGGAGCACCATGGGCGCTCCCGCGGCGCGCACCTGGCCGGTGATCTCCCGCCACGCCGCCACGTGCCCGTCCGTGACGATTCCCGGCTGGTTGGCGTACCCCTGGCTAAAGAGCGTGTCGGTGTAGGTCCCCTCGGTGATGACGAGGGAGAACCCGCCCTCCGCGTACGCGCGGTAGTAGTCGGCCATCTCGGCCGTCGGCGTGCCGTCGGCGGTGGCCGACACCCTGGTCATGGGCGAGACCGCGAGCCGGTTGGCCAGCTCGAGTCCGCCGATCCGGTCCGGTCGCAGCGCGGGATGCGTCATCGCTCGTTCACTCCTTGGTGTCGTTGGGGTCGTCGTGGCCGTCCAGCAGCTCGATCGCCAGCGGGGTCGGCTTGTGCCCGTTGATCTCCACGAGGTCCTGCGGGCAGGCCGACACCGCGACCACGCAGTCCATGACGGCCTCGAACGTGATCGCGTCGCCCGCGCGGCTGATCGCGCTCAGCCAGCTCAGCCGGCCGCCGTCCGCCACGGGGATCCGCATGAACACGTTGACGGGCTGCGGCGTGCCGGGAAAGGTCAGGCCCAGGTGGTCCAGGCTCCGGCGCAGGTTGTCGGCGCACGAGGCGTGGTAGCCCCGCACGCCGAGCGCGGCGTACCGGTTGGCGTCGCAGGCGGCGATGAGCATGTCATGCCAGCCCGGGGAGGTGTCGTCCGCCAGGGTGAGGATGGGCCTGCGGCGGTCGGTGACGAAGTGCTCCCCCCGAGCGGGGAACAGGCGGCTGGTGGAGGCGCGGGTGTGGGACGCGCTGAGATGCTCGGTCACGTCGTCGGCGGCGAAGGCGAAGACGTCGCCGACCTGGCCGCCCTCGAGATCGACGATCCGTACCCGCTGCCCGGCTCCGACCTTGACGGCCCGGCCTTCGCTGGCGGGCACGATGAATCGCGAGTGCATACGCACAGCGAAACACGGGCCGGACATGTCAGGACATGGACGTCGCTCCAGTGTTCAAGGCATGGGATGGAGGATCCTCCACCACAAGGGCGATGCGCGCACCGGTCATCGGGCTGCCGGGGACCGGGTCCACCCGTCGGTGCCGAGCACGATGCGGACGGCCGCCCTGGTGAGCGGCTCCAGGGCGGCCTGGTCGACCTTGTCGACGGTGTCGGCGGAGTCGAACAGGTACATGGGCGCCGCGAGGAAGTGCACCAGCGGCACCTTCTCGGGGAAGAAGAACGCGCCGTCCGTCAGCGGCATCGGGTCGAACAGGTCGGGCCGCACGACGAACGAGCGGCGCAGGTCCTCGGCGACGAGCGTGTCGTGGACCAGCTTCTCCAGCGGCGGATCCTGGGTGGTGAACCACCAACGGGGCTCGGGGTCGGCGGTCGGCACCAGGGCGCCGTCGACGACCTCGCAGCGCAGGGCCGCGTGCTCCAGGTGCAACTGGAGCACGACCTTGCCGAGCAGGTCCCTGTTGGCGGCGATGAAGGCCCTGGTGCCGGCCGCGTGGGCCATGTGTCCAGCGGTGAGCAGGAACAACAGGTTGTGCGGCCGCTGCTCGCTCGGCACCTGCGACCAGTACCGGGCCGCGGCCAGCACCAGCGCCACGCCCGAGGCGTCCTCCACGGCCGAGGCCCATGGCGCGTCGTGGTGCGACCCGATGATCACCCACTGGTCGGAGCGGCCAGGCAGCACGCCGGTTACGTTGCGCGACACGGCGGGCCGTACCTCCGCCTCGACGCCGAGTGTCGCCGTGCACGGCCCGCGGGACATGAGGGCGAGCAGCGCGCGGGAGTCGTCGCGCGACAGCCAGACCGCGGGGATGGGCCGGCGGACCGCGTCGTAGGGCACGTAGTGGTCGCGGCTCTCCCACGGCATGCCGGAGAAGGCGCCGACGAATCCGGCCGCGCCGGCCTCGATCGTCGCCCGCAGGCCGGCCATCGCGTCCAGGTCCATGGGCAGGATCTGTTCGAGTTCGTCGAAGACGCCCTCGGGGTCGTAGAACGACGTCGCGGCCTCCCGCAGCAAGGACTGGGGGAGCCGCCCGAGCGCGCACTCCCGCACCACGATGGCCCCCGGCTCGGGCGTGCGCGCCAGCGGCGCCGTCACCCTCGCCTTCTCCATCGTGTACGGCAGCGCGAACGCCGCCACCTCGACGACCATGGCGGGGTCGGCGTCGAGGTGGGCCCGCAGGGTGGCGCCGACCGGGTGCCAGGCTTCCAGCTCGACCGGCGGCAGCCGTACGTCTTCCAGGCCGAAGTCCGTGAACAGCCCCGCGGCCCACTCCGCCACCCGGTCGTCCGCCCGGTAGCCGGGGCGCCGGACGCCTTCCGCGACCACCGTCTCGATCCACTCCATCATCTGGGCGGCGCTGGGCACGATCACGCGATCGCCTCCTGACGTCGTTCGGCGAGCTCGGCCGCGACCTGGGCGGACAGTTCCTTGGTCACGGGGTAGGCGAGGAAGACGATGGCGCCGGCCACCAGCACGGCGGCGGGCAGCAGGGTCATCGCGAAGACGATCCCGTCCAGCGCCTGCTCGCTCTGCCGCGCGCCGCCCACGTAGCCGGTGAGCGCGAGCGTGTAGGCCACCATCGCGCCGCCCAACCCCGCACCCGCCTTGGCGGCGAAGGCGGCCAAGGAGGTGAACGCGCCCTCCGCGCGCTGGCCGAAGCGCCACTCGGCGTAGTCCACGAGTTCGGCGATGGTGGCGTTGGCCGCGGTGAGCGTCGCCCCGCCGCCCACTGCCGTCACTCCCATCAGAACCAGGACCAGCGTGACGTTCGAGTGCGCCGCCCAGATCGCCACGGACGGCGCGGCGGACAGCGCCAGCGCGCCCAGCAGGGCGGCCTTGAGCCCGACGCGCCGGATCAGCGCGGGCACCAGGAGCGCGCCCAGCATCGTCGGCGGGACCATGGCCAGCGCCGCGACGCTGATCAGCGACCTGTCGCCCACGTTGTAGGTGAAGTAGTAGACGCTGGCCCCACCGGCCGCGATGGCCGTCGACGTGCTGAGCTTGGCGGTGACCAGGACCATCGCCGCGCGGTTCGTCAGGATCAGCGTGACTAGCCGGCGCAGGCCGTACCGTCGCGGGTCCACCGGGCGGACGCGCTCGCGCACCCTTCCCGGCACGATCGCCATGACGGTCAGCGACGCGACGACCAGGCAGAGGGCCCAGACCTGCCAGCCGGTCCGCTCGTCGGCGAAGGAGGAGACCACCGGGATGGTCGCCACGTTGATCACCAGCACGCCGAGGATCCGGCCGAACGTCGACAGCCCCGCCAGGCGCGATCGCTCGGCCGTGTCGGCGGCCATGGTGGGCAGCAGGGAGATGAACGGCAGGTCGACCAGGTCCGCGACGAAGCCCCACAGCAGGTAGGTGACCCAGGCGGCCAGGAGCGGCCACGGTGTCCAGAGGGGCGCGAGGAACACCGCGAGGAAGCCGGCCGACGCCAGCAGGGCGCCGGCGAAGAGGTACGGGCGGTAGCGGCCGCCGCGCCTTTCGGGGAGATGGTCGATCACGTATCCCATGAACGGGTCGCCGACCGCGTCGAGGAGCCTGGCCACCAGAAGCAGCGTGCCGACGGCCGCCGCGCCCAGCCCGACCACGTCGGTGAGGTAGATGAGGATGTAGGAGCCGATGGTCCCGCTCAGGAGGTTGATCCCGAAACCGCCGCCGAAATAGGCGAGCCGTTCGCCTCTCATCGTCTGCCCAGTTAAGACCGCCATGACGGAGCACCTCCGTTGACAGGGACCCTGTTGGCGGAAAAGATACGGTCGTCCGTACAAATTGGGAAGAGGGCGGATGACCGACATCGACTGGGCGCGGCGGCTGGCACTCGAGCCCGGCGCAGCCGTCCCTCTCTACTACCAGCTGCGCGAGCGCCTGCGCGCGGTGATCGCCGACTACGCGCCCGACACCCCCATCCCCGCCGAGAAGGACCTGATGACCTTCGCCGGGGTGAGCAGGGCGACCGCGCGGCGGGCGATCGGCGACCTCGTCCAGGAGGGGCTGCTGGTGGCCAGGCAGGGCAGCGGCACCTACACGGCGCCGCTCGGGGTCGCCTCCGAGCTGGGGGCCAGGCCCGCCGGCTTCACCGAGGCGATGGCCAGGCTGGGGCGCAGGCCCACCACGCGGGTGCTGGAGGCGAAACCGCGGCCGTGCCCCGCCGCCGTGGCACCAGCGCTCGGGCTCGAGGCGGGGGCGGAGATCGTCTTCCTGGAGCGGCTCAGGCTCCTCGACGGCGAGCCCTGCATGATCGAGAGCGCCCATCTCCCCTCGGAGCTGGTGCCCGGCATCCTCGAAGAGGACCTGACCGGCTCCCTGTACGGCCTGCTGCGGCTCAAGTACGGGCTGAGCCCCGCCTCGGGCAGGGAGACGATCGGCGCGGTCAACGCCGACTACCGGCTGGCCGGGCTGCTGCACGTCCCCATGGCCGCGGCCCTCCTGGCGACCAGCAGGACGACGGCCACCGAGGCCGGCCTGCCCCTGGAGTACACGATCCGGCACGCCAGGGGTGACCTGGCCGTCTTCTCCGTCGAGCTCAACGACGCGAAGAACGTCCTGCTCGGCCAGGCCGGGCCGTGAGCGCCTTCGGCGAGTGGACGACCCTCCACGGCCTGCCCGCCTTCTCCTACACCATGGACCAGGAGCGCGACCCGCGCGCGCTGTGGGACCCGATCCTCGACCCGCCGACGCGCAGGCACGTCGTCCATCTCGGCAACCGGCGGATCACGCTGGTCGCCGACAACTTCGGCCGCTGCGACCTGTTCGACGAGCACACCGGGCTGCGCTGGCTGACCCGCGGCACCGGCGTGAGCAGGATCGGTGACCTTTCGACCGAGGGATCCACGGCCGAGCGCCTGTTCGGGCCGACGTTCGTGGTGGTGCGGGCGGCCGACGAGCGCGTGTCGATCGAGCGCACGGTGCTCTGCCCCGAGGGGGAGCAGCCGTGGGTCCTCATCAGGCTGCGGGTGCGCAACCTGACCGGCGAGCCCTTACGGCTGGCGCTGACCGAGGAGTGGGACAGCCGCCCCGCCGACATCAGGCTGATCAGCGGCTCCGCCCCCGCTGCTGATCCCGGGCTCGAACTGGAGTCACCGGGCGGGGAGCGGAGCGGGTCGGGACGGCTCACCGTCGCGCTCGACCTGGAAAACGAGACGGTCCTGGAGTTCCGCTACGGCCTCCTCGCCGAGGACACCTCTGGGAACGCCGCGGGCACGGCTTCCGGGGACGCCGCCTCCGGAGCCGCCGCCGGCGCGGGCACCGGTTTCGGAGGCACCGGTTTCGGAGGCGCCGGTTTCGGAGGCGCCGGCTTCGGGGGTGCCGGCTTCGAGGACAGCCTGGCGAAGCTGGCCGCGCGGCTGCCGCGGGCGCGTGCCGCGCAGGCCCCCGAGGCCGAGCGGGAGATCCCGTGGCACGCGGCGCTGCTGACGGGCGGCGCGTGCGCCGACGGCGTGCTCGGCGGGCACACCCTGGACCAGGGATCGTGCTACTCGTTCAGGCACGGCTTCAACGGGGCCGCGCGCGACCCGCTGCAGCACGCGCTGCCGCTCGTGTACACCGAGCCCGACCTGGCCCTGTCCGTGCTGCGCAACACGTGCGCGTGGGGGAGTCCCGACGGGGACCTGCCGTACGCGCTGCGGCCGGACAAGTCGCCGTGGACCGAGCTGTTCCGGCCCTCCGACCAGAACCTGTGGGCGCTGTGGCTCGGAGCGGAGTACCTGGCCGCGACAGGGGACGCGCGGGCCTTCGGCGAGGCCGTGCCGTACCACCCCGCGCACGCCGCGCAGGCGGTGCCGCTCGGGGAGAACCTGCGGCGGCAGTTCCGGTTCTTCGCCGACGTCGTCGGCAGGGGCGGGCACGGGCACGTGCGCATCCTCAACGCCGACTGGAACGACCTGGCGATCTCCATGAGCGGCGTGCCGAGGCAGGAGATGATCGAGCACGGCGAGTCCGTGCTGAACTCGGCGATGGCCGCATGGGTGCTGCCCCGCTACGCGGCGCTGGCCGAGCGGCTCGGCGACCACGCCACGGGGGCCGAGGCGCGCGAGCTCGGCGAGGAACTGCGCGCCCTGGTGGCCGGCGAGTGGAACGGGCGCTGGTTCCGCCGCGCCTACGGTCCGGGAGCCGTGGTCGGCGAGGACGACCTGTGGCTGGAGGTCCAGCCGTGGGCGATCCTCTGCGGCGCCGCGCCGCCCGAGCAGGCGCGCGCGCTGCTGGAGCGGATCGAGGACACGGCCGCCGCCGGGTCCCCGCTGGGCGCCAGGGTCAGGTGGCCCGCCGCGCCGGGAGCCGACGGCGCGATCTGGTACGCGATCAACATGACGCTCGTCTGGGCCGCGGCCGCACACGCCCCCGAACTCGGGTGGGCATGGTGGCGGCGGATGTCGCTGGCCGCGCACGCCGCGGCCTACCCGGACGTCTGGGAGGGCACCCTGTCGGGGCCGGACGCCTACCTGCCGCCCGAATCGGCGCGCCCGGGGCGTACGTGGGACCTGGCCGACGTCGGCGTCGCCATGCAGGCCTACCCGGTGGCCAACCTGCACGCGCATGCCCAGCCCCTGCTGGCCTACCTGCGCCTGCTCGGCGTCGAACCCGGCCCGTCAGGCGAGCTCCGCGTCGGCGGCGGGGCCCGGTTCCAGAGCGCGGTGCTGACCGTCGGCGCCCCGCTCCGCGGAGAACCGTCGCCACTGCCGGGAGAGACGTCGCCACCCCGGGGAGGACCGTCGCCACACCAGGGAGAAGCGTCGGCGCTTCGAGGAGGGACGTCGGCATGAAGTGGATCAGGCGTGCGGTCGAGCTGCTCGGCGAGATCGAACGCAGCCAGGAGGAGGCGATCGAGGCCGCGGCCTCGATCGCCGCGCGGGTGATCGGCGGCGGGGGCGTGGTGCACACGTTCGGCACCGGGCACTCCCGGATGGGCGTGGAGGAGATGTTCCCCCGCTACGGCTCGTACCCGGGCTTCCATCCCATCGTGGAGCTGTCGATGACGTTCTACACGCAGGTCGGCGGGCCGAACGGGATGCGGCAGGCGATGTTCATCGAGCGGGTCGAGGGGCTGGCAGGACAGATCCTGGCCAACTACGAGCTGCGGCCGACCGACGCCGCGATCGTCTTCAGCGTCAGCGGGCTGAACGCGGTCCCGATCGAGCTGGCCATGGGGCTGCGCAAGGCCGGTGTGCCCGTGATCGCGGTGACGTCGATGCGCGAGACGACCGCGGCCGAGCCTGCCCACCCGAGCGGGACCCGGCTGGCCGACCACGCCGACGTGGTGGTCGACCTCTGCACGCCCGTCGGCGACGCGCTGTGCGGGATCGACGGGGTGGCCGAGCCGGTCGGCCCCGGCAGCACCCTGGCCGCCGTCGCGGTGGTCAACGAGATCAAGGTCCGTACGGCCGAGCGGCTGGCAGGGGACGGCCTGCTGCCGCCGGTCATCTCCAGCGCCAAGCTCGTCGGGCCGCGGCGAGCCGAGGAGCTGTTCGAGGCCGCCTACCTGGAGCACGCCCGCAGGGCGGCCGAGGTGCTGAGGAAGCCATGACCGTCCTGGTGGCCGGATCTCATGGCGGCATCGGCAGGGCCTGCGTCGAGGTCGTGCGGGCCGCCGGCGGCACGGCCTTCGGCGTCGACCTGGCCGACGGTATCGACATCACCAGGCCCGGCGGCGCCGAGCAGGCCGTCGCCAGGGCGGTGTCCGCCCATGGGAAGATCACCGGAGTCGTGCACGCGGTCGGCATGTCCGGCAGGTCGCTCGGTGACGGCGGCATCACCGAGTGCGGCGACGCGGCCTGGAGCGAGGTGCACAGGGTCAACCACGAGTCGGTGTTCCGGCTGCTGCGCGCCACCGTCCCGGTCATGGAGCAGGGCGGCTCGATCGTGGTGATCGGCTCGGCGCTGGGCACCTCGATCGACGACGACTTCCGCACGGTGGCGTACGCCTCGGCGAAGGGCGCGCTCATCCCGCTGATCAGATCGGCGGCCAGGGAGGCGGCCCCGCGCGGCGTGCGGATCAACCTGATCTCCGCCGGTCTCGTCGCCACCCCGATGAGCCGTCGCGCCCAGGCGGATCGCGCCATCCAGGCCAGGCTTCCCAGGCTCATGCCCCTGGGGGCCGCGCTGTGCGACCCCGCCGACATCGCCGCCGCCGTCCTGTGGCTGCTCTCCTCTGCCGCGCACCGCACCACGGGCGCCGTCATCCCCGTCGACGGCGGCTGGCACCTGCGGTGACTGTGGACGGCGCGGTCAGGGCAGATTCTTCTGGGCGGCGTTCTCCCACGACGGGTTGGCGCCGATCTCGGGAGCGGGGCCGGCGAAGGCGCCGCGCGCGGTGGGGTCGCCCTGCAGGGTGTACATCAGCCACGCGGTCAGGTATCCGAGGAAACCGCCGCCCGTGCCCTGGATCGTGTTGTGGCCCGCCCCCTTGAGCATGGCCTTGGCGGCGGCGCCGGGGACGGCGTTGTAGTAGCCCTGGACGGCGGAGTGCGGGGAGATCAGCCAGTCGTTCGAGCCGCTGAGGAACAGCACGGGACAGGTCAGCAGGTCCACGGAGAACCTGTCGCCGGCGCTCACCAGTCCGGGGGCGGGCAGCGCGATCGGCACCACTGACGTGATCAGGCCGCCTGACTTGGTGGCGGTGTTGACCGAGCCGCCCGCGCCCTGCGAGTGGCCGACGGCGCCGACCCTGGTCACATCGAGCTTTCCGTGGAAGACGCTGGCCGGATCGGCGTTCCTGTCGACCAGGTACCGCGCGGCGTCGATCATCTCCGCACCGGTGCCGGTCGTCTTGTCCGTCGAGGCGACCACCGCGAAACCCCAGGAGGCGAGCCGGCCGAGCACGCCCGCGTACTGCGAAGGCACCGCGTTCGTGCCGTTGCCCCAGGTGACGATCGGGTGTTTGAAGCCTCCGGCGCCGAGGTCGGCGGGGTAGTAGAGCTTGTACGCGGTGCCGACGTCGGCGGTGGCGACCGTCCACGGTCCCGCGACCTTGTAGAGGGACTCGATCGTGGCGGTGGCGTGCGCGGGGGAGACCATGATGCCCAGTAACAGCACCACGGCGGCCAGAAGCCTCATACAGCCTCCACATGTTGTACGGATGACCGTATCTTTCGCGGAGGCGGGACCGCTGTCAATGCTCGATCAACCGGTGGCGTCCCGCCGGCCGGGCGCCAGGACGCTGACGGCGTTGGCCGCGACGATCGCGCCGATGCTGAGCCACGCGCTCCATTCCAGCGACTGGCCCAGGATCACCAGGCCCACGAGCGCGGCCAGGACGGGATTGACGCTCATGAAGACCCCGAAGAAGTGGGCGGGGAACCGGCGCAGCGCGAACAGGTCGACGAGGAAGGGCGAAGCCGAGCACAGCACCCCGGCCGCGCCCGCGCGGGCCAGGGCTTCGAAGGTCGGCGGGTGCTGGACGAGGACGACGACGCCGACGGGCACGAACATCAGCGCGGACAGGCCGGCGGCCGCTGCCGATCCTTCGGCGCCGGGCAGCCGCCGGCCGATGGTGCGGTTGAGCAGGATGTAGGAGGCCCAGCACACCGCCGCCAGCAGGCTGAGCCCGATGCCGAGATAGTCCGTCGTCGGCTGCGGGCGGGTCAGCGCGACCACGCCGAGACCCGCGACCACCGCGCAGGCGACGTCCACCCGGCGCCGCGAGGTGGACAGGGCCACGGCCAGCGGCCCGAGGAACTCCAGCGTCACCGCCAGGCCGAGGCCGACCCGGTTGATCGCGCTGTACAACGACAGGTTCATGGTCCCGAAGACGAGCGCCAGCAGCAGGACGGGCCACCACTGCCGCCAGGTGAACGTCCAGATTCTCGGCCTGCCGACGGCCAGCAGGACGATCCCGGCGACCCACTGCCGCATGGCCACGACACCGGCGGGCCCGATGACGGGAAAGGCCAGCGCCCCGATCGCCGCGCCGACCTGGTTGGACAGGCCGCTGCCGAACAGCATCGCGGCGCCCGCCCAGCGCGCCTGCTCAGGGTAGGCGCCGACGGCTGGGGACGCGTGTTCCGTCGTCTGCATGCGCCCAGCCTGCGGCAGTTCGTCCCATCCGCCACCGGTCACACCCGCCTGCGCATCGGCTACGCGTGGTCGGCCATGGGCCGCCACACGCTGGCCTTTCAACGCCGATGGGCCGCCCTGCGCCCGGACACCGAGCTGAGGCTCGTCCGCACCAACTCCGCCACCGCGGGGCTGGCCGAAGGCGCGTGCGACCTCGCCGTCGTCCGCATCCCGCCCGACCCGCGGCGCTTCGACGACGTGATCGTCGGGCTCGAGCGGCGCTTCTGCGCCGTGGCGGCCGACGATCCCTGGTCCAGGCGCCGTTCCATCCACCTGGCCGAGATCAGCGATCGCACGCTCCTCATCGACCGGCGCACAGGGACGACCACGCTCGACCTGTGGCCCGCGCAGGCTCGCCCGCAGGTCGAGTACACCAACGACATCGACGACTGGCTCGCCGTCATCGCGACGGGACGCTGCGTCGGGGTCACCGCCGAGGGGTCCGTCGCCCAGTACCCCAGGCCGGGCATCGTCTACCGGCCGCTGCGCGATGCCGCGCCCATCCCCGTACGGCTGGCCTGGTGGCGCGACGACCCGCACCCGGCCACGCCGGCGGCCGTCGAACTGCTCACCGAGCTCTACCGTGAGGGGGCCGACGCCGGCCTGTGATCAGGAGGCGCTGTGCAGCCCCGCGCCGATGGTCTCGGTGATCCAGGCGCGGTAGTGGGTCACGTCGGTCCAGATCCCGACCCCGGGACCGCCGTCGGGGTTGGTGGAGCAGCCGGCGCCGCCGTCCATGGGGTCTTCGACGTCGTCGCCGTCACGCGAGGTGGCTCCGATGAGCTCCCACCTGCCGGCCACCTGCCGGATCTGCGGGCCGCCGGAATCGCCGTTGCAGGCGCTGGCCGCACGGCCTTGGCGCTCGCCGGTGCACAGCTCGGCGCCGCGGTGGAGGAAGACGCACCTGTCGTCGGGCACGCGCACGGTGTCGAGCTCGTGGAGCCGCTGCGTCTTGCAGGCGGGATCGTTCTTGTCCTCGCACACCAGGCCCCAGCCGATGACGCGGGTCGGCTCGCCCACCGCGCCGGGCTCGTCGGCGACGCGGATGGGCTCGAGGGGTACCTTCCGGTCGAGTTGGACCAGCAGGATGTCGGCCTTCGGCCCTCTCCTGCCGCTGTGACCCTGTCCGGGATAGGTGACGAAGCGCTTGACGCCTGCTACCACTCCGCCCTTGTCGCGGTCGAGGGAGCCGACCCGTACCTGCGTCTTGCCGGGCTTGATGAGGCCCTTGCAGTGCGCGGCGGTGACGACCCAGTCCGCGGCGACCAGGGCGCCGCCGCAGTGGTGCTCGGGCAGGTCACGCAGTTGGAAGGAGACCATGAACGAGTACGGCTGCGCCGACGCCTGCCCGCCGATGATGGCGGGACGGCCGGAGCCGGCGGACGCGACGGCCGCGGCGGCGGGGATCAGCGCCAGCCCGGCGGCCATGAGGGCGGCGAGCACCGCCGCTCGTCTGCGGGTTGCCTTGAACACACACATCTCCATCATTTGAGTGGCGTGGCGGGGGAGACACCTGGAACGTTCCGCGATTCACTTACGGTTCTCCGGCGGCAGGCTCGACTGCTCAACTGATGGCGGCCGCACACTTGTCCGCTACCCACCGGTTTGCACCGCTAACGTCCGGCGGACGCCCACCGGCTCGGCATGCAAGGCTACCTGCGACTTTGGGTGGAATTGACCCGCCGTGAGCCCGAACCGGCTTGACCAGTCGATGACTGTGCGTTGCGACCGGTTTGCGAGCTGATTCACCAAATCGGGGAATGTCCTTCATAGCGTCGAGTGTGTGCCGAAGATGACAGCAATCGCCGTGCCCCTCGCGCTGGCGTCCCTCGTGTTGACCTCGTGCGTCAACGACTCGCCCGACACCGTCGTCGTGGCCGGTGAGACCGCCACGATCCAAGGCTCCGGCTCGTCGGCGCAGCTCGGCGCGATGGACGCATGGCGCGCGGACTTCCACAAGATCTATCCCGGTCTGCGGATCGACTACCGGGCCAACGGCTCGGGAGCCGGGGTGCGGGACTTCATCGCGGGGGTGACCTCCTTCGCCGGCACCGACGTCCCGCTGAAGCCGAACGAGCAGGCGCTGGCGGACAAACGCTGCCGCGGCCGCGCGCTTCACCTGCCGATGGTGGTGGGCCCCGTCGCCGTGGCCTACAACCTGCCGTCGGTGCGCGGCCTCAAGCTCTCGCCGACCACCATGTCCGGCATCTTCAGCGGGAGGATCACCCAGTGGGACGCCCCCGAGATCGCCGCCGACAACCGCGGAGCCCGCCTGCCTCACGCCCGTATCCAGGCCCTGCACCGCTCCGACGACTCGGGCACCAGCCACAACTTCACCACCTACCTGAAGGCGGCGGGCGGCTGGCCGTACCAGCCGTCCAGGGCGTGGCCCGCGCGAGGCCGCGGTGTGGCAGGCTCCCGAGGCATCACCGACGCCGTCCAGGACACCCCAGGCTCGATCGGCTACATGGAGTACGGCTTCGCCAGCAGCGCCGAGCTGCAGATCGCGAAGGTGAAGAACGCCGCGGGCGAGTTCGTCGCGCTGTCGCCGGAGAGCGCGACCAGGAGCCTCACCGGTGCGGAGATGGTCGACAAGAACGGCGATCTGACCATCAAGCTGGACTACACGACCAAGGAGAAGGGCGCCTATCCGATCGTCCTGGTGACCTACGAGGTCGCCTGCCGCAAGGGCTCCGACCCGCTGGTGCGCAGCTTCCTCCGCTACACCGCCGGCAACGCGGGCCAGTCGTACCTGTCTCTGTTCGGCTACGCCCCGCTGCCGCCGGAAGTGATCGCGAAGGTGCGCGCCCAGGTCGAGGCCATGACGTAGCCCGCAGCGACGGGCAGGACACGCGCCTTCCGCCCGGTGAGCGGACGGTGAGCGGGTGGTGAGCCGTGCCGCGCAACCTCGAGTGACGCGCTCACAACCCCCGAAGGAGCTCCCCGTGAACATCCTCATCTCCGGCGCCGGTGTCGCAGGCCCCGCCCTGGCCCACTGGCTGCGTCGCCACGGCTTCAACCCGACGATCGTCGAAACAGCCCCCGCGCTGCGTGACGGCGGCCACGCCGTGGACTTTCGCGGCAAGGCCCACCTGTCCGTCCTGCGCCAGATGGGAGTGCTCGACGAGATCCGGCGCAACCAGACGGGCATGGGCGCCATGTCGTACGTCAGCGCCACCGGCAAGAAGATCAGCAGCATGCCCGCCGACCTGTTCGCCGGTGACGTGGAGATCCTGCGAGGCGACCTGTCACGCGTGCTGTTCGACGCCACCGACGCCGAGTACCTGTTCGGCGACACCATCACCGGCCTGGCCGAGGACGCCCACGGTGTCACGGTCACCTTCGAGCGCGCCCCGGTCCGGCGGTTCGACCTGGTGATCGGGGCCGACGGGCTGCACTCCACCGTCAGGGCGCTGGCCTTCGGCCCGGAAACCGACTACGTGCGCCATCTCGGCGTGCACTGCGCCGCCTTCCCTCTCGACAACTACCTCGGCCTCGACCACACCGGCCTGGCGTACCGCCCGCCGGGCAAGCTGGTCGCCATCTACAGCGCGCGGCACAACACCGAGGCCAGGGCCATGTTCCTGTTCGGGTCACCCCCGCTGGCCTACGACAGGCGCGACGTCATGCAGCAGAAGAAGATCCTCGCCGAAGCGTTCGAAGGCGTCGGCTGGGAGACCTCGCGCGCGCTCGCGGCCATGTGGGACGCGCCCGATTTCTACTTCGACTCGGTCGCGCAGGTTCGCATGGATCGCTGGTCCAGGGGCAGGGTCGCCCTGCTCGGCGACGCCGCGTACTCGCCCTGCCTGCTGTCGGGCATGGGATCAGGCCTGGCCGTGGTCGGCGCGTACGTGCTGGCGGGCGAGCTGGCGGCGGCCGGAGGCGACCATCGTGTGGCGTTCCCCCGCTACGAGGAGGCGATGCGCGAGTACGCCGGGGGCGCCCAGAAGTCCGGTGAGGGAGTGAGCAGGATGGTGGTCCCGCAGGGTCGCCTGATGACCGCCTTCCTGAACCAGTACATGCGGCTCATGCCGTACCTGCCGGGCAAGCAGATGATCGCCGACTCCGCCCGCCGTACGGCCGAGGCCATCACCCTGAAGGAGTACCGCTAGCGGGCAGCCGAGGCAGGTCGGGACGGCCGAACGGCCCCGCGTCGTTCAGCCCGGACGGACGGCCTGGATCGCGGCGTCGCGCGTGAGCGCGGCACCGCTGTCGTAGGCCGCCGTGTACGGCTCGTCTCCGAGCAGGGCACGGGCCCGCTCCGTCGGCCGCACCAGGTTGTCGAACCCGCTCAGATCCGGCATCCCGCACAGCGCGGCCCAGGGCGTTGGCGCTGCCCGCCGGGGGCTCGTCGCCCCAGATGGCCGTCGTCAGCACCTCGACCGGCACGACGCGTCCCGGCTCGAGCGCGAGCCTGGCCAGCAGCGTCCGCACCCTGATGCCGGGGATCTCGACCGGGCGGCCGTCGTCGTCGCGTACCTCGAACGGGCCAAGCAACATCACACGCACGGCCCAAGCTTGCCATCTGCCCGCCTACCGCTCTAATCGCCGCAGGTCATTCGCGACCAGGATCTTCCTGACGGATCGGCGGCCTGGCGGCCGGCCTCGGATCAGCGGCGAGGCCACATCGCGTCGAGCCGCATGGCTGTGGCCTGGTAGGCCGCCTCCTGGGCCGGCGTGAGGACGACGTCGGCGCCGGGTCCCGCGGCGGCGAGGCGCTCGCGCAGCAGGATGGACTCGGCCGTGTCGGCCAGGTCCAGCAGACCGCTGATGCGGGCGGCGGCGACGACGAGCTCGGCCCCGGACAGGTACCCGCGGTCGGACTCCAGGGCCTCGCGCACCGCGCCGACGCCGCCCGCGCCGATGCCGAGCACCCGGGCGGTCGCCGACAGGGTCGCCACGTCGATCGGGTCGACGTCGACCAGGCGCAAGGGGACGTGCTCGACCAGACCAGGGCCGTACAGCCGCCCCGCGAGCCAGGACTCGGCGGCGCGCCGCCCCTGGGTGGGCGCGACCGCCCGCCACAGCCGCCGCAGCGCGGCCAGCGCGGCCCCGCCCGCCAGCGGGCTCGGCAGCGCCGCCCCCTCGTCCTCGGCGCCCTGCAGGATCAGCAGTAAGCCCTCCAGCTCCTCCATCGCGCGTGCCAGGTCCTCGCCCAGATCGGGCACCAGGACCACGCGGGGGCCGAAGCCGGTCATACGCCGCCCCCGGCGAGCGGGACCGGCCACGCGCGGTCGTGGCCGGTGACGACGGGCGTGCGGGGAGCCGGCGGTGGTGGATCAAGCGGGGGCGTCACAACCGTGACGGTACGCCACCCTCTCCCCTCACGCCCGGCTCTCCGCCGTCTCCGCCGAGCGCTCCTGGCCCCCTGCTCCACGATCCGGCCGCGCTCGATCACGGCGGTCTCCTGGCACAGGGCGGCGGCCACGGTCAGATCGTGCCATCCACGTTGACAGCTAACCCGCTATTACCTACCTTGTAAATGGGTTTTGCTCGCCGGGAGGGGGCCGATGGGCGCGATCGCCGTGATCGGGGCGGGACCGACCGGGACGTGCCTGGTCGAGCGCATCCTGGCCAACGCCCCCGAATTCCTGGGGCACACCGTGCTCGATCTCCACGTGGTGGATCCGCATCCCCACGGCCCCTGTGCCGTCCGGCAGGCGGAACGGCTCGACCTCCTGTGGGCCGAATCGGCGGCCGCCGACATCACCCTCTACACCGACGGGTCGGTTCGCTGCGAGGGACCGATCCGGTCCGGCCCCTCGCTCGCGGAATGGCTGGGCTGCGATCCCGGCCACTTCGCTCCGCGCCCCGCGCTGAGCCGGTACCTGTCCGACGTGTTCGAGCGTGCCGTACGCGCGGCTCCCGGCAACGTGCGGGTGCACGTGCACAGGGAGGAGGCGACAGGGTTGGCCGAACTCCCCGGTCGCCAGCGGGTGGAGCTGGCGGGCGGGAGGTGGCTCGAAGCGGACGCGGTGATCCTGGTTCAGGGGCGGCAGGGCGTGCTGCCCACTCCTGAGGAGGACGCCCAGCTCGCGTTCGCCGCCCGCCACAACCTGCTCTACCTGCCCACAGGACACCCCGCCGACCTCTCGCTGGATGAGCTCCCGGCGGGCCGGCCGGTGCTCGTGCGCGGCGCGGGCCTGGCGTTCTTCGACCTGATGGTCCTGCTCACCACCGGCCGCGGTGGCCGCTTCACCCGGTCGCAGGACGGAGAACCCGTCTACCGGCCCAGCGGTGCCGAGCCCTTGCTGCACGTGGGATCGCGCCGAGGGGTGCCGTTCCACGCCAGGACCGGCTACCGCCTGGCGGGCCCCACGCCCGGCCCCCCGCGGTTCCTCACTCCCGGCGCGCTGCCGGCGGAGACGGCCGAGCTCAGAGAGCTGATCGCCAAGGAGCTCGCCTACGCGTACTACCGCGAGCTGTTCACCGCCCACCCGTCGAGGACCAGGCTGGAGCCTGCCGCGTTCCTGGACGCCTTCGCGGCGGCCGCGTGGGACGGCAGACAGATGCGCGCGCTGGTCACCAAGGCCGTGCCCCGCTTCGCCGACCGGTTACACCTGGACAGGCTGGAGCGGCCGCTGCGCGGCATGCGCTTCGGCGACTCGGCGGGGTTGCAGCGGTGGATGCACGGCTACCTGGCGGCCGACCTGGAGCGGCGCGCCGACGCCGCGTACAGCGCCGACCTGGCGATGATCCACGGGCTGTTCGCCGTGCACGACGCCCTGCCGGAGGCGGCGCGGGATCCCTGGTTCCAGAGGCTGTCCGGTTTCCTGGCCGGTGGCCCGCCCGGGCCGCGGCTGGCCGAGCTGCGGGCGCTGGCCAGGGCGGGTGTGGTCACCTTCCTGGGAGCCGATCTGCGGATCGAGCAGGAGGAGCGGGCGGGGGCCTGGCGGGCCACGAGCCCGACCGTCCCCGGCTCGGTGGAGGCTCGGGCGCTGGTCGAGGCGCGACTGCCCGCGCCGAGCGTCGACCGCAGCACCGATCCGCTCATCGCAGGGCTCTACGCCAGGGGCGAGATCCGCGACGCGTCGGGCCTGCCGGACGTGTGGCCGGCCGATGGGCGCCTGCTCGGGCAGGACGGTGTCCCCCATCCCCGGCGCTTCGCCATGGGCAGGTGGGCGGTGTCCGGCTTCGCCCGTCCTCACGCCGACGCGCCGCTGCTCCGGCACGCCGACATGCTGGCGAGGACCGTGCTGGCCCAGACGGCCGCGGCCGGTCGGCGCGCCGCCGCGTGAGCTCGGCGGCCCGGCCGTCTCGCCACGAGCGACAGGGCGGGACCCGGAAGGCCACGGCGTCCGGGGCGGGGCGTACCCGGCTTGACCTGGTACGTCAATGGGGGCGCTGCCCCGAGGGCGCCTATAGTGAAACATGGTCGTGGAGCGGCGGAAGCAGGTGGACGGCAACCTTCCGCTCGAGTTGACGAGTTTCGTCGGTCGCCGCCGGGAGCTCGCGCAAGCCCGGCGGTTTCTGGCGGAGACCCGCATGCTGACGCTGACCGGTGTCGGAGGAGTGGGCAAGACCCGGCTCGCATTGCGGCTGGCGGCCGAGGCCGGGCGGGCCTTCCGCGACGGTGTGCGGCTGGTCGACCTGACGACGCTGCGGAACGGGGAGGCGCTCCCGCATGCCGTGTCGGAGGCGCTGGGGCTGCGTGACGAGT
This sequence comes from Nonomuraea mangrovi, assembly GCF_042681425.1. Taxonomy (NCBI): domain Bacteria; kingdom Bacillati; phylum Actinomycetota; class Actinomycetes; order Streptosporangiales; family Streptosporangiaceae; genus Nonomuraea; species Nonomuraea mangrovi. The sequence continues at coordinate 106,945 of NZ_JBHUFV010000007.1, read as the reverse complement.
CACCCCAGCGGCCGATGTCCAGCCTGATGGAGCTCCTGGAGGGCAGGCAGCTGCTCCTGGTGCTGGACGGATGCGAGCACCTGCCCCAAGCGGTGGCGATGCTGGCCGGCAAGCTGCTGGGCGCGGCTCCCGAGGTGCGGATCCTGGCGACGAGCCGGGAGATCCTCGGCGCGGAGGGCGAATACGTTCTCACGGTGCCGCCGCTGTCGTTCCCCGAGCCTGGCCGGCCGGCGACGGCTCCGGCCCAGTACGACGCGGTGGACCTGTTCGCGGAACGGGCCGCGGCCGTCCAGCCGGCCTTCTCCGTGGCCGGCAACATCGAGGCGGTGTCCGCGCTGTGTGCGCGGCTGGACGGCATTCCGCTGGCCATCGAGCTGGCCGTGGCGCGGCTGAGAGCGCTCTCGGTGACGCAGATCCTGGACCGGCTGGACGACCGCTTCGAGCTCCTGACCTCCCAGAGGCGGACCCTCGTCCCCCGCCACCAGACGTTGCGCGCGGCGATCGACTGGAGCTTCGAGCTGTGCTCCGCCGACGAGCGGACACTGGCGGCACGGCTGTCGGTGTTCTCGGGCGACTTCGACCTCGAGGCCGCCGAGCAGGTGTGCTCCGGCGACGGCATCCCGGCGCAGGACGTGTTCGACCTCATCGTCGCGCTGCTGGACAAGTCGATTCTGGTGCGCACGGAGACCACCGGCACCGCGCGATACCGCTTTCTCGAGACCATCAGGGAGTACGCCCAGTCCATCCTCGCGAGCTCCGGTGAGGAGCCGGCCCTGCGGCGCCGCCACCGCGACCACTACCGGCGCCTGGCCGGTCGGGCTCTGCAGGAGTGGTTCGGCCCCCACCAGCTGGAGTGGGTGCACCGGCTGCGGCACGACAGGGCCAACCTCAGGGCCGCGCTGGAGTTCAGCCTCGGCGAGCCTGGCGAGGCGGGCGCGGCGCTCGAGATCGTGGCTTCGCTGTGGCATTACTGGATCTCCCTCGCCGGCTCCTTCAACGAGGGCCGCCACTGGCTCGAACGGGCGTTGGAGCTGGCTCCCGAGGCCACCCCGGCCAGGGCCGACGCCCTGTGGGTGGCCGCCTGGTTCGCGCTGCGGCAGGGCGACGTGGACGCGGCCCCGCCCCTCCTGCGCGAGTGCCGTGACCTGGCCCAGCGGCTGGGGTATCCGACCGCCATGGCGGCCGCCGCGCACTTCTCAGGGCTGACCGCCTACTTCCGGAGCGACTTCCAGAGCGCGCTCACCCTCCTGGAGGAGGCGCGCGAGCGCTACCACGCCAACGGTGACGAGGCCGGGGTGTGGATGGCCCTGTTCCATCTGGTCATCGTCCACTCGACACTGGGCGACGACGTTCTCGCCGAATCGCTCGCCGCCCAGTGCCTGGCGATGTGCGAGGACCGCAGCGCGTACCTGTCGAGGTCCAACGCGTTGTGGGTGGTGGGTCTGGCGCGCTGGTTCCAGGGCGAGCAGGCGCAGGCGGCAGAGCTGGTGGAGAAGGGGCTGGGCGTCATGCGGTCCCACGACGACCGGTGGGGCGTCGCCGAGTGTCTGGAGGTGCTGGCCTGGGTGGCGGCGGCGGGAGGCAAGGGGGAGCGCGCCGCCCGGCTGTTCGGCGCCGCCGGCACGGTCTGGCAGTCGATCGGTACGGCCCTGCCCGGCCTGCTGCCTTTCGCCGACTTCCACAACATCTGCGAGGCACGCGTGCGCAGGGCCCTGGGAGATCGCGCCTACACGACCGCCTTCCAGCAAGGCGCGGGCCTGTCTCTCGAGCAGGCCGTCGACTACGCGCTGGACGTCGACAGGCGTGACGGCACACCCGGCGAGCGGTCCGGGCGGGTCTCCGCGCTCACTCCCAGGGAGCTGGAGGTCGCCGAACTCGTCGCCCAGGGCATGAGCAACAAGGAGATCGCCGCCAAGCTGGTCATCGCGCAACGCACCGCTGAAGGGCACGTCGAACACATCCTGGCCAAGCTCGGGCTCTCCTCCAGGGTGCAGATCGCGACATGGGTCACCGGCCGGCGATGAGGGGCCGGATCCGCCGCCTGTGACCCGGACGGCACGGCGGTGCGCGGCGCGTCACTTCCGCAGGGCCTGCCAGATCCGCTCGGGCAGCACCCTCGCGGACTCGTCCAGGTCGATCTCCGGAGCGCCGGCCAGCCAGCGCCTGGTCACCTCGGCGACCGGCCCGATCAGGAGCATCTCCACCTGTGCCATTGGCAGGCGGGCGACCGTGCCCGCGTCCATGTGCGGGCGGATCCAGGCGATGAGCCTGTTCAGGCGGGGCGCCTTGTCGGCCGCGATCCGTTCGGCGTGCGGGCCGAGGTCGATCGCGTACGGCGCGGCGTGGATGAAGCGCGCCTTGTCCGGGTGGTCGGCGGTGAAGCCGAGATAGGCCACCACGGCCCGCCGTACGCCGTCGCGAGCGCTCGCGGAGTCCTCGACGGCGGCGACCAGCGTGTCGAGCAGGTCGCCCATGCACCGGCTGTAGAGTGCCGCGGCCAGCCCTTCCAGGCTGCCGAAGTGGTGGTACAGGCTGCCCATGCTGACGCCGCTGCGCGTGGTCACGGCTCGCAGGGTGAAATCGCCGGGATGGACGTCCAGCGCGGTGTCGAGCAGCCGCCTGGTCGTCTCCTCGCTGCGCTTGTGCCTGGTCACCCCGCCGACGTTAGCGTCTCGGCCTCCTTCCAGATGCGCCCGGCCAGCTCGCCGTCCAGCGCCGGTCCCTCAAGGGGGACCTCCTCGGTCAGGTGGAAGTAGCGGCCCGTGCCGGTGCCGTGCGCCAGTCCCACGACTGGACCGGCGCCCTCCTCGGGCGTGGCCCACTTGCGTTTGACCATCGTGAGCAGCCATCCGACGGGCCCGCGACGATCACCCAGCCCCGTGCGGATCACTCCAGGGTGCACGGCGTCGATCGTGATGCCGGACGCCCGCCAGCGCTCGGCGAACAGCGGCACGGTCAGCAGGTTGCACAGTTTGGTGTCGGCATACGTCCGCATCTGGTGGAAGTCCGCGCCCACGGAGGTCCTGCCCACCTCGGCCCTGCCCTTGACGTAGAGGCCGGCGCTGACCTGCACCACCCGGCCGAGCCTGTCCTCCAGCAGGTGGTTGAGCAGGAACGGCGCCAGGTGGTTGACCGCGAAGGACTCCTCGAGGCCGTCCTCGGTCAGCGTGCGGCGGCTGGGCCAGACCCCGGCGTTGTGGACGAGCACGTCGATGCGCGGGCATCCGCCGCGGAGCTCGTCGGCCAGCCGCCGGACCGACGCGATCGTCGTGAGGTCGCCCGCCACGAACCCGACGTCGCCGCTGATGCTCGCCGCGGCCCTGGCGCCGCGCTCCTGATCCCTCGCGACGAGAAGCACCCTGAAACCTTCGCCGGCCAGCTGCTCGCACACCGCGTATCCGATGCCGCGGTTGCCGCCGGTCACCACCACTGTGGACCCCATACCAGAGCATTTTTCTGGAAAATTGCTCTAATTTCAATGGGCACGGGACAGGTGGGGCGTTAAGCGAATGTTGATTGGTGTTCGCTAGGTTACGCCGGTATGACCCGCAAGAGTCCGAGCCTGGGGCGGCTCACCCCGCGCCAGCGATGGCGCAGGGCCAGGCTGCAGTCCTTCTCATGGCTGCTCACCGGCGTCTACCACCTGGGCACCATGCATCCCGCCCTGTGGCGGTTCGTGGCCCGCACCTATCACCCCGTCCTCGACCGGCTCGCCCGCACACATGCCCGCGTGGCCTGCCAGTTCGCCGCCGTGGACGTGCCCGCCTACCGGGACTTCCTGCGCGACCACGGCGCCGAGCACGCGAAGCGGCTGGCGGACTTCCCCGAGACGACCAAGCAGAACTACGCCTCCGTCTACGACGAGCAGAGCCGCTGCCAGGAAGGCAGGCTGCACCGGCCGGGCGTGATCGTGGACGAGTCGTCGGGTTCGAGCGGCAAGCCGTACAACTGGGTGCGTGGGCCCCGGGAGCTGCAGGGCATCTACCGTAACGCCGCCGGATACATCGAGCTGGTCTTCCCCGGCGAGAGGCTGTTCGTGATCAACGCGTACTCGATGGGCGCCTGGGCGACCGGCACCACCACCGGCGCCGCCATGGCCCGCATCGCGATGGTCAAGAACACCGGCCCCGACCTCGAGAAGATCGCCGACACGCTGGAGCACTTCGGCCCCGGCTACGACTACGTGGTGGCCGCCTACCCGCCGTTCCTCAAGCACCTGCGCGACCGCCTCGACGCGGCAGGCTTCCCCTGGCAGGACTACCGCATCCGCGGCATGGTCGGCGGCGAGGGCATGACCGAGGCGCTCCGCGACTACCTGGAGGAGCGCTTCGAGGAGGTCCGCTCGGGATACGGCGCCAGCGACCTGACCATCGGCATGGGCGCGGAGAGCGGGTTCACCGTACGGCTGCGCAAGCGGCTGGCCACCGACCAGCGGCTGCGCGACGCCCTGCTCGGCCCGGACGAGCAGCGCCTGCCGATGATCTTCCACTACAACCCGCTGGAGACGTTCCTGGAGGTCAACGCCTCCGGCGAACTGCTGTGCACGATCAACACCAAGAGCTGCCTGCAGCCGAAGCTGCGCTACAACGTCGGCGACGAGGCCAGGCTGCACACGCTGGCCGAGGTCAGGCGCGCGCTGGGCACCGACTACGCCGCCACCTGGACGGACGAGCGGATGAACCTGCCGCTGCTGTTCCTGTTCGGCCGCAAGGACTCGACGATCTCCTACATGGGCGCCAACCTCTACCCGCAGGACATCGAGTACGGCCTCTACCAGGGCAACCCGTACGCCGCCCGCATCGCCAGGTTCTGCCTGTCGCTGGAGGAACTGCCGGGACTGGAGTACCGCCCGGTGATCAACGTCGAGCTGCGTGAAGGCTCCGGCCTCGCGGACAACGACCGCGACGAGCTCGCGGGCATCTGCCGCGAGGGCGTCGTCGCCCACCTGGGCCGGGTCTCGCGCGACTTCGCCGAGTCGCTGAAGGAGGACCCGACCAGCGCCGATCTGCGTGTCAGGATCTTCGACACCGGCGAGGGTCCCTTCGCGGCGCTGACCAAGATGAAGAACGTCTACCTGGTGGAGCACGCGTGAGGACCAAGGACTTCAGCAAGGCGCCGCCCCTGGGGCAGGCGAACGCCATGTTCGTCGGCGCCACCCGCTACCGGGGACCGCTGTCGATCATCACGCTCACCTTCACCTGGTTCCGCATGGTCCGTGACATGAAGCGGATGCGCGGCTACCGCTGGCACAAGGTCTACTGGGAGTTCCCCTTCACGCTCGGCACGCTGGCCTTCTTCGAGGACCGCGACGCGCTGCTGCGCTTCGCCCGCAGCCGCCACCACCGCAGGCTCATGCGGTGGGTGACCGACGGCACGAAGAACGCCACAGGCGGATACATCCGCCTCTACAACGCCGAGCCACAGGGCTACTCCAACGGCGTCTGGCGCTCGGAGGGCGGGCCGATGGCGCACATCGAGACGTTCACGCCGCTGTCCACCGAGGAGGGCGAGGGGCCGACGGTGAGCCGCACGTGAGCCTGCGGCCCGTCGAGTCCAGGCGCGACCTGCGCGCGTTCCTCGCGCTCACCGACCGGATCTACGGCGCAGACCTGCGCTTCGTCCCGCCGCTGCGCGCGAGGGTCCGCGCGTGGCATCGCCGAGGGGTACGGCTGTGCCTGCTCGAACGAGGGGGAGAGGTGGTCGGGCGGACCACTTTGCACACCGACGCGGCTCTGGACGCCAAGCTGGGCACGGCCGCGCAGCTGTTCGGGTTGACCGAGTTCACGCGCGACGCGGGGGAGGAACTGCTCGACGGCATCTGCGCGGCGGGGCGGGCGGCGGGCAGGCAGGCCGTCTTCGGCCCGGTGTCGCTGCTGCCCAACCAGTCGGGCGGCGTCATCACGTCGGGCTTCGACGAGCGCGGTTTCATCGACAGCGCCTGGAACCACCCCTATTATCCCGAAACCTACGACACGTATGGCTTCGTGCGCAGGTTCGAGGCCGACACCTGGATCTGCCCGGTGCCCGAGCACCCGGTCTTCGCCTTCGACGACTCCCGCCTCGCCACCGAGCGGCTGCGGATCCATCGCGGTGACAGGAAGCGCGTCGGGGAGCAGTTGCCGATCCTGCGCGAGATGCTCAACGCCAGCTTCGCCCAGCTCGGCTACTACACCGAGATCTCCGCCGAGCAACTGGCCGAACAGACGGACGGCCTGGCGTTCCTGCTGGACGAGTCGCTCCTGCTGTACCTGACGAAGGCGGGCCGTCCGGTGGCCTTCGTGCTCTGCCTACCGGACATCTCGCGATTCGTCGCGAAGGTTCGCGGCGACCTGCATCTCGTCAACCAGCTCAGGCTGCTGGCCACCCGTTCGAGCCATCGGAGCGAGGCCGTCCTGATCATCAAGGGCACCGTCCCCGGCGAGCAGGGCCACGGGTACATGCGCCTGCTGTCCCGCGAACTCCACGCAGGACTGCGCCGCGGCGGCTACCAGGCGCTGCGCAGCACCTACGTCGAACGCACCAACCCCGGCTCCGCCGCGCAGTACGTCGCCATGGGCGGCCGCCCCCTGCACGGTTACACCTTCTATGAGAAGACCCTCACGTGAACGAGCTACGGGCCCTCGAACAGGACTTCTGGCGCGCGCCCAGCGCGCACAACACCCAGCCGTGGACTCTCACCTACCTCGGCACGGAGGCCATGGTCGGCTGGGATCCGGAGCGCTGCCTGCCCGTCGGCGACCCCACCGGCCGTGATCTGCGCCTCAGCCTCGGCGCCTTCGTCGAGTGCTGCCTGATCGTCTGCGCCTCCGCGGGCCTACGCGTCGGCTTCAGACCCGACCCGGGACCCGGCAGGGTCGGCTACCTGTACGGCTCCGAGCAGCCGTACAGGACCCCCTTCACCACCAAGGACGTACGGCGGCGCGGCACGAACCGGGGCCGGTACCACCAGGGCCGCCTGCCGGACGACGTCGTGGAGCGGCTGCGCGCCCACAGTGGCGCCCACAGTGGCGCTCACAGTGGCGCCCACAGCGGTGCTCACAGCGGTGCTCACAGCGGTGCTCACAGTGGCGCCGACGTGCGCCGCCTCGCCTGCCGCGACCTGGCCGGCCTGCTGCACGCGGCGGACCTGCGCCAGTGGGCCGACGCCGACGTCACGGCAGAGCTGCGCGAATGGCTCCGGCTGACCCCGCGCCATCCCCTGTACCGGCTCGACGGCCTCACCGACCAGGCGCTGGCGCTGAGCGGGGCCGAGACGCTCGCCCTGCGCGCCGCGCTGGCCGGCTACCCGGCGCTGCGCCGCCTCGGCCTGCCCAGACTGCTCGCGGGCGCCGCGCGCGGCCTGCTCGACTACGACGGCGACGTGCTCGTCCTGGTCGGGCCCGTGGCGGACCAGGTCGAGCAGGGGCGAGTCCTGATGCGGCTGTGGCTGGAGCTGTCCGCGCTCGGCTACGCCACCCACCCGCTCAGCCAGATCGTCGACTGCGCCGCCACCCGCGAACACCTGGCCGCGAAGCTGGGCGTCGAGGACCCGATGACCCTCCTGCACGTGGCCAGGGTGGGCCGGCCGCTCGGCCCCGCCGCCCGGTCGGCCAGGCTGACCGGCTGAATCCGGGCCAGGCGGCCCCGGACCGGGGCGGGCGCGCAGCCTGATGGCCGCAGCCCGGCATCAGGTCGTCCAGACGAGAAATTTACCTGGTCGGCCCGGGAACGGAGAGACGCTGGATGCATGGCTCTCTGGACACCTGACCCGACCTTCTATCCGTCGCCTCGCGACGCGGCGGACGCCCCGCCCGAGCGGTTCGCCTACGTCGCGACCTTGGACCGCTCGGCCGCCAGGCCGGACGCGATGGCCGTCCTGGACACCGATCCGGGCTCCGCCGACTACGGCACGGTCGCCGGCTGGACGGACATGGCCTACACCGGTGACGAACTGCACCACTTCGGGTGGAACGCGTGCAGCAGCGCGCTGTGCCCCTACGCGCCGCACCCGCACATCGAACGCCGCTTCCTGGTCGTCCCCGGGCTGCGCTCGTCGCGGATCTACATCCTCGACACCAAGGACCGGGTGAGCCCGGAGATCGTGAAGGTGATCGAACCGGCCGAGCTGGCCAGGCGCGCCGGCTACTCGCGCCCGCACACCGTGCACTGCGGCCCCGAAGGAATCTACGTCTCCGCGCTGGGCGGGGCCAACGGGGAAGACGGCCCGGGCGGCATCGCCATCCTCGACCACAACTCCTTCGAGGTGCTCGGCCGATGGGAGGTCGATCGCGGGCCGCAGTACCTCGCCTACGACTTCTGGTGGCACATCACCCACGACGTGGTGGTGACCTCGGAGTGGGGGACACCCTCGATGATCGAGGACGGGCTGGTGGGGGAGCTGCTGCTCGGCCGGAAATACGGTCACAAGCTGCACTTCTGGGACCTCCGCAAGCGCCGCCACGTGCAGGAGATCGATCTCGGCGACCAGTACCAGATGGTGCTGGAACTGCGCCCCGCCCACGATCCGACCAGGACGTACGGCTTCGCCGGCGTCGTCATCAGCGTCGAGGACCTGTCGGCCTCCGTCTGGCTCTGGTTCGACGAGGGCGGCCGCCGGCAGGTGCGCAAGGTGATCGACATCCCCGCCCAGCCCGCCTCGCCGGAGGACCTGCCGCCGCTGCTGAAGCCGTTCGGCGCGGTGCCTCCGCTGGTCACCGACATCGACCTGTCGGTCGACGACCAGCGGCTCTACGTCTCCTGCTGGGGCACGGGCGAGCTCAAGCAGTTCGACGTCTCCGACCCCTTCAAGCCCGTCGAGACCGGCTCGCTCACGATCGGCGGGATCGTCCGGCAGGCGGCCCATCCGGCCGAGCCGGGGCTGCCCCTGCGCGGCGGCCCGCAGATGGTCGAGATCAGCCGCGACGGGCAGCGCCTCTACGTCAGCAACTCCCTTTACGGCGCGTGGGACGACCAGTTCTACCCCGAGGGGGTGGGGGCCTGGCTGGCCAAGATCGACACCGGCTCGTTCACCTTCGACGAGCGCTTCTTCCCGCACGGCGACGACTTCCGCGGCCTGCGACCCCACCAGGTACGGCTGCAGGGCGGCGACGCCTCCTCCGACTCCTACTGCTATCCATGACGATCGCGGCGGTGATCCTGCTGGGCGCCTTTCACGGCCTCAACCCGGCCATGGGCTGGCTCTTCGCCGTGGCGCGCGGGCTTCAGGAGCACAGCAGGGACAAACTGCTCCAGTCGCTTCCGGTGATCGCCGCAGGACACCTCGCGTCGGTGGCGCTGGTCGCGCTCGTCGTCGGCGCCACCGGCTCGCTGGTCACCGGCACTGTGCTGTCGGTCGCGGGGGGAGTGCTGCTGGTCGGCTTCGGGCTGTGGCGGCTGCTGTCCAAGAGGCACTTCCGCTGGGTGGGCATGCGCCTGTCGCTGCCGCAGCTCGCCGCCTGGTCGTTCCTGATGTCGTCCGCCCACGGCGCCGGGCTGATGCTGATGCCGGTCTTCACGAGCCTGCACAGGGGCCACGCGATCACGGGCGGTTTGGGCGTGGCCGCCCTTCACACGCTGGCCATGTTCACGGTCGCGGGCACCGTCGCGGTGTTCGCCTACGAGGTGGCCGGACTCACCTTCCTGCGCAGGGCCTGGTTCAACGTGGACCGGATGTGGGCCGCGGCCCTCATGGCGGCGGGGATCATCACGCTCGCCCAGGCCGCGGTCTGACGGCCGCTGGACACACGTGGCGGCCTGGTCCAGCGGCCGGCAGCCGGCTGGTAACCGCCTGGCAGCCCGGGTGGCACGCGGCGGCCGCTGGTTTCGGCTAGGGCCGGAAATATCTGGTAAGCCAACGTTCCATAGTGACCGAAGGCGAAGGAAAGTTTCAAGAGGGTAGCGGGAAGGGAAATTTTCTTCCCCGATCTTCTTGACCCGGAGCCTTACCAGTCGGAAAGCTCTTGGGTATGACGGTCATGGTCCGTGCCTTCGCCCCTGGGGACGAGCACTCGCTGATCGAATCCTGGAACCGGAGCCTGCCGGGAGACCCGACGACCGCGACATGGTTTCGCGACTGCGTCCTTCTCGACCCGAACTTCGACCCTGAAGGCCTGCGGGTGGCCGTGAGCGACGGCCGCGTCGTGGGCAGCGCCTACGGCGTCCGCCGGTTGACACCCCTCGCGCCGGGCACGGACCTCGAGCCTGAGACAGGCTGGATCCCGTTCTTCTTCGTCGCGCCCGGACACCGGGGCGCCGGGCTCGGGCGGCGCCTGCTCACCGAGGCGCTCGACTTCCTGCGAGCCAGAGGAAGGACGCGGGTGGACTTCGCCTCCTACACGCCCAACTACGTGCTGCCCGGCGCCGACCCCGAGCTCTACCCCGAGGGGCTCGCCCTGCTGACCAGCCTGGGATTCGGCACGCTCTACTCGCCGGTCGCGATGGACCGGACGCTGGTCGGCTATCAGACGCCGGAGGACGTGCACGAGCTGCGGGCCGAACGCGAGCGCGAGGGGTACGCCTTCCGCGGTCCGACCGACGGAGAACTGCCCGAGCTGATCAGGTTCGCTGCCGACGAGTTCAACCCCGACTGGGGGGAGGCGATCCGCCACCACAAGGACACCACGCGCATGGTCGTCGCCAGGAAGCGGGACCGCATCGCCGGGTTCGCGCTCTACGCCGCATACCGCGGCATCCCCGAGCGGTTCGGGCCCTTCGGCGTGGACGCCCACGAGCGGGGCACCGGGCTCGGCAAGATCCTTCTCCACCTCACGATGACCAGGATGCGAGCCGAGGGCCTGCACTCCTCGTGGTTCCTCTGGACCGGAGAGGCCAGCCCGGCAGGACACCTGTACACCAAGGCGGGATACCAGGTCACCCGCCGCTTCCGCGTCATGAGGTGGGCCAGTGAGTGAGCCTGGCGAGGTGTCAGGGCCGGACACCGTGACCGCCGAAGCGAGCCGTGCCATCCACGTCCTGGCCATCGGGGCCCACGCCGGGGACATGGACCTGACAGCGGGAGCCGTACTCGCGCAGCACGTCCTCGAAGGACACCGCGCCACGCTCCTGCACCTCACGCTCGGCGAGCGCGGCCACCCGCGGCTGCCCGTCCCCGAATACGCCAAGCAGAAGCACGACGAGGCCGAGGCGTTCGCGCGGGCGATCGGCGCCGAGGCCAGGTTCCTCGACTACGAGGACGGCCTGCTGCCCGACGACGAGGACGTCAAGATGCGCGTCGGCGACCTGATCAGGGAACTGCGCCCCGACGTCGTCCTGACCCACTGGAGCCGGTCGATCCACAAGGATCACGCCCGCACGCACCGCATCGTCGAGGACGCCCGCTTCTACGGCGGGCTGAAGACGCTGGAGCGAGAGCGCCCCGCGCACTGGGCGGGACAGCTGTTCTATGCGGACAACTGGGAGGACGCCGAAGGCTACCGGCCCGACGTCTTCTTCGAGTTGACCGACGAGGCCTACCAGGTCTGGTCGGAGGCGATCACGGGCTACGCGTTCGCCCGCGGGGAGACCTACGGCTTCCCGTACGTCGACTACTACCGCGCCCTCACCACCGTGCGCGGCGCTCCCGCCGGATTCCGCCGGGCCCAGGCCTTCGCGGCGCCGGTCGGCTCCCGTGACCTCCGCGTGAGAGGAACCTTCTGATGAGACGTTTGACGGCAGTCGTCTTAGCACTCGCCCTGGCCGCCGGCTGCTCGAGCGGCGGGGGACCCGGATCCACCTCCAAGAGCGAGGCGCCGCCCCTGGTGATCCATGCCATCGACTCCGGCACCTTCCAGGAGAACTTCAATCCGTTCCACCTCGAAGGCGTGAACTTCGGCACGACCGGGATGATCTACGAGACGCTCGAGTACTTCAACAAACTCAAACCAGGCGAGATCAAGCCATGGCTGGCGCTGAGCCACGAGTGGGGCAACGACGGCAAGACGCTCACCTTCACCCTGCGCAAGGACGTGAAGTGGACCGACGGCAAACCGTTCACCGCCGACGACGTCGCCTTCACCTTCGACATGATGATCAAGCACCCCGAGCTCAACAAGGGGGCGCTGGAGATCTCCGGAACCAAGGTCCTCGCGCCGGACAAGGTGCGGATCGACTTCAAGGGCACGTCGTACGCCAAGCTCTTCAACATCTCCGGAAGCACGGGCATCGTGCCGAAGCACCTGTTCGAGAAGGAGAACCCGGTCACCTTCACCAACCCCAAGCCGGTCGGCACCGGGCCCTACAAGCTCTCCACGTTCTCCGCCCAGCTCTACGAGATGACGAAGAACCCGGCGTACTGGCAGTCGGGCAAGCCCGTCGTCCCCACGATCAGGTTCCCCGCCTACACCGCCAACGCCGTGCAGACAGGACTCCAGCAGGGCGAGATCGACTGGGCGGGCGCGTTCGTTCCTGACATCGACAAGATCTACGTCCAGGGCAAGCCAGAGACCAACAAGTACTACTTCCCGCCCGAGGGCGTCGTCTCGCTCCTGCCCAACCTGACCCACCCCGTCCTGTCCAAGCCGGAGGTACGGCAGGCCATCAGCCTGGCCATCGACCGCGACAAGATCGTCAAGGTGGCCGAGCGCGGCTACACCAAGGTCGCGCACCCGACCAGCATCCCGATGCCGGGCGGCGAGGCCTTCCTGCCGCCGGAGTACAAGGACGCCGCCTACAAGGTCGACGTGGAGAAGGCCAAGGAACTGTTGAAGGGCGTCGACCCCGGCCTCCTCACGTTCACCCTGCTGGTGCCCTCGCCCTTCACCGACTGGGTGAACGCCGCCCAGCTCATCAGAGAGGACCTGGCCAAGATCGGCATCACGCTCGAGACCAGGGGCGTGGCGTTCCAGGACTGGGTCTCCAAGGTCGGCAAGGGCGACTACGACCTGTCGATCAGGGCCACGCCCACCGGCGCCTCGCCGTACTTCCAGATGAGGGCGTTGCTCTTCAGCGAGCTGGCCAAGCCCGTCGGCACCTCCGCCACCGGCAACTACCAGCGGTGGAAGGACCCGGAGACGGACAAGCTGATCAACGCCTACGCCGCCACCGAGGATCTGGCCGAGCAGCAGCGGGCCACCCAGGGGCTCGGCAAGATCATGGTGGAGAAGCTGCCGGTGCTGCCGCTGTTCTACAGCCCTTCGTGGGCGCAGTTCAGGACGAACAAGTACGTGGGCTGGCCGTCCGAGCAGGACCCGTACGCGATGCCCTCGCCGTACACCTCGCCCGACGCCGCCGTGGTGCTGCTCAACCTGAGGCCCGCGGGCACGTGAGGTTCCTGACCAGGCGGCTCGGGTTCTACCTCCTCACGGCCTGGGCCGCCGTCACCCTCAACTTCCTGATCCCCCGGATGATGCCGGGGGATCCGGTGGACCTGCTGGTGGCCAGGCTCAAGGGCAACGTGGACCCGGCCGCCATCGACGCGATGAAGAAGGCGTTCGGGATCAGCGACGCCGACCTGTGGACGCAGTACCTCGACTACCTGGGCAACCTGTTCCACGGCGAGCTGGGCCGCTCGATCACCTTCTTCCCGACGGAGGTGTCCACGGTCATCGCCGACAGCCTGCCGTGGACGATCGGCCTGGTCGGTGTCGCCACGCTGATCAGCTACCTGGTCGGCACCTCGCTCGGGGTCGTGATGGCCTGGAAACGCGGCACCTGGCTCGACGGGGTGCTGCCCGCCGCGACCTTCCTGCACGCGGTGCCGTACTTCTGGGTGGCGCTCGTGCTGGTCTTCGTCTTCGGCTCGACGCTGCAGTGGTTCCCCGGCTCGCGAGCGTACGGGCTGGAGGTGACGCCCGGCCTCGACGGCGAGTTCCTGGCCAGCATGGCCTACCACGCGACGCTGCCCGCGATCACGATCGTGCTGGCCTCGATGGCCGACCGGATCCTCGGCATGCGCAACGTCATGGTCACCACGCTCGGCGAGGACTACGTGGTCATGGCCGAGGCCAAGGGGCTGACCAGCCGCCGCGTCATGTGGGCCTACGCCGCCAGGAACGCGATCCTGCCCAACATCACGAGCTTCGCGCTCAGCCTCGGCTTCGTGGTCGGCGGCTCGGTCCTCACCGAGATCGTCTTCTCCTATCCGGGCATCGGCTCGATGCTGCTCAAGGGAGTCGAGAACGAGGACTTCCCGCTCATGCAGGGCATCTTCCTGGTGATCTCCCTCGCCGTTCTCGTCGCGAACCTGCTGGCCGACCTCGCCTACGTGATCCTCGACCCAAGGACGCGCCAATGAAGATCCGCATAGGCATCGGCATCCTGGCGTTCTTCACGCTGATGGCGCTCGTCGGGCCGCTGCTGCTGTCCGCCGACCCGTCCGCGACCAGCGACGCGGGACTCCAGGGCCCCTCCGCGGAGCACTGGCTCGGCACCACGCAGACCGGCCAGGACGTGCTCACCCAGATCGTGTACGGCTCGCGGGTCTCGATGGGCGTCGGCCTGCTCTCGGCCGTCATCGCCACCATCGTCGCCATCGCCGTGGGCCTGGTCGGCGGGTACTTCGGCGGCGCGGTCGACGAGGTCCTCTCGGTGCTCACCAACATCTTCCTGGTGCTGCCCGCGCTGCCGCTGATCATCGTGCTGGCCGGCTACCTGCCCCAGCGCGGCGTCGCCTCCGTCGCGGTGGTGATCGCCGTGACCGGCTGGGCATGGGGCGCCCGCGTGCTGCGCGCCCAGACCCTGTCCGTACGGCGGCGCGACTTCGTTGAGGCGGCCAGAGCCGGCGGCGAGGGCCCGTTCCGCATCGTCTTCTTCGAGATCATGCCCGTGCTGCTGCCCGTGATCGCCACCAGCTTCCTGGCCACCGTGGTCGGCGCCATCCTGGCCGAGGCAGGACTCTCCTTCCTCGGCCTGGCCGACCTGTCCACGGTGAGCTGGGGCAGCATGCTCTACTTCGCGCAGAACGGCCAGGCGCTGCTGATCGGCGCCTGGTGGTGGTTCGTGCCGCCAGGGCTCTGCATCGCGCTCATCGGCACCGGCCTGGCACTGGTCAACTTCGGCCTGGACGAGATCGCCAACCCCCGGCTGCGCACGATCAAGGTTCGAAAGGCTCGCGCATGAACGTCCTGGAAGTCCGCGGGCTCGGCGTCGACTACCTCTCCTCGAGCGGCGCCGTCCACGCGGTCGCCGACGTCTCACTCGACCTGCGACAGGGCGAGATCCTCGGGCTGGCAGGGGAGAGCGGCAGCGGCAAGTCGACCCTCGCGCACGCGATCGGACGGCTGCTGCGGCCGCCGGCCACGATCACCGGCGGGTCGGTGACCTACCGCCGGCCCGACGGTTCAGCCGTGGACGTGCTCGAGCTGAAACGCGAGGAACTGCGCGCCTTCCGATGGAAGGAACTGGCGGTCGTCTTCCAGAGCGCCATGAACTCCCTCAACCCGGTCAGCACCGTCGGCGCGCAGATCGACGACGTGCTCCGCATCCACGTCCCCGACATGCCGCGCAAAGCGCGCATCGAACGCTCGGTGGATCTGCTGCAGCGGGTCGGCATCAGCGCCGACCGCCGGCGCAGCTACCCGCACGAGCTGTCCGGCGGCATGCGGCAACGCGCGGCCATCGCCATCGCGCTGGCGCTCAACCCCGAGATCATCATCATGGACGAGCCCACCACGGCGCTCGACGTGGTCGTCCAGCGCGACATCCTCCACGAGATCAGGGCCCTGCGCGAGGAGTACGGCTTCGCGGTCCTGTTCATCACCCACGACCTGTCACTCCTGATGGAGATCTCCGACCGCATCGCCATCATGTACGCCGGACGGGTCGTCGAAACCGGCACCGCCAGAGTCCTGCACAAGGCACCGCGCCACCCGTACACGCTCGGCCTGCTCCGCTCGTTCCCCCGCCTGCACGGGCCCCGCGAGGAGCTGCTCGGCATCCCCGGCACCCCGCCCGACCTGCGCTCCCTGCCACCCGGCTGCGCCTTCCACCCGCGCTGCCGCTTCGCCTTCGACGACTGCGGCTCGACCCTGCCACGGCTCGATCCCGAGGTGGCCTGCCTGCTCAATGACGGGAGGGGGGTCGAATGAGTGAGATCGTGCTCGAAGGAAGGAACCTCACCAAGCACTTCAAGGCCGCCCGCGGCCGTGGCACCGTGCGCGCCGTCGAAGACGTGTCCCTGGCCCTCCGGTCCGGGACCGTGACGGCGCTGGTGGGGGAGAGCGGCTGCGGCAAGAGCACCGTGGCCAGGCTGCTCGCCCAGGTGTACCCGCCGACGTCGGGCGAGGTGCTCCTGCGCGGAGAGAAAGTGAAAGGCTTCCGCGAGTACCGGCGGCAGGTGCAGCTGATCTTCCAGGACCCGTTCGCCTCCCTGAACCCCTTCCACCGCGTCCGCTACCACCTGGCCAGGCCGATGCGCGTCCACGGCCACGTGCGCTCCGCCGCGCACGAACGTGAACGGGTGGCCGACCTGTTGGAACGGGTCAGCCTCACACCAGTCGAACAGTTCATGGACAAACTCCCGCACGAACTGTCCGGCGGGCAGCGGCAGCGCGTGGCGATCGCCAGGGCGCTCGCCGTCCAACCGATCGCGCTGATCGCCGACGAGCCCGTCTCCATGCTCGACGTGTCGATCAGGCTCGGGGTGCTGCGGCTGCTGGAGAAGCTGGCCGCCGACAACGGGCTGGCGCTGCTGTACATCACGCACGACATCGCCAGCGCCCGCTACTTCGCCGAGGACATCACGGTCATGTACGCGGGACGGCTCATCGAGAGCGGCCCCAGCGAGGCGCTCACCCAGGCCGCTCGCCACCCCTACACCCAGTTGCTGCTGGACTCGGCCCCCGACCCCGACCGCGTGACGCCGCCCGAGGGCACCAGGCACGGCGAGCCGCCCAGCCTGATCGCGCCGCCGAGCGGATGCCGCTTCCATCCGCGCTGCCCCGTCGCGCTGCCGATCTGCTCCTCCGAGGTGCCGGGCCGTACCGACTTCGGCAACGACCGGTGGACGCACTGCTGGCACGCCGAGGCCGCCCTCACCCCGTGAACCGAACGCCCCCGCTCCACACCTGTCGCCTCCCTCCCGGTCACCTACGCCAGGCAGGGCGGACGGTCGCGATCGGCGGAGGGTTGAGCCGCTTGTCTGGGCAGGCTGGGCGGCAGGTGTGGCGGGGGTGCGTGGGCGGGATTCGTTCTCGGGCCGGGTTGGACGGTGGGGTGGAGGGGTGGGCTGCTTGTGGGCTGGGCGGTGGGTGTGGCGGGGGTGCGTGGGCGGGATTCGTTCTCGGGCCGGGTTGGACGGTGGGGTGGAGGGGTGGGCTGCTTGTGGGCTGGGCGGTGGGTGTGGCGGGGGTGCATGGGGCGGGATCCCGGCCCCGCTGGTGCGCGGCAGGGATCACTTGTGACGGTCACGCGGCGGCCGGCGGTTCGCACGTGGTCCCGCGCGGAGGAAGGCGGAGGAACGTGAGGTAGCGGTTGGCGCGCGAGATCGTGCACTTGTTGCCGGATAGGTAGAGCCCGTGCCCGGAGCCGTTGTAGCGGACCGTGGACGAGCCGGGCACACGCGTCACGATGTCGGCGGTATCGTCATGGTCGGTCCACGAGCCGGCGCCGAGGAAGGGCGGGAGCCTGTCGGCGGGAAGCGGGCCGGCGGGGTTGGTGACAGGGGTCGGCCAGCCGACGCAGGCGAGTGGATGCCACAGCGCGTTTCCCGCGAAGTTCGGGGAGATCCGTTCGCCGAGTGCCTTCATACGCTGGAACTCTTCGTAGCTCCTGAAGCCCAGCCCATCCGGGCAGTGGGTCACGTTCATCCCGGCGAAGCTTGGAACCTTCAAGCTGTTCGTGGCCTGCGCGACATAGTCGGAGAAGCCGGAGGCATCCCCGGTCAGGGCCTTGTCGACGACCCTGGCGAATCGTTGCCAGTTGGGGAAGTCGGGTGCGGGACCTGGGCTGATCAGATCGGGCGCGGCGGCCACGATGAAGTCGAAGCCGCTGTAGGCGGCCCGTCCTCCCTTCATGGGAACAGGGGAGCGGTCGGCCCTCGAGAGGAGGCCACGCCAGACGGTGGCCGCGTCTCGTCCGTGCAGGGCGCAGGTGGGCGCGGATTCGCACCAGGCGCTGAACCGGGTGAACTGACCTTCAATGCTCTTGTATCTCTCCTTCGCGTGGGCGGCCTGGTCGGCGAGGTGGTTGACGCTGCCGTCGATGTACATGGCGCGGATGGAACCGGGGAACAGGCGGGCGTAGGTGGTGGCGACCACTCCGCCGTAGGAGGTGGCGATGAAGCTCAGCCGCTGCTCACCCAGGGCGACGCGGATCGCCTCGATGTCCCTGGCGACGGATCCGGAGTCGAGGTTGTCGAAGTATTCGGGATCGGAGCTGCGGCAGCGTTCGGCTGACTCCCTGTTGCGCTCGGCCAGCCTGTCGTATTCGGCGCGATCACGCGGCACGGTGATCCAGGGGCCGGTGGCGAGGCAGTCGTAGGGGATGACGCCCAGGTCGGTGGTGTTGCGCGGGGCGTGGCTGACCACGTCGAACCGCTGGCGCAGGTCGGTGAAGCTGCCGCCCTTCGTCTTCAGGTCTTCGATACCCGAGCCGCCCGGCCCGCCGGGAATGGCGAAGACCGTGCCGATCCGGCGGTGAGTGCCCGTGGCCGGCAGCTTGGCGATCTGGATGGAGACCTTCCGGCCCGACGGTTTCGACCAGTTCACGGGCACCTGGACGGAGGCGCACTCGAGGTCGCCGCCACACGGCTTCCACGACAGCGTCGATGCCGAAGCCGAGGCGCTGGAGGGGATCGTCATCGTCGCGGCGAGCAGAGTGGTGAGCAGCCCTCCCACGACCAGGGGCCTGCTTCCGCGGCCGCGGACGGCGATCGCGACCGCCCCCGCGGTGAGCGCCAGCACGGGATACGCGATCAGCAGAGCGAGGGCCGCGAGCGGAGGCAGGATGCCGGGGCCTTCTCCGGCGACGATCTGGTCGGGCAAGCTTCCGAGCATGAAGGAGCCGGCCTGGGCGCTCAACGGTCGGGGCAGCGTCTGCGCGACCACCGGCAGGACGAAGAGGATCACGATCAGGGCGACCAGCGTGCCCGCGGTCGAGCGGATGACGGCGCCAAGGCCGAGTCCCATCATGGCGACCAGCGGCATGGCCGCTCCGGTCACCAGCAGCTCCGCCATCACGCCCTGGTCGGCCAGGGATGCGCCGAGAGTCCGGCCGTCGATCAGGACCTGCCCGGCGCGCTCCGCGAGGACGGCCTGCGTGACGGCGTGCATGCCGAACACCAGCGCCTGTCCCGCGACCAGGGTGACGGCCGCCAGCGCCGGGATCTTGGCGAACAGGAAGAGCTGCCGTCTGGGCACGGCCACCAGGCTCGTGCTGATCAGGCCGGTGGCATGCTCGGAGGTGATCGACAGCGCGCCGAGTGCGGCCATGACGAAGAAGGCGACGGGCAGCCCGGTACCCAGCCCCGCGCCGAGACTGTCGAAGGCCAGCCGTTCGTCTCCCGTCTGGTTGTCGAAGCCTCGGATGACCATGAAGGTCACGCCGGCGCAGAGCAGCACCGAAAGCGCGGAGAAAGCCAGAAGGTAGAGATTGGACCTCAGCGAGTACAACTTGAGCCACTCGGAGGCGATGGCGTCGATCATCCGGCTGCTCTCCCCGCGCCGAACTCGACGCTCTCCTCGGTCAGTTCCATGAAGGCCTCCTCCAGCGAGGCGTTGCGCGGCGTCAGCTCCCGCAGTGCGATCCCGCGCGCAAGAGCCAGCTCGCCGATCCGCGTCGCGTCGAGGCCGCTCACCGAAAGCCCGCCGTCCTCTTCCCGCACATTCGCGCCGACGGACACCAGCAGCCCGGCCAGCGCGGGCTGATCGGCTGCCCGGACCAGCACCCCTCGCTGGAACCGCGCGACCAGCTCCGACATGGTGGTGTCGGCGATCAACCTGCCCCGCCCGATGACCACCACATGGTCGGCGGTGAGCGCCATCTCTCCCATCAGGTGACTCGACACCAGGACGGTGCGACCCTCGTCGGCCAGCAGCCGCATCAGCTCCCTGATCCAGCGGATGCCCTCGGGGTCCAGCCCGTTGACCGGCTCGTCGAACATCAACACGCCGGGGTCGCCGAGCAGCGCGGCCGCGATGCCGAGCCTTTGGCGCATGCCGAGCGAGAAGCCGGCGATCCGCCGGCTCGCCACCTCGGCCAGCCCTACCTGATCCAGCACATGGCCCACCCGTGCCCGGCCGATGCCGTTGCTGCGGGCCAGGCACCACAGGTGCGCGGCGGCGCTGCGCCCGCCGTGCACCGCCCCCGCGTCGAGTAGCGCGCCCACCTCCCGCATGGGCTCTCGCATCGAGCCGTACGGCCTGCCACCCACCAGCGCCGTCCCGGCGTCAGCCGCCTGCAGGCCGAGGATGACGCGCATGGTGGTGGACTTGCCCGCGCCGTTGGGACCGAGGAAGCCGGTCACCAGGCCGGGTTTCACCACGAAGGTCAGGTCGTCGACCGCCAGCGCGTCGCCGTACCGCATCGTCAGGCCAGTTACTTCGATCATGTGATCCCCATCGTTGCGCTGGTTGCGGCCTCCAGCTTTGATGTGCGGCGCCGAATCATCCATCGGCCTCCACCCACCTTCCGGGTGGGATTTCACCCCCGCCGGGGTAGGCCTGGGCCTACCGTCATCGCACCGCCGATCCGGCAGACTCTTCATGTGCGCACGATCCGCCACCTCCTCCAGCCCCCTGCGGGTCTGCTGCTGAACGCCGTCACCGGGGCGGCGGCCTGGCCGCTGCTCGTCCTGGTAGGGATGTGCGCGGCGTTGGTCCCCTTCGGCGGTCTCGGCAGACCGTTGCTGGCACGTCTGCTCGTCGTGGTCCGCGCGTTGACCCGCCTCCAGCGCGCGCGGGCGGCCGGTGTCCTCGGTCATCGGATCACCGAGCCGTCGCCGCGAGGCCGCACTGTCCGCGACCTGGCCTGGCTGGCCGTCCACGCCGTCGTCGGGCCCGCCTGCCTCATGTCCGTCGGGGCACTGCTGGCCTCCGCCTGGAAGATCGTGCGCCTGCGTACGGCGGAGGCCGGCATGTCGGCGACGCTCACTCTGTCACTGGCGATCGTGACCTTCGTGGTGATCGCACTGGCGGCGATTCCGCTTTTGCACACGCTGCAGGCACGCCTCGCGGAGCGGATGCTGAGGCCCGAGCCCTCCCTCGCCTCGCGGGTCAGGCAACTGACCGAGTCGAGGGCGGCGGCCGTCGACGCGCAGGCGGCCGAGCTGCGCAGGATCGAGAGGGATCTGCACGACGGCGCGCAGGCCAGACTGATCTCGGTCCGGATGAACCTCGGGCTGGTCAGGGGCGCGAGCGACCCCGACCAGATCAGAGACCTGGTGCAGGAGGCGTGGGAGTCCGCAGGTCAGGCCCTGGTCGACCTGCGCGACCTGGTGCGCGGCATCCACCCGCCCGTGCTCGCCGACAGGGGGCTCGCAGGGGCGATCCAGGCCGCTTCGCTGCTGTGCCCCATCCCGGTGGAGGTCGACATCGACCTGCCCGCCCGCCCCGATGCGCCCGTCGAGTCCGCGCTCTACTTCGCGGCCGCCGAGGCCCTGACCAACGTGGCCAAGCACAGCTTGGCCACCAGAGCGTGGGTACGGCTGAGCCACTCGGGCGGCGTTCTGCGCCTGACCGTGGGCGATGACGGCCGGGGCGGCGCCGACCTCGTGGCGGGCACCGGTCTGGCCGGGATCCGCCGTCGCCTCTCAGCCTTCGACGGCACGCTCGCCGTCCACAGTCCTGTCGGCGGACCAAGTGAACTCACGATGGAGCTACCGTGCGCGTTGTCATCGCCGAAGATCTCGCACTTCTGAGAGACGGCCTGGTCCGCCTCCTGTCGGCGCACGGCTTCGAGGTGGTCGAGGCCGTCGACAACGCGCCTATGCTGCTCGACGCGCTGATCCGGCACCGTCCCGACGTGGCCGTGATCGACGTGCGGCTTCCGCCGACCCTGACGGACGAGGGTTTGCGAGTCGCGCTCGAGGCACGCAAGCGGCATCCGGAGCTGCCCGTGCTGATCCTCTCGCAGTACGTCGAGCAGCTGTATGCCCGTGAGCTGCTGTCCGACCGTTCCGGCGGAGTGGGCTACCTGCTGAAGGATCGGATCGGCGACGTCGAGCAGTTCGTCGACTCGGTACGCAGGGTCGCGGCGGGCGGCACCGCGATGGACTCCGAGGTGATCTCCCAGCTCCTCATCCGGCGCGAGCGCGACGAGCCGCTGGGCGAGCTGACCCCGAAGGAGCGAGAGGTGCTCGCGATGATGGCGGAGGGCATGTCCAACGCCGCGATCGCCACCCGGCTGTTCGTCACCGACAAGGCGATCGGCAAGCACACCAACAACATCTTCACCAAGCTGGGCTTGCCACCCTCCGACGACCACAACCGGCGGGTGATGGCGGTGCTGGCCTACCTGGAAGCCGAGCCGGGCTGACGCGTGCCGCCCGAGCCCGCATGAGGCCAGCGTGCGTGGGCCGTGTCTGCGGTTGCCGTGGTCGTGCCGCCCTGTGGTTGGTGAAGGTGCTCGGCGAAGGCTCCCCGAGCGACCATGCTGCGGCGCGCAGGGGTGGTGTGGGGCCCGGGCTGGCTATGCGGCGCGCAGGGGGGTGGGGTGAGGGGTCCTGGGTCACCCATGCGGTGGCGCAGAGGCTCCAGCGCGATGACAGTCTCCCGGCTCGCGACCCCGGTTGCCCTGGCAGCTTGGCCACACCAACGGTGTCCGTCAAAGCGCAACAATCTCAACCGTCTCAGTGACGCCGCCTGCGACAGCGGCTTCGAGGAGCACGCGGCGGAAGCACTCCAGAGCAGTGGAGCGTGGGCCGCGTCCGTGGGCGTTGTGGTGAGACCGGCGCCGCGTGACCGGAGAAGTCGTACCACGCGAGCGTCGTGCCGACCGTCATCGCGGCGATCGGGCGGGCTCTGTGGGTGCCGGTGTGCTGGGGAGCTGGGGTGCCGGTGTGCTGGGGTGCTCGGGAGCTGGGATGCTGGGATGCTGGTGTGCTGGTGTGCTCGGGAGCTGGTGTGCTGGTGTGCTGGTGTGCTGGTGTGCTGGTGTGCTGGTGTGCTGGTGTGCTGGGGTGCTGGGGTGCTGGGGTGCTGGGGTGCCGGGCGTTTCGTGAGCAGGTGCTCCCCTTGGGTCAAGGAGTACGGCCGGTGTCGGGTCTGGCGGCCCATCCTCCGTACTCGTAGTGCGTGTACTGACCCCCCTGGTGAACTTCGGTGTACGGCGGGAGCCGGTCGGCGAACTTCTCGGCGTCGTCCCTCGGCGCGTATCCGAGCGCACTCGCCGCCGCGTTTTGTGACCACCACGAGCGCGTGTTGCGCGAGACGCCGTAGATCGTGACGTGGCCCAGCCCTGCCGGAGCCTTCAGGCAGGCCTCGTACAGCCGTGCCGCGTCGGACGGGCTCAGCCACGTGTGCAGGTGACGCGACTCGGACGGGCGTTCCTCGAAGGACCCGACGCGCACCGAGACGACGTCGAGACCGAAGCGGTCCGCGTACAGGCTGGCGAGCGCTTCGCCGAAGGCCTTGGCGGCGCCGTACAGGCCGTCGGGCCGGACGGCTTCCTGCCCGTCGAGCGTCCGGCCCGCGGGATAGAAGCCGGTGATGCGGTTGGAGCTGGTGTTGACGACTCGCGATACTCCTTCGAGTCGGCAGGCCTCGAACACGTTGTAGACGCCCTCGAGGTTGGGGCCCTTGATCGAGGCGAAGTCAGCCTCGTCGGCGACGCCGCCGAGGTGGATCACCGCGTCCATGCCGTGCACGGCGGCTCTGACCTGGTCGAGGTCGGTGAGCTCGGCCGGGACGTACTCCTCGTGGCCGGCGGTCTCGCCGACGGCGCGGATGTCGGAGAGGCGGACGTGCGCGACCTTCCGCAGGAGGGTGCCTCGCAGGGATCGGCCGATGGCGCCCGCGGCTCCGGTGACGAGAACGCGGCCAGGCAGCTCGTTCACGGCGACCACGCCCGTGGGCCGGAGGTGAGGAGCGGGGCGCCGCCGGGGACGACGACAGTGGCTTCAGCGTTGATCAGGTGCGTGGACGCCTCCGCGAGGATCTCGTCGTGTCTGTAGCCCACGTGCGACCGCACCGCGACTTCATCGCGCATGATGCCCGCTGGCGGGAGGGGTGCTGCCTGATGTTCGTGCAGGTCCGCGTCCCGCTCCTCGAGCGCCTGCGTGGTCGGTTCGGTGTGGGTTCGCGCGTCGGGTGGGAGGGGTGCCGCCTGATGTTCGTGCAGGTCCGCGTCCCGCTCCTCGAGCGCCTGGGTGGTCGGTTCGGTGTGGGTTCGCGCGTCGGGTGGGAGGGGTGCCGTCTGATGTTCGCGTAGGTCTGCGATCCGCTCCTCGAGCGCCAGGATGGTCGGATCTGCGCGGGTCTGCGCGTCTCCGGCGGTGGGTCGTGCGACGGTCTCGCGCATCGTGTTTGTCGGTCTGGCCTGGGTGTCGGGGGACAGGTTGACAGCGTCGGGGTCGGTGCGCGGGTCTCCCCGCATGGACTCGACGACCTGGGCAGCCGACCGGACCGTCATGTGTCCTCCCCGGCCAGGCTGAGCCCTCGCAGGTAGTTGTCGCGCGTGGCCCTTGCCGCCCCGGCGCCGTCGTGGTCGACGACGGCTTGGATGATCTCGTCGTGTTCGCGGGCGGACTGCCCGTCGGGCCCCCGGTTGTGGAAGTACAGGGAGACGACGCGACTGGTGTGCATCTCCAGCGACTCGATGGAGGAGGTGAGGAACCTGTTGCCCGCCCTCCGCACCAGCACGCGGTGGAAGGCCATGTCGGCCAGGCGGGCCCTGCCGAAGTCGTCGTCCCGCACCGCCTGGAGAAGTTCGGCGTTGTGGGCGCGCATGGCGGCCACGTCGTCGCTGGTCGCGGACGGCGCGGCGAGCTGGGCGGCCAGGGCGTGGAGCGTCCCCAGCGGCGCGATGATCAGCGCCAGGTCGTCGGGCTGCGCCTCGGCCACCTTGGGCCTGCGGCGGGGCGGGGTGGTCACCATGCCCTCGCGCTCCAGCTGGATGAGCGCCTCACGGACCGGCGTCCGGCTGACGGAGATCTCCTGGGCGATCGTGGCGTCGTCGAGGATCTCCCCGGGCCGGCGGTACCCCTCCATCAGGCCGTTGCGCAGGTACGCGTATGCCACATCGCGCGCTGACGTGACCGAGCGCTCCGAATCCATACACAATATATAGTATGAAGTACATCAGAAGGTCAAGATCGCCGGCGCAGCGCGGGCACACTGCTGGTCAGGCCGGCATACGTGCGGGCCGCCGCGAAGGGCTCTCCGCGGCGAGGGCCAGGACGGCCGCCACCGCCAGGGCGACGGCGGGGAGCGTGTAGGCGAGGGCCACCGCGTGGCTGACCTCGGCGCTGATCGACCGTCCTGCCAGGGCGTCCGCAGGGAGCAGATGCTTGAGCACGGCTCCCACGACCGCGGTGCCGACGACCCCGCCGATCCTGCCGCTGAGGGTGAAGACGCCGGAGGCGGCACCGGCCATCCCTGGCTCGATGTCACGCATGGCCAGCACCCCCGGAGGCGCGAACACCACCCCCATGCCGATCCCGAAGACGACCAGCCCGGACAGCAGGCCGTTCCCGCTCCACACGGCGTGGCCGAGGACGGCGCAGCCCACGGTCATGAGGGCCAGCCCCGACAGGAGCACGTACCCGCCGCCGAAGCGGTCGGTGAGCCTGCCCGACAGCGGCGCGAACAGGATCGACACCGTGGGGGCGACCCCGGACAGCAGACCGGCCCGCAGGGGTGACAGCCCTGCGCCCGCCTGCAGGTGCAGCAGGGTCAGCAGGACCGTCGAGGAGACGCCGAACGGCAACGCCGTCTGGCCCAGGGTGATCAGCCGGAACGTGCGTGAGGAGAAGACGGCGAACGGCACCAGCGGGTCGGTGTGCTGACGTGCGCGCTGTACCAGGAGGAACGCGCCGAGGGTGAGCGCGCCGCCGGCCAGCCACCACGGCGCGGCCTCGATGAGCGCGAAGACGATCTGGAACAGCGCCAGCCCCAGTAACACCGTGCCGAGCAGGTCGAACCTGCGCAGCCGGTCGACGGGCCTGCGCGGCAACAGCCTGACCGCCAGGACGGTCAGCAGCAGACCGGCGGGGACGTTGACGAGGAAGATGCCGCGCCAGCCCATCGGCTCGACCAGGAAACCGCCGATCGCCGGTCCCGCGGCGACCGCGGCGCCGGAGACCGCACCCCACACTCCCCAGGCGGCGCCACGCCTGGCCGGGGGGAAGAGCTGGGTGACCAACGTTGTGCCCTGCGGCAGGAACAGCGCGCATCCCAGCCCCTGTACGGCCCGCGCCGCGATGAGCCACCCGGGGGTGGTGGCCAGCCCGCAGGCCAGCGAGGCGAGGGTGAAGGTGACGATTCCGGCCAGGAACAGCGGTTTGGGGCCGAAGAGGTCGCCGAGCCGTCCGGAGGTGACCAGCGGCACGGTGGCCGTCAACAGGTAGGAGTTGAGCGCCCAGAACAGCTCGTCGATCCCGGCTCCCAGGTCCGCGCTGACCGCGGGCAGTGCGACGTTCATCATCGTGGAATCCAGCAGCCCGAGCGCGCTGCCCGAGCACAGGACCGCCAAGGAGATCCATGCTTGTCTCATGGCAGCACCTTGAGCCCAGGGTGGCCCATATATAAGGTCCACACCTGTGTCGAGTGACTGGTCCACTTCGCGAGAGCTGCTGCTGCCCGCGATCTCCTCCGCGCCCCACGGGGCCCGCGGTCGCGCCCTGGAACAGGCACTGAAGGAGGCGGTCAGGACCGGCCGCCTGGCCGGCGGCGTCCGCCTGCCTTCGACCCGCGACCTGGCCGCCCAGCTCGGAGTGGCGAGAGGCACCGTGACCGCCGCCTACGACCAGCTCACCGCCGAGGGCTACCTGGTGGCCAGGCGCGGCTCAGGGACCAGGGTCGCCGAGGGGGTCGCGATGGCCGAGCAGGGCGAGGGGCCGCCTACGCGGCCCCGCCGCGAGCTCATCCCGCTGAGACCGGGCCTGCCCTCCATGGCCGCCTTTCCCCGCACCGCGTGGCTGGCCGCCACCCGCGCGGGGCTCGCGGGGCTGGCCGACGCCGAGCTGAGCTATCCCGATCCGGCCGGCCTGGCCGGACTGCGCGCGGAGCTCGCCGCCTACCTGGGTCGGGTGCGCGGGGTCAGCGCGGGGCCGGAAGAGGTGGTGGTGACCCACGGCACCTTCGAGTCGATCGGCCTGCTGGCCGCCGTCCTCAGGGACCGGGGTCACACCACGGTCGCGGTCGAGGAACTGTGCAACAGGGACCTGCACGACCTCCTGGAACTGCACGGATTCGGCGTCGAGCCGGTCACGCTCGACGAGCACGGTCTCGACGTGGAGGCGCTGGAACGCACCGGCAGCCGCGCGGTCGTGGTGACCGCCGCCCACCAGTACCCGCTGGGCGTCGCCCTGCATCCGGCCCGCCGCCGGGCGCTGGCCGACTGGGCCAGGCGCGCCGGAGGGCTGGTGATCGAGGACGACTACGACGCCGAGTACCGCTACGACCGCGCGCCCCTGTCGGCCGTCCAGGGGCTCGCCCCCTCCCATGTCGCCTACCTCGGCACGCTCAGCAAGACGCTCGCGCCCGCCGTACGGCTGGGCTGGATGGTCGTGCCCGCGGCTCTCAGGCACGAGGTCGTCAGGCGCAAGGAGCTGCACGACCGTGGCGTCAGCACCCTGCAGCAGGCGGCCTTCGCCCACTTTCTCCGCGAAGGCGGCTACGACCGGCATCTGCGCAGGACCACGTCGACCTATCGGCGGCGGCGCGACGCGCTGCTGGCCGCGCTGGCCGAGCAGTTGCCCTCATGGCGTCCGTACGGCATCGCCGCCGGGCTGCACGTGGTGCTCCGGCTGCCCGAGGGGACCGACGACGCCGCGCTCGCCGCCCACCTGAGCGACCACGGCATCGCCACCACCCCGTTGTCGGCGTACGGCAGGGCCGCGTTCCCCGCGATCGTGGTCGGCTACGCCAGGCTCAGCCCGGAGCGACTTCACGAGGCGGTGGCCCGGCTGCGCGCCGCCGTCGGTCCGCCCACCGTGGGGGAGGCGTCCGGCCCGCCCTCGATATGAGGGAGCGCGCCTCAAGGGCTCTGACCGTCGAGACGCGCCACCGCCCCGACCAGGTCGGGGAACGCGTCGATGAAGGCGTCGACGTGGTGGGCGTCGAAGTCGGCCCGCCGCCTGACCCCGCTCTGCAGGGAGGCGATGAAGCGCAGGCCCGCGCCGTTGGCGGCCTGCGCGTCGCCGGGGGAGTCGCCGACGTACAGGCATTGGCGGGGGCGCAGTCCCGTGGCCGCGAGGAGTTCGTCGAAGGCACGGGCATCGGGCTTGCCGAAGCGCGTGTTGCCCGCGTGGTAGACCGCGCTGAGCCGTCCCGCGAGCACGTGGTCGGGAGCGAGCAGGTGCTCCACCTCCCCTTCGGTGCGCGAGGTCAGGAGCATGACGCTGCGGCCCTCGGCGGCGAGCTCGTCGAGCGCCCGGAGGTTCTCGGGCGCGACGACGTCCAGCCGGCCGTCCCCCACGTACTCGCGCAGCACGACCTGATAGGCGGCGGCGAAGGCCGTGAGGTCCACGCCCGGCGAGCGCCGTGTCATCGCGTCGAGCAGGGGCTGTCCCCACGTCGACATGTGCACGCCGCGTGACATCGGCTCGCGGCCGATGCGCGTCAGCACCTCGTTCTCCAGCTCGAAACACACCGCCTCGGTGAGGCAGAGAGTGTCGTCCATGTCGACCACCACGGCGCGGATCACAGCGCAACGGTAACGCGATTCCGGCGGGCGGCCTCGCCTGGGTGACCATGAGCGGGCACGCGCGGTCGCCGCCTCGTTACTGCCCCATCAACACTATTGACGCTCCCGAGTCAGGCAATGTAGAAAGCTCACGAAGATCACAAAAGGGGTGGGACAGCGAACAGGTTCTGACGATTCAGAGGAGATGTCCGATGACGGGCGACCGCAATCTCGCCGAATGCCTTGCTCGAACCGCTCGTGATCAGGGGTGGCTCGACCGCCCGGCCTATCTCACGGAAAGCACCGTCCACCGGTACGCCGACGTCTTCGCCGGGGCCGAGCGGGTGGCCGGGTTCCTGTCCGCCTCAGGCGTCGGCAGGGGAGACCGGGTGCTGGCGTCGCTGCCGGACGGCATCGACCTGGTCTGGACCGTCCTCGGCACGCTCCGTCTCGGGGCGATCGTCGCTCTGGTCAACGCCGACCTCCACCCCGATGAGCTGCGGCAGACGGCCGAGCTCGCGCGGCCGAAGCTCACCGTCGCCGACCCGCGGATCGCCGGCGTCTTCGACGGTGCCACGGTCACCCCGGCTCTGATCCCGTCGGAGCCCGGACGGTTTCCGGTTCCCGCGGCGGCCGAATGCGACATGGACACCCCCGGCATCGCCCTCCTCACCTCGGGAACGACCACGGGCCGTCCCCGTCTGTGCTTCCACACGCACGGCGACCCCTACGTCTTCGACTCCGCGTTCGGCCGGGTCCTCGACCTGAAGCCCGACGACGTGAGTCTCTCCGTGTCCCGCATGTACTTCTCCTACGGGCTCGGAAACACGCTCCTGTATCCGCTGCTCAGCGGGAGCGCAGCCGTACTCGCGCCGGAGCGGCCCGCGCCCGCGGCCGCGCTCGCCGCGATCCGCGACCTCGGCGTCACCGTGTTCTACGCCCAGCCCAGCTTCTACGCCAGGCTCCTCGCCGAGCCCGACCCCTCGCCGCTCGACGGCCTGCGGCTGGCCGTCACCGCCGGCGAGGTGCTCGCCCCCGCCCTGGAGGCCGACCTGCGGGAGGTGCTGGGCGGGAGGCTGCTCAACGTCCTCGGCACCACGGAGGTGGGGCAGGTCTTCGCCGCCAACAGCCCGGCGGACGCGAGGGAGGGCACGGTGGGCCGCTGCCTGTCCCCTTTCCGGGTGCGGCTGGTCGACGACGAGGGCGAGCCCCTGCCCGCGGGCGGCGAGGGCAACCTCCAGGTCGCCGGGCCCACCATCGCTCCCGGCATCGGCTCCCCGTCGGAGGTCCCGCGGCACGGCGAGAGCACGTGGTGGCCCACGGGTGACACGGCCACCGTGGACGACGACGGCTACATCCGGATCCACGGCAGGGCGGACGACATCGAGATCGTCGGCGGGCAGAACGTGCACCCCGCGGAGATCGAGGACGTGCTCGCGCAGCATCCGCTCGTGATCGAGGCGGCGGTCTGCTCGACCCGGGCGGGGGACGGCACGTCGAGGCTGCTGGCCTACGTCATCGCCAAGGGTGACGAGAGCGGTCACGCCACGATCCGCGGCGAGCTGGCCGACTCGGCCAAGGAGCGGCTGACCTGGTACAAGGTGCCATCAGAGATCATCTTCGTGGCGGAGCTCCCGCGAACCTCGACGGGAAAACTCAGCCGGCGACAACTGCGGACGCAGGCGGCGGGCTGACAGGCGGGGGAGAGCGCACATGGCGACGCACACGCATGGACTCGGCTGCCGATTACTCCGTTCCGGCGTACCCGCGCCGTCCGGACGTCACGTTCTCGGCCGGGTCGCCTTCCTCGACCACCACAGCGCTCCCGCGATCCACGCAGGCGTGGCCGGCGTAGGAGTTCACCTGGCCAAGGACGAGAACGATCTCGTCACCGAAGTGTGGGAGACGGACTCTCCCGTCACGTCGGGCATGTACCAGGACCTGGCCTACGCCCACGACGGCGACTATCTCTTCTGCGCCGGCCAGGTTGCCGGGACCGGGTCGTACAGGGAGCCGGTCCGTCACGCCTATCGGGCGGCCTTCGATCTGATCGCCAAACTCGACTATCCCAACGTCCTGCGGATCTGGCATTTCATCAACGACATCAATCGCGCCAACGCGGACGGCCTGGAGATCTACCGGGACTTCTGCCTCGGCCGGGCGGAGGCGGTGGACGGCCTTCCTGGGCGAGCCGGGGACATGCCGGCCGCGACAGGGATCGGCTCGCTGGGCGGCGGCATCAGCTGGTACCTGCTGGCGTCGCGGACCGGGCGGGTGCGCAACCTCGAGAACCCTCGGCAGGTTCCCGCCCCCTCCTATCCCCACCGGTACGGTCCTCGTCCGCCGAAGTTCGCCCGCGCCACCTCCTTCACTCCGGACGGCCTCGACGGCGCCGGAGACCTCTTCGTCGCCGGTACGGCCAGCATCCTCGGCCACAGGACGGTCCACGCGGGCGACGTCGAGAAGCAGTGCGACGTGACCTTCGGCAACATGGCGACGGTCATCGGCAGGGAGAACCTGCTGGCCAACGGGATCGATGACAGCCGGACCCTGAAGGACCTCCGCTTCGTCAAGGTCTACGTCCGTCACGAGGAGGACGTGCCCGTCGTCGCGGCCAAGTGCGAGGAGGCCTTCTCCGACACGGCGGAGATCGCCTACTTCACCGTCGACATCTGCCGGTCGGACCTGCTGGTGGAGATCGAAGGCATCGCTCCGCGCGCCTGACGTCGTGACACCGCCCGCGCCCACGCGCCCCCGGAGGCTCGCCTGCCTGGGGCGCGGGGGCCGGGCCGATGGCCACGTCGCCCACGTCGCCCACGGCGACCGCCGCCCCCAGCACACCCTCGCCCACCACGAGCGGACCGCGGTCTCCGCGCGCAGGATCCGACCGGAGGCGGTCTCCGCCTCACGGGCCGCGGCGTCGAACCGGATCGCGGGATCGTCGATCAACCGCCGGTGGCCGACCGCCTGCTGTTCAGCTGGTCGAACCCGACCGCGACCAGGATCAGCACGCCGATGGCGATCTGGAGGTAGAAGGCGTTGATCGCCAGGAGGTTGCCGCCGTTGTTGAGGACACCCATGATCAGCGCTCCGGTGGCGGCCCCGATCGCGCTGCCCTTCGCGCCGAACAGGCTCGCGCCACCGATGACGCAGGCGGCGATCGCGCTGAGCTCGAAGCCCGTGCCCGCGGTGGGGATACCGGCACCCAGCCGGGAGGCGAGCAGCACCCCGCCGAGACCGGCGAGCAGGCCCGAGATCATGTAGACCGAGATCGTCACCATGCGGACGGGCACGCCGGCGAGGCGGGCCGACTCGGGATTCGAGCCGACGGCGTAGATGTAGCGGCCGAAGACCGTCCTGGTGAGCACGAACCACATCACGGCGGTGACCGCCGCGGCGATGATGAGAAGGTTGGGGATGCCGAGGATCGTGCCGTTGGCGATGGTCTGGAACGCCTCCGGCACGCCCTGGATGGTCTGGGCGTCGGTGCTGAGCAGGACCATGCCGCGGGCGATGCCGAGCATTCCCAGGGTCGCGATGAACGGCGGAAGCAGGGCCTTGGTCACCAGCAGGCCGTTGACGATGCCGAGCCCGGTGCCGATTCCCACCCCGAGCAGGATCGACGGCAGGATCGGCATCCCGGCGACCAGGAGCTGCGCGGTGGAGGCGCCTGACAGGCCGAGGATCGACCCGACCGACAGGTCGATGCCCGCGGTCAGGATGACCAAGAGCTGGCCGACCGCGATGATCCCGAAGATCGCGACCTGACGGGCGAGGTTGGACAGGTTGTTGCCGGTGAGGAACTCGTCGCTCGCGAGCGTGAGAGCGCCGATCGCCACGAGCAGGACGACGAGCCCGCCGCTCTCCCGTCCGGCGATGTCGCCCAGCGTGATGACCCGCCGGCGGGGCCCGGGCTCCGCCTCGGGCGACAACCTGGCCCTGGGCACCGTCTCCAGCCCCGCCTCCGGCCCTGGTCCCTCACCGCCCGGCGGTCTGTTGGTGATCGTGGTGGTCTCGATCGGCTCACGCCAGACCAGCTTAGGCATCTCGGCTCACCCCTCCTGGGTCGTCCGGCGCCGGTGGGGTCGTGCTCCGAGGCGCGCTGACCTCGTCCACGACCGATGGAGCCCTGTCCTGGGTCGCAGGGGCCCCGCTCTCGGCGGCAGGGATCTCGCCGCCTCCGCTGCCGCTGGCCAGGCGGAGCACGTCCTCCTCGGTGGCGGATCCGGGAAGCTCGCCCGCCACCGCCCCGTCGCGCAGCACGAGGATGCGGTCGGCGAGCCCCAGCAGCTCCGGGAGGTACGACGAGACCACGATGATTCCCAGCCCTTTCGCGGCCAGGTCTCCGATGACCGTGTACAGCTCGCCCTTGGCCCCGACGTCGATGCCCTTCGTGGGCTCGTCGAACATCAGGATCTTCGGCTTGGTGAGCAGCCATCGGGCGAGCAGGACCTTCTGCTGATTGCCGCCGGACAGCGTCGACACCGGCTGGTCGTAGGAGCCGGCCCGCAACCTCAGGCTGTCGAGCAGCCGGTCCGCGGCTTCGGCCTGCTCGCGGCCGGGCAGGAGACCACGGCGGGAGCCGCTGCGCAGGCTGGCGATGGTGACGTTCTCCCTGATCGAAAGCTCCGGCAGCAGCCCCAGCACCTTGCGATCCTCGGTGAGCAGTCCCACCCCGGCGTTCATCATGGTGCGCGGGCCGGACGGTTTCACCGGCCTGCCCTCCACCTCCAGCTCACCCGCCACGACGGGCGTGGCGCCGAAGATGGACAGCAACAGCCCGCTCCGGCCCGACCCCAGGAGCCCGCCGATACCGAGGATCTCTCCGGCTCCGACGTGGAGGTCGATGCTCGGCGAGCGCTCGAACCTGCGCAGTCCCCTGACACGCAGCGCGGGCGTCCCCGCGTGCCGGTGGGTCTCCGGGTAGAGCGAGCTGATCTCCCGGCCCACCATCGCGGTGATCAGCCGGTCCTCGTCGTAGTCACCGATCGGCCCCTGCTCGGACAGGCTCCCGTCCCGCAGGACGGTCACCCAGTCGCCGATCTCGAACATCTCCTCCAGCCGGTGGGTCACGTAGAGCATCGCTATCCCGCGCTCACGAAGCCGCAGGATGTGCTGGAGGAGCCGCTCCGACTCGGCCTCGGTGAGCGCCGTGGTCGGCTCATCGAACACGATCACCTTGACGGAGTCCGCGGTCAGCACCTTGGCGATCTCCACGAGCTGGCGCGTGGCCGCCGGGAGCCGTTCCACGATCGCGTCGGGGCTGAGGTCCGTCAGGCCGACCTCGTCGAGGGCCTCCCTGGCCCGGGCGTGCAGCCGGCCTCTGACGATGATCCCCGTACGCGCGGGAAGGCGGCCCATGAACAGGTTCTCCGCGACCGACAGGTGCGGGAGCAGGCTGAGTTCCTGGTAGACGGCCTGGACGCCGGCCGCGCGCACCGATGCGGGAGTCGGCGCGGTGACCGGCCGGCCCTCGATCTCGTAGCCGCCGCTGTCGCGGCGCAGCGCGCCCGTCAGCACCCTGATCAGGGTCGACTTCCCCGCGCCGTTCTCCCCCGCGAGGCAGTTCACCTGGCCGGGGACCAGGCGGAGCGAGACGTCCGTCAGCGCCTGGACGGGACCGAAGGCCTTGGAGACGCCCTGCAGCTCGACGACAGGCTGGACCATCATTCCGCCTTCATCGTCGGCGGGTGGAGCAGCTGCTTCACGTCGGGCTCGTTCATGTTCTTCTTGTCGGCCACGACCGCCCCCGGATCGATGTCACGCGGCGGGATGCGGCCGACCGTGGCCATCCCGGCGGCCAGGACGCCCTGATAGCCGAAGAAGTAGGGGTTCTGCACGACCAGCGCGTCGATCGTGCCCGCGGCCAGCGCGGCGTTCTCCTGCGGGTCGGAGTCGAACGCCACGACAGGGATGGTGTCGGTGGCGTTGTTGTCCTGGATCGCCCGGGCCGCGCCGACCCCTGAGGTGTTGTTGTCGGCGAAGACACCCGCCAGGTCGGGGTTGGCGGTCAGCGCGTCGTTGACCTGCGACGCCGCGGTGTTGATGTCGTTGTTGTTGAAGCGTTGCAGCGCCACCTTGACCTGCGGGCAGGTGGTCGCGAGGCCCTGCTTGAAGCCGGCGTCCCGGTCGAGCAGCGACTGGATGCCGGCCACCGACGACTCGATCATGACGCTGCCGCTCGTCTTGTCCTGTGCCTTGAGCAGCTCGCACATGCGCTTGCCCGCCTGCATGCCGGCCTTGAGGTTGTCGGTGCCGATGAACCCCTCCGAGGCGGTGGTCACGCGGCTGTCCACGGTGATGACCTTGAGCCCCGCCTTGCGCGCCCGGTCGATCGCCGAGTTCAGGGCGCTGGAGGAGTTCGGCGCGATGACCAGCCCGTCAGCGCCTCGGGAGATGGAGTTCTCCACCAGTTGCACCTGCTGGTCGATGTTCGTCTCGGACGTCGGGCCGAAGGTGCTCACCTTGATGCCGAAGTCGCCGCCCGCCTGTTTCGCTCCGGCGATCATGGTCTGCCAGAACGAGGAGTCGCTCGCCTTGATGACCACGTCGATCTTCTTGCCGCTCGCCGCGCCGCCGGCGCCTCCTCCGGTCGCCTGGCCTGCCGAACTCGTCGCCCGGCCGCCCACCACTCCGATGACGAGCGCCACCAGCGCGATGGCCGCGACGAGCGACAGCGAGAAAACGATACGCGAGCGAGCCATGACGACCTCCTGCACATGCCTTCACGACATGCCGACAATCGCCTCAGGCGGTTTTCGCGCTCGGTCGTGAGCACGTGATGACGGACAAGCGCCGGCAGCGGTGAGGTGCGTCCTTGGAGAACTTTTCAGTCAAGAAGGACTCACAAGATTCGGACGCTTCCAGCAAAGCTCCGGGAAGTTTCCCGGTGAAACTCGTAAAAAGAAAAGAAGTCATTACTCGCGGCGACCGGCGGTCGCCGCCACTCTCACCGGCGACGAGGGGCACGTCATGGCCATGCGGGTCGCCGCGTCGACGGCCGCCTCCGGGCATCAGGGTCGGGGTCCGGCAAGACACGAACGGCAGGCTCCAGGGAACGTCCTGGAGCACGAACGTCGTGGCCAGGAGAGGGAGACGGACCTGGTTGACACGACTTGCCCACCAATCCTGACATTTCCCGCTATCGTGCTGAAGATCACCTAGCAGCCGTCACAGGAGTCCCATGCCCCACGCCGAACCACTCCGGGAGGGCGACCCCGCGGCCGTGGGGCCCTACCGGCTCCTCGGACGACTGGGCGCGGGCGGGCAGGGCGTCGTCTACCTGGCCCAAGGGCGCGACGGCCGGCCGGTCGCCGTCAAAGTGCTGCGGGACGGGTTGGCCGACGAGCGCTTCGCCAAGGAGATCGACGCGGCGCGCCGGGTGGAGCCGTTCTGCATCGCGCAGGTGCTCGACGCCTCGCGGAGCGGCAGGCCGTACATCGTGACCGAGTACGTCGAAGGACCCTCACTCCAGCAGGCGGGCCGCCACGGCGGCGCCGACCTGCAGCGGCTCGCGGTCGCGACCGCGACCGCGCTGGCGGCCATCCACCAGGCGGGTGTCGTGCACCGCGACTTCAAGCCCGCCAACGTGCTGCTCGGGCACGGCGGGCCCCGGGTGATCGACTTCGGGATCGCCAGATCCGTCGAATCGGGGCTGACGGCGACCAGCGGCATCATGGGGACGCCCGCGTACATGTCGCCCGAGCAGCTCGCGGGGGCGGCGGCCGGGCCCGCCACCGACGTGTTCGCATGGGCCTCGGTGATCGTGTTCGCCGCGACGGGAAGCCCCCCGTTCGGCGAGGACTCCCTCCCCGCCGTGATCAACCGGATCCTGCACAACGAGCCGCAGCTCGGCGACCTCCCGCAACCGTTGCGCACGATCGTGCTCGAGTGCCTGGCCAAGGACCCGGCGCACCGGCCGTCGATGCAGGACGTGCTGCTGCGACTGCTGGGCGGCCAGGGCGCCGGCCGTCCGGGCGACGTGGGACGCACCGGCCCCGACACGGTCCCAGGAAGGCCGCGGGGCGGGAACGGGACCGCGAGGCCGCGTCACGGGGTACTCGGCCGGGTCGTCGCGGGAGCCTCCGGCCTGGCGGCGCTGACCGCCGCGGGGGCCGTCATCTGGGGCGTCACGAGCGGCACCGGCACCGAGACGCCGCGCCCGACCATGGAGCCGCTGGCGATCACCACCACCGGCGAGCCAAGCCCGACGCCGACGCGCCAGCGCTCCAGGCGGACCAGGACGCCGTCCACACCCGAGCCGAGCGAGAAGCCGACCACCGGCCAGACGAGGGAACCCGCCACCGACCCGACGACCCGATCGGCGGCACCGACCAGGTCCGCCTCCTCCGGCAGCGGTTCGCTCCGCATCGTGTCGATCCGCGCCCAGGGCGCCAGGACGGCCAACACCCAGGACTGCCAGATCGGCCAGTCCAACACCTTCGGCCTGGTCGAGGGGACCAAGCTGCACACCAGATTCAGCTACCAATGGATACTGGACGGCCGGGTGGTGGAGCGTTCGGAGGCCTACATCGCCGACTCCCACACCCAGCAGCTCGTCGGCCCGCTCGTCGAACCGAACGGCCCGCACCGCGTCACGCTCCGCCTCACCTCGCCCTCGACGGCGTCGAAGACGCTCTCGTTCACCATCTGCCCGGTCGGCACCGAGTGACGGCCCCGCTCCTGCCCGAGGATCCCCCGGCCGTCGGCCCCTACCGGCTGCACCGCAGGCTGGGCGAGGGCGGCCAGGGCGTGGTCTACCTGGGACAGGCGCCCGACGGGCGGCCGGTCGCCGTCAAGGTCCTGCAGGACGGGCTGGCGGGTGACCACCGCTTCGCCAAGGAGATCGACGCGGCGCGCCGGGTCGAGCCGTTCTGCATCGCCCAGGTGCTCGACGCTTCGCTGGGCGGCCGGCCGTACATCGTGACCGAGTACGTCGAAGGACCCTCGCTTCACCAGGCGGGCCGGCACGGTGGCGCCGACCTGCAGCGGCTGGCGGTCGCGACGGCGACCGCGCTGGCCGCGATCCACCGCGCAGGGGTGGTGCACCGCGACTTCAAGCCCGCCAACGTGCTGCTCGGCCGCGACGGGCCACGCGTCATCGACTTCGGCATCGCCCGCGCCGCCGGCCAATCGCTGACCGTGACGAGCAGCATCGTCGGCACGCCCTCCTACATGGCGCCCGAACAGCTCGCGGGCGAGCCGATCGGTCCGGCGGTGGACGTCTTCGCCTGGGCGTCGGTGATCGTGTTCGCCGCGACAGGGACGCCGCCCTTCGGCAACGACTCGCTGCCCGCGGTGATCCGCCGCATCCTTCACGACGAGCCGAATCTGGGCGACCTGCCGGGGCCGCTGCGTCCGGTCGTGCTGGCCTGCCTGGCCAAGGACCCCGCGGCGCGGCCCACCATGCAGGATGTCCTGCTCCGGCTCCTCGGCGCCCAGCCCAGCGTCGCGACGGGAGCCACGCTCCCCCGAGGAGGTACGGCAGGCGGCCGCGCAGGCCGTCCGGCCGGACCCGCGGGCGGCATGGCGGGCCGGCGGCGTGGGAGGGCGGTGCTGGCGGGCGTCGGAGCCTTGGGGGTGTCGGCCGCGCTGGTGGCCGGGGCGATCGCGTGGATGCCCGCTCGGGAGACGACCGCCACCCCCGCGACGGCCTCGTCCGGCGGCGCGACCGCCTCTTCCGGCGTCGCGGCAGGGACATCCGATCCGGCTTCCGAGAAGCCGCCCGCGACCGCCCGTCCCACGTCCACGCCCTCGGGGCGGCGGCCGACGTCCAGACCCACGACCTCCCCGAAGAAGCCCACGACCTCCCCTGCGAGGCCCACGCCCTCGACCGCGAGGCCCACGACCTCCCCGGTCAAGCCCACGACCTCGACCGCGAGCATCCGGCTGGTGTCGTTGACGCTCGACGGGCTGGAGACCGAAAAGGGCTGCTGGTCGCCCAGCCTCTTCCCCGTCGCCCTGCTCAAGGGCCCGGCGGGGAAGCAGACCGAATACGGCTACCGGTGGGTCGTGGACGGCGAGGACGAAGGGTGGAAGACGAGCTGGGTGACCAACGGCACGGACAAGAACCAGCGCAACCCGATGGGCGCGTTCTCGCCGGGCAGGCACACGGTCGTCTTCCACCTCCTGACCCCGGCGAAGGCCACCAGGAGAGTCTCGTTCACGGTGTGCGAACCGTACTCGTGAGCCCCGGTCAGGCGGGACGGCGCTCATGCCCGGCCGTCCTGTGGTCGTACGCGCCACGAACGAAGCGGAGGTGAACCCCTCCGGGGAACGTGACCGTCTCCTGCGTGTCACCTCTGGCGAATCCGCCGGAAGCGCTGGCGGCGCCGGCCGACGGGGCCGGCGAGGAGAAGCGCGCCGGCGGCCGAGACGGCGCCGGCGACGCCGACACCGGCCCACAGCGCGCCCGGTCCCAGCGGCAGCAGCGCCGTGCCGATCAGCGGCGACAGGACCGCGCCTGCCGCCCAGCTCATCCCGGAGACACCGGCGTAGGTGCCCTGCAGTTCCCGGGGCGCCAGCGCCGCCACGATCGTGGGGACGGCGCCCGCGACGACGATCTCCCCGGCGGTCCAGACGGCGACCGTCAGCGCGAGCCCGCCCGCGTCGTGCACGAACGCGGTGAGCGCGAAACCCATGGCGACGACGGCGGTTCCGGCCGCGAGGACACGGCTCGGATCCCACCGCGCCACCCACCTTCCGGTCAGCGGCTGGACGACGATGATCAGGACACCGTTCAGCGCCATGGCCAGGCCGAAGTCCGTACGGTCGACGCCCTGCTCGGCCATGGCCAGCGGAAGGGTGGTGTACGCCTGGCCGTACACGAGGCCGTAGCCTGCCGTGACCGCGCTGACCGCGAGCATCAGCCGGTCGCGCAGCACCACGCGCAGCCGCCGCCCGGCGGGCGGCCCTTCGGCCGGGCGCGACTCGGGCACCGCCCGCCACACGACGGCGGCGAAGACCAGCGCGACGGCGGCGTTCACCGCGAACATCGCCCGCGGGCCGTGATCGGCGAACCAGCCGCCGGCGACCATCGCCACCGAATAGCCGAGGTTCACACCCCAGAAGAGCGACCCGAAGGCCCTCGCGCGCAGCGCCGGCGGGACGAGGTCGGCGACCATGGCCTGCGAGGCAGGGCGGTAGGACTCGATCGTCAGCCCCAGCAGGAACGCGGTCGCCGTCACGGCGGGGAACCCGCTGGAGGCGCCGAGGATCACCATCGTCGCGGAGGTGGCCAGCATGCCGCCGGTCAGTGTCAGGCGGCGGCCGAACCGGTCGGCCAGCCATCCGGAGACCAGGTGCGACAGCAGCGACCCGATGCCGAAGGCCGTCATGACGGCGCCAGCCTGCGCCAGGGTGAAACCCCTGACCTGGACCAGGTACACCGACAGGAACGGCTGCACGATCGCGCCGGTGCGGTTGACGACGGTGCCGAGCCAGAGCATCCAGAACGGGCGCGGCAAGGACGGGGGACCTGCGGTCGTGACTGCCATGGCGTTCATGGTTGGCCACGGGTCGTCGGTCTCTGGAATGTTTAATCCGTGCCTGAATCCTCATACGCCGAGTTCGACTTCACCTCGGCTGATCTCGCCCGGCTGAGGTTCGCCTTCTCCCCGGCGTCCGAGGCGGTCGCGAGCCTGCGCCTGCTGCAGGATCCGGGACGGCACACGCTGCACTGGCCGTGGATCCGCGCCGTGCGACCCCTCCTCGCCGGGCTGGACCTGGGGCTGCTGTTCGCGCTGGCGCCCCTGGGCCCCTACTTCGTCGACTTCCTGACGCCGCCGCCGACCCGGCCGCTGCCCGACATCGCCGCCGAACTCGGCCTCATCGCGGCCGCCGACCGGGACAAGGCGGTCGCCGAGGCGGCCAGGGTGCCCGCCGCCGGCACCCCGATCGTGCGGGAGTTCCTGGCCGACCCCGCCGCCGGTCTCGCCCGGGCGGCCGCCGAGCTCCGCCTGTACTGGGACGTGGCCATGGACCGGTACTGGCCGCAGATCAGGGGGCTGTTCGAGGCCGAGGTGCTGCGCCGTTCACGCCAGTTGGCCCGCGACGGCGCCGGGGCGATGTTCAACGACCTGCACCCGAACATCACCTGGGACGACGGCCGGCTGCGTGTGCGGACCCGGGCCTGGCGACGTAGCGGACCGCTCGGCGGCGA
Source organism: Nonomuraea mangrovi (assembly GCF_042681425.1). NCBI lineage: Bacteria > Bacillati > Actinomycetota > Actinomycetes > Streptosporangiales > Streptosporangiaceae > Nonomuraea > Nonomuraea mangrovi. The sequence goes on along the minus strand of NZ_JBHUFV010000007.1, from coordinate 66,090 downwards.
CGGCATGATCCTCATCCCGAGCGTGTTCCACTGGCCTGACACGATCGTCATGGCCGAGCCGTACCAGCCGAATCTCGTCTACCCCGTGCCCGGCGTCGGCACGGTCTGGTCGCACGGGGCGGTCCCGACCACCGGCGCGCTCGACGCGCTCATCGGACGGACCAGGGCGCGGATCCTCGTCACTCTCAGCGACGCGGCCACGACCAGCATCCTGGCGCGGCGGCTGTCGATGGCGCCGGGCGCGGTCAGCCAGCACCTGAAGGTACTGCGGGAAAGCGGCCTGATCACCAAGCGGCGCAGCGGACGCGAGGTGTTCTACGAACGCTCCCAGCTGGGCGACACGCTGTGCGCGGCCTCCTGACGTTCACGCCGCTCCCCGTCTCCGGCAGGCGGCTGCCGTAGCGCAGCGTGGGTCGGCGATCCGAACGTCGATGGGGAGGTGATGCCGTCACCGCCCGGATCAGCCGGCCGGGGCGGTGGCACGGGCCCGGGTGTCAAACGAGCCGCCGTCCGGCCGGCGCGGCGCGTGGCGGATTTCCGTTACCGATTGGCAGATTATCGAAAGCGCGACAGGCCGCCGGGCGGTGAGCATGGTGAGGTGCCAAGGAACACCTCGATCATCCTGCTGTCGGCCGGGCACGCGTGCGTGGACGTCTACCAGGGCGCCGTGGCTTCGCTCGTCCCGTTCTTCATCGCCGAGCGCGCCTACGGCTACGCCGCAGCCTCGGGCGTCGTGCTCGCCGCGTCACTGCTGTCCTCGGTCGCGCAGCCGCTGTTCGGCGCGCTGACCGACCGCAGGGCGCTGCCCTGGCTGCTACCGGTGAGCACGCTCCTCGGCGGGCTGGGGATCGCACTGAGCGGCCTCGCCGGCTCCTACCCCCTGACGTTGGCGTTCGTGGCGGTGTCCGGGATCGGGGTCGCCGCCTACCATCCCGAATCGGCCCGTGTCGCCCGGATCGCCAGCAGGGGAAGCCACAGCGCGATGGGCTGGTTCTCCCTCGGCGGAAACCTCGGCTTCGCGGTCGCGCCCCTCATGGTCGCCGCCGTTGTCGCCACCGGAGGCCTGCGGCTCTCGCCGCTGCTCATGGTGCCGGCCCTCGCCGGCAGCGTGCTGTGCCTGCCCGTCCTGCGCACGCTGGACAAGACACCACGCACCGGCTCCGGCACCGAGGCCGCGGCGGAGGCCGACGACACGATCTCGTTCGTCAAGCTGTCACTGGCCGTGGTCTGCCGGTCCATCGTCTTCGTCGGCCTGAGCACGTTCGTCTCGCTCTACGCCCAGCAGCGCACCGGGGGCGGCACCTCGGCGGGCACCGCCGCGCTGTTCGTGCTCTACCTCGGCGGGGCGGTGGGCACGGTGCTGGGCGGCGGCCTGGCCAACCGCTGGGGCCGGGTCACCGCCGTGCGCAGGGCGTACCTGATCACCGTCCTCGCGGTGGCGGGCGTCGTGTTCGTCCCCGGCCCGGCGTTCTACCTGTTCGTGGCCCTGACCTCCGTCGGCCTCTACATCCCGTTCTCGCTCCAGGTCACGCTCGGCCAGGACTACCTCCCCACGCGGGTCGGCACCGCCAGCGGCATCACCCTCGGCCTGACCGTCAGCGTCGGCGGCCTGGCCGGTCCCCTCCTCGGCGGCATCGCCGACGCCGCCTCCCTGCAGGCGGCCCTCGCGCCGCTGATCGTGATGCCCGCCCTGAGCTGGCTGCTGTTCCGGACGCTGCCCGAACCGGCCGCGGCCGTACCGGAGCCCGCACCACCGGCACCGCAGGCCGGGCCTGCCCCCAGCCGGCGAGCCCGCCGCTGACCTCGCCCACGCCCCAAGGGAGTACAAGGCGAAGCTGTATGGCAGGGGGTTCGCAAAAGGTCGGCCGGTTCTTCCCGTCGTCGAGGCTGTGTTCGGCCTGCGGGACGCTGGCCGAGACGATGCCGCTGAAGGTGCGGGAATGGTCCTGCCCGTGGGGCGCCATCCATGATCGGGACGTGAACGCCGCGATCGACAAGTCAACGGTGTTCGGGGTTGTCGAAGTCGAAGCGGCATCCGGCGTCCCATTCCGAACGCTGGTTGCCGTGCGCGGGGATGCCGCCCGCGTCCTTCAGCATCCGGGCCAGGTGGAGCAGGTTCCAGGTCATGAACGTGGTGTTGCGGTTGGTGAAGTCGTTCTCCGGTCCGCCCGAGCCCGGGTCCAGATAGGAGGGGCCGGGGCCCACCGCGCCGATCCACCCGGCGTCGGCCTGGGGCGGGATCACGTAGCCCAGGTGCTGAAGGCTGTAGAGCAGGTTCATCGCGCAGTGCTTGACGCCGTCCTCGTTGCCGGTGATCAGGCAGCCCGCGACGCGTCCGTAGTAGGCGTACTGCCCGGCGTCGTTGAGCAGGCTGGAGCAGGCGTACAGCCGCTCGACGACTCTTTTGGTGACCGAGCTGTTGTCCCCGAGCCAGATGGGCCCGGCGAGGACGAGGATGTCCGCGGCCAGCACTCTCCGGTAGATGGAGGGCCATTCATCGCTGTCCCACCCGTGGTCGGTCATGTCCGGCCACACGCCGGTGGCGATGTCGTGGTCGATGGCCCGCAGGTGGTCGACCTGGACGCCCTGCCGCTCCATGATGCGCGCGCTGAGGTCGATCAGTCCCTGGGTATGGCTGCGCTCCGGGCTCTTCTTGAGCGTGCAGTTGACGTACAGCGCTCTGAGATCGTCGTAGGCCATGCTGCCGGTCCCTTACCTCGTCGTGGGCACTGGTGCGAGTGCGTGCCGGGTCTTCAGTCTCGGTAATGCCATGGGATCCACCTGCTCAAACGGGGATCGGTTCAGGGAAGCTCGTCTCCTCCTGGACGGATGCTCAGCGTCTGTTGATAGGTTCTTCTCAGGTGCGCCGGGAAGTCTGGTCGGCAATGTCGTGTCCATCTCCGACAGAGAGGCCGGACCCATGCGTGCGCGTGATCTCCTTGAGGACTTCCCCACAGTGGGACTCGACACGCCGGTGCTCGAAGCGGCCGGGCTGCTGGCCGAACAGGACCTGCCCGGCCTGATCGTCGTCGACGCCGACGGCGCGCCGTACACGATCCTGCCCGGCACGCAGGTGCTCCGCCTGGCCGTTCCGCGATACTGCCAGGACGACCCCGCGCTCGCCCGGGTCGTCGACGAGGCGCACGCCGACCGGTTCATGCGCGTGCTCGACGACCGGACCGTGCGCGAGGCTCTGCCCAGGGAGCGGCGGGAGCTGCCGGTCGCCGACCCCGACGCGACCGTACTGGAGCTGGCGGCGCTGATGGCGCGCACCCACAGCCCGGTCGTGGCGGTCGTGGCCGAGGGCAGGCTGCTGGGAGCGGTCACCCTACAGGCCTTGATGGACAGGCTGGTCTCCACGTGACCGTCACCGCATGGCTGGCGGTGGCGATCTTCCTGTGTTCCTACGCGCTCATCGCCACGGAGAAGATCCACCGGGTGGCCGCGGCACTCGGCGGCGCCGGTCTGATGCTGGTCGTCCATGCCACCGACGCCGGTGCCGCGTTCTTCTCCAAGGACACCGGGATCGACTGGAACGTCATCTTCCTGCTGCTCGGCATGATGGTGATCGTCGGTGTGCTCAAGCAGACAGGTGTGTTCGAGTATCTGGCGATCTGGGCGGCCAAGCGCGCCAGGGGCGAGCCGTTCAGGCTGATGGTCCTGCTCGTGCTCATCACCGCGTCGGCGTCGGCCGTGCTCGACAACGTCACCACCGTGCTGCTCATCGCGCCGGTGACGTTCCTGGTATGTGAACGGTTGGCGTTGTCCGCCGCGCCCTATCTGATCGCCGAGGCGATGGCCTCCAACATCGGAGGTACGGCGACGCTGATCGGCGACCCGCCCAACATCATCATCGCCAGCAGGGGAGGCTTGACCTTCAACGACTTCCTCATCCACCTGGCACCGATGATCATCGTGCTGATGGGGGTGTTCGTCGGGCTGTGCAGGTTCCTGTTCCGCAGGTACTTCGTCTACGACCCCGAGCGCGCCGCGGAGATCATGTCGCTGAACGAGCGGGAGGCGATCCGCGACCGCCGCCTGCTGTGGCAGTCGCTCGCCGTGCTCACCCTGGTGATGGTGGCGTTCGTGCTCCATCCCGTGCTGCACTACGAGCCGTCCGTGGTGGCGATCCTGGGCGCGGGCGTGCTGGTGGCGGCCACGAAGGTCACCACGGGCGAGGCCATCGAGGAGGTCGAGTGGCCCACCCTGGTGTTCTTCGCCGGTCTGTTCGTCATGGTCGGGGCGCTGGTCAACACCGGCGTCATCGGACAGATCGCCGAGGCGGCCGTCGGCGCGACCGAAGGCCGCCTGGGTCTGGCCACGATGGGGCTGCTGTGGGTGTCGACCGGCTTGTCGGCGATCGTCGACAACATCCCGTACGTCGCCACGATGAGCCCGATCGTGTCCGAACTCGTCCAGGCCGGCGGCGGCAACCAGACCGCGCAGGTGCTGTGGTGGTCGCTCGCCTTCGGCGCAGACCTGGGCGGTAACGCCACCGCGGTGGGAGCCGCCGCCAACGTCGTGGTGGTGGGAATCGCCGCCCGCAACGGCACTCCGATCAGCTTCTGGCAGTTCACCCGCTACGGACTGGTGGTCACCCTTGTGACGGTGGCGCTGGTCGCGCCCTACCTGTGGCTCCGCTATCTGATGTGACCGGCTCCGGCCGGTCGTGCCGCGTCCCGTGCCGCGAGGCCGATCGGTGAAGACGAGGGCGTCGCTTCACGCGCAGGGGAAGCTCGCGGCCGCTTCCATGGAGCCGCGCCGGTACTCGGCGAAGCGGCGCCGTACCTCCTCGATCGCGGCGGAGAGGGGGAAGATCTCGCGAGTGACCAGCTGGTCGAGGTGATCGGCGCCCACAGGATGCCAGTAGACGCCTTCGGCCGTCACCGTCACCTCGGGGACGAGGGTGTCCACGGTGAGGGTGACTCCCTCACCGGCGGATCCCCGCCTGGCCACCGGGCGGATGACCCGATCCTGGACGGGAATGCCGAGCCCGTCGAGATAGGCGTGGAACGCGTCCGCGTCCGTGTCCTCCCCTGGCGCGATGGTGGCCGCCACGCGGACGCGGAACCCCTCGTCGAGCGCGGTCCTGATGCCCAGCACCGCGCGGTTCCAGCTCCCTCGCCCGCGGTGCCTGTCGTGCCGGTCGGGGGTAGGCGAGTCGAGGCTGATCTGCAGCGCCAGCCGGTCGCGCGGCATGGCACGCAGCACGTCGAGCCGGTGGCCGCGGAAGAGCATGCCGTTGGTCAGCAGGGTGGTGTGGAAGCGGTCGGTACAGGCCCGCACGATCTCGTCCAGGTCCGGCAGGAGGAACGGCTCTCCGCCGGTGAGGAAGACCTCGGTGACCCCTTCGGCTTCCGCCATGATCCGGTGCACCCGATCCAGCCCGAGCGCGCGGCGCGCGGTCTGCGGCGAGGAACGCGAGCAGCAGTAGTCGCAGGCGAGGTTGCAGTCGAAGTTCGTGTACAGCCAGAGCCGGGCGCCCGGCCGCCGGTCGGCAGGGAGATCCTCCACGGGGTCGGGTGGACGGCCCCGCCTGACCACGGCCACGCCGTGTCCGATCTCGACGAGCTCGTTCCCTGTCCGCGCGCACCAGCGTTCGACGAGCTCGGCCTCGCCGGCCGCGAGAGGGACCTCGGCCGTCGCCCCGACGGGGAGCGCGCCCATCCGCTCGACCAGGTCGAGGATCACCATGTCGGCGCGAGTCCCTGCCGCTCCACCGCCTCGAACAGCGAGGCGTAGCCGTCCAGCTCGGGCCGGACCCAGCGGCGCAGCCCCTCAAGCTCGAGGATGCGCCGGTGGGCGGGATCGTGCCAGTCCATCTTGAGAAGGTGCTCCACCCATGGCTCCGTGCGCGCGGAAGGCAGGAGGGTGGTGAAGTTGCAGTGGCAGTACGGCTCGGACCGCCACACCTCCTCGAGCGCGCCCGGCATGAGCTCGTCCTTGCCGATGGCCTCCCATGTGGTGATGCCGATCGCGGCGACGTCGGCCTGGTCGTCGAGCACGGCGCGGATGGCGTCCAGCTCGCTGCGGCCGGTGTCGCCGTGCTTGCCCAGGTCACTGTCGATGCGGAGGAACTCGACATCGGCGACACCGGCCCGGGTGAGGAAGTGCACAGGCAGGACCGACGCCTGGGCCGAATCACGGGATCCGAGCGCGATGCGGCGATGGTGCAGGTCGTCGAGCCCGTCGAGGCCGCTGCCCGCACGGGCCACCAGGACACTGGCGAAGGTCAGGTCGGTGTCGCGCATGGCCAGTGCGCGGCAGCCGCCGTCGGTCTGGAGGACGGTCCGGACCCAGGCCATGTTGGTGTTCCAGGCGATGTCGACGGTGCCGGCGAGGAGGGCGTCGACCTGTCTGCCGTAGTTGGAGAACAGCACGAAGTCCATCTCGGCGCCGCTGCCCTCGAAGTAGTCGCGGATGCCCTCCCAGATGGGGACGACATTGGGCGTGTAGGCCACCGCTCCGATCGTCAGCATCAGAACAGCTCCCGTCCGGTGATCGCTTTGCCGTAGAAGTCGTAGAGGACGTCCGCGGTCGGGGCCATGACGTGACCGGCTCTGGCGTCGCGGAAGAACCGTTCGAGCTGCAGGTGTTCGGAGAAGGCGGCGCCACCGCAGACCCGCATCGCCGTGTCGGTGACGCGCAGGGCCATGTCGTTGGCGGCCGCCTTGACGCCGAGAACGTGCAGCATGGTCGAGTCATCGGGTGCGGCGAGGCTGCGGGCCGCCTTCTCCACATAGGCGCGGGCCATCGCGAGGTCCAAGGCGATGCGCGACAGCTGCGCGCGGATGGTCGGCAGGTCGGCCAGGCCCTCGCCGGTGTGCTGGAACCTGGCGCCGCTCGCGTGCGCGACGGTCGCGTCCAGAGCGGCCTGCGCCAGGCCGAGCGAGACGGCGGCGTTGCCCACGTTGAACCACGGCATCACCGACTGGAGCATCAGATCGAAGCCGCCGCCCGGCTCGCCGATCCGGTCGCCGTCGTGGGCGAGCAGCTCGAAGCGCATGGGGGAGGAGGCGTTGCCGCGCAGGCCGAGCCCCCGCCACGATCCCGCGACTTCGACCCCGGGGCTGTCCGCGAGGACGACGTAGAGATCGACGGCCCCCTCGTCGGCTTGCGGGGCGAGGGTGGACATCACGTACACCTCCGCATGGCCCGCCGAGGTGACCCAGCTCTTGGCGGCACGCAGGGCGATCTTGTCTCCCTCTCGGCCGGCCCGCGAGACCGGAGCCCAGAAGTGCGAGCGCGAGCCGACCTCGCTGAAGGCCAGCGTCGCCAGCGAGTCCGAGGCGAGTCGCGGGAGCAGCGATGGGTGGCCGGCCGGCGGCGCCGCGGCGACCGCCATCGCCGCGCTCACGTGCATCAGATAGACCATCGCGGTGGAGCCGCAGACGGCCGCGAGGGCGCTCAGCACTTCCACAAGGTCCTCGGGACCACCGCCGAGACCGCCTTCCCTGGGCGGGAGGGTCAGCCCCAGCAGGCCGGAACGGCGCAAGGCGTCAAGCGCCTGGACCGGGAAGCTGCCGTCGGCGTCCACCTCCCTGGCGGATTGTCGCGCGCTGTCCAGGACGGGTTCGAGACGGTCAGAGAGATCCATGTCACTCCTTTTCATGGTACGGCGGAGCAGGTGGCGCCCTCTCACCGCTCCCGTGGCGTACGGCCGGCGGACAACAGCCCGATGCCGAATCCCAGCCACAGGCTCGACGTGGACGCGCTGCCCCCGGTCAGCGACCATCCGAAGGCGAGCTCCGCGAGAACCACCAGGGCGGCGAGCACGAACAGAGCGCCCACGGCCGTCTGCATCGGCGGGCGCCGCAGGATCCCGGCCAAGCAGGCCAGGATGCCGAGCACGATCGCCACAGGGACCGCCTGGGCGGTCATCTTGACCAGCTGCCACGGGTCGCCGTGGACGAAGACGAAGACGGCGCTCAGCACCGACGCGATGCCCAGGGCGAGCGCGAATCTGTCCGCGGCCCTCATGAGAACCTCACCAACCACCGGGCGATGGGGTTCGCCGATCTCTTCCAGGAGGGACGCAGCAACCCGTCGGCACCATGGAACCGGCCCGCGGCGGTGGCGAACAGGGCCAGGTGGGCGAGCAGCATCAGGAAGTAGGACCAGTGCCACTCGTGCGGGGCGTAGAGCACGGAGAACGTGATCGCGAGCGTCTGCGCGATCCCGACCAGGGCCCACAACCGGGTCGCCAGCCCCGCGAGCAGGAACGCTCCAAGTGAGGTCTCGACCAGCAGCGTCAGCCAGCCGAAGACGACGAAGTTCGGCAGCACGACATGCTCGACGAGCCACGTGAACGGCGGGAAGACGGGATGCTCCACAGCATAGCCGGTGAACAGATACAGGCCCCGCCGCGCCATCCTCCCGAAGTCGTCACCGGGCGTCTTCCACCCCGCGTTCTGGATCCACAGGAGGGCGACCGCCACGCGGATGAAGGCCAGCATGCCGCGACCGCCCCGTGGCAGCGTCACGGCGTCGACCGAAGCGTCGGCCATCAGCACCTCCTCGATAACGGAATGTCACCTATCCGATACCCAGGCATATCCGTGGCCAACGACCTCGGGCTTGACGAAACACGAACGTCGGCCCGGGCGCCCGGCAGGCCGGGCCGCGCTGTCCTATGAGGCGGCGACGTCGGCCGATGTCGTGTCGTGGATGGTCCTGGCGGCGTTGATCAGTCCGATGTGGCTGAACGCCTGAGGGAAGTTGCCGATGGGTTCCCCGCTGACGGTGTCGACCTCTTCGGCCAGGAGGCCGACGTCGTTGGCGTATGACGCGGCGGTCTCGAAGGCGCTCCTGGCACGGGCGGAGCGGCCCGCCATGGCCAGGGCCTGCGCCAGCCAGAAGGTGCAGAGCAGGAACGTGCCTTCCCCGCCAGGCAGGCCGTCCGCGGCGTGGTAGCGGTGCACCAGGCCGCGCGCGTCGGTCAGGCGCGCGGCCACGGCGTCCACGGTGGCCTGCACGCGGGGGTCGTCACCGGGCAGGAACCCGACCAGGGGCAGCATCAACACGGACGCGTCCAGATCCTCGGTGTCGAACGTCTGGGTGAAGGCGCCCGCCCGCTCGTTCCAGCCCTGCGTCAGGATCGCGGCGCGGATCTGCGCCCGGGTGCGCTCCCACCCGGCGACGCGGTCGGCGGCCCCAAGGACGGAGGCCAGCGAGATGGCGCGATCCAGCGCCACCCAGCACATCAACTTGGAGTGCAGGAAGTGCCGGCTCGGCCCGCGGATCTCCCACAGGCTCTGGTCGGGCTCGTGCCAGCGGCGGGCGGCCGTCTCGGCCACGCCGACCAGGAAGGAGCGGGTGAGGGGGTCGAGTCGGCCGGTGTCGTGATGGAGCTCATGGGCCGCGTCGAGCAACTCCCCGTAGACGTCGAGCTGGCGTTGACGCCACGCCTCGTTGCCGACGCGCACGGGGGAGCTGCCCCGCCAGCCGGTCAGGTGCGGCAGCAGCCGTTCGCTCAGGTCGCGCTCGCCGCCCACGCCGTACATGATCTGCAAATCAACGCCCCGGTCGAGCTGGGTGGCCGAGGCACGGGCGAGAAAGTCGAAGAACGCGGTCTCCTCCTTCACGCACGCGGCGGTGGTGAGTGCCTGCAGCGTGAAGCTGGCGTCACGGATCCAGGTGTAGCGGTAGTCCCAGTTCCGCTCTCCGCCGACGCTCTCCGGCAGAGAGGTGGTGGCCGCGGCGACGATCGCCCCGGTGGGGGCGAACGTCAGCGCTCGCAGCACCCGCCCGCTGTGGCTGACCTGCTCGTGCCAGGATCCCCGATAGCCCGCGTGGAGCTCGGACCACGACCGCCAGCCCGCGATGGTGTCCTTGACACGGCGGTGGACGCGATTCGGGTGACAGCGGGCCGGTTCAGGCGCCCAGCCCCAACTGGCCTGCAGGGCCAGGGGGAGACGTTCCCCCGCCCGCAGCGTGACGGTGGCGTGCGCGGTGGAGCCGCTCACCCGCAGCTCCACTGGGGTCGACAGGACGAGCACGTTGGCGCCGCCGCGCGCGATCAGGCCGCCGCGGACCGCTTCCATCAGCGGGTGGATGAGCCCGAACTCGGGGCGTGGCGCGTACGTCACCTCCAGTGACACCCGTCCTTCGACGCAGGTCACCTCGCGCAGGAGAACGCCGGGCGAGGAGGCGCCCAGCGCGTGCCCGCGTTCCCGCCTGCCGAGGGCGAGGGTGTCGACGAGCACCGCGGTTCCGTCCCGGGTGCGGAAGGTCGTCTCGAGAACGAGGGTGTTCTCCAGATACCTGCGGGTGACCTCGGCGGGGCAGATGGGGCGGACGGACCAATGGCCGGCGTTCTCGTCGAGCAGGCGGGCGAAGATCGCCGGGCTGTCGAAGCGGGGGAAGCACAGCCAGTCCACCGAGCCGTCGGAGGTGACCAGCGCCGCCGACCGGCAGTCGGACAGCAGGGCGTAGTCGCTGATCGGCCGCGTGCTCAACGGGACACCCCGTCGTGCGTGCCGCCCTGCGGTCCGACGGCGTCGACGGGCGCCGACACGGCGAAGAGTCTGCAGGTCACCGTCGCCTCCTTCGAAAAACTGTAGCTCAACGCCCCCGGCCATGATCGGAGCGTCGTCACACCCCCCGGTGCCAGGCTCACCAGGGCGACAAGACCAGGGCCTGCAGCAGCAGCCCGGTGACCACCTGGGCCGCGAGCCACCGGCGGCCTGACGACATGCCGGCCGCCAGGCCGATCCACACCGTGTAGGGGAGCCAGATGCGCTCGACCTCGCCACGCGTCACTCCGCTGACGTCCAGCGCGAGCACCGCCACCCCTGCCGCCGCCACGACGGCGCGCACGCCGTCTGGCGCGAGCCGTACCAGGCCGGCCGCCGTCGCAGGACCGGTGACCATGGCCAGCACGCCCAGGTCGGCCACCAGGAAGTACAGGTACGGCCGGGCGGCGCCAGGATCGGGCGCCCACTCGGCGTACGTCGCGAGCGCCCCTGCGGGCCAGAGGAAGCCCCCCGCGGCGAAGGCCGCCGTCACCGACGCCGCCCCGGCCAGGGCTGCGAGCACGGTCGCGCGCGGCACCCTGACGACCACGCCGGCCACCACGGGGATCAGCAGATAGGGCATCAGCCCGTAGCTGAGGTACGGCAGCGCGCCGAGCAGCACCCCCGCCCCGAAGCCGATCCAGGCCCGGCCCAGCACCAGCAGGGCGACGCCCCACGCGCCGACGCCGGCGAAGAGGGCGTCCATGCTGGTGGCGATCCAGACCGCGGCAGGGGTCAACGCCAGGTAGGGAAGGCTCCGGCGGGCGACCGTCTCCCCTGCCAGCCGCCGCACCGTCACGGCGATCGCCACGGTGGCCGAGCAGCCGGCCGTGACGACCAGCAGCGCCGCCCATGTCGGCCCGCGCAGCCCGGCGGCCGCCAGGGCCCACAACAGGAGCACGGCCAGCGGCGGGTGCCCGCGCACGTGGGTCGGGTAGCCGGGCAGGCGTTCGGTGAAGCTCGCCAGCCAGCCCAGCGGGTCGTCGCCCACGGAGGGCAGCACGGCGAGATAGTCGGCCGGATGCGTGAGCGGGGCCGCCAGGCCGTCGGCCGAGACCGCCAGCAGCACCGCCCATGCCAGCGCGAAACCGTACGACACGAGCAGGGCCCAGCCGAAGCGCGTCCGCGCCACGAGGGGCGGCAGCGCGAGAACGGCGACGGCCCCGAAGGCGGCGGCGGGCAGCAGCGTGACCGTCAGGAGACGGAGGTCGGCGTGCAGCGGCGCCAGGCGGTCGATGGGGAGCGCACCTCGTGCGCGCAGGATCGCACCCCCGGCGAAGGACGACGCGATCAGAGCCGCCCAGACGGCGAGGGCGACCCGCACCCGCCTGCTGTGGACGGCCGCGTGCCGCCCGGCAGGTGCCTCGCCCGCCGTGCCCTGCCGGTCCCCGGAACGCCCGACCACCTTCCCACGGTAGGCCCACGGCTGCTCTGAGCTGGGAACTCTTTGAACACGCGTCACCACCGCATAACGGTTCACCGCCCGGTCCTGTCCTACCGTGAAGGGTGTGAGCGTCGACGTGGTGCTGCCGTGCCTGGACGAGGAGGCGGCCCTGCCGTGGGTGCTCGGGCGGATGCCGGACGGCTACCGCCCGATCGTGGTCGACAACGGCTCGACCGACGGCTCGGCGCGCGTCGCGGCCGCGTTCGGCGCGCTGGTGGTGAGCGAGCCGCGGCGCGGGTTCGGCGCGGCCTGCCACGCAGGGCTGCTGGCCGCGACCGCTGACGTGGTGTGCTTCATGGACGCCGACGCCTCCATCGACCCGCGTCAGCTGCCCAGGACGGCCGGCCCCGTTCTGGCGGGCCGGTGCGATCTCGTGCTCGGCCGCCGGATGGCCCGCGCAGGCGCCCGCTGGCCGCTGCACGCCCGCCTCGGAAACGTCGTGCTGGCCGCGAGGGTGCGGCGCCGTACCGGGGTCCCGCTGCACGATCTCGGTCCGATGCGGGCCTGCGGGCGGGCAGGCCTGCTGGCACTGGGGCTGACCGACCGGCGGTTCGGCTATCCCCTGGAGATGGTGCTGCGCGCGGCGGGGGCCGGCTGGCGCATCGCCGAGACCGAGGTGGACTACCTTCCCCGTGCCGGCCGGTCCAAGGTCACCGGCACCGTACGCGGGACGCTGCGGGCGCTCGCCGACATGCGGCGGGTTCTGGCCGAGCAGGGCGGGACGGGCCGAGCGTGATCGCGCCCCTGCCGGCCGCCGCGCAGATCGTCGTCCTCGCGAAGGAGCCGGTGCCGGGCAAGGTCAAGACCCGGCTCACCCCTCCGTTCACCTCAGGGGAGGCCGCCCTCCTGGCGGCGGCGGCGCTGGAGGACACGCTGGCCGCCGTGGCCGCGGTCCGGGTGCGCCGACGGGTCCTGGCCTTCGACGGCCCGCCCGGCTCGTGGCTCCGCGACGGCTTCACCGTCATCCCTCAGCGCGGTGGAGGGCTGGACGAACGGCTCTCGGCCGCCTTCGAGGACGCCCACCGGCGATGCCCGCTGCCCATCGTGCTGATCGGTGGTGACACGCCCCAGGTGACCGGGGATCTGCTGGCCGACGCGGTCGCCGCGCTCAGGACCAGGGACGCGGTGTACGGCCCAGCCTCGGACGGTGGCTTCTGGCTGCTCGGGCTGTGCCGTCCCGACCCGGAACTGTTGCTGGGCGTGCCGATGTCCCTGCCCACGACGGGCAGCGCCCAGCTACGGCGCCTGCGGCGCTCAGGGCTGAGCGTGGCCATCATGCCGGAGTTGACGGACGTGGATCGTCTCCAGGACGCGGTCCGCGTCGCGGCCGAGGCGCCGCGCTCCCGCTTCGCGGCCGCTCTCGCCGGGATCGGCGAGCCGCGGTCGTCGTCCGCTTCCTGACTCCGGTGCCGCGGCGCGGGTTCCGGCACGCGCGGGGCGTCGCAGACCCTCCTCACGAAGACTCCATAGCATGTATGGATGATCGACCTCCGTCAGTTCCAGGTCCTGCGCGCCATCGCCGTCAACGGGTCGCTGGCGGGGGCCGCCCGCCAGCTTCACTACGGGCAGCCGACGATCAGTTACCACCTGGGCGCGCTGGAAGCCCATCTGGGAGCCTCGCTAGTGGAGCGCAGCCCGACCGGCGCCGTCCTGACGCCCATCGGAGCGCTGGTACTGGAGCACGCGAGCGTCGTGCTCGACCGCATCGAGGCCGTGGAGTCGGACGTCGAGGCCCGGCGCGAGCACGGGGTGTCCACCCTCAGGATCGGCGCGTTCACCACCGCGGCGTCACGGTTGCTGCCCGGCGCCCTGCGGCGCTCCACCGAAGGCACGGACGTGCGGATCGAGCTGACCGAGGCCGAACCGCTGGAACTGCTCACGCAGGTGCGCGCCAGATCCCTGCACTGCGCGTTGACCTACGGCATCGGCGAAGGGAAGAGTCAGTACGGTGCCGACCTGCACGTGGAGACCCTCTTCGACGATCCTTACCGGCTGCTCCTGCCCGCGGGCCACAGCCATGCGGAGGGAGCGGAGCCCGTCGACCTCGCGCTGCTGGCGGACGAGGGCTGGATCATCTCGAGCGGTTCCTACGACCCCAGCGACCACACCCTCTTCGCCACCTGCCACTCCCTGGGCTTCCGCCCCCGCATCGTGCTCAGAGCCGACAACTACAGCGTGATCCACGGCTTCGTGGGCGCCGGCGGCGCCGTCGCGCTCGTGCCCGAACTCGCCCTGGAGAAGGGCCACGAGGTCGTGGCCCGAGCCACGGTCCAGGGCATCGGGGCGCGCCGCATCCAGTTCGTCACTCTCGCCGGCCGCCGTCCTCCCGCTGTCGAGCGGCTGTCCGCAGAGCTCCATAGACAGTATGGAGGCGATGTCGAAAGCCGAGGGATTCCGGGCGGCGCCGATGGCTGTGAGGATGCCACCGCCGACTCAACATGAAGGATCCGCCATGACCCGTTACGGTGCGATGTACGGTCCGGACATCACCTTCCTCGGTGTGCCCTCCTGCGACCTCGAGCAGCCCTCTTCCTGGAGCGACGCCCAGGTCGTCATCCTGGGCGCCCCGTACGACGGGGGCACCTCCTACCGGTCCGGCGCCCGCTTCGGGCCCGGGGCGATCCGGCAGGCCTGCTACCTCGGGCACGACGGCACCCGCCCGTCCCTGGCCCTGGGCGTCGACGGCCTGCTCGACCTGCGGGTCATGGACGCCGGCGATGTCATGATGTTCAGCGGTGACGCGGAGAGGTCCCTCGCGGCGCTGGAGCAGGCGGTACACACGGTCTCAGCGGCCGGCAAGATCCCGCTCGTCCTGGGTGGGGACCACTCCGTCGCGCTGCCCGACATCACCGGCGTCGCCCGGGGCGTCGGCTGGGGTCAGGCCTCCGTCCTGCACTTCGACGCCCACGCCGACACCGGCGACAGCTCGTACGGCTCGCTCATCGGGCACGGCCAGCCCATGCGGCGCCTCATCGAGTCGGGCGCGGTCCGCGGTGACCGGTTCCTGCAGATCGGCCTGCGTGGCTACTGGCCCGGCCCCGAGACCCTCCAGTGGATGGCCGACCAGGGGATGCGCTCGTACGAGATGACCGAGATCGTGGAACGCGGCCTGGACGTCTGCCTGACCGAGGCGTCGCGGATCGCCCTCGACGAGTGCGCGGGCGTCTACCTGTCGGTGGACATCGACGTCGTCGACCCCGGGATGGCTCCGGGCACGGGGACACCCGAACCCGGCGGGCTCACCTCGCGCGAGCTGCTGGACGCGGTGCGGAGGCTGTCCTACGAGCTGCCGATCGTCGGCGTGGAGGTGGTCGAGGTCGCCCCGAGTCACGATCACGCCGATGTGACGGCGATGCTCGGGAGCAGGGTGGTTCTGGAGGCCCTGTCCGGTATCGCGCGGAGGCAGGCCGAGCAACGTGGGCGACTGGAGCCCTGGGACAGGAGCAAGCCGTTGCTCAGCCGCTACGGCACGGCGCGGTGACGTCCTCGCTCTCTCAGCCTGCCGTGGTCATCGCCAGCACGTGAGCGGGAGATCGCCGCTGCGGCGTCGCGATCTCCACGTCGGCTCCGCGCCGCGTCCATGCCACGTCCACATCGCCGTCCGCGCCGAGGAGCTGGACATGCGTGCCAGGAGAGAGCGTCAGGTCACGGATGACGAGGGGCCCGGGGAGGCGGTCGGCGAGGACGGTGGCGTAGACGGTGGTGTCCTTGCTGGTGAAGTGGATGGGATGGCCCTCCGAGGTGGTCGTCCGCGTCCGGGTCCACGGGCGCGTCGCGAAGATCGCCCGGCCGTTGGTCTCCAGCCACGCGCCGAGCTCGCGGAGCGGCCGCCGCTGCATCTCGGGGATGCCGCCGTGTCCGTCAGGGCCGACGTTGATGAGCAGGTTGCCGCCCTTGCTGACCACGTCGACGAGCAGGTGGACGAGTTCGGTGCCGGTGAGCAGGTCGGCGGCGCTCTCCTGCGCGTTGTGGCCGAAGGAGGTGCCCAGGCCCCGGGTCAGCTCCCAGGCATGGGGGAGCATGGTCTCGGGCGAGCGGTACTCGTGGGTCTGGACGTCATAGTGGAACGTCGGGACCGGGGTCGGCAGCTCCTTGCCGCCACGGGTCATGAGCTTCAGCATCGTCCCCATGAAACGCAGGTAGAGGCCGCGAGCGAGGCGGTTGCGGGGCATCTTCGACTGGATCCAGCGGTCGTTGACCACCCCTTCAGGCACGGAGTCGTAGTAGTGCGCGAAGAGCTCGT
Organism: Nonomuraea mangrovi; assembly: GCF_042681425.1. Lineage (NCBI taxonomy): Bacteria > Bacillati > Actinomycetota > Actinomycetes > Streptosporangiales > Streptosporangiaceae > Nonomuraea > Nonomuraea mangrovi. Next base: position 49,889 of record NZ_JBHUFV010000007.1, on the reverse strand, counting down.
GCGGGTCCTGCTCCGCCGGCCAGCCCATGTCGTTCCACAGGATGGACGGCCGGTAGGAGTCGATCAGCTCCCGCCACTGCGCCGTGGCGTACCGCGCGTACTCCTCGCCGAGCGCCTGCTGCTCCATGAGGTCGGTCATGGTCCGGATCGGCCTGTCGGTGAACGTCCAGTCGATGCCGCCCGCATAGTAGAGGCCCATCCTGAGCCCCTCCGCTCTGACGGCCGCGGTGAGGTCGCCGACGAGGTCCCGCCGCGCCCGGTATCCGGTGGGCGCGTGGGGGTTGGCCACCTTGGTGGGCCACAGGGGGTATCCGTCCAGGTGCCTGGTGACCATGACCACGTACTGCGCGCCCGCGCCGGCGAAGAACCGGGCCCAGTCGCCGAAGTCGACCTCTGCGGCGGCGGCGTCGAACTGGTCGCGGAAGCGGGTGTAGGGGAAGTCGTCGCCGTACGTCGCCTGGTGGTGCCGGGCGGTCGGTGAGCCGGGCACGCGCAGCGCGTTGAGATACCACTCGGCGTAGGGCATGTCGCCCCCGGTGTCCTTCATGGCGGTCAGGTCGCGCATGAAGTCGTTGAAGTCGCCGGCCGCTGGATCGGCGAAGGCGGGGACCGAGTAGAGGCCCCAGTGGATGAAGACGCCCAGCTTCGCGTCCTGGTACCAGCCGGGGATCGGGCGTGCGTCCAGTGCGGCCTTGTCCGGCGAACGGGTCATGACGTCTCTCCCTGTGCGTACGGTGGGACGGCGGTCATGAGACGGACCACGGTGCGCAGCTCGCTTCCGTAGGCGTCCAGGTCGAGATCGGGATCCACGGTGAGCGCACCGAGGATCCCGTCGCGAAGGGAGCGGATCGCGATCGCGACGGACCGGGGGTCGAACGCGCGGAACTCTCCCTGCGCCTGCCCCCTCTCCAGGAGCTCCTGGAGCGCGTCGAGATCCGCGCGCGCGACCGCCGCGGAGGCGGAGGCCCCGTCCCCGGTGTCGCGGGAACCGGCGGCGATGTCCAGTACGGCCAGCAGATGCCGGCGGTGCGACCGGATGAAATCCACGTTCGCGCCGATGAAGGCGTCCAGCGCGGCGGCGGGGGTCGGTGCGGCGGCGACGAGCGGGCCGACGTGGCCGGCGAACGCGGTCATGACCTCCCGGACGATGGAGTCGATCAGATCCTGCCGGTTGGCGAAGTGGTAGGTGATCAGCCCTGTGCTGCTCAGCCCGGCCCGCTCGGCGATCCTCGCGAACGAGGCTCCGGCGGAGCCGACCTCGGCGATCACCTCGACGGCCGCCTCGATGATCTGGGCGCGTCGAGCCTGCTCGGTGAACGTCATCTGCTCGGGCGAGCCAGATTTTGCTTGCATGAGCAAACCCTAGCGCGTGACGGAGAGCCGGCGCTTCCCGGGGCCGGCGCGGGACCCTCCCAGGCGGCGCCACCGCCGATCGGTGGTCGTGGACGGTGAGGCCTCTACTCGCCGAGCAGGCGCTGGTCGACGTTCGCTCCATCACCGGCCACCCGGCGCTCCTCTCCCTGCGGGAGGAGGCGGCCACGGCCCGCTCGATGCTCGCGGCCGCGGGCGTCGAGGTCACGGTCGACCTTCCACCGGTACGGCTGCTGCCCGAGGTCGACTCCCTCATGGCCGTCGTCCTCCGCGAGGCGGTGACCAACGTGGTACGGCATGCGCGGGCCACCCGGTGCGCGATCACCGTATGCGACGCCGTACGCCTGACGGTCTCCAACGACGGCGCGACCGCTTCTCCCCTGCGGGAGGGCACCGGCCTGACCAACCTCTCCCGCCGCCTGGAGGAGGCGGGCGGGCGCCTCGCCGTGGAACGGGACGAAGGCCGGTTCACACTGACCGCCGAGGTCCCGTGCCCGGAGCCGGCCGGCCTCGGCGGCGATGCGGCGGACGGCCCCCACTCGGGTACGCGCGTCGAGCTCGGTCATCGCTGACGCGAGGCGGCACGCGCCGTCGAAGGGGCGCCCGCGGCGATCGCGCCGGCTTGTCGATCGTTAGGGTGACCTGTATGGACAGCTCCTCCATCCGTCGTCTTCCTCGCGGCAGGTACGCACTACCTCCCGACGAGGTGGCCAGAGCGCAACGCGACCGGCTGATGACGGCCATGGCCGAGGTGACGAGCGAGAAGGGGTTCGTGAAGACCTCCGTCGAGGACGTGATCAAGCGCGCCGTCATCTCCCGGCAGAGCTTCTACCAGCACTTCACCTCCAAGCTTGACTGTTTCATGGCGGCGTTCGAGCGCTCTACGGCGCTGCTGGAACAGCGGATCCTCATGGCCGCGGCAGGAGACGGAGGCCCGCTCGAGCGCTTCGACCGGGCCATGACGGCCTTTCTGGAGACGCTCACCGATGACCCCGCCAACGCTCGCCTGTGCGTGACCGAGGTCTACGCCGCCGGCCCGGAGGCGATGGAGCACCGCGCGAGGTTCCAGCGGCGTCTGGGGGATCACGTCGCCGACATCCTCGGGGCCACGACCGAGGGTGGCCGGTTCACCAGCCAGATGATCGTGGCGGCGACCGCCACCATGGTCAGCGGCCCGCTGATCGACGGCGATCACGAAGCCTTGCGCTCCCTCGGATCGCGCCTGACCGCCCATGTCCGGGATCTCAAGGCCGCCGGACTGCTGTGACGATCGCCCGGACGGGGGGAGACCGCGCAGGGGGCGCGGTATACCGTCGGCCGGGAGAGCGTGAACAGCTCGACCGCCCGACGAATCACCAGCGGTCAAGATCGGCAGTGTTCGGTCGGGGCGGGCAGGCCAGCCTTGATCCCGCGAGAGGAGGGGTCGTGACCGAAGACGATCACGACGAGCGGGGCCGGACGTCGGCGTGGGAAGCGGCATGGGAAGTACTGGCACCCGTCACGGACCTGGTCACGCCGATGGCGGTGCGGGTCGCGGCCTCGCTGGGGCTCACCGATCTGATGGCCGACGACGCGGTGCCCGTCGAGGAACTGGCACGCAGGTCCGACACCGACGCGGACGCGCTGGGCCGGTTGCTACGCCACTTGGCCTGCCGGGGCGTCTTCATCGAACGGGAGCCGGGCAGGTTCGCCGTCAACGAGCCCGCCGCGCTGCTGGCGTCCGACCATCCTTCCGGGATGCGGGCGCGGCTCGACCTGGGTGGCTTCGGCGGGCAGATGGACCTGGCGTTCACCGGTCTGCTGCACACGGTCCACACAGGGCGACCGGCGTGGGAGGCGGTCTTCGGCGCCCCGTTCTGGCGCTACCTCGCCGCGAACCCGCAGATGAGCGCCTCGTTCGACGCGATGATGGCCTCAGGAGCGGACTACCTCGCCGATGCGGCCAAGGGGTACGACTGGTCCGGTGCGCGGCACGTGGTCGACGTCGGCGGCGGCACCGGCGCCCTGCTCGCCGAAGTGCTGCGCGACAACCCGGATGTCCGGGCCACGCTGGTGGATCTGCCGGACACCGTGGATCGAGGCCGGCGGTACCTGGCCTCGCACGGGGTGGATTCGCGGTGCGAGTTCGTCGGCCAGAGCTTCTTCGATCCGCTGCCCGCCGGGGGTGACGTGTACGTGCTCAGGCGGGTGGTGCACGACTGGGGCGACGACGACGCCCTGCTGATCCTGCGTCGGTGCGCCGACGCGGCCGGGCAGCACGGACGGGTCGTCGTGATCGAGTCACACGGCGGTTCCGGCGACGACCCGGCCATGTTCGCCGAGATGGACCTGCGCATGCTCGTGCTCAGCGGCGGTCGCGAGCGCACCGTCGAGGACTACATCGCCCTCACCGCCGGAGCCGGGCTCGACCTTGCCGGCGTTCACAGGACCGCGCTCGGACACGTCATCCTCGACTGCACCCCTCTGGGTCCTTGACGGTTGCCATGGTGGTCAGCAGGTACGCCGGTAGGGGATCTCCGCGATGTAGGTCTTCCAGTCAGCCTCGGACAGCGGACCGAACAGGCCGCAGAGGGCGCTCTTGACCTTGCCGGGGGCGACGAGGTGGGTGCGGTGGCGGCCGGCGTCGTCGACAGCGGCCAGCACCGCGCCGTCGGCGGAGAACGCCATGGCCGTGACCGTGTCCGGGCCGGTCCTGGTCTTGGGCGTCAGGAAACCGGCGAGCGGCAGGCCCAGAGCACGCCTGTTCGCGACGTCCCACAGCCGTATCCGGCCGGTCCTGTCGGCCAGCGCGAGCAGTTTCCCGTCGGGGGAGAAGACGGCGGCGTTGCCCAGGTCCGCACCGGGAAGCACGTCGTACCTGTGCCGGAGCGTCCGCGCGTCCCAGAACCCGACCTTGTCCTTGTCGACCACGGCGACGAGCCCGTCGCGGCTGCGGGCTTTGGCCGGGCTCAGGTCCAGGTTGGGCGCCAGGACTCTCGCGCCGGTCGCGACATCGACGATGCCCTGGTCCGGGCCGGACAGAACGGTGCGCCCGTCGGGGCTGAACAGGACACGCGGTTCGCCCACGATGACCTGATCGGGATCCACCTGGGCTCCGGCGGACTTCACCCGCAGCGTTCCCGAGCCCACGTCCCACAGTTCGAGGGAGGTCGAGCCGAGGGTGGGGCTGGTGAGCACCGCGAGCGTCCGGCCGTCGGGCGAGAACCTGAGAGGCAGCCGGTCGCTGATCGCGTGACCGGTCTGCAAGGTGACCTTCTTGGTCGCCGAGGCGATCTCCCAGATCTCGACCTTCCCGCTTCTGCGGAAGCTGCTCGCCAGGAGTCTTCCGTCTCTTGACAGCGTGAACAGCGATTCGCTGGTGCCCTCGACGCCGTTGAGCGGCAGCGCTCCCCGCTTGACGCGCCGTACCGGATCCCAGATCTCCAGGTCATGGCCGGACTCGATGGCGAGAGTCGAGCCGTCCTCGCTGAGAACGGCCGCAGGAAGGACGAGGGCGTCGGTGAGTTTGACGGAGTCCGTGACGGGGCTGAGGGAGAGGACGGAGACGGTGTCGGTGGAGTGGTCGGCGCAGCGCAGAGTGCGGTCTGCCGGGCCGAAGACCGGGTTGGCGCAGCCGCCGGTGTACCTGAAGACGGGCTCGTTGCGTTCGCCCACGAGGTCGGAGGACTGGTCGTGGACGCCCTCGGTGCCCCACACGGTGCCGCCGACGGCGACGAACCTGCCGTCGTGACTGAAGGCGATCCCGATGCGGCCGTCGTTCTTCTGCAGCTGCCGCCGGCTGATGTCCTCCTTGTCCAGGCGGACGATCCACACCCGATCGCCCTTGATCACACCGAGGCGGCGGCCGTCCGGGCTGACCTCCATACCGCTGATCCGCTCGGCGTCCTCGCCGAGCCTGGGCAGGGACCGCTTCGTGCCCTTGACGATGTCCCAGTGCTCGAGTTCGCCGCCGCGGAGGGTGACCAGCGATCGTCCGTCCGGCGTGAAGGTCGCGGCCAGGAGCTGGTGCGGGATGGTGAGCACGGGCCGGCCCGACGCCACGTCCCACACGATCGCCTGCGTCGCCGAGAAGCTCAGCAGGCGGGTGCCCATGGGATCGAGCATGGCGTACGGTTCGGGGACGCGGATCGTCACCGGCCGTGGCCGTCCGGTCGCCGTGTCCCAGACGCCGACGCTGCCGTCCTTCCTGACCAGCGACATGGCCGTGCCGTCCGCCGTGAGGGACAGGACGTGACCGAGCGCGCCGTCGTCGATCGGCTCTCCGGTCAACGTGATCGTCCGTATCACCCGGCGCGAGTCGATGTCGGCGAGCTTCACCTCGTGGCCGCGCGCGTAGGCCGTCAGCCTGCGGGTGCCGTCCGCGCTCATCCGCCAGCGGCCGTCGACGCCGGGTGGCCGGTAGGTGTACTGCTCCGACTGGTTGTAGAGGGTGGCCAGCGCGTTCCTGGCCGCGTGACCGTCGGGCGCCAGAGTCGCGGCGGCGACGGCCAGTTGCTTGGCGGTGGCGGGATCGACGCGCCGCATCGTGAGGGCGAGGTTGGCGACCCGGTCGCCGATGGCGATGTCCCGCTGCCGGGAGACGGCCTGGTTCGTGGCCGCCAGCTCGATGCCCTGGGCGATCGCGATGGCCGCCGTCGCGGTGGTCGCGACGAGAAGGACCGCCAGAACCGCGCTCAGCAGCGTACGGTAGCGCCGCCTGCGCTGCGCGGCGCGCACGGACTGGTCGAGGAACGAGCGTTCGACCAGGTTGAGGGTGAGGTGCCGGCGGCCGGTCGCGACACGGGTGAGCGCCTCGTCGAGGGAGCTGCCCTGCAGCAGGTCGCCGCTCTTGTGCCCGCGGCTCTGCCAGCGCCGCGCCGCGTCGGCGATCCCGTGGTGGGCGTCGAGGATCTCTCGTTCGTCGGCGACCCAATCGCGCAGCCGAGGCCAGGCCCGTACCAGAGCGGGGGTGGCGAGGGTGAAGAAGTCGCCGTCGCGGACCATCAGTCCCGCCTGGGCCAGCCTGTCGAGGGTGCGCCAGACGCTCTGCTCGCTCGTCTCCATGTCCAGGAACTCGACGGCGGCGACCTTGCGCAGCGTGTGCCTGGCATCCGGGGCGGCCGAGATCATCCGGAGTAGGACGCGCGGCATGAACGCCTGCTCGGCGGGTGCGAGCCCGGCATAGACCTGCTCGGCCAGCTGCGCCAGCGACGGAGGTGCCGTCGCCCTGGACAGGGTCCCAGCGACTGCGGTGGCCTCCTCGAGCGTGCCCCGGCCGCCGATCAGGCCTTCCAGCAGCTGCCCCGGCGTGGGGCGCCCGGCAGGGTCGTGAGACAGCGCCCGTGCCACCAGGGACCGCAGCGGCTCCTGCAGCACGTCGAAGCCGGGCCGGTGACGGAGGATCTGGTTGATCAGCCCGGGCATGCTGTCGCCGTCGAAGGGAGGCTTGCCCGTGGCCGCGAACAGGACGACGGCGCCCCACGCCCAGATGTCGACGGCGGGGGAGGCGGGAAGGCCGCGGAACAGCTCGGGGGCCATCCATCGCGGCGTGCCCTTCAGCTGCCCGGTCGCGCTCCGCGACATCTCCTCGGTGCGCGCGATGCCGAAGTCGATGACCCGGGGACCGTCCGGGCCGAGCAGGACGTTGGCCGGCTTCAGATCCCGGTGCGTCACGCCGGCCTGGTGGATGCTCGACAGCGCGGTGGCGATCCCTACCGCGAGGCGATGCAGGTCGTCCTGGCGGTACGGCCCCTCCTCGTCCACGCGGTTCTGCAGATCGGGCCCGGGGACGTACTCGCTGACCAGGTACGGCGGGACGTGGTCGAGGTCGGCCTCGATCAATCGCGCGGTGCAGAAGGGGGCCACCCGGTTGAGCGCCGCCACCTCCTTGCGCAGCTGGTCACGGTAGGCGTCGGTGATGAAGTCCTCGCGCAGCGCCTTGACCGCCACCCGCTCGCCCAAGCTGTCGTAGGCCTCGTAGACCACGCCCTGGCCGCCCGCGCCGAGCCGTCTGGCCGGCCAGTAGGAGCCGAGTTGACGAGGGTCTCCGGGCAGGAGTGGCGCAACCATGGTCCCAGATATACAAGATTGTTTGTCAGTGACGCCACTCTCGTCGGCGGTCTCGTCCCGCCGCGCCCCGGTTCGCCGCCACCGCGCGAACTCGAACGCCGCTTCGCGGCAATCAGTCATGAAGATCCAGACGATGGAGAGGCGCGCATGACCTCAGGCGGTGGCCTGGTGGCCGCGGTCCCGGCCGGTCGGCTTCACGGCCGCGCGTGCGCTCGTCCGCCCGGACGGCAGGAGCGCCGCCCATGGTGTCCTGTCCGGCACCCGTCCGGGCGGGGACGGTCCGCGCCGACGTCCTTCGTCCCGTAGAGATGGAGTCTCCATGCGCGTATTCCTCGGGATGGCCGCGAAGCGTCCGGGGGTGGATGTCAGGCGGTCTCTCTCCTTGGCCCGTTCGCTTCTCGGTGACGTCTTTCCTGTGCCGCAGGAAACCGTCGACGCCGCCGAGTGGGTCGGCGGGGGCGCCGCGTTGCTCGCCTGGTCCAACGAGGAAGGGGCCGAGGGACGCCCGCCACTGATCGCGCGGGGGTCGCACCGCGGCTTGGGCATCAGCGGCACGCTCGCCTCCCAGCGGGACGTACGGCGTCTCATCCAAGCTTCCGATCTGGGCGCGATGATGGCGGATCTTTCCGGTTGCCTTTCGGTCGTCCGCGTGACGGAGGGCGAGCTCCAGGCCGCCACCGCGAGCACCAGGGCTCTGTCCGTCTTCCACGCCGAGAACGACGACCTCCACCTGGTGGGAACCCGCGCTCTGCACGTGCACCTCGTGGCGAACGCAGGACAGGTCGCCTGGAACGAGGTCGCCCTGCAAACCATGATCCGTCAGGGGTACTTCCTCTCCGACGAGACCCCATACCGAGGCGTGACGGCGCTTGGACCCTCCTCCGTGATCACGATCAAGGACGGTCGCAGGAGGATCGCCACGCGTCCCCTGCCGCCGGCGCTACCGGCGCCCACGTCGGCGAGAGCCAAACGCCAGTCGATCAGGCGGTTGGGTGACGCCCTCGTCGCCGCCGTCGAGCCGTTGCAGGCCGTCCCCGAGCCGGTGAACCTGGCGCTGACGGGCGGGCGCGACAGCCGGTTGATGGCGGCGCTTCTGCACGCGGGCCATGTCCCCTTCCGCGCGACGACCAACGGTCTCGACACCCACCCCGACGTGATCATCGCCAGGGAGCTCGCCGCTCGGTTGCGTATCCACCACGCGGTCATCCCACCCGTGCGGACCGAGGCGAAGGACGCCGTGCTCGTCCCGCACCCGAGCGTGCGCACCTATGAGGTGATCCGGGCCTGCGAAGGCATGACCTCGGCGTACGAGAGCATCGTCGACTACCGGCCATACTCCACCATGCCGACCATGTCCGGGCAGAGCGGTGAGATCCTCAGGGGTGGCTTCCTCTACGGTCAGGGGCAGACCACCGACAGGGCGATGCGTCGCAGGGTCGGTGACTTCTTCCTCAAGAACGAACCGCTGTTCACCGACGAGGCGAACGAGCATGCCCGCATGCTCGCGGAGCCATGGCTGCGGCGAGTCGGCGAGAACCCGTGGGAAGTGCTCGACCACCTGTATGTCACGTACCGCGTGGGACGCTGGCATGCCGCGGCGAGAGTGGGATCCCTGCGGCGCGGGGATCCGGTTCAGCCGTTCCTCGACAATCGCGTGGTGATCGAGGCGCTGTCGCTCGATCAGCGATGGCGGCATTCGGAAGAGGTCGTCCACGAGTTGACCAGCCGACTGGCTCCCGGCCTGCAGGAGGTCGAACTCGAGGGCAAGCCATGGCGCTTCCGAACCGGGCAGGCGAAAGCACAGCGCCGATGGTGGCAGCGCAAACCGCCCGTGAGGACTTCCGCGCCACCTGCTCCGAAGCGTGGCAACCCCTGGAACTGGCGTACCAGCCCGGGGCCCCGTCTGTCGGCTCTTCTCGGAGAGTTCGTGCTCGAGCGAGCCGACGCCCTGACCGCCCTCGTACGCGGCGACGCGTTGAAGGCCTTCTTCTCCGAACCTGTCGTGAAGCAGCCTGCACTGGCCTGGAACCTTTACACGGTCGCCGCCCTGCTCACCGGCGCCTTCCCAGGAACGCCTCCCGCCATCACCGATCCGGTCCGTGTCGAGATCCCGCAGGAGACCTGAGAGCCTTGATCAAGGCTCGGTGAACCCGACGCCGGCGCGCGGTGGATGGTCATCTGGATCCGCTGCCGGCGGAGTCGGGATCGGCTTCCCCGACTTGGAGCGCGCCGCGCGGCTCACCCGGCCGCTTTGCGCCGGATCGGCCTGAGCCCGCGGGCCGTGGCGAGCGCCGACTCGATCCAGGGGGAGGTTCTGGAACTCCCCCCGGGAGGGGAGGCGCCTCCCCTCCCGGGGGGAGTGATGCCCGGTGCGCGGCCTCTACCGTCGCAGTCATGACTGCTGCTGATCGCCCACGAAGCTGGCCGGCTTACGCGGTGGCGGTGCTGTTCCTCGGCTACGCCGCGGGGAAGGCCGCCTTCGCGCTACAGGACCGGCTCGGGTTCCCCGGCGGCCCACCCGTGTCGGCCGCCGAGACCCGAAGCTACTTCATGGACGCGGCCGCCGCACAGTGGCTCGCGACCGCGTCCGGCGTGTTGGGCGCCTGCGTCGCCGTCGCCACGGTCACGGCGCTGGGGCGGAGGGTGCCGAGAACGTTGATGCTGCTCGTGCTCGTCGGGATGTCGCTGGCGGTCGGCGGCGGCGCGGGGATCATGATCGTGGACGCGTTCGTCGGCATGGGCGTGGGCTGGCAGTGGTACCACGGAGTCCTTGGCATCCTGGTGATCGGGCTGCTCCTGGAGATGATCCGGTCCTACGCCGCGGCGACGAGACATGTCGCGGGCTGATCGGGCGCGGGTGGGCGCGTACGGGGCGGCGGCGTGCGCCGCGGCCTACGGGTCGATGAAGCTCGCCCAGGCGCTGGGGGCCAATGCGCTGGCTGACAAGGACCCGCTGCCTCCGCAGCTGCGCGAACAGCTTCTCGCCCGTGATCCCTTGTTCGTGGCCAGCCACTGGTTGCTGGCCGGTGCCGCGGTGGTCGGTGTCATCGTCGCGCTGGCCACCGTGCGGCCCTGGGGTGCGGCCGTCCCACGCCGGCTGCTGCTCGCGATCACCTGGATCCTGGGCATTTTCATGATCGCACGCTCGATCGGGGCGCTGGGGTTCGGATTCGTCGGCGACGCGCTGCTGCTGACCGGGGTTCGCCCTGCGCCGGTCGAGCACGCCGCGCTGGCCCGCACCTTGGCGCGCTGGGACCTGCTGCTGTGGTCGCCGTTCTTCCTGCTCTGGGGAACGTGCTGGACAGCGGCCGGATGGCGGCTGGGCCGGCGTGGCTCGCTCGCCGGCGACAGGCGGAACCTCGACGACTCCTAGCCGCCAGGCCACGCGAGGTGTGGTCAGTGCGTGTCGTCACCGGTGCCGGAAAAGGTTTGCCGGTAGTGTTCGGCCGCCCGCGCCATGTCGGAGCTGAGGAGCTGGAAGAACCGGCTTGCGGTGTGAAGCCGGGTGCTTGCCGGGGTCCGGGCGCCGAGGACCTCGACGCCTTCCCTGATGGTGTCGGCCCACATCGCCATCGACCGGGTGCCGACCAACCACGCCCTGTACCAGACCTCATCGTCGATGAAGTACCGCTCACGCCGGTTGTCACGTTCGCGTTTGACGAGCCCCAGTTGCTCGAGCGAGCCGACGGCCTTGGAGATGGACGCCGGGCTGACCCGCAGCCGTTCGATCAGCTCGGCGACGGTCATGTTGCCGCTGTCGCTGGTGAGCAGGCAGACAAGCACCTTGGCCGCCATCGGCGGCCACCCTCCTGACATCAGGCCGGTGAGCTTCTGCTCGTACTCCCGCACCGCCTGGGGGTCACGCCCGCCGGCGTCCACGAGGGCGGGCGTGCTCAGTGGCGGGTTCGGCCGGCGGCGGGCCCGCCACTCGGTCGCCTGCTGCGCCCGGGCGGCGTGGTAGCCGTGCGGGCCGCCGTTGCGGGCGATCTCGCGGCCGATGGTCGACCTCGGCCGCCCCAGGCGACGGGCGATCTCCGCATAGGCGAGCCCTTCCGCCAGCCCTTCGGCGATCTTGCGGCGATCCTCGTACGTCAGGTGGCCTCCCGGCATGGACTCCTCCCGGTCGTCGCGGATGCACAAGTATGTCGCCGGGCGCGGCTGATTGCGACACGGCAGGCGGCTGTTGCATTTGCCTGCAAGGTCGTTGCGCCAATCGAGGCGGCCTGAACTGCGGTGACACCGTCCGCCCCTTGCTGAATCCTCGAACGCGATCGTAGCTTTCCCGATGCGTGAACGATGGCCGTGGCGATCGCGGCGGCCGTACACCTTCCATCGAATCTCAGGAGACCCTGGCATGGCTGCCAAGATCTGCCTCGTCACCGGCGCCTCGTCCGGCATCGGCCAGGCCACCGCACTCGAACTCCTGCGCGCCGGCCACATCGTGTACGGCGCGGCGCGGCGGGTGCACAAGATGGCGGCGATCAGCGAAGCGGGAGGTCACCCCCTGCCGATGGACGTGACCAAGGAAGAAGACCTCCAGCGGGTGGTCCGTACCATCCTGGACGAACACCAGCGGATCGACGTCCTGGTGAACAACGCGGGAGGCGTCGTCCACGGCGCCGTCGAGGACACGCCCCTGGCGATGGCACGAGACCTGTTCGAGGTCAACGTGTACGCACCGGCCCGGCTGATCCAGCTCGTCCTGCCGCAGATGCGGCGACGACGATCGGGCACGATCGTCAATGTGTCCTCGATCGGCGGCGAGCTCGCGCTCCCGCTCGGCGCCTGGTACTACGCCTCCAAGCACGCCCTGGAAGCCTTTTCCGACACGCTCCGCATGGAGACCGGACAGTTCGGCATCGACGTCGTCGTCATTCAGCCCGGCATCATCAGGACCGATTTCGAGGCCGCGACCGCCCGGCAACTGCGGGAGATCTCCGGAAACGGGGCCTACCGGCAGATGGCCGAGGCCATGGCACGCGCCGCCGAGGTGTCGGTGAGCGCGAGCGACCAGGCATCGGACCCCGGCGTCGTCGCGACGGCGATCAGGGAGGCCGTCGAGTCGCCCCGGCCTGACACCCGCTACGTCGTGGGCTGGCAGGCCGACAATCTCCTCAGCCTCAAGAAGTCCCTCCCGGACCGCGAATTCGACGCACGGGTGACCCTCCCCGCTTCCTGAGCGAACCGTCGCCTCCTCGCCATGCGCAAAAGACCCGCCATCGGAGAGAACCCATGACCTCTGCCATCGCCACTGCCGGACTCGTCAAAGTTTTCGGACCGGCACGCGCCCTCGACGGGCTCGACCTCACCGTACGCACCGGCGAGGTGCACGGCTTCCTCGGCCCGAACGGGGCGGGAAAGTCGACCACCATCCGCATCCTGCTGGGCCTGATGCGAGCCACCTCCGGCAGCGCCAGGGTGCTGGGCGGCGACCCCTGGGCGGACGCCGTCGCGTTGCACCGGCGGCTGGCGTATGTGCCGGGCGATGTGGAGCTGTGGCCCAACCTCACCGGAGGCGAGGCCATCGACGTGCTCGGCCGCTTGCGCGGCGGGCTCGACAACAGGCGCAGGGACGAGCTGATCGAGCGGTTCGAGCTCGACCCGAAGAAGAAGGCGCGAACCTATTCCAAGGGCAACCGCCAGAAGGTCGCCCTCGTCGCCGCCCTCGCCGCCGACGTGGAGCTGCTGATCCTCGACGAGCCCACGAGCGGGCTCGACCCGCTGATGGAGGCGGTGTTCCAGCAGGTCGTCGCCGAGGCGAAGGCCGCCGGGCACACCATCCTGCTGTCCAGTCACATCCTCGCCCAGGTCGAAACCCTCGCCGACCGGGTCACCATCATCAGGGAGGGGAAGGTCGTGGAGTCGGGGACGCTGGCGCAGATGCGGCACCTGACCAGGACGACGATCGTGGCCGAGACCGCCGCACCGGTCAGCGGCCTCGACCGGCTGCCCGGCATCCACAACGCGAAGATCGAGGGCGGCGGCGTGCGGTTCAGCGTGGACACCGAACACCTCGACGCGGCTGTCCTGCACCTCACGAGGTTCGGCATCCACTCGCTGGTCAGCCACCCGCCGACGCTGGAGGAGCTCATGCTCCGGCACTACGGGATCAAGGAGGCGGCATGACCGCCACGGTCTCCCCTGCGCACAGCCGTACCGGATCGAGAGCGGCGAGCGGCCACCTGACCGGCACCGGCGCCATGGTACGGCTGGCGCTGCGCCGCGACCGGATCAAGCTGCCGATCTGGGTGCTCGCCATCACGGTCCTGGTCCCGCGCTTCTACTACGCGGCCACCACCGCGGTCGTCCCGACGCCGGAGGCCCTGGCCGAAGCCACGGAGCTGATCCAGGTTTCCTTCATGAGGGTGCTCGCGGGGCCCTTCTTCGACGCCGAGGCCGTCACCACGCAGAAGTACTTCCTCGCCGCCTACTGGGTCGAGTTCCTGCTGGCCGCCGCGCTGATGAACATCCTGCTCGTCACCCGGCACACCCGGGCAGAAGAGCAGACGGGCCGGGCCGAACTCATCCGCGCGGCCGTCGTCGGCCGGCACGCCCAGCTCACCGCGGCGCTGATCGTCGCCTTGCTGGGCGATGCCGCGCTCGCGGTCTTCACCGCCGTCGCGGCGATCAGCATCGGGTTTCCCACCGGCGGCGCGCTGCTGTTCGGCGCTTCCCTCGCCGCGGCCGGGCTGGTGTTCGCCGCGGTCGCCGCGGTCACCGCCCAGCTCACCGAGTACGCCAGGGGCGCCGGCGGGCTCGCGGGCGCGGTGCTCTTCGGAGCGTGGATTCTCCGCGGTGCGGGAGCGATGCAGAGCCAGGAGGGCGGTCCGCTGTTCTGGCTGTCGCCGATCGGCTGGTCACAGCAGGCCCGGGTGCTGGCCGGCGATCGTTGGTGGCCGCTCGGTCTTTCCGCTCTTCTCGCCGGGCTCCTGGTCGCGGGCGCCTACGCCCTGGCGAGCCGCAGAGATCTCGCTGCCGCCTTCGTGGCCCCACGTCCCGGCCGGGCCACGGCGCCTTCGTGGCTGCGCTCGCCGTTCACGCTCGCGCTGAGGCTCCAGCAGGGGGCCATCGGCTGGTGGGGAGCCGCGTTCGTCACCGTGGGACTCGTCCTGGGCGGCATGACCGGTGGAATGTCGACCACCGCTCTCCCCATCTTCGCCGGGGCGGACTTCGGGCGGGCCTGGCTCAGCCTCATGGTGTTCACCGGGTCCCTCTACACCGGCGTCTTCGCGGTCCTGTCGGTTCTCCGGCTCCGGGCGGAGGAGGTGCGCGGCCGTCTCGGTCCAGTGCTGGCCGGGCCGACCGGCAGATCGACGTGGCTCGGGTCGTCCCTGCTGGTCTCCGCGCTCGCCCTGGTCGTCCTGCTGGCGGTGTACGGTCTCGCGCTCGGCGCCGGCGCCGCCGCGTCGAGCGGCGACCCCGCCCTCGCGGGCGAGGTCGTCCGGGCATGCCTGCTCCGCATCCCGGAGGTGCTGGTGCTGCTCGCCGTACCCGCCGCGCTGCTCGGGCTCGCCCCGCGGGCCATCAGCGCGGCCTGGGTCGTGCTCGTGTACAGCGCGTTCGTCCAGATCCTGGGGCCCTACTGGGGGGTGCAGGGATGGCTGGTGAACACGTCGGTGCTGTCCCACCTTCCCTGGCACCCGTTGGGGGCGTTCGCCCCGGTGGCCACGGTGGTCCTGGTCGCACTCGCCGCGGCGCTGACGGCCCTCGGTCTGTACGGCATGCGCCGCCGCGATCTCACCACGGGCTAGGCAGGGGATCGCCGCCGCCGAGGAGCCACAAGGTCGTCGCCGGCACGAACGCCGGACAGCCCCGGCGGGTCGGCGAGCGTCCATGGCTGTTCGATGGTCATGCGAGGGCGCCGTCGTCGAGCGCCCGCGCGGCTTCGACGGGCGCGTAGGCGGCGAGCGCGGCCACGAGGCGGCGGATCTCGTTCAGGGCCGTGCGTGGAAGACGAGCGAAGCGGGCGACGTCGAGCTCGTTGGCGATGGTGAGCACGGCGAAGTCGACGAGGTCGGCCTCATGGATCGGCGTGATGTCGCCGGTGAAGCGATCACGGACGGGAAGCGGTTGGCGCCCGAGGTCGCGGTAGGTGTGGGATCGGTTACAGGCGCCATAGAGATAGACGAGCGACTCGGCATCGGACCCGATGACGCGTTCGAGCCGTCGCCGCTCCGTCGTCGCCATGAGCGCGTGCGGGAACCCGTCGGTGCCGTAGGTCGCGTGGCAGATGGCGGCCAGCTGGGTACGTGGCGCGGCGGACCACGCCACGGTGAGGGCGTGCACCCTGTGCAGGTGGGCGAGCAGCGTTCCACCTGGGTGGTCGAGCCGGTCGGCGCCCAGCGAGCGTTGCAGCGCGAAGGCACGACGGGCGGTCGTCCCGGTGGCGAGCCACGTCGACGCGCGGTCCGCGACGATGCGGGCGAGCTCATCGGGAGCATCACGAGCTACCAGGTGACCTGCGGCAGGCACCTGAGAGACCGTGACCGCAGGGTTGGCGGCGCGGAAGCGCTCCACCTCAGCGTCGATGAGCGGTGAGCGCGGCCCGCCACGAACGAGCAGGATCGGCAGCTCGATCTTCGCGGCTGTCGCCAGAAGCTCGGGACCGCGTTCGAGGATGTCCTCGACGAGCTCGGCGTGGATGTGGCGGAGGCCACGGGCATCGAGCCAGGCGCGAACCCGATCGGGATCGGGATCGGGTACGACGTCGACGAGCACCAACCCGGCGACATGTCGTGCCGCGCGTGGGTCGGCGAGGGCCGCGATGGCGGCCAGCCCGCCGAGGGAGGCGCCGACCACGACGACCGGTGCCGGCTCTCGGCAGATCATCGCGGTCACGTCCTGCTCGATGGCCCGCAGCGTCGTTGCCCGTCCCGAGCTGTCGCCGTGACCGCGCAGGTCGAAGGCCACGGTCCGGAGCCCGGACAGGGCGAGCGCCGCCGCGACCGGCGTCCACACACCGCGACGTTCGGCTCCGGCGTGGAGCAGGATGACGGTCGGACCGATGCCGGTGGCCGTGCCTCGCAGCGTCACGTCTCCTCGGGCGAGGGTGACTTCGGTCATCGCTGGTCGGAGCCCGGCTCGTCCCGGCGCCTGCCGCCAGGGACGGCACCGAATCGTCGAGCGAGGCCCTCACGGGAGGCCGGAACCTCGTTCCCTCGCGACGTCGTGAGGTCGACCACAGGCATGTCCGCACCCCTTACCTTGAGCTGTCAAGGTACGATACGACCCGCTGCCTTGGCCGGTCAAGGTAAGGTTGGAGTCGTGGGGACACGCCGTACACGAAGACCGCCTGAAGAGGCTCGCCGGCTGATCCTCGACGCCGCGGCAGCGCTGCTCGCCGACGGAGGCGTCGCGGCGGTCCAGGTGCGTGCCGTCGCCGCCCGGGTCGGCATGACCGACGCCGGCGTGACACACCACTTCCAGAGCCGCGACAACCTGCTGCGCGAACTGCTTCGACACGGTGGACGCCAACTGAGAGCCGCTGTGCAGGACGTTCTCTCGTCGTGGCTGGAGCAGGGCGCCGACCTCCTGGAGCTCGTCGAGTCACTCGCAGGTCTGTACCGGCAGGGCTACGGCGAGCTGGCGGTCGCGCTGCATGCTGCGGGCTGGCGAGAGCATGGCGACGGGATGCTGAACCCGGTTGTCGACGCACTCCACAGGCTTCGGCCGTCCGCGGCTTCGACCGAGGACACGCGGCTCGCGGTCGCGGCCCTCCACCAAGCGATGGCGATGGAGCCTCTCTACGGGAGTGCCTTCCGCCGCAGCGCCGGCCTCACCGGCGTCGCGGCGAGCGACCCGACCGCGCAGCTGCGCTGGTGGACGCGCCAACTCCACCTCGCGCTCGACCTCGAACCGTCCCCGCTCCGACATGACCGGGGACGCTGAGTCAACGGACGCGGCTGGGGCGCGGATCGAGCCGGTTCCGCCTGCTGGCGGTCGGTGTCGCACCTTGCCGGCTCGGTGCTGCGATCACCGCGCGTACAAGCTCATCGTGAAGGCCGACTGGGACAACATCTGGAACGACGGCTGGGGGTCGATCGCCGACGCGTAGCGGATCGGGCGGGAGCGAGTGTGGAGTATTTGCCCCTTTTGTGCAGTTTGGCTATTTTTAGTGCATTGTGCAGCGAGCCGTCGACTCGTCCGTTGCCATTGCATTGCCCGGACCGCGCGTCTCCTGAGGCTCATCCGCAGGACGACACTCGGCCGCCGAATCCGTATCCACGGAACCGGGGACCCACTTCCCTTGGGGTGAATCGAACGCCGGCTCAGCCGCGTCCGTAGGGCACTTCCCAGCCCGAACCCGTCAGCTAACCCGGTAGGCGGCATGGAAGCTAGGAGCACAACCCCTTCATGCCCACGTACCTCAAGAACCGGCTGGGCCGCGCGCTGCTCGGCGTCGCCATCACCGCAGGCGCCGTGACCGCCGTCGCCCCTGTCGCACAGGCCGCCCCACCGGCCGGTTCGGTCGTTTCACCGGCTCCCCGTGCCCACGTTCCCGCCCCCTCCGCTGACGCCCCCGCGGTGCTCGGCCGTGCCGCCCATGTGATCGACGCCAAGACCGGCAAGGTCTACTTCAGCAAGAAGGCCGATCTTCGGGTCCCGGTGGCCAGCATTACCAAGGTGATGACCGCCTACACCGTGTTGAAGCAGGCCAAGCCGACCGACGTGGTCGAGGTCACCGCCAAGGACGTGCGTTACGCGTCGAGGGGCGGCGCCTCGGTGGCGTACCTGCGCGCCGGTGACCGGCTCACCGTGGAGGACCTGCTGTACGCCCTGATGCTGCCCTCCGGCGCGGACGCCGCCCACGCGCTCGCCCGCACGTACGGGCCTGGTGTCGACGCGTTCACGGCGAAGATGAACGCCAACGCCCGCGAGCTCGCCATGAAGGACACACTGTACGTCAACGTCGACGGGATGCCCGCCAAGGGCGGCGGCTACTCCACCGCACGCGACCAGGTGCGGCTCGCCCAGGCGGCGCTGAACAACCAGTTGATCAAGAAGGTCGGCTCCACCCGGCACCGCTCGATCCCTGAGACGGCGGAGCACCGCGCCTACTCCTGGCGGAACACGAATCGCCTCCTCCGCACGCCGGGCACCATCGGCCTGAAGACCGGATTCACGCGCGCCGCGGGCTACACCCTCGCCTTCGCCGCCGACCGGGACGGCCGTCAGCTGGTCGGCGTGCTTCTGGGAGAGAGCAGCTCCAGCCGCCGCTTCGAGACCGCTCAGGCGCTCCTCGACTGGGCGGCGACCAGCAGGCAACCCTGACAACTCGACAGCAGCTTAACCGGCGGCCTGCAGCTGGAATTGCAGGTCGGAGGCGCCTGGCGACTCCAGGACCGAGACCGCGATCAGGCCGGCGGCTGCGGCAAGGCTCTCGAATCCTGAGCGGGTGTACCAGTGCAGTACCCAGGGGCGGTCCACGACGGTGCTCTCGCCGTCGCGGCACCGCTCGTAGCGCAACACCGTCGTCTGCGTCCGCGCGGAATCGCTACGCTCCTCGGACACCACCGAGACCCGCAACTCTGCACCGTCGTCCGCTGTAGCGGTGCGCACCCGGCCGATCCGTTCGGCAGGTGTGGGCGATGGGACGAACAGCGGCACCAGGGCGGTGCCGCCCACGGCGAGATGGTCGCGGATGCGGTGAAGGGCGGCCAGAGCGATGGAGTCGTCGGGGAGCAGGTTGAAAGTCGGCCCGGCAAGAAAGATCGCACGGTAGCGGCGTGGCAGATCGAGCGCCTCCATGCGCTGGTGGTAGACGACGACATCGACGCCTTGCTTCCGCGCCCGGTGACGGCACCGCTGCAGCATGTCCGCCGAGGAGTCGACACCCTCGACGTCGAGGCCGCGCCGACGCAGGTCGAGCAATGGATCGCCGTCCCCGCACCCCAGCTCCAGAGCCGGGGAACCAGCCTCTTGGACGAACGCCGCGTAGGGCTCTGGATCTTGGGCCACGGACTTCAGCGGCCCGTATAACTCGGCGACGATGCCTGTATAGAAATCAGCAGGATGCACGCCCGCACCTTACGCGTCAGCCGAATGCCCGGCGACATCATTTCCGGCGTCTCGCCACCCGCTCACCACGACGACGTCTCAGTGTTCGTGGTCGCGCGGGTTTGCGTTCGAGCGCGCTCGAAACCATAGCGTTCTCGCCATGACGACACAGACCTGGATCATCACCGGCGCGTCCCGCGGTTTCGGGCGCGCACTGGCGGAGTCGGCGCTCGCGGCGGGCGACAACGTGGTGGCGGCGGTGCGCCGGCCCGAGAGCGTGGCCGACCTGGAGGCCGCGTACCCGGACACCTTCCTGATCGCGAAGTTCGACGCCCGCGACGTCGCCGCGGCCGCGGACCTCGTGCAGGGCACGCTCGACCGCTTCGGGCAGGTGGACGTGCTGGTCAACAACGCGGGCCGGGCCGTGGTGGGAGCGGTTGAGGAGGTCAGTGACTCGCGGTTGCGCGAGCTGATGGAGCTGCACCTGTTCGGCCCCGCAGCCCTCGTCCGAGCGGCGCTGCCGGCGATGCGGGGCAGGGGCACGGGGACGATCGTGCAGATGAGCAGCCAGGGCGGGCGCATGTCGTTCCCCGGCGTGTCGGCGTACTCCGCGTCGAAGTTCGCCCTCGAAGGCTGGTCCGAGGCCCTGGCAGGGGAGGTGGCGCCGTTCGGGATCCGCGTGATGATCGTCGAGCCCAGCCGGTTCAGGACCGACTTCAACGCGGCCGACGTGCTCGAGTTCGCCGAGGCGTCCGAGACCTACCGCGACCTGCTCGCCGCCGTCCGCGCGGACATGGCGGGGACCGACGGCCTGCAGGAAGGCGACCCGGCGCGGGCGGCCGAGATCATCGTGTCCCTCGCGCACAGTGACGAGGTGCCGCTGCGGCTGCCGCTCGGGCGCGAGGCGGTCGAGCGTATCTCGGGTGTCTACCGGCGTGGCCTGGAGCAGGTCGAGCAGTGGGCCGAGACCGCCCGCAGCGCCGACTTCGAGGGCGTCCCTGCGTCGGTCCGGCCGATCTAGGCCGGCTGCCATGGCGGCTCGACGTGCTGCTCGAACATCGCGACACCATCCGCCGTCGGATCCGTGAGCTGACCCTCTCCCTCATGGCGGTCGAGCACAAGATCACCACGTACGATGGGCGAGGCCCCGCATGCGGTCACACCCAGCCCCGCTCGCGCGCCGTCAACGCTGCTTGTGCGCGGTTGCCGGCATCGAGCGCACACAGCAGGTCCGCTATGTGCCGGCGGTAGGTGCGCAGCGACATGCCGGCCCGCTGGGCGCCCACCTCGTCCTTGCTCACGGTGCACATGCAGGTCAGCACACGCTGCTGCGTCTCGGAGAGCCGGGTGATCCGCCCGGCACCGGGGGCCGTCAGCGTGGCGAAGTCCGTCGCCGCCGCCCACAGCCTCTCGAAGAGGCTGACGACGCCGCCCACCAGGGTGCTCTCCTCGATGAGAAGGGCACCCCTGGCGGTGTCGTGGACGTCGATCGGGAGCAGCGCCGTGTGGCTGTCGTAGACCAGCATCTGGTGCGACAGTTCGTTCGCGACTCTGATCTGCGCACCGTTGGCGTGCAGTTCCCGCAGATGGGCCAGAGTGGCCGCGTCCTCAAGGGCGGTCGTGCGCACGAGATTCCTGATGCGTACGCCGCGCCGCAGACAGCGGACGTCGACGGGCCGCCTGTGGGTGATGTTCTCCTGCGGCAGCGTGTCGTAGGGCTCGGCCGCCAGTACCTCTTCCTGGGCGCTGAAGGCGAGTTCGTCGATGTGGGCGCGTACCTCCCGCGGGTCTTCCAGCCGGCGGAACGTCACGCCCGCGCCGTCGGCCGTCTCGGAGAGCTCCGGCAGCGGGTCCTGCCGGTCGCGCTGCAGCGAGCGCAGTATGGGCCAAGGGTTGGTGAGCTGGCGTATCGTCCGGTGCATCGCCGCCAACTGCTTCTCCATCAGACGGGGCACGGCCACACCGGGCTCTGTCGCCCACGTGCTCTCGTCGTCCCCGTGCAGGAGCCGCAGGTCACGCAGACGCGAGATCGCCTGCGTCGCTCCCCCCTCGCCGAAGGGGAACATCCCGTGGATATCGTGCGCGGGTGTGCGTGGATTGCGCAGGAAGTAGCGGTAGACATCCTCCTCGGCGCCGCTCAGACCGAGTACGGACATGGTGCGGCCCTGCATGTCTCCCCCCGCGAGTTCGGTCCCGGTGCCTGGTGACCACGGAGCACAAACTAGCCGGGAAGCAAACAAACCAAGTCTCACGGGAGTCTCACAGTCTCAGCGGAGGGCGGCAGACCGCTTCCCCGCCGCGTCACACAGACGAGGACGTGTTCGCCGTGTGCAGCGATGGCCGTTCGCCGGAGAATGCAAGGAGATCTGATGGGAGAAACACGAGCCGCCGGGCCGGCGCCGCGGGTGAGTCCCGACGTTCTGCGGGAGGCACTGGACCGGCATCCGCTCGTCAACCTCACCGGCCCCCTCGGCATCGGCAAGTCCCGACTCGTGTCGAGCCTGGCCTCGGTGTCGGTTCTGGATCTGTCGCAGCCGGACGCACTGGAGGCCGTACCGGCCGCGCTCGCCGAGGACACCAGGGCACCGCTGGCCCTCGACAGCGCGGACAGCCCGGACGCGCTGTCCGCGCTGGAAGCCGTGCGGGCGCGGCGACAGCAGGACGGCAGGCCGGTGCTGGTCGTGAGCAGACGCTCGCTGCTGGCCCACCCGAAGTGGACCCTGTCGGGGGCCACGGTGCTCAGGGTTTCCGCATGGGAGGACGAGCGGATCAGGAAGCTGGCAGCGGACGCGCAGCTGCACGCCCCGCAGAGCCAGGACCTGGTCGTCCGCCTCGCCGCAGGCAATCCACTGATCGCCGGCGCGGCGTGCAGGGCGCTGCACGCGGGTGCGTCGCCGCACGTTCCGGGGACGGTGGCCGACCAGATCACTCAGGAGATCATCGAGCGGCTCTCCCGTGAACTGCCCGCACAGCGATGGCGAGGCACACTCGACCGGCTGGCCACCATGTGGTCGGGCGACGAGGCGCTGCTGCAGGCCGACCCGGAAGTCTTCGACGCCCTGCGCGGGCTCAGCGTCGTAGCCCGCTCGGAACTCGGGCTCGCCGTGGTCGAGCCGTTCCGCAGCGTGATCGAGCTGGCTCACCGGTGGCGGCAGCCCACCGCTCACCGCGGCACGCGGACCCGGGCGCTGGCCTACCGCAAGCGCCTGCTGGCCACAGAGCCCAGCGCTGAGCACCGCAGTCGACTCGCCGAGAGCGTCATGGCCCTGTCCGATGACGACGCCGTGCGCGAGACGCTGTTCCCCGCGAGTTCCTCCACGGGCCTGGTTCACACCGCCGACCCGGGAGACGCGGACGACATAGGCGAGCTGATGCACTGGTGGGCCCGGAGCGGAGGGCTGGACACCCGGCGGACGGACCGCATGGTGGAGCAATGGCTGCGCGACGATCCGTCGGGCTTCCAACTGCTCAGGGACGGCGATGGCCGAGCCGCCGGCCTCATCGGCCTGCTCCACGTCGCCGAGCGCACCGTGCCCAGCGTGGAGTCGCTGCTCCAAGAGCATGCCGACGGGCTGTTCGGCCGGCCTCGGGGCGCAGGCAGCCTGGTCCTTGGCGCCGCCTACTGCCCCGACCGGGGCCTGCACGCGTTCCTCCTGCGGCACCTACTTCACCAGGTCCGCTCGCGCGGCCTGCTGCTGACGGTGTCCACTCCGAACCCCGACTACCAGCGGCTGCTGCGTGGTCTGCGGTTCCGGCGGCACGGTACGACCACCGATGACATCTACCGGTGCGGACGCAGGCCCGAGATCTACAGCCAGGATTTCGGCCGGGACGCGCTGCCCGACTGGGTGGAGCGGCTCGTCCCGGTCTCGGACGGGGTCGCCGCCCCCCAGGGCCCGACGGGCCGGGATGTGGGCTGGGCCCTGGCGCGCATCCGTGACGAGGCCGGACTCGCCGACAGTCCGCTCCTGGCTTGCGCACGTACGGCGACGGTGATGGACCTCCAGGAATGGCTGCGGGATGCCGTGCGCGCCCTGGAGGACGGCGACTCGCCGGAGGACGCCGAGGCGGGATGGATCCTGCGGCACTACTACCTGGGGCGACCGCGGACGCACCAGCAACTCGCCCTGCAACTCCACATCAGCCGGGCCACCTATTTCCGGCGGCTCCACCACGGTCTGGACACGCTGGGCCGTCTGCTGTCCACCGAGGATTCGTGACTCACGAGACGTCGCCGATGACAGGGACGGCCGCATCGCCCCCTGCGACAAGTCCGGTTCGGCTTGCATGATGCTGCCTTCGATTCCGCAGTATCTTGCCACCCGTCGATCTTCAAATTGCCCATCGCCCACGCCATCCTTGAACGAAACATTCGGCACGAATAAATCCTTCTAAGGGGGAAGCGGAAATGAAGAAGATGATCAGCCGGGCTTTGGCGGTAGTCGCGCTGTGTGGCGCGACGTTCATGGGTGCGGGCAGTGCATATGCCTGCGGCGGAGGCGCGGACTTCTCCGATGTCATCGTGTGCGTGACGTCGACGGCGGAGTTCACGGACGGTTCGGTACTCTCCTGCCGCGGCTGAGGTTCAGGCTCGGTTCATCGGATGGGGTGTGGGCGCGGTTCGCCTCGCCCCAATTCCGCTGCTCTGACGAAATGCGGCCAAGAACGCACGGCGAAAGCTGACTGGAAATCCAGATCCACCCCCTCTTCGGAATCGGGCTTCACATGACCACGGGTCGGTTGTCCTGTCCGAGCCGAGGTGGTGCACCCCCCGCACGATGACCAGAGGCCATCTCCCAGAGAGGAACGCCGTCTGTGCCGCCGCCGAGCCGATCTTCACGGGATCTCCACACAAGGCGGGCAGGGTCTGCACGTCGCGCTCCTACGATGTGCCCGTGACGGCCTCCCTGCAGCGGTTCACCACGCCGATTCTCCTGACCGCCATGGGCGTGGTGACGTTCGCGATGGTGGCCATGGGGCTGCACATCGGCCACTTGGTGACCTCGCTCTGGCTGCTGGCCCCGCTGGCCGAGGCACTCGCCTACCTCGTCGCGTTCGCCGTCTACCTGCCCATGACGACGGTCCTGTTGCGGCGGCGCCGGATCGCCGCAGGCGCTGCCGGCCTCGTACTCACGATCATCGGCCTCACCGCGCCTGTCACTCTGCAGTTCACCCCCGACCTGCGCGTCCCCCTCCGCTTTCACCTGGAACGCTTCGCCTTCACCCAGGTAGCGGACCTGGCCCACGAAGGTAAGCTCCCCGCCGGGCAGATCCACAGCTACCTCGGCGCCGAACTGCCGGCGCACCTGTGCTTCGTCTCGGCCAACTGCCGTGTCTCCGCCCTCGGCGCCAGCGGCGGCCAACCGATCCTGTTCCTGCCCGATTGGCTCGGCATCCCCGACGACGCCGTCGGCTATGCGCATTTCACGGGCGAGGCCACCGGGAACCTGACCGCCTACGGCATGCGCGTCTGCCCCTCCACTCGCCTGGGAGGTGGCTGGTGGTGGGTGGGCCCTTGCTGAGGATCCCGGCGAGCCGATGATCGCCCAGGGGGGAGCGGTACCGCCGCGCGAGGGCGCCCGGTGGGTGATTCGACGGTATTTCGATCATGTGAGGCGTGCGTGGACATCGGCCCCTACCGCATCATCCGCCAGCTAGGGCAGGGTGGGCAGGGCACGGTCTACCTGGGGCAGGACGAGCATGGTGGGCTCGCCGCCGTCAAGGTCATGAACGACGGGATCGACCGCGCCTTCGCCCGCGAGATCGCCGCCGCCCGTCAGGTGGACGAGTTCTGCACGGCCCGCGTCCTGCGAGCCGACCTCGACCACCGGCCGCCCTACGTGGCCAGCGAGTACATCGACGGCCCTGCGCTGGCGGCGATCGCCCCGATGCGCGGGGCGGCGCTGACCCGGCTGGCCATCGGCACCGCCACCGCGCTGGCCGCCATCCACCGGGCGGGCGTCGTCCACCGCGACTTCAAACCGGCCAACGTGCTCATCGGCCCCGACGGGCCACGCGTGATCGACTTCGGCATCGCCCGGCTGGTCGACCTCACCGCCACCAAGGACAGTACGTCGGGCACGCCGCCGTACATGGCGCCCGAGCAGTTCAGCGGCCGGCCGGTGGGCCCGGCGTCCGATGTGTTCGCGTGGGGTTCGACCATGGTCTACGCCGCCAATGGGCGGCCACCGTTCGGCAGCGACACCTTCGCCGCGACCGCCTACCGCATCCTGCACAGCGAGCCGGACCTGGGCGTGCTGACGGAACCACTGCGCGGGATCGTCGCCCGCTGCCTCGCCAAGGATCCCGCGCACCGGCCGTCGGCCCGTGACCT
Organism: Nonomuraea mangrovi; assembly: GCF_042681425.1. Taxonomy (NCBI): domain Bacteria; kingdom Bacillati; phylum Actinomycetota; class Actinomycetes; order Streptosporangiales; family Streptosporangiaceae; genus Nonomuraea; species Nonomuraea mangrovi. The sequence continues at coordinate 24,139 of NZ_JBHUFV010000007.1, read as the reverse complement.
GCTGCTGGTGCTGCTCGGCGAGCGGGCGCCCGATCAGGAGGACGCCGCCCTGCGTCAGGGGGCCGAGGCGGCCCACGGCGGTGCCGTACAGGCCGGTGGTTCTGTGCGCGAACGCCCGACGGCGGAGCGCGGGTCCGGCGGGATCTCGCGGCGGGCGCTGCTGGCGGCAGGGGGAGCGGTCGCGGCGGCGGCGGCCGCCACGGGCGTGGTGTTGTGGCGAGGCGCGACCGGCCGCTCGAACGTGCCGGTGGGAGGATTCACCGGTTCGCCGACACCCACCACGACAGGGCCGGCGGCACCACCGACGCCCGACGACCTCCCTATCGCGCTGGCGAGCGCCGTCGGTGCGACGCCCATGGCCGACTTCTCCTTCGAGGCCTTCATGCCCCAGGGCACCTGGGCCACGAAGGCGAAAGGACAGCTGTCCTACGATCACGACGCGGTGTCATCGCTGGACACCCGCATGGACATGACCGTCACCGCCGAGCACATCGAGCTGACCAGGCGCGTGGTCCTCGCGGACGCCGAGTACGTCGACGGCAAGGAGGTGACCGACCCGTCGAAAGAGCCGATCATGCCGGAGGCCCGGTGCCCGCGTGCCATGGGCGCGGTGGGCGTCATCATCGATCTGGCCAGGCTGACCGAGAACGTGAAGGCGGCGGGCCGACGCTATTCGGGCGCGCTGGTCACCTCGAAGGCGCCGGCGTCGCTCCGGCGGCAGATCAGCGCGCTGGGCGGCCCCGAGCGGACCGAACAGGAGCTCGACAGGACCAGCCTGTCCTGGCAGCTGACGCTGGACGGGCAGAACAGACCGGCGAGATTCGAGCTCGCCTGGCACTTCAAGCTCGACGAGGTGACCCAGCTGACCGCCAGCTTCAGCACCGCATACAGCACGTGGCGTGAAGGGGAGCTTCGAGAGCCCGGCTCGCAGGTCACATCGCCCCGAACGACTTAGGTCGTGCTCTGGGGCGGTCCTGGTCGAGCGCTCCGGCCAGGGCCGCCTTTCCCTGCCGAGCGCGAGGACGCGACGGCCAGCGCCCACGAGAGCACCGTCACCGCCACCAGCCCCGCGAGGAACCACGGCAGCACCGGCAGCCTCTGGGTGCGGTGGTAGTACTCCCAGTCGGTCATCACCGCGGAAGTGCGCCCCTCCGGGTCGTAACGGACCGCCGCCCAGCGTGCACATGCTCACCCCGAGCCCCCACATGCCGGTGTGATGGCCGAGCCACACCCCTGCCGTGGGGAGCGCGAAACCCGCGACGGTCAGTGCCACGCCGCGCAGCACTCGAAGAGCCAGGTGACCACGCTCACCCATGAACGTCCGCCTCCCAAGATCGGCCAGCGGGGACGGCATCTCGTACAGCCATCGGCCGCCTGCACGCGGTACCCGGTCTCAGGCGGACAGTCTGGACCTGGCCCGATGCTCGCTCCACTCCCCGACACGAGGATGCTCCCGCTGGGGCAACCGGTCGGCTCGGCGGCGGCCGTACCGGCTAGGCCGGATCCAGCCGATCGGGTTCCCGGAGGGCGGGTCCTCGCTCGGAGCGGGGCGTGAAGACCATGACCGCCGCCACGAGCATGACGGACAGCAGTGCGTCGATCAGGAAGATCCAGCCATAGGAGAGGTGGTCGTCGACGGCGGCCACCGGCACCGGACCCAGACCCACGCCCACGAGGATCGCCGCTGTCGGCATCACGACCGCCTTCCACGCCTGCGCGGGGAAGGCGGCGAGGACGAGCCCGTAGCCCGCCCGGACCGCGATCGCGGCCGACAGTCCCTGCACGGCCCGGCCGCCGATCAGCACGCCGCCGGGAACGTCCAGGTCACCGGTCAGCATGTCGGAGGCGAAGGCGCACAGCAGAGAGGCGAGGCCGAAACCGGCCAGCCCGGACAGCAGGACCTTCACGCGAGCTTTCAGGGGGATCAGCACACCCGCGAAGGCCAGCACATAGGCGTAGATCGGCCAGTTGGTCAGGGCGGAATCCACCGGGGCGTCGAGCGGGAAATCCGGCAGCGCGGCGTCGAGTCGCGTGTTCGCGGAGAAGAGGAGGAGACTCACGGCAAAGGTGCCGAGCATCCTCCATCCGGGCATGACTCGGACCCTACCAAAGATCCTCGACTCGCCTTGAGCTCCTCAGGGGCCGTTGCCGCCGGGTTCCCGCCGCCTCGACGAAGGCTTCACCGCGTCCGGTACCTCCGGGCCGCCGTCGCGAGGTCGTGTGTCATGCGGTGGAGTGTTCGCTTCTAAGCTCTGGGTGTGGCGAAGTACTTCGATGTGCATCCGGACAGTCCTCAGCCTCGGCTGATCAGCCAGGTGGTCGAGCTTCTGCATGCGGACGGGCTGATCGCGTACCCGACGGACTCGTGCTACGCGCTGGGATGCCGGCTGGGCAACAAGGAGGGCATCGACCGGATCAGGGAGATCCGCAGCCTCGGCAGTGACCATCACTTCACCCTGGTATGCAGGGACTTCGCCCAGTTCGGCCAGTTCGTGCATGTCAGCAATGCGCAGTTCCGCTCGGTCAAGGCGGCGACCCCCGGCGGTTACACGTTCATCCTGCCCGCGACCAAGGAGGTGCCGCGGCGGTTGCTGCATCCCCGGAAGAAGACGGTCGGCGTCCGCATCCCCGATCACGTCGTCACGCAGGCACTGTTGGCCGAGTTCGGCGAACCGCTGGTGTCGAGCACCCTGCTGCTGCCCGATGAGACCGAGCCATTGACGCAGGGCTGGGAGATCAAGGAGAGGCTCGACCACGCGGTGGACGCCGTCATCGACTCCGGTGAGTGCGGCGCCACCCCGACGACGGTCGTCGACTTCTCGCAGGGCGAGCCTGAGATCCTTCGCCGGGGAACCGGGGACACGTCCCTCTTCGAGTAGGCGATCGCACGACCTCCTTGTTCAGGTGGTCACGGGGCTGGCCGGCGACGGCGACGGGGCCCGGCACGCCTCCTTCATCCGGCGCTCCGGTTTTCCGCAAATGGTCACGAAAGTGGCGAATCTCTGTGAGATTGGATCACCCCATGGTTTCGGATGCCTAGAAGGGACGCATGACGTGCGATCGTTATCCCGCGTGATGGCAGTCACGGCCTCGGTGGTGACAGCGTTGTCGATGGTCGCCGCACCCTCCGCCGCAGCAGCGCCCCAACTGGTGGTCAACGGCACGTTCACCAGCGGCACCGCGCCCTGGTGGAAGTCGGCGAACACCTCGATGGCCGTGGACGCGGAGCGGCTGTGGGTGACCGTGAAGGGCGGCACCGCCAACCCGTGGGACGCCATGGTGGCCCAGAACGACATCCCCCTGATCAAGGGCACCTCGTACACGCTGTCGTTCGACGCCTCGGCATCCGCCCCGGTCACCGCGGTCACCACCGTCCAGCTCGCGGATTCCCCGTACACCAACACCCTGACCAGGACGATCTCTCTCACCACGACGAGGAAGCGCTTCAGCTTCCCGTTCACCTCCAGCCTCAGCACGTCGGCCGGGCAGGTGTCATTCCAGCTCGGCAAGAACGCCGGCTTCCGCTTCTCCCTGGACGACGTCTCGCTGACCGAGAGGACGTCATCGCCGTCCCCGTCACCGACGGCTCCCACGTCGCCGAAGCCTTCGCCGACGGTTACCACCTCGCCGAAGCCTTCGCCGACGGCCACCACGTCACCGAAGCCTTCGCCCACGCCCACCACCTCGCCGAAGCCCGAGCAGCCGGGGTCCGGGCCGGTCGGCATGACCAACGGCTTCTACGTCGACCCGAACTCCAACCCGGCGACCTGGGTGCGGGACAACCCCGGTGACCCCCGGGCGGCGCGCATCAGGTCATCCATCTCGTCCAAGCCGATGGCCCGCTGGTTCGGAGGCTGGAGCGGCGACGTCCGCGCCGCCGTCTCCACGTATGTCAGCGCCGCGGACTCCGCCGACAAGCTCCCCGTCCTGGTGGCGTACAACATCCCCGGCCGCGACGCCTGTGGCGGGCACTCCGGTGGCGGGGCAGGCAGCGAGTCGGCGTACAAGACGTGGATCACCGCGTTCGCCTCCGGCATCGGCGACCGCCCCGCGGTCGTCATCATCGAGCCCGATTCTCTCGGCGACTTCGGCTGCATGAACGACGCGGCCATCCAGGCGCGCAACCGCATGCTGACGTACGCCACCCAGCAGTTCCGCGACAAGGCCCCCAACTCCTGGGCTTACCTCGATGCCGGCAACGCCGGCTGGGTAGCGGCAGGGACGATGGCGACGCGGCTCAAGAACGCGGGCGTGGGAGACGTTCGCGGCTTCGCGGTGAACGTCTCCAACTACTACCCGACCGCCCAGTCGGCCACCTACGCCTCCTCTGTCAGTTCGTCTCTGGGCGGCGGCGCCACGTGGGTGATCGACACCAGCCGCAACGGCAACGGCTCCAACGGCCAGTGGTGCAACCCGGCCGGCCGCAAGCTCGGCGCCCTCACCCAGCTCGGTGGTGGCGGTGGCACCGAGATGCTGCTGTGGGTGAAGATCCCCGGCGACTCCGACGGCAACTGCGGCATCGCCCCCAACACGCCCGCCGGCCAGTTCAGCCCCGCCATCGCCATCCGCCTGATCGACGGCGCCTGACCCGACGGCTGAGCCGTCCAGGCAGGGCCGCTGCCCCGATGGCGCCGTCGGGGCAGCGGCACCGCGGACCCGCAGCCTTACCAGTGGACGCGGCGCCTCAACCAGTCCCTGGAGCCGCTGGATCGTGGGGTCAGCGCGGTGGCCGCCAGGGTGGGGTTCACGAGCGCGAACGGGGCACGGGCACTCAGAGTCCGGTGACGGCGTGCCGTTCTCTCGTGATGATCGGCTGGATGTCCAGGTCGTAGTTGCACAGGATGATCCCGATCCAGTCGCTGTCGAGGTAGACCGACCAGTTGGTGTTGCCGCCCCCGATGCCGCCGCCGTGCCCGATCATCCGCTGGCCGTTGAAGATGGGCGCGGTCACGCCGTACCCCTGGAACGCCTCCTGCAGCGCGGGCTGGGGGTCGCCGGCCTGCGGCCGCGGGGTCATGGGAACCTTTCCGCTCTGGAACAGCTCGGTGTAGGGGCGGCTGAGCAGCTTGCCGCCCTGCAGAGCCAGCGCGAAGCGGACCAGGTCAGGCGCCGTGGCGAACCCGCCGCCGCCTCCGTTCCCGATGAACGCGCGCGCCGCGTTGGATCCTGGCGCGCCGCCCAGCACGGCGCCCTTGTCCAGGTTGCGCACGGCGTCGACCCGGCTGCCGTCCGACTGGTACATGTACGGGTGGGCGATGCGCTCGTCGCTCAGCCACTGCGGCCTGGTGAAGTAGCCGGAGCGGGTCATCCCTGCCGGGACGAGGATGTGGTCGTGGACGTAGTCCCAGAAGGTCTTGCCTGACACCTTGGCCACGATCTCGCCGAGAACCTCCATGCCCATGCTGCTGTAGGCGTGCCTGGAGCCGGGGGTGAACTCGAGCCGCTGCTCGCGCATCCGCTTCCTGAGGTCGGCCTGCTGCTCCTCGATGCTCTTGACGACCTTCTGCGGTGGCGGGGTGTCCCCTGGCCGGGTGGGATCGCCCATGCCCCCGGTGTGGGTGAGCAGATGGTGCACGGTGACGGTGCCGGCGATCTCGTCGGGGAGCCCGTCCAGGTAGGTGCCCAGCTTCTCATGGAATCTGATCTTGCGTTCTTGGGCGAGCTGGACGACCGCCAGCGCGGTGAACGGCTTGGAGGCGGAGGCGAGGTTGTAGACGGTGTCGATCCTGTTGGGGATCTTCTTCTCCTTGTCGGCCATCCCGTAGGCCCGGGCCAGGACGGTACGGCCGCGGTGGGCCAGCAGGACGGTGCCGGAGAACTCGTCGTCGTCGGCCAGCTTCGCGAGGAACCGATCGTAGGCCCCACCGGGACGAGCGTCCTTCGGTATGCGGTCGGCGTGAGCCGTACCGGATGTCATCAGCACGCCACTGGTGGCAAGAGGGGCGACGCCCAGCAGCCCGAGCGCGGAACGGCGGGACGGTTGGAACCCGTTCATCCGGATGTTCTCCTTCGTGGTCGGGGCCGGGCGCGCCCCGGCCATCCGCGAAGAGAGGCTGCTGGATCAGGTGTTAAAACGGAGTAACCGGCGTCCGGAGAGGGCTGTCACCTCATGCCCCGGCTTCGTCGCTGAAGGCGCGGTCTCCGGCCGCTCGGCGCGCATCAGTCCACCGGCGCGCTCACGGCCCGCCGGCGGGCTGGGCGGGCTCGACTCCCGACCGCGGGTCGGTGACGGGACCGCGCGACCGCCGCCACCGTGGGCTCGTCCGCGCAGGCCGCTCGGGTTCGACCGGAGCGGGGCCGAGGGTACCGATCGTGAGGCCGATGGCCAGGGCGATGTGTCTCATGACCACCAACCTAGGAAGAGCCTGGCCCAGAGATATAGTCCAGTTCCATGGAGAGTCAGTGGTCCAGATTGGGGCTGGACCTCCATCTGCGGCTCGCTCCCTCGCACGGCCTGCGGGCGGGCCTCGAGCACGCGCTGCGCGACGCGGTACGCGAGGGCCGGCTCGCGCCCGGCACGCCGCTGCCGTCCTCGCGCGCCCTGGCCAGAGACCTGAACGTGGCCCGCGGCACCGTCACCCAGGCCTACGACCAGCTGGTCGCCGAGGGTTACCTGACCTCGCGCGTCCCCGATCGGGGGTGTGGGTGGCCGACCACCCCGCCGCGCCGCGCCGTACGAGCATGCCGCCCCCGCGCACCACCCTGCCGCCGGTACCCGGGGTCGACCTGCGCTCGGGCCTGCCGGACCTGTCGACCTTCCCCAGGCGTGAGTGGCTGGCCGCGACCCGCCACGTCCTGCGGGGCGCACCCAACACCGCCTTCGGCTACGGTGACCCGACCGGCAGCGCCGAGCTCCGACGCGTGCTCGCGGAGTATCTCGGCCGGGCCAGAGGCGTGCTGACCACACCCGACCACATCATCGTGTGTGCGGGGTACGCACACGCGCTGCGGCTCGTCTTCCGGACGCTCGCCGACAGCGGCGCGACATCGATCGCCGTCGAGAACCCCTCCGAGCCCGACTACCCCCGCCTCGCCGCCCAGCACGGGCTGGAGGTCCGTCGCATCCCTGTCGACGGGGAGGGCCTGGCGGTGGCCGGGCTGGGCGGGGAGGCGGCCGTCGCCGTCACGCCCGCGCACCAGTACCCCCTCGGCGTCACGCTCAGCCCCTCCCGGCGCGCGCGGCTGCTGGCCTGGGCCAGGCGCACCGGCGGCTTCGTGATCGAGGACGACTACGACGGGGAGTTCCGCTACGACCGGCAGCCGGTCGGCGCCCTGCAAGGGCTCGCTCCCGATCGGGTCGTGTACGCGGGTACGGCCAGCAAGATGGTCGCCCCCGGCCTGCGCATCGCCTGGATCGCCGTGCCGGACGACCTGCTTCCTCTGGTGCGGCGCTCGATGCACTGGGACGAGGGCTACGTCGGCGTCATCGACCAGCTCGCGCTGGCGCACCTCATCAGGACCGGCGAGCTCGACCGGCATCTGCGCCGCTGCCGCGTCCGGTACCGGCGGCGTAGGGACCGGCTCGGCACGGCCGTCGAACGGCGGCTGCCGCACGCGCGACTGTCAGGGATCGCCGCAGGTCTGCACGCCGTCCTTCACCTGCCGGGCACCGGTATGGCGGAGGCGGAGCTGCTGGCCCACCTGGCCGGCCGGGGCGTCGCCGTCGACGCGCTGTCCATGTTCTACGGCCGGCCGGAGGAAGCGCCGCTCGGCGTGCTCATCGGCTACGCGACACCGCCGGAGCACGCCTTCGACCACGCGTTGCGCGAGCTGATCGCGGGCCTGCGCGAGTGCCTGCCGTCGGCCGGACCGCCGCTGCCGTGACGTCGTTCGACGCTTCCGCCCGCACAGCGCCGTGACGGTTCGCGCCGCTCGGTGGCGCATGTGGCCGGTCGACCCCCTGTGCGGCGTCGCGGGACCTTCACGTGACCCTCTGGATCGCGCGCCACTCGTCTTCGAGGATGCTGAACAGCTCGGAGTCTCGCCAGCCATCCCGGATCAACGTGGTGTGACGATGCCGTCCCTCCCACGTCATGCCGAGCTTACCGAGCACCCGAGCCGATCCGACGTTGCGCGGGTCACAGGTGGCATAGATCCGGTGGAGGTCGAGCTCCTCGAACCCTCGCGCGAGTAGCTCCTTCCCGATCGCTCAACGACGATGGCGCTCTCGAAAGCATGCTCCCCGATTGGTACCTTCCCGCGCTGGTCACCCTCGCCATCATGCCTGTCCAGCGCGGCCAGGAATTCCTCAACCTCCTGAGATCTCCGGCTCCACCCTTTTCGGAACCAAGGATTGAGGGACGCGAAGAACCATTGGCAGGCCGCGCCAGGTCACTGTGCCGGGTCCACGCCTTTCCGCGCCGCCGCCTTCTCGGTGACGCCGAAGGCGGTCCAGCCGAAATCACGGAAACCGGTCGCGTCGGCCACGGCGGCGGAGGCGAGGTTGTCCGGGGTGTGCATATAGGTGGGGATGCCGCCCTCGTCCAGAACGCGTCGGGCCGCCTGTGCGACGAGCCTGCGGGCCAGGCCGCGGCCGCGAGCGCGGGGCGCGGTCACGACGGCGAGTTCGTGCCCGTAGTCGTCGTGCCGTTTGATCCCCACGCCGGCCAGGTGATCGCCGTTCTCCGGGTCGTGGGCGACCAGGACCTCTCCGTTGAAAGGTCGCAGCCAGGCAGGGACATCGGGGTGCTGCGCGGAAATCCACACACCGGCGTCGGCCAGAGGGGCGGGCCGCGTGGTCCAGCGGTAGACGGCGGTGAACCACCCACGCTCGGGAAAGCCGGCCAGCGCAGGGACCAGGGGACCGAAGCGCGCCATGTCCCGGTTCTTGGCGTACTGCTCCGCGATCGACTCGGCGTGCTCCGGCGGCACCGAGAGGACGCCGCTCCGCGGGCCGGTCACGCCCAGGACGGGATGGATCTCGCCGTCCCAGCCGGGGCGTGCCCGCCCAGGCTCGGGGACGATGTCGAGTTCGGTCGTGGCCGGCCAGCCTCCCAGCCAGCGGGAGAGGTGCTCGGTGAGCCGTCGATCTGGTGAAGTCACTCCGGCATCATATACGGTACGGGGGTATAGTAAAGCGCGGCATGTACGCCAAGGAGGGCATATGCGACGTCTGGCGGCACTGGACCCGGAGAAGGCACCACAGAAGTCCGGCGAACTGCTGAACGACATCATCGGCAGGAGAGGCAGCGTGGGCGAGATGGTGTCCACCATGGCGCACTCGCCGGCGCTGCTGCAGGGATACCTGGAGTTCTCCCGGGCCATGAGGCGGACGAAGCTGCCGCAGGCTCTCAGCGAGAAGATCTCGCTCGCCGTACAGGAATGGATCGGTTGCGCGTACTGCCTCGACGCGCACACCGAGGCCGGGCGCGCGGCGGGCCTGAGCGAGACCGACATCGTTCTCGCCCGCCAGGGGACCTCCGCCGACGCCCGTGAGGCGGCTCTCATCGCGGTGGCGGTACGGGTGCTGGCGGAGCCGTCCACCCTGGCGGACGAGGATGTCGCGGAGTTGCGGGCGCATGGCTGGAGCGACCGCGTCATCGCGGAGATCGTCGGCCTCGTCACCCTCAACCTGCTGACCGGCGCCTTCAACCTCCTCGCAGGCCTGGAGCCGGCGCACAAGACAGCCTAGGAGTTGCCCGGGGTCTCCCCTCGCCTCGCGGGGGGGACCGCGCCTGCCGACGATCCCATCCACCCAGGTCGTCCGACTTGCAGGCCTCTCCTGGTGTGCGGCCGCGACGGTTCGGCCTGGAGGGCTTCAGCAGATCTTCTGGAAGGGCTCTCCGGATGGGAGGTAGCGGGTCCACTCCTCCTGGGAGAGAGAACGGCCCGCCATCGCGCAGACCGCTGTGCGCGGGTCCGATGGGATGCCCGGCTTCCACAGCAGGATGGTTCCGGCGCCGTCGGAGCTGGCCAGGGTCTGGCCGTCGGGGCTGAACGCCAGCGCCACGACGTCGTCGGTGTGGCCCTTGAGCGGGCCGCCGATCGGCCTCCTGGTCCGCACGTCCCACAGTTGGACGCCCCAGTCCTCGCCGTCGGTGGCCAGGGTCCGGCCGTCGGGGCTGAACGCCACCGCGCCATGGCCCTTGATCGGATCTCCCGACGGCTGCTGGGTCTGGGTGTCCCACAGGCGGGTGGTCTCGTCCTCACCGAGGGCGGCCAGGAGCTTTCCGTCCGGGCTGAACACCATCGAGGTGATGCCCTCCATGGGGTTCCCGATCTGCCGCCGGGTCGCCGTGTCCCACAGCCGGATGGTTCCGTCGCTGATGGTGGCCAGGGTCCTGCCGTCCCGGCTGTAGACGACCGCCCCTACGGGGCCGGTCCCGGCCCGGAGCGGCTCCCCGATCGGTCGCCGGGTGGCCGGATTCCACAGCGAGACGATCCCCTTGCCGCCGCCGACGGCCAGGGTCTCGTCATCCGGGCTGAACGCCACCGAATAGACCCTGTGCTCGACCTTGATCGGATCTCCCATCGGCTGCCTGTCCGCCACGCTCCACGGCTGGACCTCGCCGTCGGGATCGGCGATGACCAAGGTCTCGCCGTCCGCGCTGAGCGCCATGGGCCAGGCGGAGTTGCCGTGGACGTTGGGGGTCCCGATCGGCTTGCCGAGGTGCCGGCCGGTCCCGGGATCCCACAGCCGGACGGTCTCCTCCTGACCGCTGCTGATCAGCGTCTTGCCGTCCGGGCTGAACAGCAGCGGCGTGACCTCCTTGGTGTGGCCCTTGAGCGGGTCTCCTACCGGCCGCCGCGCCGCCGGATCCCACAGTCTGACCGTTCTGTCCCTGCTGGTGGTGACCAGGGTCCTGCCGTCCGGGCTGAAGGCCACCGCCGAGACGATGGAGGTGTGGCCGGTGAGCGTGTCCCCGACGGGCCGACCGGTCGCCGGGTCCCACAGCCGGACGGTCTGGTCCCAGCCCCCAGTGGCCAGGGTCTCGCCGTCCGGGCTGAACGCGATGGCGCTGACGGGGCCGTCATGACCGCTCAGCGGGCCTTTGACCGGGTTTCCCGTGGTGGAGTCCCACAGCCGGACGTCCCCGTCATCGCCTCCCGTGGCGAGAGTCTTGCCATCCGGGTTGAACGCGACCGACCGGATCGTGCCGGTGAGGCCGCTGAGCGGCTTCCCCTTCCCGGTGGCGAGGTTCCACAGCCGGGCCCCGTCGCGACCCGCGCTGGCGAGGGTCGTACCGTCCGGGCTGATCCGCAGGGACTCGACGTCATCGGTGTGGCCGGTGAGCGGCGCTCCGATCTGCCGACGGGTCGCCGTGTCCCACCGCCGGATCTTCTCGTCGAACGCGACGGTGACCAGGGTCTCGCCATCCGGGCTCAGCTCCAAGGCCACGACGTCGCGCAGGCCGGTGAAAGGGGTCCCGATCGGCCGCCAGGTCGCCGTGTCCCGTAGCCGGACGATTCCGTCGTCCCCGAGGGTGACCAGGGTCCGGCCGTCCTGGCTGAACTTCGCCAACCTGAAATCCGCGGTGAACGGGCTTCCGATCCACCCGCGGGTCACCGGGTCCCACAGGCGCATGGTCCGGTCGTCGCCGGCCAGGAGCCTGCCGTCCGGGCCGAGCGCCCTGGTGTCGCCGAGGCCGTCCAGGACACCCAGGGAGGGCGTCGCCAGGGAGGCGAGCATGCCGTGGCGGGCCTCGTAGGTCGGCTCGAAACGCCAGGCCGCGGCGGCCAGGAGCCCGGCCACCACCGGATCGTCGTCACCGACCTGGTCCCGCCGCGTGACCAGCAGGCTGGACACGGCCTTCCTGTGTTGCGTCTCCGCCCTGTCCCGCTGCGCCCGCGCGAGGTTGGCCGAGTCGACCGCGACCACCGCGCTGACGACCGCCGCCGCGGTGAGGAGGGACAGTCCCGTCCAGGAGAACCGCCGGAACCGCCGGGCCCGCCGGTGCTGGCGGACGTCCTCGCCGACGAGTTCGTCCTTGGGGCGATGGTGCAGGGCGGAGGCGAGCGTCGCGACGGTGTCGAGGAAGGCGGGGTTGCCGAGGGACAGGTCGGTCTGGGTGCGGATCGAACGCAGGTCCACCCAGAGCGGGACCTCGGTGAAGCCCCCGAGCAGCGGCTCGGGCAGGGCCGTGGTCAGGGTCTCGTCGAATCGCCCCGCCTTGTGGTCCCAGACGATCTCGCCGTCGGTGAGCACGATGAGCATGGGCCGTTCCGCCGCGCGCGACCGCCAGAGCTCGACCTCCCGCCGGACCCAGACGGAGCGCGCCGAGTCGGGCGAGGCCAGCAGGATGAAGCAGCGTGACGCGTCCAGCGCGGCCTCGATCGTCGTCCACAGGCCCGGCGAGGCGGACAGACTGCGGGCGTCGCAGAAGACGCGCAGGGCGCGCAGCCGGTACCAGGGGCGGGCGAACTGATGGAGGGCGTCGCGCAGGGCGGGGCCGAGGCGGCCGTCGGCGGCTCGGCTGTAGGAGATGAACCCGTCGTAGTGACCCGGAGATGGTTTCTCGCGCTTGCCGAGGAGGTCCACACACCCGATTCTGAGGCTTCGGCGATTGAGTATGGGGCTACTCATGCCACATGGATCCGTTCGGGCGATCATCGGGATCCGGATCGTTCGGAGGGGACCGCGAAATGAGATGGTTGGCTCGATCGCTGGTCGCGTTGGTCGTGGTGCTGGCGTATCTCGCGCCCACTGCGGCCCAGGCCGAGGATGTGACGGTCACCGTTCACCTGTACCGGGTGGTCGAGGTGGAGTGCGGCGAGGGGGCAGGCGAGTCGTGCCCGAACGATTACTACCCGAAGTTCCGGATCGACGGCAAGAACTTCGACGGCAAGGACGACTTCTGCTGCGCCCACGGATCCGACTTCAGGACCAACTGGATCCACAGCGAGAAGGTCGACAGCACCCACAACCCCATCGACATCCACCTGGAACTGTGGGACCAGGACGACGCGACCCCTGACGACCCCATCGACTGGGGCGCGCCCGGGGACGACCTGGACATCACGTTCGACCTGAACACGTGCGTATTCACCGGCGGCGGCCTGACCGCCCAGCAGGGGGCGGGCATCCTGTCCCTGACGGGGCAGAGCGAGGCCGTCGGCGTCGACTCGGCCCGCGGCTACTTCACCATCACCACCCCGCACTGCCTCGACCTGGCCAGGAACGCGGGCGGCGACAGCGACGGCGACGGCATCCAGAACGCCTGGGAGACACCCGGCCTGGGGTACGACGTCGACAACGACGGCACGGTGGACCTGCCGCTGGGGGACCCGCCGTACAACGCCCTGCCGTACCGGAAGGACCTGTTCGTCGAGGTCGACTACATGAGGGGGTTCCGGCCCGACTACCTGGGCCTCCTGGACGTCGTCGAGGCGTTCGACCGTGCACCGGTCGATCGGTACCAGGGCGGCAAGTACCTGGGCGTCGGGCTCCACGTGCTGGACATCGACGAGGAACTGCCGCATGTGCCCGTGCTCAAGTTCATCCCGGACAACGACGGGAATCCGGACAACTTCAGCTTCATCAAGAACGGCACGCGGAACAGCACCTGTGCGGGCGCCTTCGGCACCGCCGCCGACCGCTCCAGCCCTAACTGCGCGAACATCCTGAAGGCCAAGAGCATGGTGTACCGCTACATGATCTTCGGTGACCTCGTCGAGGACGAGGAGGGGAAGACCGGCGGGTCGGGCATAGCCGAGTGGGAATCCACCAGCCCCAGGGGCGGCAACGACTTCGTCGTCACGATGGGCGTGTTCACCTCCGAGGACTTCGGGCGACTGGGCGGGCGGGCGAACGCCGAGAAGTCCACCTTCATGCACGAGCTGGGACACACGCTGGGCCTGGGCCATGGCGGCGACGAAAAGGTCAACTGCAAACCCAACTACCTCAGCGTGATGAACTACTCCTACCAGTTCCAGGACTACGACCTCATCCGGCCGCTGGACTACAGCAGCGCCGCCAGGGGCACGGCCCTCGGCGTACCCCTGCAGGAGGACCATCTCAACGAGAACTTCGGGGTGTACGCGAGCCCCGATCGCCAGATCGTGTACGGCGTCGGCGGCAAGCCCGGAACAGTGACCGCCACCAACGGATTCATCGACTGGAACGGAAACGGCACAAGACAGGGCGACACCCCCGCCAACATCACCCGCATCCTGCCCGAGTGCCCCGATGAAGCCCTGGAGGACCTGCACGGCTTCGACGACTGGGCCAACATCCAGTACAACCCCCGCCTCAACGCCAAGTACTTCGCCGACGGCGCGCGTCGCGACCTGCCGCAGGAACTGACCGCGGAGACGCTCCGCGCCAGGTTCCAGAAGGCCGACCTCAAGCTCACCAAGACCGCCGACCAGACCGAGGCCGCCGGCGGCGACACCCTGACCTACACGGTGTCCGTCACCGACCTCGGCCCCGGCCCCGCCACCGCCGTCTCGGTGACCGACACCCTGCCCGACGGCACCGTGCACCACCGCTCGCTCCCCGACCTGGCCGACGGCGGCGTCCACACCGTCACACCCGCGTTCACCTACCGCATCCCCTGTGCCACGACCGATGGCACCGTGCTCACCAACACCGCCACGGTCACCGGCAAGGACACCGACGGCATCCCCGACCCGCACACCGACGACAACACCGACCGCGCCACCACCACGGTCCGCGCCCCGGTCCTGACCGTGAACCAGACCGCGACCCCTACGGTCAACGCCGGCGAGGCCGTCACCTACACCGTCACCTACGCGAACACGGGCGGCGGCGCCGCGTCCGGCACCGTCGTCACCGCCACGCTCCCCGCCGGTGTCTACTACAGCCAGGCGCTCGACCTGGGCACGGGCCCCCGACCCGACTCGGTGACGCTCGACGACGACGGCACCAGGACCCTGGTCTGGAACGTGGGCGCCGTCCCTGCCAGGTCCGGCGACCGCGCGATCGTCTTCACCGCGCGGCCGACGCTGCTGGCCCCGGCGGGCACGACCTACACCAGCGACGTGTCCGTCAGCTACAAGAACGCCGGCGGCGGGTGCACCTTCACCCCGGTCACCGCCTCGGCGACCACCACGGTCACGGTCGTGGCGCCCACCCGCGACCCGCGCTCCAAGGGCTTCTGGAAGAACCACGCCAACCAGTGGACGGCCGAGTTCCTGGCCCGTATCCAGGCCACCGACCAGCGCTACGACACCGACCGGAGCGGGGCGCTGAACGCCGCCGAGATCACGATGGCGTTCAAGGGCGACAACGCGCCGAAGAGCGTGCTCACCGAGCACCTCCTGGGCACGTACTTCAACCTGGCCACCAGGCGCGTCAACGCCGACACCGCGATCAGCTCCAGCCCCGGCACCGTGCGCGCCGCGGTGCTCTACGCCCAGGGCACGGCCGAGCTGCCGGTCGACTCCGGCACCGCCGAGCGGTACAGCAGGAGCATCCGCCTGCTGGACGACATCAACGCCAACAGGATCGAGGTGTACTGAGGATCAGGCCGGCGAGCACGTCCGCGAGCGCCTGCTCGACCCGCTCGGTACGAAGGACAGCGGGCTCGGCGTTCACGGCGAGGTGCTCGCCGGCGTCTTCGTGCCCTCGGCGCCCCCGCCGTCGCTGAGCAGGGCCAACGCGGTCAGCACGGCGCCGCCCCTCATGAAGCGTTCGCTTCGCGGAGGTTGGTTGACTCTTGACGGTATCCGATTGATCGACTAGATGTCAGGAAGCCTGTCGATCACCCCCGGAGGGCGTCATGTCCAGCAGCAGCCTCTTACGACTCACCGCGTCCGTGGTCACGGCCGGTTCGCTCGTCGCGTTCGCCACGATGCCGGCGTACGCGGACGGCAGCCGCCGGCCGCCCAGGACGACGCACGGCCCGTGCGGGTACACCGAGACGCCCGACGACCCGGCTGTCCGGAAGGTGCCGCTGCCGCCCGATCCCCGGAGGACGCCGACTCGCCCGGTGTCGGCGGTGCTCAAGACCAACCACGGCGACATCGGGCTCACGCTGGATCCGGGGAAGGCGCCGTGCACCGTACAGAGCTTCGTGCACCTCATCCGGCACGGGTTCTACGACCAGACGTCCTGCCACCGGCTGACCGCCTACGATCGGCTCAAGGTGCTCCAGTGCGGTGACCCGAGCTTCACCGGCGAGGGCGGGCCGGGGTACCGCTACAAGGACGAGCTACCCACCGACCTGCCGCCGTGGCCGGGCGACCCGACGGGCGAGCGCAAGACCTACGCGCGCGGGGTGCTGGCCATGGCCAACGCCGGGCCGGACACCAACGGCAGCCAGTTCTTCCTGGTCTACGGGGATTCAGGCCTGCGCCCCAACTACACGATCTTCGGTACGGTGGACGGCCCCGGCCTGGCCGCGCTGGACGAGATCGCCGCCGGCGGGATCCAGCCCGAGCCCGACGGCCCGACACCGCCGGTGGACGGCAAGCCGGTGCTCCCCGCCGACATCCACAAGGCATGTGTCGTGCGATAGATGAGTTCCGGCCGCGGTCGCGGCCGCCCCGCGCGGCCCCGCCGGGTTGTTCAATTTACAGACCCTTGGCCTCGAAGGACGCACGGTGAGGGTATGTCCTCCCGCATGGGCGATCTTGGGCCCAGGGAGGAGGTCAGCTATGTACGCAACGGTTCGGCGCTACGAGGGGGTAACCGATCCCGCCGAGGCGGGACGCCGGGTGAGCGAGGGGTTCGTGCCGCTCATCAGCCAGGTCCCCGGGTTCGTGGCTTACTACTGGGTCGACGCTGGGGATGGGGTGATGCTTTCCACCAGCGTCTTTGACGATCAAGCCGGAGCCGAGGAATCCACCAGAAGGGCTGGGGACTTCGTGCGGGAGCATCTCGCCTCCCTGCTTCCGAACCCTCCTCAGGTCACGGCCGGCCAGGTCGTGGCGTCCGGGTAGCGGCTTCCTGAGGCGGGGTCGGACCCGCAACCGGACCGTTTCGTCGGTGGCCGGCCGGTGCGGGGCTCTTCGCCGAGCCAGTCGTCGATCTTCACGGGCAGTGCGGCGAGAAGGGTGTTGATGTCTGTCTTCACCAACGGATCATCGACACCCTTCGTCGTTCCCGCAGCCCCAGTTCCCTGCTGGTCTGGCGCACTACGACATCAGCTTCGCTCCCGCCCAGTCGGCGTGGTCGCTGTTGATCCCGTCTCCCGCATCCGTCACCTTCAGCACCAGCGAGGACACCCCGGCCACGCTGACGTCGATGGAGGCTGCCGCGCTGGACGGAGTCATAGCCGACGGACTCTCGTACAGCTTGACGCCGTCGCCCCAGACCTCGAACGTGACCGTCGCATTCGCGCCGACCTCGTCATCGACCCCGACATCTGATCGGAACCGGGAATAGGCACCGTTCAGGGAGTAGGTGATGCTGCTCGTGGCATGCGTACCTATCCCCTTGGCGTACGTGGTCCCGTTCAGGGTGATGGTGCGCCCGTCGACGCTCCGGTCCTTGTGCAGGGTGCCCCACCCGATGGTGGGAGCACCGGTCCAGTTCAGATCGCTGAGGAACACCGCAGCGCCGCCGGAGGTGGTGACCGTGACCGCGTTGCTGGCACCCGACACGTTCCCGGCGGCGTCCTTCGCCTTCACCGTGAAGGTGTACGACGTCGCAGCCGACAGCCCGGTCGCTGTGAAGCTCGTGCTCGTGGACGAGCCGGCCAGCGCCGTCCCGCGGTAGATGTCGTAGCCCGTCACCCCGACGTTGTCGGTCGGCGCCGTCCAGCTCAGCTGGGCACTGCTCGACGTGACGTTGCTCGACGCCAGGTTGGTCGGCGCCGTCGGCGCCTGGGTGTCCGCAGCGACGAGTCGAGCGTTCGCCCAGTCGGCGTGGTCGCTGTTGATCCCGTCTCCCGCATCCGTCACCTTCAGCACCAGCGAGGTCACCCCGGCGATACTCACGTCGATGGACTGGGACGGGCTCGACGCCGTCAGGACCGACGGGCTCTCGTACAGCTTGGCGCCGTCGCCCCAGACCTGGAACCTGACCGTCGCGTTTGCGGAGATCTCGTCGTCCACGCCGACCTCCGCCTGGAACCTCGCGTACCCTCCGTTCAAGGTGTAGGTGATGGCGCTGTTGGCGTGCGTGCCGATGCCCTTGGCGTAGGCGGTCCCGGCCAGTTTGATGGGGTTGGATCCGACGCTTCTGTTCTTCTGAACGGTGCCGAAGTCGCTCACGGCATTGACCCAGGTGAGATCGCTCAGATCGGCTGTCTGCCCGTTTCCGCTGACGGCGGTGGTGACGTTGACCGCGTCGCCGGCCGCGGAGTCGTTGTCGGCCGCGTCCTTCGCCTTCACCGTGAACGTGTACGGCGTCGAGGCGGAAAGCCCGGTCGCCGTGAAGCTCGTGCCCGTCGACGAACCGATCAGCGTGGTGCCGCGGTAGATGCTGTAGCCGGTCACGCCGACGTCGTCAGTCGACGCCGTCCAGTTCAGATCCACGCTGTTCGAGGTCACCTTGCTCGCCGCGAGGTGGGTCGGCGCGGTGGGGGCCGTGGTGTCACCCCCTGTGCTTCCGGCGGTCGCGGTCACCGACGCGCCGGCGGTCACGGGCACCGTCACGTACGAAACCGTCCGGCCGTACAGCGACTTGGTCTGCGGCGTTCGCGGTGTGCCGTTCACGCTGATCGTGGAGAGGGTCCCGTAGAACTGGGCCTCCCAGGTGATGGTGGAGCCGGAGTTGTTGGTCAGCGTGGAGGCCGTCGTGCCGGTGTGCTTGAGCTTGAGGTCGTTGCCGCCGACCTTGAGGTGGTTGATTTCCACCCACGGCACCTCAGGGGTCAACCGTGGGACGGTGGCCACCTTGTTGTGCGGGGCGTCCGGCTGCACGCCCATCATGCCGTCGATGGTGCTGCTGACCACCACGAACGAGATTTCCGGATATCCGTTCTTGTCGGCCATGAGCTTCTTGAGCCACGCCCAACCCTGTGAAGGCCGGTTGTACTGGTAGTACATCTCCGGCAGATAGGAGGTCGCCTCGACATTCAGGTCGTCGTCGTTGGCGGCGATGAAGTCCAGGTAGTCGCTGGTCCTGGCGCCGTGGTCGCCCAGCCCGGTCAACATCATCAGGAAGCTGGCCTCATGCCCCCAACTGCTGTAACCCTTGCCATCGGCGTCCTTGCCGCGGATGTAGCGGTTGGTCGCCGAGTCCCACCAGTTCGTCTCGAAGTGGTCGCGTACCCGCTGGGCGCGGTCGGCCCACTTCGTGCTGTTGGCGTTGTCGCCCTTTTCCTTCAGGATCGCCGAATACGCGAGCATCGACTGGTACTGGTAGCCCAGCGCATCGGCGGCGGAGACGAGATGTTCGCTCGGGAACTCGAAGAATGTCGCCGAGTATTCGCCAGGCTGCATCTTCGCGACGGGCTGCTCGCTGGAGGGGTTGGCGTCGTTCCACGTCACCTTGTGGTCGGTCAGAAACGAACCCATGGTCGAGTCGTAGTACGCCGAGAGGGTCGGATCGTTGATCCAGTTCTGGTTTCCCGTCCACTGGTACTGCTTGTAGGCCTTAACCATCACGTTGAACGGTGACGGCAGTTCCCGAAATCCCGTGCCGTCGATGTAATACATCCTGCCGTAGGAGCTGTGCGCCCATAGCGGCCAGCCGTTCTGACCCGGATCGTCGGCGTCGCCGGCGAACGTCTTCAGCATGGCGTAGGTCTCATTGTCCAGGCCAAGCGCGTGCGCGCCATCCGACTGATGGGCGATGTCCCTGTTGTAGAAGGACTCCCGGTTCAGATAGGCGCCCCAGTAGCCGGGCATCACCGTGGTGTGCGTGGAATCCTTCAGCCGCCACCACTCCGGTTCGTGCCCCATGATCGGGTTGCCGGGGTAGAACGTCATACCGAGAGCCCGGTTCTTGCCCCAGGTGAAGCCCTCGTTCAGTGCCGCGTTCGGCGAATCGATGCTCAGCGTGCTGGTCGGCGGACCCACGTACTCCTGGATCGTGATCCTGTCGACGCGCGGTGTCTCGTTGGCGGACGCGGCCGTCAGTTTGACGGTGTCGCCGTTGCTGAGCGTGACTTTGCTCGAGGTATGGGTGTCGATGTTCGCGGGATCGGTGTAGTCGCGACCATTTCGCTGTGACGTGGCCCACGAATCAACGGTGGTGGAATTGACCGCGAGCGTGTAGGTGACTCCGCCCGCTGTTTTGCCGTTGTAGCGCGTGATGAGATCGTAGGTGCCGGTGGCGCCGCTGAATGTCTTGGTGGCGGTGCTCGACTGGCCGGAAACGCCCTGGACGTAATTCACGGTCTCGACCGGCGCGCCGTTGAAGGTGTGCTCCACGCTGGCCGTGGTGAAGTTGGACAGCGCCATGCTCTCGGCCTCGACAACGTACGGCTCCGCCGCTTCGGCGGGTAATCCGGGGAGGGCCGATACGGCAAGCGTCGAAGCCAATAAGGCCAGGAGCGCATGGGTGAGACGGCGCATCTGAAATCGATTCCTTTCGACGAGGAAGCCGAAGCGCTGCGTTGGAAGATGTTGAACTGTGTGGCCTATTGAGTGCTTCGCGAAGATCAATGTCAACAGTTGTTTAGTTGGGCGAGGGTGGCTACCCTCGCGCGCCCATGCGCGTACGCGGGCGAGGCGGCGTGCTCTTCGGCACGGAAGGGCTCGATTGAGCGAAAACTTTCATTGAACTCTTGCAAGCGCGGGTGTAGCGTCCTGGCCAACACCACATCCCACAGGAGTCACTCCATGGATTGCGCGTGCCGGCGCCCGGAAACGTCAGTTCGCCGAAACGGGCCGGGGGTTGCGCGGCGGGCCGGGAACCCGGTGATCGAGCTGGGGGACAGGGAGGAGGCCGACTTCCTCACCGTGATGACCAGCGTGGCGTTCATGGGCGCGGCGCTCAGGAGACCCGGCGAGACCGGGATCGCCTGTCAGGACTTTGACCTGCGTGGTTGGTACCAGCCCTTATCTCTGGGCGCGGGCGATCTGGACGAAGGAGCGAACGAGTGGGCTCGGGTCGGTGCTCTTCCAGGCGAGAATGAGGCGGCTGGCCGGCATGTCGAGAACGGGAACCGCGATGAGGTCCTGCGGAAGGGTGTGGGTCAAAGGCGTAAGGCCCACGGTGCCGTTCCACAAGACGGCCTGGAGGCATTCTTGCGCGGTCCGCACCACGGGACCCTCGCGCCCGGAGTCCGTGGCCTGCCAGTAGGCGCTCCAGATGGGATCGGTCTCTTCCGGGAAGCGGAACCAGGGACGGTCCTCGAGGTCGCGCAGGTGCAGGTGACCATGCCGGGCGAGCGGGTCGTCGGTGCGCAGGACGGCGCCGACGGGGTCCTCGCGCAGGAGGTGCGTGGTGATGTCGGCGGCGTCGAACGGTTCGCGGGTGAGGGCGACGTCGACGAGCCCGGCGCGCAGCCCGCAGGTCGGATCGGTGAAGTCCGCTTCGCGGACCTGGATGAGGATGCCGGGATGGCGTTCGCGGTAGGCGGCGGCCAGTTGTGTCCCGGTCTGCTCTGCGCTGTCAGCCAGGGTGCCGATGGTGAGGACGGTGCTGCCGGCCGCGGCGGCGACTCGGAGGCGGGTCTGGTCGGCCTGACCGAGCAAGGCGCGGGCTTCGCTGAGGAGCACGGCTCCCACAGGGGTGAGCGCGACACCTGTGGCTGATCTCTCCAGCAGCACGGCGCCGAGGTCTCCCTCCAGCTGTCTGACGGCGCGGCTGAGGGGCGGCTGTGTCATGTGCAACCGCTGGGCGGCCCGGCCGAAATGCAGCTCCTCGGCAACCGCCACAAAGTAACGCAGCAGGCGCAGATCCATTTGCAGGGACGATACCTGCCCGGTATCGGGGTTGCGAGATCGGACTTGGACGCCCGGGGCAGACGACCGGTGCACTGGGGAGATGACCGAGTATGAGATGCCCGACCCTGTCGTCCGGATCGAGGACGCCCGAGAGGCGGCCCGCGACCTGGTGGTGATCCCGAACCGCGGGGTCCAGCTGGTGCCCAACATCGGCATCGTCGGCGGCAGCCACTCCGTGCTGGTGGTGGAGACCGGGATGGGACCGGAGAACGCCGAGGCGGTGCTGAAGTTCGCCACCGAGGTCGCCAGAGGGCGAAGGCTGTACCTGACCACGACCCACTTCCACCCCGAGCACGCCTTCGGCGCCCAGGTGTTCGCCGGGGAGGCGACGTTCCTGATCAACAAGGCGCAGGCCGAGGACCTTGCGGTGAAGGGCCCGGGCTACCTCGAGATGTTCAAGGGTCTGGGCGAGGCGGTCGCGCGCCGGCTCGACGGTGTCCGGCTCGCGCGGCCCGATCTGGTCTATGACACCGACTACGACCTGGATCTGGGCGGCCGGACGGTCCAGTTGCGCGCCACCGGCCGGGCGCACAGCAAGGGCGACCAGATCGTCACGGTCCCCGACGCGGGGGTGATGTTCACCGGCGACCTGGTGGAGTCGGGGCAGTTCGCCATCTTCCCGTGGTTCCCGCCACACGACATCGATGTCTCCGGCACGCGCTGGCTGGCGGTGATGGAGCGGCTGGTCGCCGAGCGCCCGCGCGTGGTGGTCCCCGGCCATGGAGATGTGGGCGATGCGCGGCTGCTGGAGGATGTGCGCGACTACCTGCACGTCCTGCGGGAGGAAACCTGGCTGCGCCGCGGCTCGGCCATGAGCGAGGAGACGATCGTCGAGGAGGTCGCGGCCGTGATGGTCGCACGGCATCCGGAATGGGAGGGCAGGGAGTGGATCGAGAAGGGCGTCGGCTGCCTGTGCTACGAGCACTCCGTCCGCTGACCTGAGACCAGATCGCCGCCGCGGGCGAGGGCGGTGGTCGGGTCACGGACGGTGAGCGAGCCGGCGTGGCCGCTTGGGCGGGGCTCGGCCCCTCCTGGCCCGGCGGGCCGCCGCGTCCCGGGGTCCGGAGAGGACCCCGGGACATGCCGTCAAGCGGCGTCGAGGGCTGCGGTGATCTTGCGGGCCATCTCGGCCATGGTGGGGCTGGGCACGCCCTGGTGGGTCTGGGCGCCTGCTTCGATGGCGACGATGAGGGTGCTGCGGAAGTTGTCGGCCTCTGCCGGATCCTGCTTCTTCAGCAGGCTCATGGCCGCCGTCAGGGCCGGCAGCACCTGGTCGGCGAGTTCGGCCACGGTCTTGCCGTACTTGACGCCCTTGGGCGCCTTGGTGATCACGTGCCCGACCAGGCCGGTCGCGGAGGTCAGGGCGATGGAGCCGTGGGTGGCGACCTTGTGGGCAGAGCCGGCGGCGCCGGCGGCTGACATCAGCGAGACGGCGCCCCACGCGGCGGTCCGCAGGGTGAGCTTGTCCTGGTCGGTGAGGGTGACGGACATGGTGGTGCGCTCCTTCGAATCTGACATTCAAGCCAACGGACGGCTGGTGGACGGCGGTCCTGCTGCTGTCCGCGGTGTCTGGATGGTCTCCACCATCGCCGACCGCTCTGATACCGGGCCGTCGCCGTCCTGACGCGGCTGCTGACACGACACCGCATGGTCCTCAGCGAGCGACGCCGACCGGAGTCTGCTGCGGGAGACGCGTGTCTCGGTCATCCGCCTGGCACGGGAGAACCGGCAAGGCTCGGGGGTGTCCGTCGGCTTTCCACGCCCTTCTCAGGCGGGCCGGTAGTGGAGGTTCAGAACACCGGACTTGAAGGTGGTCGAATCGACCAGCTTGAACGGCAGGCGACCGGTGCTCTCGTCGAACAGCCGGGTACCGGTACCGAGCACGATCGGGTGGACCATCAGGTGGAGCTCGTCGACGAGGCTCGCCCGCAGCAGCGCCCTGGTCAGCGTGATACTGCCGGTGATGCTGATGTTCCTGCCGGGCAGCTGCTTGATCCTCTTCAGCTCGTCGATCGCGTCTCCGCTGATCAGGGTGGAGTTGTTCCACTCCGCCTTCTGCAGGGTGGTGGAGGCGACCAGCTTGGGGATGCCGTTCAGCTGGTCGGCCATCTCCCCGGTCTGGTGGGGCCAGACCGCGGCGAAGGACTCGTAGGTGGCCCGGCCCAGCAGGAGCGTGTCCGCCTCGGCCTGGATCGCCATGACCGCTGCGCCCATCTCCTCGTTCATGTAGGGGAAGTGCCAGGTCTCTGGCGACTCCACGACGCCGTCCAGCGAGACGAACAGCCCGGCGACGATCTTCCTCATGATGTTCTCCTCAGGGATGAAGTGGTGCGTGATTCAGGCGGACGTGCGGAAGCGGGCGGCGACCAGGGAGACCCAGGCCATCGCGATCATG